>NZ_SAXC01000003.1:0-481426 GCF_028895345.1 Psychrobacter sp. DAB_AL62B
GTAGCTGTTCCCAGAGATTATCGGTTAATGCTTGTCTGGCCATCTTTCCTGAATACCTAACGATTGCTAAAATATAGACCTTATTTTAGCGCCTATATATGCTTTTTCCAATTAGGGACACGCCCTAGTGTGTAACGCATAAAAATACCCCATAAGTTGTGTCCAACTTATGGGGGTCAGTTCACAATAATGGCGAGGTTTTTTATGAGAATAACCTATCAAATCTGTATTACTAAAAGGTTTTGGTTAATAATATCGTTGCTGCTTTTTCATCTCGATCATCATAATAAGCAAAGTTACTTGATGTGGTTTCGTAGTCGAATACCAGTCGCGGTGTGAGTCCCAATAAAGTAAAGTCGCGTTTCCATACTTGTAAACCTAATGAAGTGGTTTTATCTTCTCTTGTTGAGCCAGGTTCCCCGCCCACAGCATTATAATAGCCGTTCCATGCCCCACTTCCTGCTGTATAGGCATCTGCAGGATCGTCATATTTCTTAATGCCATATCCTAATGTTGTTAGTGTAGAGATACCTCGCTTCCATTCTCTACCCCAACCGGCGTTGACAGAGTTTCGATCGTAACTAATAATGCTGGATTTGGGTACATCATTTCGATAGTTACCTAAGCCGCCATAAAAATACTCTTTGGCGTCCTTAATGTAGAACGCATTTAATCCTAGAAACCTTCCGTCTGTTTCACGATTTGCATTACTATCATCCTCGAATGTTTCGTTAGAAAAAATAGTCGTTGCTGATAGTTTTAACTTTGGCTTCACCCAGCGTGAGCCGCTTATAGTTACACCTTTACGTAAACTATAAGGCTCTTCATCATAGTAGCGCTTGGTCACAAATGGCGTCAGAGAAACATCGTTTTTTGCATCATCATAGCCAACGCCTGCAGAGGCAGTTAATAGGTAATCGTTATAATCAGTTTGGTCCCAATAGCCTTTTAAAGACGCATTACCGCCTACGGTAGCATAGAAATTATTGGGCAAATTAAAGCGTTTGTTTGCACTGCCAGAGACCTGAATACCGTTGGCTGACTTTTGCTCAACAGAATTACCCAACTGCGATTGAATAGTCTTCGATGGTGCATCGTTTATATTGTTATCTCTTACATAACTTGCAGAAGCATTAAACTGCCATTTTTCTGAATTTTTTATCTGAGACAATGAATTTTTAACCCTAGCCATCACAGGAGCCGGAAGATCAACTGCCTGTAGCTTTAAAAACTGCTCTTTGGCAGCAGCATACTGTTTATCTGCTTGCATGGCGATTGCCATATTGAGGCGTACGGGATGAAAATCTGGATCTTCTGCTAGCATACCGCGATAGATTTCAATGGCTTGCTTGTTTTTAGCTTCACTGCGATATATCAAAGCATCAGCGAACTTAATTAGCATTGGATCGTTAATCTCTAACGCTTTGTAATGAGGCAGTAGCTGCTTGACAGTTACCATATCTTGCGCAGCTAATGCATCATTCAAAAACTTGCTAAAAGCAGCTGGATTGGCTTTTAAAGCTTCTAAATTGTAAGCAGTTGCCTCGGCAAGTTTCTGGCGGCTTCTAATCGCATCTTGTGCTTCTGAATCTGAGATAACAGTAGAGGGTGCGGTAGGATCTGACACTGAGGTTTGGTTTTGCCGTTTGATAAGTTCAGCAGCTTGATCAAGCTCAGGTCCTATCTCTGGTAATTCTGGGTCGGCTGCTATAGCTGATAGAGAAATCGCCATCATTGATAGCAAGATCGACGCTGTGAGAGGTTTACGCATATATTGATTGTTCATAGGTATCCTTACCAAAGCACATTTGTTTACTTTATAAATTTAATCATCCTAAATGACTTTAATAGTTTAAGCGAGAAAAAAAGCGCCCTAAGACGCTTTTTTTTACTCTACACAGTCACAGCGATTTATTGCTTTTCAGCGCCAAAGGTTCCTTGGAATTTAGTACCTGTTCCAGCGACCGTTCCTTTACCGCCTTGCCCTGATGCATCTTGGTAGATACCGCCTAGGAAGTTTGCATCAGGACCATAGAAGCCACCAGCGGTATCAATCCCATTGGCATTACCAGCAAAGGTATTACCAGTGATGTCTGCATTAATATTGATTTGGTTACCAGCAGGCATATACTTGTAGCCACCCGCCGCAAAAGATAATGTGCCATCGACTGAGCCATTCACAAAATCAACATTGAAAGCAGAAGTACCGTTAATTGGAGCAGTAGAAGCATTGTCAGCCAAATGAATGTTCTCAATATAAGTTGCTACACCATTATATTGTGCCTTACCATCATTCACTTGTTTGAGTTTATCTATACCTGCTTGAGCAGTCAGATACCCTTGTACATAAACATTGGCTGCACGTGAGACGTCGCCTGCAGCTGAATCGAAGTTACCATAAACATGACCGACCTGCATCTGTGAATCAAAATTCTCATAAACAGCCTTATATTTATAAGTTGGATTGAAATTACCCTTTCCTGCATCTACCTTGATTTCACCACTTGCATTCGTCAACAACACTTCAATAGGTTTTAACACAGAATCGGGCTTGACCATGTCTGCACGAACGACACCCGTGTTGAAGCTCTTGAAGTTATCACCTTTACGATTATCTACTGGTACTTCAGAACCATTCTCCGTTTTCAGTTCAGTCCAAGCAGATTTATCGTCGCGAATTTCAACATAGCCGATAGCATTATCAAGCTGACCTTGGCCAAATGGTAACGTTTTCTCTTTACTACTCAGTGCAGTCGATTGGAAGCCAGTCATTTTCGACTCAGTAGGATCTGGTATTACCTCAACTGTAGGATCTACTTTAGATGCACCATAAGTGCCTTTGATATATTCCTTTCCAATCTCTCTTTCATAAACACCACCTAGTAAACTGGCACCTTTGCCATAAAAACCACCGACTGTACTAACAGCAGCGCCTTTCTCGCTTGCAAAAGTGTTGTCGGAGATAGTCGCATTGATATCGACTTGTTTATCAGCGAAATCTAGCTCACCTTTCACTGATTTGGCTACGAAGTCAACGTCGAATTTAGAGGTACCATCGACCGCTATTTTTCCGCCTTCTACATAGGTAGCCACACCTTTATAATTGGCCTTACCTTCATTGACATTGGTTAACTTGTCCATATCTCCAAGGTTGGTGGCATTACCTTGTACATAGGTACTAGAAAGGTTCCTATTGTATAATATGCCGTTCTTAATATTACCTTCCAAATGACCAATCTGCATTTGATCATCGAAGTTTTTGTATACTGAAGAGTAATTAAGATCTCGATTATGAACAATTTGTCCTAAACGACCTTCAAAAGAAGTACTGCCTTTATGTTCTTTAAAGCCGTTCCGGTTTTCACCATAGATTTTATCGGCAGCACCGTTATTAGCGCCTCTTAGGGTAATATCAATTGGTTTTAAAGATGCTCTCGAATCAACTTCATTAGCATAAACTTTTAATTTGTTATAGCTATTAGAGTTGTTATCAAAAATTCCATCATCAGAATCTACAGAAGTGCTTTGGAAACCCGATATTCTCGAATCTGGAGCAGCAAACTGATTACCAGCTACTACTGCTGCCGCTTCAGCCGCCTCTGCCCTCGCTATTGCTTCATCTCTTGCTGTTTCAGCATTTGCTTTAGCATTTAACGCTTCATTTTTAGCATTCTCCGCTTCTGTTTTGGCAGCTTCTGCTACAGCCTTAGCGTTCTCTGCTACTTTCTGAGCTTGTAGTGCTTTTTCTTTAGCTTCTTTTTGTGCTTGAGCATCTCCTACTGCTTTTTCAGCAGCTTTTTGTGCAGCTATTTGAGCACCTTCCGCGGCGGCTTGAGCTTTCAGTGCGGCATCTTTAGCAGCTTCAGCAGTTGTTGCAGCGGTTAAAGCAGCAGCTTCAGCAGCTTCAGCAGCTTCGGCGCGAGCCAATGCAGCAGCCAGACCACCATCACCGGTTCCGGCATTGGCTAAGGCAGCTTCTGCTGCTTCTAAAGCAGCTTGGTCTTTGACAGCATCAGCTTGGGCTTTAGCAGCGGCAGCGGTGGCTTTATCAGCAGCAGCTTGTACGGCTGCTAAGGCAGCATTGGCTTTATCAGCGTCTGCTTGGGCTTTAATAGCGGCTTGCTCTGCGGTCGTTTGTTTGTCACTCTTAGCACCATAAGTACCTTGAGCGCCATTACCTTCGTAGACACCGCCTAGGTATTGGGCATCACCACCAAAGAATCCACCTTCGGTTGTATAGCCTGCATTATTAGCAGCAGTACCTGAGAATTGATTGCCGTTGATGTCAGCGTTAATACCAATCTTACCGGCTTTAGTGAATGCCAAATCACCTTTTAGGTTTTTCGCAACAAAGTCTGCGGTGAATGCTGAGGAGCCAAATTCAATGGCTTGATCTAAACCCAGTTTGCGGTAGGTTGCATCGCCACTATAGTCAACTTTGCCATCGGTTGGAACGTTCGCCGCTTGAGTGGCATTACCAACCACAGCCACTCCATTTACTGGAAGTTGGTTTATGCCAAGGGCTGCTGCACCGTCGATGTGACCGATGCGCATGTCATCGCCAAAGTCTTTATAGGTTGAGGTATAAGTCAGCGGTAAAACGCCAAGGGCGGTTGTAATATCAGTGCTATCATTGTGCGATTTAAAACCGCCTTGTAAGTTGGTATCATCTGCGCCAGAGGTGGTGACGTTGACGATTGGTAATAGACCACCTGATGCAGTGTCTGCTCGGGCTTCAACGCTGTTACTGGTGGCGTTAAAGTCACGGCTAGTAGCGGTAAAGGCGTTAGGTAGGCCAGCAGATGATGGATCGATACTCAATGACTGAGCACCACTCTTCTTCGATTCAGGAGCGTTCTTAATGGTGGCAGCGGCTAAGGCGTCTTTGGCAGCTTGAGCAGCTTGCTGAGCAGCGGTTACTTGGGCGGCAGCTTGAGCAGTAGCGGCGGCCTGTGCTTGCTGAGCAGCAATGGTTTGGGCATTGGCGGATTCAAGGGCGGCTTGTCTGCGATCAACTTCAGCTTGTAGAGCGGCTGCATTGCCACCACCTGAGGCAAGCGCAGCCGCTAAAGCTTGTTCTGCTTTAGCTAACGCTTGTGCGGCAGCAGCTAAGTCGCCTTTGGCTTTGTCAGCTTCGGCTTGGGCTTGTGCCGCTTTTTGTTTCTCAAGGGCCGCTTGTGCTTGAGCAGCTGTTGCTTGTTGATTGGCGGTATCTGCTTTGGCATTGGCTGCGGCGATCGCGGTAGTAGCATCAGCTTTAGCTTTAGTTGCTTCAGTTTTAGCTTTAGCTTCCGCAGCTTTAGCAGTGGCAGCATCAGCATCAGCTTTGGCAGCTTGTGCTTTTGCATCGGCAGCTTGTTGATTGGCTACTGCTACTTTCTTATCCGCTTCAATCTTAGCATCACCAATGGCTTTAGTTGCCGCAATTCTCGCAGCTTCTGCCGCACCTTCCGCAGCGGCTTGAGCTTTCAATGCGGCATCTTTAGCAGCTTCTGCCGTTGTGGCAGCGGTTAAAGCAGCAGCTTCAGCAGCTTCAGCAGCTTCGGCGCGAGCCAATGCAGCAGCCAGACCCCCATCACCGGTTCCGGCATTGGCTAAGGCAGCTTCTGCTGCTTCTAACGCAGCTTGGTCTTTGACAGCATCAGCTTGGGCTTTAGCAGCGGCAGCGGTGGCTTTATCAGCAGCAGCTTGGGCGGCTGCTAAGGCAGCACTGGCTTTATCAGCGTCCGCTTGGGCTTTAATAGCGGCTTGCTCTGCGGTCGTTTGTTTGTCACTCTTAGCACCATAAGTACCTTGAGCGCCATTACCTTCATATACACCGCCTAGGTATTGGGCATCACCACCAAAGAATCCACCTTCGGTTGTATAGCCTGCATTATTAGCAGCAGTACCTGAGAATTGATTGCCGTTGATGTCAGCGTTAATGCCAATCTTACCGGCTTTAGTGAATGCCAAATCACCTTTTAGGTTTTTCGCAACAAAGTCTGCGGTGAATGCTGAGGACCCAAATTCAATGGCTTGATCTAAACCAAGTTTGCGGTAGGTTGCATCGCCACTATAGTTGACTTTGCCATCGGTTGGAACGTTCGCCGCTTGAGTGGCATTACCAACCACAGCCACTCCATTTACTGGGAGTTGGTTTATGCCAAGGGCTGCTGCACCGTCGATGTGACCGATGCGCATGTCCTCGCCAAAGTCTTTATAGGTTGAGGTATAAGTCAGCGGTAAAACGCCAAGGGCGGTTGTAATATCAGTGCTATCATTGTGCGATTTAAAACCGCCTTGTAAGTTGGTATCATCTGCGCCAGAGGTGGTGACGTTGACGATTGGTAATAGACCACCTGATGCAGTGTCTGCTCGGGCTTCAACGCTGTTACTGGTGGCGTTAAAGTCACGGCTAGTAGCGGTAAAGGCGTTAGGTAAGCCAGCAGATGATGGATCGATACTCAATGACTGAGCACCACTCTTCTTCGATTCAGGGGCGTTCTTAATGGTGGCAGCGGCTAAGGCGTCTTTGGCAGCTTGAGCAGCTTGCTGAGCAGCGGTTACTTGGGCGGCAGCTTGAGCAGTAGCGGCGGCCTGAGCTTGCTGAGCAGCAATGGTTTGAGCATTGGCGGCTTCAAGGGCGGCTTGTCTGCGATCAACTTCGGCTTGTAGGGCGGCGGCATTGCCACCCCCTGAGGCCAGTGCAGCCGCTAAGGCTTGCTCTGCTTTCGCTAACGCTTGTGCGGCAGCAGCTAAGTCGCCTTTGGCTTTGTCAGCTTCGGCTTGGGCTTGGGCCGCTTTCTGTTTTTCAATCGCCGCTTGTGCTTGAGCAGCTGTTGCTTGTTCTTCCGCTTTAACTTTAGCTTCTTCTGCTGCTTTTTTTGCAGATACTTCTGCTTTAAGTGCTTCTTCTACTTCTTTCGATTTATCTTCCGCTGCTTGAGCACGAACATCTGCCGTCTTTGATTTCTCTTCAGCATCTTTCATCTTTGTGACTGCATCGGCTGCTGTTTTCTTAGCCAAATCTACTTCTGACGCAGATGCTTTTGCAGCCGCTTCAATTTTCGTTACCGCCTCTACTCTTGCAGCTTCAGCAGCGGCTTTTGCTTCAATAGCTTCTTTTTTTGCAGCGTCAATAGCAATTTTAGCTGCAGTAGCGGCTTTCTCTGATTCTTTACCAAAACCTTCTTCGGCTGCTTTTAAGGCAGCTTGTGCGGCTTTGGTTTTAGACTCAGCAACTTTAAGCGCTTCTTCGGCTACTTTGGTTTTTGCTTCCGCTGCTTTAATAGCTTTTTCAGCTTCGCTAATAACACCAACGCCTCCGTTACCGCTACCTCCCGCATTACCTTCATCTATGGTGGTTTCCGTGTCACCATTCCCCGGTAAAACCGGTGTTGGCTTCGGAGTAATAGTATTATCTCCGCCACTAGACGAACACGAGGCTAGAATAATAGCAGTTAAGAGAACCACACTAGCTTTAAGCGGGGTATTTAATTTTCTTGCTGTCGATACAGCTGTAATTGAATGACGGTTAGGTGACATTCGTCTTCCTCCATGAAGAGTTTAAAATAGGATATAATCATGCAAACAT
Organism: Psychrobacter sp. DAB_AL62B; assembly: GCF_028895345.1. NCBI lineage: Bacteria > Pseudomonadati > Pseudomonadota > Gammaproteobacteria > Moraxellales > Moraxellaceae > Psychrobacter > Psychrobacter sp. DAB_AL62B. Next base: position 7,577 of record NZ_SAXC01000003.1, read on the forward strand.
ATGTTCATTAACATGTATAGATAAACAAATTGTACAAAAGAAGTCAATAATTATTAATGAAATATTGTCGATTGTAATATTTAGTTACCAATTAATCCTAAGAGACGAATATAAGCTTTAATCATGATATAAGATGTATCAAATTAGACATACCAAGTATGATTTAACAACTAAAACATAGAATTTCCTTTAAGAAAATTAATTGAAGAGCCCTTTATTAAGGTATTAAATTCATGTACTTAGGATTTAAATAAAATAAAATCTATATAAATTTTAAAATATTTAGCTAAATTATGAGAAACAGTTAGAGAAATAGATGGCTAATCAAGTTAAATACAACCTATTTAAGTACTAAGAAATTATTTGTTAATATAGTTAGTTCTAAATAAAAAGAGTACAGCCATTACAGCGTGCTACTGGTATAAATTCTGCTTGCGTGCTGCGTTCCCAGAGGCTGCACAAAATTCATCCCAGTAGCACTGTATTTATTTTATAGTGGATTGACTATATTGAAATAACAGTCCCTTAGAATATTCATTGCCTTAAGATATAACCAAATAAAAAGGCTGTAATTTTGAACTATAGTTCATATAAATAAATAATGAGTAAATTACCAACACTTTAATAAAATAGACTTTTGTTAAATTAAAATATCAGTATAAAGTTTTATTTTATTATTTTTTATTAAAAAATTTTACTTTTAAAGAAATTTAATGTAGAAAAAAGCGCCCTAAGGCGCTTTTTTAATAAAACTATAATTTTAAATAGTTATAACTATTTGACTACTTTTTCAGCGCCGAAAGTACCTTGGAATTTCGTACCTTCACCTGGTAGCTCACCTTTACCGCCTTTAGTTGGAGCGTCTTGGTAGATACCGCCAATGAAGTTAGCGTCTTCACCATAGAACCCACCTGCCGTGTCGATGCCATTCTGATTACCAGCGAATGTATTGCCACTAATATCAGCATTTATCTTAATTTCATTACCAGCAGGCATATACTTATAATCGCCATCTTTAAACGTTAATGTACCATCTACTTTACCGCCGACAAAATCGACATTGAAATTGGAAGTACCATCAACTACTGCACCACCGCGGTCAGTATCGCTTAAATGTAGGTTTTCCATATAGGTAGCAACACCGCTATACGCGACCATACCGTCATTGATATTGTTATCAATGTTGTACTTAGCCAAGTCTTTCATGTACTGCATGTCTTCAAGGTTGGTGCCATTACCTTGTACATAGACAGTAGAAACTCGGGCAAAAGCACCGCCCATGAACCCAGGATCACCATAAACATGACCGATCTGCATCTGTGAGTCAAAGTTTTTATAAACAGATGCATAGTCTAAGGTTAGTGTTAAAGGACCCTTTACTTTAGTCGAGCCATTGTACACCTTAAAGCCATTACCATAATCTGCGTCATCTTCTCCGGTTAGCTGGACTTCGACCGATGCTTTCACAGAGGCAGGCTTGGTCATATCTGCACGGGCTATAAACTTATCGTAGCCGGTAAAGTTATCACCTGTACGATCATCTATTGCAACGTTTTCACCATCTATTATTTCCGTATTCGTAAGCTTTGCGTCCCAAACATAGCTTGATTTATCATCACGTATCTCTGCATAACCGACAGCATCATCTGTCAGCGAACCTTTTTTCTGGCTACTCAGTGTATTGCTTTGGAAGCCTGTAAACTCAGTATCTGGCTTTACATCTGGGTTGGCTGGAAGCTCTGGATCTACTGGATCTACTGGATCTACTGGATCTACTGGATCTACTGGGTCTACTGGGTCTACTGGGTCTACTGGGTCTACTGGGTCTACTGGGTCTACTGGATCTACTGGATCTACTGGATCTACTGGATCTACTGGATCTACTGGATCTACTGGATCTACTGGATCTACTGGATCTACTGGATCTACTGGATCTACTGGGTCTACTGGGTCTACTGGGTCTACTGGGTCTACTGGGTCTACTGGGTCTACGGGTGTTGCACCTTTGCTAGCGCCATAGGTACCTTGAGCACCATTGCCTTCATATACCCCACCTATGTATTTGGCATCATCGCCAAAGAATCCACCTTCGGTTGTGTAGCCTGCATTTTTATCGGCAGTCCCTGAGAATTGGTTACCCTTGATGTCAGCGTTAATACTAATGTTACCGGCTTTAGTAAATGCCAAATCACCTTTTAAATTTTTAGCAACAAAATCTGCGGTGAATACCGATGAACCATATTCAATTGCTTGGTCTAAGCCCAGTTTACGATATGTTGCATCACCTGCATATTGAACAGTACCATCTATGGGCATATTTGCAGCTTTAGTTGCATTGCCAATAGCAATAACACCATCTACAGGAAGCAAGTCTTCATCTAAAGCTGCACCGCCATTGATATGACCAATGCGCATGTCATCGCCAAAGTCTTTATAGACTGAATCGTAGCTTAAAGGCAAAGTAGAACCAAGTGCTTCAACTACGATCTCCGCGCTACCTTGATGTTTTTTAAAGCCATTGGCAAGACTAGTGTCATCTTTGCCTGATATAGTAACTGACACTTTTGGTAATGTACCTGCCGAAGCACTATCAGCTCTCGCATCAATGGTAGAACCATCTTCATTAATATCAAAAGTACGAGTTGTGGTATTAAATACCTTGCCTAATGGTGCTACATCGATATTTAAAGATTGAACACCTGTTTTATCGTCTTTATCTACTTCTGGTGCTTCAGGCTGAGGTATAGGGGTAAAAACATCTTGAATTTTATAGGATGGTTCATCATTAGTAGCACATGCTGCCAATATTAATGATGTCAAAAGTACCACACTAGCTTTTAGCGGGGTATTTAGTTTTTTAACTGTAGATATAGCTGCGATTGAATGACGATTAGGTGACATTCTTCTTCCTCCATGGATGATTGATAGATATTCCGTTATCTAATAATGGTAAGACCGATATTTAAGTAAGATGTATAGATAACTCATGTCATTTACAGATAAAATTTATAACGACTAATAGTGATAGTTATTAATAAACAATCATGCAAACATTTATTTGTGAGGTGTTAAGTATTTATATAATTAACACCTTGGTATCCAATACGATAATAGTCCTTCATAAACCTCACTTAATTAGATAACTAAGTTTCTAAAATATTATTTAGGACAAAGCGATATATGTTGCACTATTGACTTTGATAAGACAGCTTTACACCAGCGATGTATCCATCATTATCTTCAAACTTACTAACGATGCTACCGTTAGGTAATTGTCCTGTCGCATCTCCAAATTTTAAGTATTTACCACCAACTGACACAGCCCATTCAGGTGTGACGTTATATTTCACCCCACCACCAATACTATAATAACCATCAATAGTACCCAATGAACTGACAGGGTCTCCTGCGCCAGAGTCATAGCCAATGACCACTGAGCCCGCGAGTTTTTCATTAAAACGCTTAGCTAAGCCAACATCCACCTTCCATTGGTCTTTATCGTAAGACAATAATGGCAGACCTTCGGGAAAAGACGCTTTAGAGTAAGCATTGTAGAATGGTGGAACAATAGAAAAGTCGCTCCATGGTACCCAGCGTACATCTAATGTACCTAGTAACTGATACTTCTCACTCAAACCAGTCTGGATGTTTAAATTGACTGATTCAGGTGTAGTAACTGTGGCATTGGTATTAGCATATTCACCAATAGACTTGCCATACTCGGAATCTGGATCGATACCTAGTTTTTCTAATGCTTGTCCTTTTAGGCTAGTACCTAGCAGTGGGATTCTTTCACCAATGGCTGTTTTATGCTTAATTTCAGAACGGTATGTTAGTGCCGCATTCAATGCAATCTCAGGCTTACTGTAGGCAAGACCTGCAGCCCAACCATAGGCTGTATCATTATTTACATTTGCATCATAGCCCGTCAATGGACCATAGGCGTTACCTCTAAGATGTACTCCTGCTTCTGCTTTTTGGAGTACTGGACCGCCATATACTTGAAAGCCGTTAGATTTATAGCCTATTAGACCTGTCCATGTTTCAGTATGTACACTCACATTGGTGTTTTTATTGTAGTTAGGATCATTGATTGACGGATTAACTGCTGATGAAGAAGGTAGGATGACTGGTGCTGAAACCGGACCTTGATTGGGATCATTGTTCCCTGAATCAGCAATGATAGGTTGGCTAGGATCTGAAACAAACGCACTTTTGCCTGTATACTCTATTTCTGCGCCCCATGGCTCATCATAGAATAGACCGATACTAATGTTTTCATTCACGTCTGTTTTGACACCATAACGCATAAAACTATAAGAATCTTGAGTGATATTGCCCGTATTAGCACCTTTTACATACTCGGCTTCAGTTTTCGTAATTCCTAGAGACTCACCATTCGGATACTTATTGCCAGCACTATCGTTACCAGAGATATCAGTATCAATATAAGCAAAATCAATCTCTGCATAAGTACCAGGGTTAAAGAAGCCTTTAATATCTTGCCCTGACCGATCAAGACCAGCAGCGTGACTCATGCTAGCTACAGAAAAAGCAGCGATGGCTAACGTAAGCGTTTTTAAATGAAAGGTGGTGCGCATTGTATATCTCCAAACATCCCAGTTGTTTTACCTTTTGAACAATCAAACTATGCTGGTTATCGATAAAACCTACAAAAGTCCAATCATATGTTCGGTATCCTAAAAACATACTAGTATTTTTTCTACATGAAATCAACAACAAAAGTACGTTATTTCGCTATTGTGACTGACCAGTACATAAATTACTTAGATAAGTATCTGAAAGTTATTTTCTAACTTTGCTCAGTATTATTGATAACTAGAGGTTGAAAGTGAATGGTTTCTGTCTTTCAGACTTTTTATGCGCGACTATAAATAATAATTTAGTGCGAGAGAATAAAACTTTAATTCTTTTAACTACTATCCCTTACCAATTAATAGACAACAAAAAAGCGACCCATAATGGATCGCTTTTTTTATTTATCTATAATATTGAAATTAACTTTAGAAAAAACTATTTAAAGTTTTACTTTCCTTGATAAGAAAGTTTCATACCAAGGATATAACCATTATTATCTTGGAAATCACCAACGATTTTACCAGTAGGTAATTGACCTTTGGCATCACCGAACCATAAGTATTTGCCACCGGCTGATACTGCCCATTCAGGTGTGACGTTATACTTCGCGCCAAGACCAACACTATAGTAGCCATCGATAGGACCTAGTGAAGTTGTTATATCACCAGCACCGCTATCCCAACCGACCGCACCACTAACCGCTAAAGCTGGTGTTAGACGTTTAGCAAGACCAAGCTCTACTTGCCATTGGTCATCTTCATACTCAACTAAGTCTAAACCATCAGGATATCTGGTCTGACTAACTTTATTATATAATGGAGGGGTAATTACGAAATCGCTCCACGGCACCCAGCGTACTTTAGCAGTAGCTAGTGTGGTTGGGTTGATACCAGTTTGAAAATCAAAGTTTACTGACTTAGGTGTTGTCAACTCCATTTCACTATTGCTATTGGCTGCTCTTGCTCCTGCTGCTGCTGCCTGTTCTGGAGATAATCCTGCTACGATAGCATCCGCTTCAGTTACGAGACCTGCTACTGGATAGTTCTCGTTAATTTGTAAACTGTGATCAATCTCAGAGCGATAGGTCAATGCTGCTTTTAAGGCAATCTCAGGCTTGCTATAAGAAACACCAGCTATATAACCATAATCTTGATCAGGACTTACATATGCATTATAGCCAGTTGCTGGGCCGTAGGCCAATCCACGTAATTTTATATCAGCTTGTACACGTTGCGCTACTGGACCACCATAAACTTGGAATTCTTTATTAGCACCAAATTTGGCACCGATAATGGCAGTAATACTTTCACTACGCACTTCAACCTTAGTCCCTTCGCCTGCTTTTTGTTGCTCAGCATCAACTATTGCTATTGCTGCTAAAAGATCGTCTCGCTGTTTTTTTAGCTTCAGGTTGTCAGGTGTTATTTTCAAAGTTCTATCTAAAATCCTTAGTAGGCCTCTAGCTTTTGTAATCGTAGTGTCTTGCCCTGATACTCCTACAAAAGAAGCATCAGGATCATTTTTTGACACAAAATTATTATCACCACTATATTCAGCAGCAGCACCAAATGGCTCATCATATAAGATACCAATACTAAAGGTATCATTAACATCCGTTTTTACACCATAACGGAAAAAGTCATAAGACTCAGCAATATCGCCGACTTTGTTACCTTTTTCATATGTATTACTAGTAGGCCCATTATTGGCACTATCATAACCACTGACATCGGCATCAATATAGGTATAAACTGCTTCTGCATATGTACCGTCTTGTAAGAATGCGGTAATATCTTGACCTGAGCGATCAAGACCAGCAGCATTGCTCATGCTGGCTATAGAAAGAGTAGCAATCGCTACAGCAAGAGTTTTTAAATGAAAAGTAGCGCGCATTGGGTATCTCCAAACATCCTCGTTGTTTAACCGCCTGCATAATTAATTATTCAGTATTGTTACTTGAAATATAAGATTATGTAAACGATGTCCTGAAATGAATAGTAATGACTTTTCCACACTAAAACAACAGCTAAAACACTTTATTTCTTGCTAATGACTCTTCAGTACAGCTATTACACCTGCATTAACAAACAATAGTTTATTTATATTAATATCAACATCTTATATAATTAAACTTTAACAAACTTAAGTTCAATATTTAGTAATTTTGGATATTTAATAAAAGTATTAAATAAATGTATTGATGCTTATTTACTTTGTTTAAAGCATAAAAAAGCGACCCATTAAGGATCGCCTTTTTGTATTATTTTAAGCTTTTAAGTTAAATTAATAGTGTTAGCTTCTAGTTAAAATTTTGTTTGGCTTGATAAGATAGTTTAACACCGAGAGCAAAACCATCGTTGTCTTCAAAATTACTTACTACAGTTTTACTAGGTATCTGACCATCGGCATCACCGAACCATAGATATTTACCACCAGCAGAAATAGCCCAGTTGTCAGTCAAATTATACTTTGCGCCAAGACCAGCACTGTAATAGCCATCAATAGGACCTAGAGAAGTGACTGGATTGCCAGCACCACTATCCCAACCAACCGTACCTGTCACCGCTAATACTGGCGTTAAACGTTTAGCAAGACCTAATTCAACTTGCCACTGGTCTTTATCATAGCTGACCAAGTCTAAACCTTCAACTGGAATACCAGGCTGACCTGCTAGTTTTTGGCTAGTCTCATTGTATAATGATGGCGTAATCGCAAAATCACTCCATGGTACCCAGCGTACTTTTGCTGTGGCTAACATAGTTGGATTAATACCCGTTTGGAAATCAAAGTTCACTGACTTAGGGGTAGTAATCTCAATAGTATCGATTCTATTTGGTGAAAGACCAACTCTCTGGGCGAAAGGATAGATTTCTGCAGCCTGTGTATTATGCTCAATTTCTGAACGATACGTTAACGCTGCTTGCAAGGCAATCTCAGGCTTGCTATAAGCGACGCCAGCTAACCAACCATAGTCCTGATCAGCACTGATGTTAGTAGTATAACCATTAGCGATACTATAAGCAGTTCCACGCAATTTAACATTGGCTTTCACACGCTGGGCTACTGGACCGCCATATACTTGGAAGTTCTTATTTTCGCCAAGTTTTGCGCCAACAATGCCAGTGATGCTTTCAGTACGAACTTCAACATTGGTACCTTCACCATTTCTAGTTGAAAGAGGATCTTGATCTACAAAGTCATTCTTGCCACTATAGTCAGCCGCTGCACCAAAAGGCTCGTCATATAAAACACCAACGCTAAACGTGTCATTGATATCGGCTTTTACACCATAACGAAAGAAGTCATAAGACTCGGCAATATCATCAATCTTGTTATCTGACGAATCTTTACCAGTGACATCGCCATCGATGTAAGTATAAACCGCTTCAGCGTATAGACCATCTTGCAAAAATGCAGTGATGTCTTGGCCTGAACGATCAAGACCTGCCGCACTCGCCACACTAGCAATAGAAAGAGTAGCAATTGCTACCGTGAGGGTTTTAAGATTAAAATTTGCGCCCATTGTGTATCTCCAAACATCCACGTTGTTTACCGCTATACCGAACTTTGTTAGGTAGGCGATACATAAGGTGAAGGATACTAATGTTTTTCTTACACTAAAACAACATCATTTCTCTAATGTGACTGAACAGTCACTGGAGAGTATATTTATTTAAAAATACACATATAAATTTAATAAAAGTAGTATCGCTTATTTGCTATTTATCGTTAGCGATTAATATGGTTAGTAATGTGGTGGTCTATCTGCCATGACGTCAAAGGGTGCCACGCCTCCTTCTCCATCTTGGCTTTCAACTTGCTTATAAATAAACTGTAGTTGTCGTTGTAGCGTTTGGATATGTTTATCTTGACGGGTAATGACATCGTCAAGTCGTTCTACCGTTAGCTCAAGATGGGACATGTTCATTTGTAATTCGACCACTTGCGATTGTAAATCAACTTGTGTGGCTAAGCTTTCGGTTTGAAGATTGGATAGGTTTATACTTTGTGGGTTTGCTTCATTCATATTTTTCTCAATACTAGATGCGATGGCTAACGATGGCTAAAGCCTTGGTAAGATAGGATAGGTTGCTTGATAAAATAACCGGCATAAAATCATGCTGATAAATCCATTTACGCGCACTACAGTTGCGTAGCAGCATGTTATACTGCTCGCAATTTCGCAACAACCCCTACCTCACTATTATATAAGCTTAAGATACTCTATGGCACTGATACATTTAAAAGATATTCACCTTGCCTTTGGCGTCGCTCCTGTCCTTGATGGTATTGACTTTGCTATCGATGCAGGCGAGCGCGTATGTTTAATTGGCCGCAATGGCGAAGGCAAATCCACCTTATTTAAGCTGATTAATGGCACATTATTGCCTGATAGCGGCGAAGTGATCATTAATAATAGCGTACGCGTCGCAATGCTTGAGCAGGATGTGCCCGAGACTAGCGGTAAAATTTTAGATATCGTCATGGGTGGTAGCAAACGCACTGCCGAGTTGCTGACCAACTATAATGCGCAAACTGATTTATGTGCCAATGGTGACATGGATGCCTGTGAGCGTATGGCAGACCTGCAGCATGATATCGATGCGGTACATGGTTGGGATTTAGAGCGTGAAGCAACCCGTCTCATCACGACGATGGGTCTAGATCCAGAAGATGACTTGTCCTCACTATCTGGTGGTCGTAAGCGCCGTGTTTTATTAGCGCGCTCTTTAGTGACCACGCCTGATGTGCTACTTCTTGATGAGCCAACCAACCATTTAGATGTTGATAGTATTGAGTGGCTTGAGCGCTTTTTATTAGATTGGCAAGGTCTGACATTATTGTTCGTTACCCATGATAGAGCGTTCGTTAATAAATTATCGACTCGTATCATTGAGCTTGATCGTGGTCAATTAACCAGCTATGACGTTACTCAAGGTGAAGGTGGCTATGCACGTTACCAAGAGCTAAAAGAGCTGCAATTATTAGCGGAAGAAAAGAATAATGCTAACTTTGATAAAAAATTAGCACAAGAAGAAGTTTGGATTCGCCAAGGTATTAAAGCACGTCGCACCCGTAACGAAGGTCGTGTCCGTGACTTAAAAGCATTGCGTGAAGAACGTGGCGAGCGCCGTGAACAAGTTGGTAACGTTAATATCACCATGGGTCAAGGCGAGAAAAGTGGCAAGCTGGTCTGTAAAGTTAAAAATTTACACCTACAGTATGATGACCATGTCCTGGTCGATAACTTTAGCACCACCATCATGCGCGGTGACAAAATCGGTATCGTCGGCCCTAATGGCGCGGGTAAAACCACGCTCATTAAAGCCCTACTCGACATGTCAGACGATGATGTGATCAAAACTGGCAGCGTTGAATTAGGTACTAACCTAAAAATCGCCTTCTTTGATCAGCTGCGTGACCAGCTAGATCTTGAAGCCAGTGTGGCTCATAACGTTTCAGAAGGTTCTGATTTCGTCGAAGTGGGTGGTCGTAAGACACACATTATGAGCTATCTACAAGACTTCTTATTTGCCCCAGAGCGTGCACGTACGCCAGTAAAGGCCCTATCAGGGGGCGAACGTAACCGTGTATTACTGGCCAAGCAATTATTAAAGCCTGCCAATATCCTTGTACTCGATGAGCCTACCAACGATTTGGATATGGCAACTCTTGAGCTACTAGAAGAGTCAGTCGCCAGCTTTGGCGGTACGATTTTGCTCATTAGCCATGACCGCTCATTTATGGACAACGTTGTCACTTCTACTTGGGTATTTGATACCGATGAAGATGGCAAAGGCACAGTCAGCGAGTATGTCGGTGGCTATCAAGAGTATTTGGTACAAAAAAATCGCGAAGAAGCAGCGAAAACAGCTAAATCTTCTGGTAACAATACCACTAATAGCAAATCTGCCAATAAATCAGCGGCAGCAGCGAAACCTAATAACGCCGCTAAAAAGCTCAACTTTAATGACCAGCGTGAGCTTGATGCCTTACCAAAAGAGATTGCTACTTTAGAAGCTGAACAGAGCGAGCTAGAAGAAAAGCTGGCTGATGGGTCTTGGTTTAATCAAGACTTTGATGCGGCAACGGCTGCTAGTGAGCGTTTACTTACCATTGAAGATGAAATGATGAATAAGCTTGAGCGCTGGAATACGCTTGAAGGCTAATGCTATCAGAACAGTATTAATAGTTGCACACTTACCTTTAATAGCAGCTTTATTTTAAAAACCTACTATTAAAGGTAGTTCTATTTATTACCAATCTATATTCGCTTCACTTTAAAAAAGCAAAGTATTGCTGGTATAAATTTTTCGAAGCCTCTGTCTGGCAAAGTGCACAGCAAGCGAGAAATGTTTATACCAGCATAATATTATGACAATCGTACGTATTTTATTTTGAACTTACTATGTCATTTAGAGCGGTAATAAATAGCTTACGACTACTTACAGGGTAGTGAGGTGCTGAAAGTTAGTGAACATTGTCTTGATTTCAAGTATCATTCCCTATTGCTGAATATCCTTAATAATTATAAGGTCATTATTCATAACATCCTTGATGATATCTTGGTGGCATAAAGCTTATATTAAACACTGATAATCAAGGTTTTTTAGAGTGATTATCTTGTTTAATACTCTAGTGCGCCCTATCGAGGTTGCTTTATTTTTAACACAATAATTTATTTTATGACCAAAATAGCTTAGAATAGCAACAATTAGCAAAATTAGGCACAGCTAACGTGGCTTGTTTATTGGTATTGTAGATTTTCTAAGCCACAAACCCAGTGTGGGATAATCCCATTTCATTCACCTGGAGGAAGTATTAATGAGCCATGCCGAAGGCGTTAACGTACAACGTCGTAGAGTTCTTATTGCCTCGACTGCCGTAATTGGTGCAGCTGGGGTAGCTGCTGTGGCAACACCATTTGTCCGGTCTTGGACCCCCAGCGCTAAAGCTGAGGCTGCAGGTGCTGCAGTCACCCAAGATATTGGTTCTATCGAAGCAGGACAAATGGTTGTCATCAAATATCGTGGCAAACCTATCTTTGTGGTCAAGCGTACTGAAGAAATGCTGGCCACACTAGAGTCAGTAAAGTCATTACTATCCGACCCTGATTCCGACGCATCTTTGCAACCTGAATATTGTAAAAACCCAGGACGCTCACTTTCACCAGAGATATTGGTGGTAGAAGGCGTCTGTACACATTTAGGCTGTGCACCAAACTACCGTCCTGATGTTGGCGCAGCCGACTTGGGTGGTAATGATTGGTACGGTGGATTTTTCTGCCCATGCCATGGTTCTAAATATGACTTAGCGGGTCGCGTTTATAGTGGTGTACCTGCACCGCTTAACTTACCTGTCCCAGATTACAACATGGATGGTACCATCTTGACGATTGGGGAGGCTTAATATGAGCATGGGTAAAAAGTTAATGCATTGGGTGGACGCGCGCTTTCCAGCGACTGAAACCTATGAATATCATATGTCGAAGTACTATGCACCAAAAAACTTTAACTTTTGGTACTTCTTTGGCGTGTTATCTATGGTGGTATTGGTCAACCAATTGGTGACTGGTATCTGGCTAACGATGATGTACAACCCAAGTGCCGAAGGGGCATTTGCGTCTGTTGAATACATCATGCGTGATGTCAAAGGTGGCTGGCTCATCCGTTATATGCACTCGACTGGCGCATCAGCGTTCTTCGTCGTGGTGTATCTGCATATGTTTAGAGCCTTGCTATATGGTTCATACCAAAAACCACGTGAGCTTATTTGGCTTATCGGTATGGGTATTTACTTGGCATTGATGGCAGAAGGTTTCTTCGGTTACCTACTCCCTTGGGGCAACATGTCATTCTGGGGTGCACAGGTTATCTTGAACCTACCTGCTGCCTTACCGGTTATTGGTGACGGTCTTGCTGAATGGGTACGTGGTGATTACATTATTTCAGGTATCACTTTAAACCGTTTCTTTGCCTTGCACGTAGTCGCTATTCCACTAGTGCTTGTCGGCTTAGTCTTTATGCATTTAGTGGCACTGCATCATGTTGGTTCAAACAACCCTGATGGTATTGACATTAAGAAGCTAAAAGATAAAAACGGTGTGCCATTAGATGGTATCGAATTCCATCCGTACTATACCGTGCACGATATGGTTGGTATTGTTGTCTTCTTTATCTTGTTCTTTTCAGTGGTATTCTTCTTCCCAGAAGGCGGCGGCTTCTTCCTTGAGCCACCAAACTTTGAGACAGCAAACTCATTGAAAACACCAGCACATATTGCACCAGTATGGTATTACACGCCTTTCTATGCCATCTTACGTGCGGTTCCAGATAAGCTTGGTGGTGTAATTGCCATGGGTGCTGCAATCGCCTTCCTGTTCTTGATACCATGGCTTGATAGATCGCCTGTACGCTCTATACGCTATAAAGGCATTTTATCTAAAATTGCTTTAACCGTGTTTGCGATCAGTTTCTTAGTTTTAGGCTATTTAGGTGCGACACCAACAACGCCAACAGCAACATTGATGGCTCGTATCTTCACTGTGTTGTATTTCTTGTTTTTCTTACTGATGCCAATTTACACCTCTATTGAGAAGTGTAAACAGCCACCAGAACGCGTTACCGGAGGTCACTAATGAACACGCTAAAAAAATTCCTAGCAGGTTTAGGCTTAGGCGCGGCATTAACCTTGACTGCTGGTACGGCACTAGCAGCAGGTGGTGGATGCGGTACGTTTACCAATGCTGATGGTGTTGAAGAACACTTAGCTTGTAGCACAGCCCCTATTGATTTTACCAATAAGGGTTCTCTACAAAACGGCGCGAAGACGTTTATGAACTACTGTGCGGGTTGTCACTCAGCACAGTACGTTCGTCACTCGCGTATTGCTAAAGACTTAGAGATACCGCCTGAGCTGGTCGAAAAGTATCTGATGGTCACCACAGATCAAATCGGTGACCATATCAATGCTGAGATTGACCCTGAAGTGCAAGCATCGTGGTTTGGTGCCGCACCGCCGGATTTATCGCTTGAGACCAGACTGCGCGGTGATGACTGGGTTTATACCTATCTATTATCGTTCTATGAAGATCCAAGCCGTCCTTGGGGCGCTAATAACTTAGTGCTTGCAAACGCTGCAATGCCTCACGTCTTGCATAATATGCAAGAAGAGCTTAGTCAAGAAGAGTTTGAATCTGAAGTCGGTGACTTGGTTAACTTTATGGCGTGGATGGCTGAGCCTGTTCGTCATGACCGTCAAGTCATTGGTTTCTTCGTAATTTTATTCTTGTTAGTTTTACTGATTCCAGTTTACTTGCTCAACAAAGAGTTCTGGAAAGATGTAAAATAAACAAGAATTAAGAAAATAGAAATTTAGTATGATATTAATAAAAGGCACTACCTCGGTAGTGCTTTTTTTATGTGTTGACCGTCAGTAAATCATCCGCTAAACAATAGGCTCATGCGTAATGTTTACGGATGCTGCCTTGATAAATAGGTCGACTTTGTTTACGATGACAGGCTTTACTATTAACATTAGGCTTTCATGATTGATGCGAATGACATTCCAAGTAGTCAGCTAATCTTATATGCTGATGACGGCTACGACAGTCATGTGGTACGCCTATTACTTGAAGAAAAAAAGCTCGCTTATTATTTATCACGTCTACACTCCGAGCGCCCAGAGGACTTGACCGAACTGAATCCTTATCACACTTTGCCCGTTCTTCAGCAGCGTGAGATTGCCCTCTATGAGATTAACGTCATCTTCGAGTATCTTGAGGAGCGTTACCATGCAAACAAACTGCTGCCTGATACACCGCAAGAGCGTGCACAGTTCAGGCAACTGGCGTGGCGCATTCAGCGTGATTGGCTGGTACTGGGTAAGCGTTTACTGATGCACCCTGATAGCTTCAACAAAGCACAAGCAGCCATCGCTAAAAAACAGCTAACTGATTCATTGATTACTTTATCACCGCTATTTGCGCATAAACCTTACTTTATGGCGGATGAATTTGGCTGGTGTGATGTACTGCTAGCGCCTTTATTATGGCGACTTGAAGAGATGGGTATCGAGCTACCTCGTGCTATTAGCCGTCCATTACTTGAGTATCAAACCCGAATCTTTGAGCGTAAAAGCTTTCAAAAAAGTGTGCGTTGATTAGACAATCGCTTGTCGCTGTCTTAGAATAAGAAATCATTAAACCTGCCTCATTTTCTAGAAATCAATAAAAATAGGTAGCAAACCCCTTATTAACTATTATTTAATATCATCAATATAGGAAGCCAAAAGATGAGCGAAACCACGTCTATTACCCCAACACGTCCCTATATGGTGCGCGCGCTATATCAATGGATAGAAGACAATGCGCTCACACCGTATCTGATGGTTGATGCTACCGCTGAGAACGTACAGATTCCAACGGAACATGTGCAAGATGGGCGTATCGTACTCAATATTGCCAGCCGTGCTACGGGTAATATGAGTATGGAAAATGACTATATTCACTTCAGTGCGCGCTTTGGTGGCGTATCACAAGAGATTTGGGTACCACTGACGGCGGTGCTAGGTATTTATGCTAAAGAGAACTCGCAAGGGATGTTTTTTGATCCGAATGAATATGACAACTATCAGCCTGAAGATGACTCGGTAATGAGTCCTAAGATAACCAGCGCAGCTCCTAAGCCGAAACGTGATAATAAAGCTGGTTTAAAAGTTCTAAAATAATTAAACCTGATACATAAAAAAGCTAGCCATATTAAATATGGCTAGCTTTTTTTATTACTCTTCTAAATGAGCTGAATGATTAAAATAACCATTAAGTTCTTGGGTAAGCGCTTATCTAAGTTCTTGGTAATGTCACGCCGCGTTGACCTTGGTATTTACCACCACGATCTTTATAGCTGGTCTCACAGACATCATCGGCATCACTTTGGAAAAACAGCATTTGTGCCACCCCTTCACCCGCATAAATACGCGCTGGCAGATTGGTTGTATTACTAAACTCTAAAGTGACGTGCCCTTCCCACTCAGGCTCAAGTGGTGTGACGTTGACAATAATACCGCAGCGCGCGTAAGTTGACTTACCTAGGCAAATAGTCAATACGTCACGTGGAATACGGAAATATTCCATAGTACGTGCTAATGCAAATGAGTTTGGCGGAATAATACACTCATCACCAATGACATCAATAAAGCTTTTTTCATCAAAGTTTTTAGGATCGACAATGACTGAATGGACATTGGTGAATACTTTAAACTCAGGGGCGCAGCGTACATCATAACCATAGCTTGAGGTGCCGTAGCTGACCAAACGCTCGCCGGCATCATTGAAGCGTACTTGACCTGCTTCAAATGGCTCAATCATGCCATGCTCTTCAGCCATTTTACGAATCCAGCGGTCAGATTTGATAGACATTGTTGTTCCTTAGCAAATATTAAATAGGGACTATGATTTGAATAGTATTTTGATAGCGACGATTATACGGAATTGATGGCGCGATTTATAGAGTCAGCAGCACTTTAAAACCAATACGTCCAATAACCCACTTATCATCACCCTATATTTTTACAAGCTACCATTTGGCAAAGTGATCTTCAGCCAGCCCAGTCACTTTATCTAGATGAATGATTTTATCTCCAATACGTATCTCACCGCTATATTCGCCTAGCCATTGTTCAAAAATACTGGCAACTATGCCAAAGTTATCGGTTTTTTTATAAACACTGATCGGCGTAAAGATTAAGTCGATATCAACATTACTCCAGCCTAGGTTTTGATGATAAATACGCCAAGTCTGCTCAGCTTTGATGCTTGACTCTTCAACAGATTGATCTTGCTGACTTAATGTTAAATTGACATTTTTACGAGCAAACATCACGGGCGGCAAATAAGCTATCTGCCCATCAAGCCAGCAAGCATTTTCACTAGCGCCTGTCTCATTGACGCCCATCGCTAGGTTTAAGGCAAAATGGCGACCATCTGGCAAGTAGCTATTAATACAGCTCCAAAACCAATTGGTTTCATGGCGCATATAGCCTAGTGTCCAGTCTAGATTGGCGATAGTGCTATCGGTAAAATCTACTTGTTTAGTGTGAGGTTCTATATTAAATATTGAAGCAGACTTGATTAAGAAATGCCCAGATATCGCCGTGAGTGGTTCTTTTTGCGTAAACGTCCAGCCACGTCTGCCAGTGGGTGTACATATCGCTAGCGGCTGCGCTTTCCGCTCTAATGTTGCATGAACCTCTATATATTGACTGCCTAGCGCCACTTTGATTTTCGAGGGAGTAAAGTCTAATGTTACGGTGAGGTTAGCATGCGCAAACGCCATCTGCCCTTGGTAACAATCACCTTCTAGCTGCGTATGACGAGTCAAAGGCTGTAGTGCTTCACAAACTTCCAACTGCTCAGTGTCGTCATTATAAAGATAAACAAAAGCACTGGTCGCAAGCTTAATCGTCGCTAATGCTAAACAAACTCGATAAGGTGGCTGAATAATTTGGATAAAGCAGAATTGATTGGCTTTTAGATTTTTGCGCCAATTGGGTAAGGACTTTTGCGAGATAAGATGGCTGTGGTAGTCCAAATAATTGATGCTTTTGACTTGAGAAAATACCCCAAAAGTAGGTTGGCCGTTTTTAATAAGTTGGTCGAGAGCAACGGGTCTTAAATTGGTTGCTAAATGCTGTTCATTTTGATTTTGATTCATGATTGCGGCATCCTAGCCAAATTTCTCTAAAGGGACTATCTGCCCTTGGTAGCTAACGGTGGTATGTACAACTCTTCTTTTCGCTTGTGAAGAAGCAACAAAAAACGCTTCTCTAATAGCTTTAATTTCAATAGCTGTTAATCCATCAGCCAATTCTTCAGTTACATTAGCTACTGCAAAAGCACTCACTCCAAATGAATGCTTAGGAAATTTAAGGAGTAAATCAGTAAGCGCTTGTACTGTTTTAAGAAAATCTGCAACTACCATACGGCGATTACTAAAATTAGCATTGATTTGATGGCGTTTGCTACTACCATCTTTGTAGTAGCAAACGGTAATCAATTGATTGTTTGATAGCTCAATCTCGTATATCGGCGGCCGGAATAATTGTAATACATTATATTTTTTTGGAGTTTCTTTAAGATGCCTTTCATAAGTAGATAAGTTCACAACATTCTCTTTTTATAAATACTAGTGTTTTAAGAGTTAAGACTGGAACATTACAACCGATCATTCATTAAAAAATACGCTTATCGTCGACTGGCTTAGCAAACTTATCAATATTGGCTTCGATATTTTTAGCAATACTCAAATAATATGGCGCAAACTCATCATCAACTAAGACGCTTGGCTCACCTTTATCCACTTGCGCGCGAATACCACTAGCGAGTGGTAGCTGCCCTAACAGTGGCACATGATATTGCTCGGCAATACGCTCGCCACCGCCGACACCAAAAATCGCTTCGGTATGATTACAGTTGCTACAAGTATGTAGCGCCATGTTTTCGACCACGCCAAGTACCGGAATATTGGTTTTATTAAACATCTCGATGCCTTTTTGCGCATCCAATAGCGCAATATGCTGCGGCGTCGTGACAATCACCGCACCGGTCACCGGAATGCGCTGTGCTAATGTTAGCTGAATATCGCCGGTACCTGGCGGCATATCAATCACCAAGTAATCTAACTGTGGCCAGTTGGTTTGATTGTATAGTTGCATCAAAGCACCCGTCGCTTTAGGACCGCGCCACGCGACAGGCGTATTGTCGCCATCAAGTAGGCTACCAATCGATAACATCGCCATGCCATGAGCATTGATAGGAATGAACTGTTCATTCTCTAGCTCAGGCTTTACCTTATCCACGCCTAGCATGGTCGGCATACTAGGGCCGTAAATATCCGCATCGAGCACGCCAACGCGGTTGCCTAGCTTTTGTAATGCTAAGGCAATATTGACCGTGGTGGTTGACTTACCGACGCCGCCTTTACCAGAGGCCACGACGATAATGTGGCGAATATGAGGATGTGGAGGAAGTGATGCTTGGGTAGGAGCCGCCTTAGTAATGGGTGGTTCTATGTTTGGTGATTTTGTATTAGTGACGGGCTTCGATGTTGCTTTGCTATTATTACTCATTGCATCAATAGTCTTAGGCATCTGCTTAGGCAAAGTTTTAGAATCCCCTTTGGCAGGCGCTGGCAGGCGCACATTCATATGAATGACCTTGATACCGTGCGGATGTAGCAATTGTCCAAGTTCTTGCTGAATAATCTCCGGATCACTAGCATGCGGCAAGCGCAAATCCAAAGTCAACTGGTCACCGGCGCGCTCAAGCCCCGTTACCATAGTAGCAATACTGGTACTACCAACCTGATAACCTAACAGTACCTTATCAACGGCACTATCAAGCTCAGCTTGCTGCTGCGGAGTCTCGGATTTTGAAGATCCTATTTTTTTTATAAAGTTAAACATAGCTACCTCTATAGATGGTTAAGTCTGGCAAATTCCAATAACGCTTTTTCAAATAATATTTTAACGAAAAAATATATTCCGAAACGATTTAGCTAGACGGTTTTATGTATACAGTGTAGCTCAATGAGAGGTATAAAAAAACCACACTGTCAGTAGGTCTGAGCTTTGCACGATGTGTCTATACTGTCGTATATTTTCGCCGATTTCTATCTTTTAAACGACCTTAACCTATCGCCAAAAACTTTGAGGCAATAAATAGATAAATAAGCACGCCTGCCGCGTCACAAACTGATGTGATCAAAGGCGCACTGGCAGTGGCAGGGTCAAAGCCCAGTTTGTTCAATATAAAAGGTAGACTCATACCAATCACACAACCAATCATAACCACGGACATCATGCTCATTGCCAGCACTAAAGAAACAACGGCATCGCCACGCACATAACCGATGATGGAGATAGCCACCGCCATCGTAGCCCCGAGCATTAAGGCGACCATTGCTTCACGGCCTAGTAATGAAAACCAATCACGCATGACCACATCGCCAGTTGCCAAAGCACGTACCATCAAGGTCGCCGACTGTGAGCCTGCATTACCACCGCTATCGACTAGCAATGGTAAGAAAAACACCAATACTAGGTTTGCTGCTATTACATCTTCAAATTTTGCAATGCTCAGCCCTGAAAGCAAGTTGCCAAATACTAAAAATACCAGCCAAAATACCCGCTTACGATATAAAACTCGAATACTGACATCTTTTAAACGACCTACCATCGTAGAGACACCGCCTGACTTATGAAAATCATCGGTCGCCTCATCACTCGCCACATCCATCGCATCATCATGCGTGACAATACCGACTAAAGCACCACTTGCATCGGTAATAGGCAAGGAGATTAAGTCATAACGGGCGACGGTCTTAGCAACGTCCTCTTGATGATCGTTCACATCACAAGATATGACGGAGCTGAGCATAATGTCCTGAATTAACTGCTCTGGTGACGCTAAAATCAGTACTCTTAATGACACCACACCGAGCAGCTTACGGTCATCGTCGATCACATAGGTATGATAAATGGTTTCAGCGTCGGGCGCTTCTAATCGTAATGCATCTAATGCTTCAGAGACAGTCATCTGAGCACCTAAAGTCGCATAGTCAGAGCTCATCAAGGCACCGGCAGTGCGCTCTTCATAGGCAGATAAGCGTCGGATATCTTCGCGCTTTGCTTGTGCTAATGCCGGTAACAAGGCATCTCGTTGATCTTGGCTTAGGTGCTTATATAAATCCGTACGCTCATCAGAAGGCATTTCGCCTACTAGCTTCGCTAAGATAGCTCGAGGGAACACATAGGCCAGTTCAACTTGAATATCCGCGTCTAAATAGGCAAATATCGTCGAACGATTGGGCAGCTGCTCTAACAATTGCCAAGCAAGTCTAGGCTCAATAAGTGCTATCACATCAGCGATATCAATAGGACGTAACGTTTGAACTTCTTTAATCGCTTGCTCAAAATGCTGTTGCTCGATAGCACGGCTTAGTTTCGCTGCAAAACCCAACGCAAAATCTTTATTATTTATCATTTTATTCCTTGCGCCCAAATCGATGCAGCAAGCGCTCATAAAAAAGAGCCAATACAATTGGCTCAAGTTAATATAAAGCTAGATGCTACTGGATTGGTCTTTTTTTATCAAGCTTTGGGCTTTTTTAGCAAGCTAATGACTATTAAGCCAAAAAACACCAATCAAAACGATTAATTCATAAACCATCCATGGCTGGCAACGATAGATTGTCCAGTAAAGACATTCGTTGGAAAAGCCGCTAAAAATAAGGCTAATTGAGCAATATCATCGACAGTGGTAAATTCTTTATCGACCGTATTAACCAGCATAATATCCTTGACGACCGACTCTTCACTGATACCTTTTTCGGCCGCTTGTTGCGGAATTTGCTTTTCGACCAAAGGCGTTTTGACGAAACCTGGACATATCACATGTGAGCGTACATTGTGCTCAGCGCCTTCTTTCGCCAATACACGGCACAGCCCAAGCAGACCATGTTTTGCCGTAACATAAGGCGCCTTAAACATTGATGCTTCATGCGAGTGCACAGAACCCATATAGATGACCGTACCGCCTTTATCATCTTTATACATATGCTGTACGGCGGCTTTGGTGGTTAAAAATGCCCCATCCAAATGAATAGCGAGCATTTTTTTCCAATCTTCAAACGCCATTTTATTAATCGGATCGATAATCTGAATACCGGCATTGGAGACGAGAATATCAATACCACCAAAGGTATCGACCAGCTGTTGCACTCCGTGGTTGACGGCACTCTCTGAAGTCACGTCCATAGCAATCGCGAGGGCGCGTCCGCCCGTAGCTTCGATAGCATCAACCGTTTTCTGAGCAGCTTCAAGATTGATATCTGCAATACCCACCGCTGCCCCTGCTTTGGCATAAGTTTCAGCAATATCACGTCCGATACCACTTGCGGCGCCAGTGACCAATGCCACCTTGCCTGTCAAATCCTGTTGTAATTGGGTCGCCATATATTGTCCTTAATAATGGGTAATGATGTGTAGTAATGAATTAAAGCTATAAATAAGCCCCTAAAATATAGTGGCTCTTAAACAACGCATTAAGCAGCCTTTCTAACATCCGATATAACATCAAAACTATTGGGCAATATTTACTGGTGTTTTTTCTTGTAGCTCTTCAAAACTGACACCTTCTGCTAGCTCAACCAATTTCAGTCCATTGTCGGTGACATCTAATACCGCAAGCTCGGTGATAATACGATCGACCACCCCTTTACCCGTCAATGGCAGCTCGCAGTTGGCTAGAATTTTTGGCTCGCCGTGTTTATTGACTTGTTCCATCAGAACAATTACACGCTGTACACCTGCAACCAAGTCCATCGCGCCGCCCATACCTTTGACCATCTTTTTGGGAATCATCCAGTTCGCCAAATCGCCATGCTCTGAGACTTCCATCGCGCCCAATATCGCAAGGTTAACATGTCCGCCACGAATCATCGCGAACGACTCTGAACTACTGAAATAACTGGCACCTGATTCTGCGGTCACGGTTTGCTTGCCAGCGTTAATCAAATCGGCATCTACGTTTTCTGCCGTTGGAAACTCGCCAATACCTAACAAGCCGTTTTCTGACTGTAGCCAAACATCTACGTCTTCAGGTATATAGTTGGCCACTAAAGTGGGTAGACCGATGCCTAAATTTACATAATAGCCATCTTGTAGCTCTTGTGCGGCACGCTGTGCCATCTGCTCTCTTGTCCATGCCATGGTAACTTCCTTATTTTTCACAATACTTTATTATTAATTTAATCGTTTAAAAATATTTCGATAAAGCCCTTAACTAAGTACTTAAGCGCCTTCGACTGCTTTAGTCGTGGTTTTTTCGATACGCTTTTCAGGGTTACTATTTAAGACAATACGCTGCACAAAAATACCCGGTAGATGAATTTCATCGGGATTGAGCGTGCCAGTCTCTACAATCTCTTCAACTTCAACAATAGTAATCTTGCCAGCCATCGCGCAGTCTGGATTGAAGTTACGCGCGGTTTTATTAAAGATTAAGTTCCCTGCTTTATCGGCTTTTTGCGCTTTGATAAGCGACACATCGGCACGTAATGAATGCTCAAGTACATAAGTACGACCGTCAAAATCACGCGTCTCTTTGCCTTCAGCGACTTGTGTGCCAACGCCAGTTGCGGTATAAAATGCAGGAATACCTGCACCGCCTGAACGCAGTTTTTCCGCCAATGTACCTTGTGGAGTCAGCTCAACTTCTAACTCGCCTGCCAAGTATTGACGCTCAAATTCTTTATTCTCGCCAACATACGATGAGATCATTTTTTTGATTTGGCGGGTTTGTAATAACAGTCCTAAGCCAAATTCATCGATACCGGCGTTATTACTGATACAGGTCAAATCTTTAACACCACTATCGCGCAGCGCTTCAATTAATGCTTCAGGAATACCGCACAGACCAAAACCGCCGATAGCGAGAGTTTGTCCATCACTAACGATACCTTTTAACGCCTCTTCGGCGCTGCTATATACTTTTGATTGACTCATGCTTATCTCCTTGCAAGTCTCATTTTTATTATTCATAACTGATTTGTCATCATTGATTTTTGCGTATGTAAACCACTAGATTATTCATCATTTTTGTATTTATATTAATACATTTTCTATCGATATATTATAAAAACAATACCTCTGATAACTTAACATATTATTCTAGCAGCGACTAGAGAATAATATGAAGCTCATATAAAGTAGTGCATAGAAGGTAGTGCAGCTTGAATCATACAGAATAGATCACTACCATACTTATCTAAAATTATGTTTGATAAAATACGTTAAATCACCCGTTATGTTTAATTTTATTGACCTATTTCTCTGTGCCCTGCATAATCTCAGGCTTAACTTAGCCAAGGAGGGCGGTCATGTTTAGTACATTTTCTATCGTTATTACTTTGTTATTATTGATGTTCTTTGCTTATCGCGGCTATTCCGTGCTGATTTTGGCACCGATTATGGCCGCTTTAGCGGTACTACTTTCAGGTGACTTTCTAAGCACTATTCCCGCCTATACCGATGTATTTATGGGCGCATTGAGTGGATTCTTACTCAAATTCTTTCCTATCTTCTTATTGGGCGCACTTTTTGGGCGTTTGATGGCGGACTCTGGCGCAGCAACAGCGATTGCCAATACCGTGGTCGAAAAGCTTGGTGCCAGCAAAGCTATTCTGTCAGTGATTCTAGTTTGTGGCATTTTGACCTATGGCGGCGTGTCGTTATTCGTCGTGGCATTTGCCATTTATCCAATCGCCAAAGACTTGTTTAGAGCCGCAGATATTCCTAAGCGCTTGATTCCAGCAGCGATTGCACTAGGTTCATTCACCTTTACCATGACGGCATTACCAGGCACACCCGCCATTCAGAATGCCATTCCGATTCCTTATTACAATACCAACGTATTTGCCGCGCCTATTTTGGGTATCATCGGCGGTACTATCATGTTTATCTGTGGTTGGTTATGGTTGCAGTCACGAGCCCGAAAAGCCAATGCAGCAGGTGAAGGTTACGGTCAGCATGATGATAGTGATGTGGGCGGTATTGGTGGAACTACAGCGGATACTAATTTGCTCAGTACGCATCATACGTCATTTACCGTTGCCATGATTCCATTGGTCTTGGTTATCGGTCTAAACGCTTTATTGACTTACTTCATCTTCCCATCGATGGACTTTAGTGGCTTACAGACCCAGTTCCCAGACTTGAATATCGCAGGCTCACTCGGGCTGTGGTCGATTATTATCTCATTGGTTGTAGCTTGTGTGGTGCTAATCGTCATGCGTATCGGTCATTGGACAAATCTGCAAAAAACCATCAACCGTGGTACTTACGATTCGATGTTGCCGATTTTTAACACGGCATCAGAAGTAGGTTATGGCGCAGTTATCGCCTCATTGGCAGGCTTTCTCATCATTCGTGATAGTATCTTAAACCTAACCCCTGATAATCCATTGATTTCAGAAGCCGTCGCTATGACTACGCTAGCGGGGATTACTGGTTCATCGTCTGGTGGTTTGAGTATTGCGCTATCGACATTGGGTGAAGATTATTTAAGAATGGCAGTCGCCGCTGGTATTGATCCAGAGCTGATGCACCGAGTCGCTGTGATGGCAGCGGGTGGTTTAGATACCTTGCCACACAGTGGCGCAGTCATTACCTTACTGGCGATTTGTGGTCTGACGCATAAACAATCCTATTTGAACGTGGCAATGGTCACCATGGTTATTCCACTGATTGCCGTAGCAGTAGTCATTACTTTAGGTACGCTGTTTGGGTCATTCTAATTCATTTAAATGAATCCATAATAAGTAGCTATAAACCATTAGGTTTCATGATTATCACTTAATACTAAAAACCCACTGAGCAATTACTTGGTGGGTTTTTTATGGCGGTTCGATCATAGTTAACTAGAGACAGTATGACTATCGACGTCTCATAAAAGAATGACACTCTATAGGACGTGTAGAGTTAATTACCGTATTAATTACTGAGGAATATCACAAATTTAGCCGAATTACGGTATCATAGGCACACTTTTTTAATTTCTATTGATAATCAATCCGTTTATATAAAAATATAGGTGATTTTGTGCGTGAGATTCTAGTAACCAGTGCCCTGCCCTACGCCAATGGCGACATCCATTTGGGGCACCTTGTAGAGTATATCCAAACTGATATTTGGGTGCGAGCGATGAAGGCGCAAGGTCATCAGGTCACTTATGTCTGCGCTGATGACGCTCATGGTACGGCCATCATGCTCAAAGCCGAAGACAATGGCATCACTCCAGAGCAGCAAATTGCCAATGTACAAGCCGCTCATGAGGCTGATTTCGCTAAGTTTTTGATTGATTTTGATAATTATCACTCAACCCATTCTGCAGAAAACAAAGAATGCTCTGAGCTGATTTATCGTCGCCTTAGAGACGCTGGGCATATCTCTACCCGCGACGTCGAGCAACTATTTGATCCTGAAAAACAACTGTTTTTAGCCGATCGTTTTGTCAAAGGCACTTGCCCTGAATGTGATTCGCCAGACCAATATGGTGATAACTGTGAAGTATGTGGTACTACCTATGATGCAACAGACCTGAAAGATCCGCATTCAACGTTATCAAATGCCACGCCTGTGCTTAAAACCTCTAAGCACTATTTCTTTGACTTGCCTGGGTTTGAGCAATTCTTAAAAGATTGGACGCGTAGTGACAATCGCCTACAAGTGTCAGTCGCCAACAAACTACAAGAATGGTTTGACGCTGGACTGACCAGCTGGGATATCTCGCGCGATGCACCCTACTTTGGCTTTCAGATTCCAGATACCCCAAGCGATGAGCCAGACAAATATTTCTATGTCTGGCTTGATGCGCCTGTCGGTTACATGGCAAGCTTTAAAAACCTATGCGAGAAGCGTGCTGGTACCGATGAGGCGCTTGATTTTGACCGTTACTGGATGCAAGAAAACGAGCATAAAACTGAGGTTTATCACTTCATTGGTAAAGATATTGTTTATTTTCATGCGCTATTTTGGCCAGCAATGCTTGCTGGTAGTGAGTTCCGTACGCCAACCGGTGTCTTTGCTCACGGTTTCTTAATGGTTAATGGCGAAAAAATGAGTAAGTCACGTGGTACCTTTATTAAGGCTGACACTTACGCTGAGCATCTACATCCTGAATATCTGCGTTATTATTTTGCCAGCAAGTTGTCTGACAAAGTTGAAGATATCAACCTTGATCTAGAAGACTTTATGCAAAAGGTCAATTCTGACTTAGTCGGTAAAGTGGTCAATATTGCCAGTCGCAGCGCTGGGTTTTTGGTCAAAAAATACGACGGCATGCTAACAGAGGTTTGTGCAGAGCCGCGTTTATTAGAAGATATCACCAAAACGGGCGACGAGATTGCCGCCGCTTATGAAAACCGTGAGTTCTCGCGGGCCATGCGCTTAATCATGCAATGTGCGGACAAAGCGAATGAGTATATCGACGAGAAAAAACCATGGTCACTTGCTAAGCAAGAAGGCTCAGAGCAAGAAGTTCAAGACGTCTGTTCAGTAGCGATTAACATCTTCCGTCAATTAATGGTATATCTTGCGCCCGTATTGCCTGAGCTGACCGCCAATGCCAAAGAATTCTTAAACATTGATGATTTAAGTTTTGCCAGTCGTAATGAGTGGTTACTTGGTCATAAAATCAGTAAATTCAAACCACTGATGCAGCGTATTGAAGAAAAAGACGTTGCAGCGATGGTTGAGGACTCAAAAGCATCATTAGGCATAACGGCGACACCAACCGCTGCTCAAGACGCAAAACCAGTGGCTAAAAACACTCAGCCAGCAGCGAAAGATACTGATGCAAGTGCAGAGCAAGCCGATTACATTGGTATTGACGATTTTGCAAAAGTTGAGATGAAAGTGGCTCATGTCATAGCATGTAACTATGTCGAAGGTGCTGATAAGCTACTGCAATTTACCTTAGATGTAGGTGAAGATCAGCCGCGCAATGTCTTTAGCGGTATTCGTAAATTTTATGAGCCTGAGCAATTGCTTGATAAAAAGGTGATTTGCGTGACCAATCTTGCGCCGCGTAAGATGAAGTTTGGTATCTCAGAAGGCATGGTGTTATCGACAGGCAATCCAAAAACCCAGCTAACAGTCGTTACACTACCTGATAACTGTGTTATCGGCGATGTACTGGCCTAAATAGCATTGTTATTACTGATGCATTGAATAATGGAGAATAACAATGGTATTGCTAAGACTGTTGGCAGATATTCTCCTTTATTTAACCTTTGGCTTACTTGTTTATTGGTTTTTTAGCAACGATATAACCGCCCTTTGGATGGCTATTGGCAGCGGTATTATTAGCGCCTTATTATTCATATATACGGCGGAGATAAATCGCTCACGACGTTACCGTCATTCAGAGCCTTCGCATATATGGGATTGGTTTGACTTTATTGATATAGTCGAGATTCCATTACGCTTGCTTTGGTGGTTATTTAGCAATATATGGCGTATTTTCGATTAATAACCAAACAACAAACTTGACCATAAAGAAGATGTCCTAGGTGGCATCTTTTTTATGGTTAAAATAAATGAGAAATCATTTAATAAAACACTCAACACACGCCTTATTAATACTCGTGACGAATACGCTTCAATTTCTTATTGCCATAAGTTACATTACTGTCATAATATGAACGTAATGATCTATGGATTGATCACTTTGATGTTAGCCCGTTATCTCAGTATACGCATAGCATTGACTCGGGTAACCTGCATTTTCTAACCTACGAGCCAGAATAAAATGACCTTTACTACCCTACGCCTCAGCCTATTTGGCGCTGCTATTAGCGCCGCGCTTGGATTATCAGGCTGCTCTAACTCTACCGACACTGCCACCACAACTGACAGTGCTGTCACTACAGAAAAACCCGCTAAAACGTTGGCTATCACTCAGATTGTTGAGCATCCATCGCTCGATGATATGCGTCGCGGTATCATTGATGAGCTGGCAAATAATGGTTACATCGAAGGTCAAAATCTAAAAGTTAACTTTCAAAGCGCTCAAGGCAATACCGCCACAGCAGGACAGATTGCTAAGCAATTCGTTGGTGATAATCCCGATGCAATTGTGGCTATCTCTACCCCATCAGCACAGTCTATCGTTGCCGCAACTACGACGATACCGATTGTGTATACCGCTGTTTCAGACCCACTTGGTGCCAAACTTATTACGGCAGACGGCGAACCTTTTCAAAGTAATTTGACCGGACTCTCAAGCCAATTACCTTTAGAGCCGCAGTTAGATTTGTTACAGAAAATTAAGCCCGATTTGAAAACTATCGGTTACGTTTACAGTCCTGGTGAAGCCAACTCTGTATCGCTACGTGATGAGCTTAAAAAAGCATTACCAGCAAGAAATCTAGCGTTATTAGATATTCCGGCCAACCGCCCAACCGATATCGGGATGGCAACACGCAGCTTACAAGGGCGCGCCGATATCATTTATACTTCATTTGATAATAATGTCGCCTCAGCTTTTGAAGCGATGACCCAAGCGGCCAATGAGATTCGCCTTCCAATCGTTGCCTCTGATGAATTCAGCGTCCAACGCGGTGCAACTGCAGCGCTTGGCGTCAATGACTATGATTTTGGACGTGTCACTGGCAAGATGGTTTACCGGATTTTAAATGGTGAAGCGGTCAATACCATTAAGCCTGAAGTGATGAACGATTTAACCTTGTATATCAGCCCTAAACATGCCAAAGCGCAAGGTGTGAGCTTACCAGCTGATATGCTCAAAAACGGCATTAATGTTGATGAAAAAGCAAAAACTGCCAGCAAATAATCGCTGTTGGAATTGTAGTAATGAACAGATAATAGATAACTTATAACAAGCACTGTTTATAACCGCTGTAAGCACTACCCTTTATTTATCTTTTATATAATGTACGGACACATTATTATTTTCAGGAGTAAGACCCATGTTGTATCAAAATCGTTTTGCTAAAGCTCTATTATTGGGCGGTGTTTGTACCGCAATTTTGACAGGTTGTAACCAGCCAGCAAAAGATGCTGGCACTGATGACACTGCGACTAGTGGCGATGCCAAAACTGCGATGAAAACGGTTGCGATTACCGCTATCGTTGAACATCCAGCCCTCGATGACGTGCGTAAAGGCGTCATCGATGAGCTAAACGAAGCCGGTTTTAAAGATGGCGAGAACTTAAAAGTCAACTTCCAAAGCGCGCAAGGTAATACCGCGACGGCGGGTCAGATTGCCAAGCAATTCGTCGCAGACAATTCAGACGTTATCATCGCTATTGGTACACCATCAGCCCAGTCAGTAGCTGCTGCGACCAGCAGTATTCCTTTAGTATTCTCAGCAGTCACCGATCCTGTTGAAGCTAAACTGGTGTCAAAACTTGATGGCTCTGGCACTAACGTCACCGGTGGTTCTGATGCACTTCCTTATGAGCCACAAATCGAGTTGATGCGCCAAATCATTCCTAGCTTAAAAAATGTCGGCTACGTTTATAGCCCAGGTGAAGTCAACTCAACGATCATCTTAAAAAACCTAAAAGAGAAACTAGCACCACTTGGTATCAAGGTACATGAAGCTCCTGCCCAGCGCAGTACTGATATCGCTATGGCAGCACGCAGCCTTGAAGGTAGGGTCGATATGATCTATACCTCAACGGATAATAACGTCGTCTCAGCCTACGAGTCACTGTACCAAGTCGCTAAAGAAAGTAAAATCCCGTTAATTGCTTCTGATACCAGCTCAGTTGAGCGCGGTGCTATTGCTGCATTAGGCGTTAACTATTATGATCTTGGCCGTGAAACTGGCAAAATCGTCGTACGCATCTTAAATGGTGAAAAAGCAGGTGCAATCCCAGTATATACGCCGCAGGTTCTTGACTTATATGTCAGTCCGAAACATGCTAAAGAGCAAGGGATAACTTTACCGCAAGCTGTTATCGATAAAGCTAAAGAAGTGGTAGAATAGCGCTTTTTAACAATTACAGAATAAAATAGACGGCTATAGAGCACGCTTAATTAACCATTCTAATTGAAAAGTTAATGCGTGCTGGTCGTTAGTTTTATCGTAATACTATTAATTACAACCTGTTCAACACAAATAACCCAGCTATCGCTCAATCAGCTGGGCTTATTTTTTGGTATTTATATTTTAAGTACTTAAAACTTAAGTGACTGGAGTAACTGGCAACGATTTAAAATGATCGTTTTAGACTCAAGCTTTCAATAAAAATCACTTATAATGCTAGCTAATTGTCATATGTTTTTGCAATACTTTTGGTCTACCCTAACCGCAGATTGTTTAATCTGTTAAATTCACCGCTTAGACGTTACGCTAATAGATAATTCTGGTATTTATATTTATATATACCCGTAGCCTATTCGCTAAACGCTTGGTTATGACTTATTGATCTCCTATGTCCTTAATTGCTTTTTTTGGTGCGCTTGAAAGTGGTCTGATCTATGGTCTCGTGGCACTTGGCGTCCTGATCTCATTTCGCACCCTCGATTTTCCTGACTTAACAGCTGACGGTAGTTTTCCGTTGGGTGGCGCAGTTGCTGGCATCTCTATCGTTGCTGGTGTTAATCCTTGGCTTGCTTGCGCCTTTGGGATGCTTGCAGGTTCTGTCGCCGGTATCGTTACCGCTTGGCTACACGTCAAGCTGGGTATCTTACAGCTGCTTGCCAGTATTTTGGTCATGGTGGCACTATATTCTGTCAACCTACGTATTATGGGCGCACCAAACTTGCCATTATTAGGTGAGAAAACTGTGTTTAGCTCACTGGTTACTGATGGCAATGGTTATTGGATGCGCTGTTTGATTATTGGCGTGGTAGTGATACTGGCTAAGCTGTTGTTAGATTGGTTTTATAATACTGAAACAGGTCTCTCTATGCGCGCGACTGGCTCAAACCTACGCATGGCGCAGGCACAAGGTATCAATACCTCGTGGATGACCATCATCGGCATGGCAATCTCTAACGGGCTGATTGCGTTAGCAGGGGCATTATTTGTCCAAACCCAAGGCGGTGCGGACATTTCTATTGGTATCGGTACGATTGTTATTGGTCTGGCAGCTGTCATCATCGGTGAGACTATCATTCCAGCCAGACGTATTTGGCTGATCACAATTGCCGTTATCCTTGGTGCAATACTGTATAAGCTATTTATCCAAGTCGCTTTATCGAGCGATACCTTACGTAGTATTGGCTTTGGCCCGCAAGATTTGAACTTGATCACTGCTCTGTTAGTAGTATTTGCTTTAGTGTTACCAAAAGCCAAAACCAAGTTTTTAAGCCGTAAATTACGTGCTTAAGATTAATGAATACAAACAGCAATAAGATTAGCAATAAAAATTATTTGGCTCGCCAAGTTTGAATAAGCGTAAGGAATAACAATTATGATGCAAGCCAAAGATTTACGGTTGACCTTTAATCCGGGAACACCCATTGAAAACCCTGCCCTACGCGGCATCAATTTAAACATTGCTGATGGCGAATTTGTGACAGTTATCGGTACTAATGGCGCAGGCAAATCAACTTTTTTAAATGCGGTCAGCGGTACTACGCGCGTGGATAGTGGCTCGATATTACTTAATGGCATTGATGTCACCAAAAAAACCGCTCATCAGCGTGCCAATTGGGTAGCACGGGTATTTCAAGACCCGATGGCAGGAACCTGTGAAGCGCTAACGATTGAAGAAAACATGGCGCTCGCCTATAAACGCGGTGGTAAACGTGGTCTAAGCTTTGCCCTAAACCCGAATAATCGTGAGCTGTTCCGTGAAAAACTTTCTGTCCTAAAATTAGGATTAGAGAATCGCCTAACTGACCGTATGGGACTGTTATCCGGTGGTCAACGTCAAGCAGTCAGCTTACTGATGGCATCGCTGCAACCGTCTAAGATTTTATTATTAGACGAGCATACGGCTGCCCTTGACCCTAAAACGGCGGCTTTTGTATTAGAGCTAACCGATAAAATCGTGACGGATAATAAGCTGACAACGATGATGGTCACTCATTCTATGCAACAAGCCTTGGCGCATGGCACAAGAACGGTGATGCTACACCAAGGTGAAGTAGTACTCGATGTCGCAGGGGATAAGCGTCAAGGTATGACCGTTCATGATTTACTCGATATGTTTGAGCAAACTCGCGGTGAAAAAGTTGACGATGATAGTTTGATTCTAAGTTAATTAACTTATGCTAAATGCTGCGAAAAAACCCTAAAAATTCAGCTTCATAAAAGACAAAAACGCCTGCTTAATAGCAGGCGTTTTTATGGAAAAGGATAAAATTTAAGAATAATAAGCTATGTCTCAAAACTTCATCTCAAAGACTTCATCTTAAAGCTTAAGAATCTAGCATAACCAACTTTTGAATCAACTCACTGACATGCTGTGATTCCATCTTTTTCATCACTTGCGAGCGATGGACTTCAACCGTTCGTACAGACACATCTAAATGATCAGCGATGATTTTATTAAGATTACCTTGCATCAGCTCATTGGCGACCTGTCTTTCTTTATCGGTCAGCTGCGTGTAAAGTGTACGAATATAGTAGAGCTTGGCACGTTTGATGGTCAAGGTCTGAGCACTATTAATAGCTTCTTGCAGACGGCGGCTACCGATAGGTTTTTCTAAATAATCCGCAGCGCCTTTTTTGAGCATAGCGACTGCATCGGCAATCTCGCCATTACCGGTTAAGGCAATCAATGCGATTGGGCTATCGTGTTTATTGAGATACACTTGTAATTCCTGACCGCTCATATCGGGTAGCATCAAATCACTCACCACTACTGCTGGATCGTAGATATCCACTTGCTGCAAAAACGTTAAGGCACTATCCCAAACTTGGGTAGGGAAACCTAAACTACTAATCAAAAACTCACACGAATGGCGCACACTTTCCTCATCATCAATAATATGAATGACTAGTTGCGCGCTTGGCACCTCAAAAGAAGTCATACGCTACCTTATGACCAAAGATAATGGTAAATAAAAGGACACTTGCGCGCCCAACTCATGGGTTAATAGATAGCTACTTTCTGTTTGAATCAGATGAGCTTTATTATAAACGGACTGCTTTAGGCGGTGTTGATAATGACTATCTATCGCCTGTATAGTAGCAAGCTCACGCCGTGCGTTAACATTGGTAATCTCCATTGTGCCATCGAGCGACTTGCATAGACGCTGGCATATCATCAAGCCCAACCCTAAGCCATCTGCTTTTGTCGAACGAGGGCTATACTGCTGATTTGCATAACGGTGCGGTTTATCCTTTAGCTCATTCTTCATAAGTTGGGCATCATTAAAGCCACCAGCATCATCGGTGACATGTAGTGCTAGCCAGCGCGCACCCCTATATTCTTTCACCTCACAACGCAACATAATATGTGTTGCCTGCTGCTGCTGGGCATTAAGCACACTGTTAATCAGCAGTTGATCTAATAATAAGCTTGGCAGGCGTAATTGCTGGTAGTCACTTGCGAACCAAAAAGTAATTCCTACTGCTTTTTCGCCCAGCAGCAACATACACTGCTCATAAGTCGCTGCAATATCAACGCTAACTTCATTCGGCTGAGAGCGACCCGCCCAGTGTCGAATGTTGCTGATTACGTCAGCGGCACGCTCCGTCTCATTTACAATCTGTTGTAGGGCATTTTCTACCGTTTCTTTCTCTGTTGTCTGTTTATCCATTCTATTATCTTGGCTACGAATCAATAAACCTTGGGCATAGTTCTGAATGGTGGCAAGCGGCTGATTAATTTCATGGGCAATCGCCCCACTCATCTCACCAATGACCGCAAAACGTTCAGACTGCCGTAATTGCTGGTCATAATCACGAATGAGACGGTTTTGAGCGAGTATTTGTTGCCGACGACGCCATGCCAGCCAACTCATCCAGCCATAGTTAATTGTTGATATTACTATAATAAAAACGATGATACTCATCCACCATCGATGTGATTTTATCCAGTCTACAATATGTACCGCTAACTGTTTTTGGGCAGGATGTTGCTGCATCTCATACAATATACGCTCAGCATCACTGTTTGATTCAGGTGCTAGCCAGCGCAACTCTGCGTTATTATGCATAGTAGTAACATCAATATTATTAATGTCAGTATTAGCGCTGCCATTGCTGCTTTGCGCTCCTGCAGCGAATAAATACTGATTAATCTGCTCGGTTAACGCTATTGGCGCTTGACTGGTTGCGGCTAGTGTCCAATTGGGATAAATCTTGGTTGAAGACTGACAATTAGAATCTGTTGCGACTGGGTTGAGAGGTCGATACTGTGATTGATCAATCTTCCCTTGCCCTGCCATCTCTTCCATTAAGCATAGCGGCGCTATCGCCGCATCTACTGCACCACTTGCCAGCGTACTCAAAGTCAGCTCAATGGGATAACCGACAAACTGGGTTTCGTAGTCGCTTGGTAACACGCCATTCTGTTGTAATAAATGGGCTACCAGTAAATAACCGGCAAAGGCATCGGGATCAACCGCCACTACTTTACGCTGTTTTAAATCTCGCAATTGTTCAATATCACTATCAGCTTTTACCCACAAGACACTGGCAATTTGCTCCATCGCACTAGGCTGATTTATTACCTTATCAGCGATAGCTTCCTTAGCTAGCGCAAGCTCGTTTTGCAGTTGCCTATATAGCTTGTATTGCTCATCAGTTTTAAAGTCAGCTTGTTTAACATCAGACATTTTAAATTCATTTGAATTTACCGTTTGCGTATTCGCTTGCAAGGTCGCAAGCCAGCGCCAGCCCATCGTATCCATTTTAATAAATTGTACTTGCGGCCCTAGCACAAAGGCAAACTGTTGCGCCTCTATTTGTTCCTGCCAATTCTCAAGCGCTAGTGGCACTAGCACGACAATGTCATCTGATAACTGAGTATTAAGAGTATCAAGCCACGGCTGCCATCGCTGCTGAGCGACAGACTCTCCTTGCGGCGCAAGCACACCCAGATAATAGGTTTGTGCGTTTGCTTGATTATGAAAGAGCAAAGCCAGTATTGCAATCATCATCACGACGGCAGATATCACTTGCAGTATGAAGGACCATAAAACTTGCTGCTTAGCACACTGCATTTGCATTACTTATAAAACCTTAAAATAAATGTGGTTTTCCACAATATGCCTATGTTACGGCTTATCTTATACTATATAGCAAGATTGTATCTTTTAATTAGCTAAGCTTAATCAAGTAGCCTTATACCTGAAGTGCTAATAATAAGATCAGTAACTATTTCATTACGGAGGGCGTGCTTGTGAAAAAGTGGCCATTAATCATACTTATTGCCGCAGTTATCGGACTGGCAGTCGCCTTTATTATCGGACAACTACTGCCGAATATGCGAACGACCAACAGTGACCTTGAGGTTAATATTACTGACCCTGCCTTAATTAAGCAGGGCGCCTATGTTGCACGTACGGCTGACTGTGTCGCTTGTCATACTACCCTTGGTGGTGAAGATTATGCGGGTGGCTTGCCTATGCTGACCCCGCTTGGTGCGATTTATTCAACCAATATCACGCCAGACAAAGAAACAGGTATTGGTAATTATACCTTTAATGACTTCAAAAATGCCGTCAAGCACGGCGTCCGTAGTGACAATAGCGCCCTATATCCTGCCATGCCCTACCCGTCTTACCAAATCATGCCTGACGACGATATAGCAGCGATGTATGCCTTCTTTATGTCAGATGTCAAAGCGGTGAATGAGCCCAATATGAAAAGTGAGCTACCACCGATTGCAAACTGGCGCTGGCCGCTGGCTTATTGGCAAGTATTGTTTGACCGTAAACGCGACTTTGTCCCTGAGACTGATGACGCTGTTTTAGCACGTGGGCAATACCTAATTGAAGGCCCTGGTCATTGCGGCTCTTGTCATACTGGCCGTGGTATTGGCTTCCAAGAAATCGCCTTAACCAATGCGGATTCTGAAGAATATTTAAGCGGTGCAGTTATCGATGGCTGGCGCGCAAAAAGCATCCGTGGTGAGCATCGTGGTTTAGGTACTTGGACGGTCTCTGAGCTCAATGATTTCTTTAAAACCGGTCGTACTGATACCACTGCTGCCTTTGGCGCGATGGCAGAAGTGGTCGAGCACAGCACCCAATATATGACTGACGCTGACTTGAATGCCATGTCATCGTATCTAAAAACACTGACGCCTGCACCTAATAAAGAAGCGACGCTGCCAGTGAAAAAAGATATTACGACGCAAAAATTATTAGATGGTAACTATGACTCACGTGGCGCACTACTCTATGTAGAATATTGTACCGTCTGTCACCGTGCCGATGGTAAAGGGGTTCCGCGTATCTTCCCAGCACTCGATGGCAATAGTGCGGTTTATGCTAAAGAAGCTGACTCTGTGCTACAAATCACCCTAGGTGGTGGTCGTATGCCTGAGACGCCGCATGACCGTATGGCTTTTACCATGCCTGAGTTTACCAATCTAGCCGATGCTGATATCGCCGAAGTGGTCAATTATGTGCGTAATAGCTGGACCAATCAAGCCCCTGAAATTACCGTCAATGATGTGGTAAAAATGCGAGCATTCCTCGCCAAAAAACCAAAAACAGGCACTGATATTGCCCCAGACCTGAGTCTTGATGGTCTCGATGCTGCTGCAAAAGGAGCAAAATAATGAATAAATTACCACACAACTTGTCCACTATTGCTGGCGTTGCCCCTCGCAGATTTTCTATAGCGGTGCTTACTGCCGCTGTGCTTGCTGTCAGTATCAGTGGCTGCTCACAGCCAGAACCTACCGAGCGTAATCCAGTCGAATATAAGCTGGTCACCACTGACGATGCCAACGCAGATATCGGCTCTTATGTGCTGCCACAAGATACCTCTATTGCCGATGAACCCAACGCCGAACAAATTATCTATGGTAAACGCTTACTGAACGAAACCAAACGTCTATTACCTGATAATGTCGGCGCTGAGATGAACTGTAACAGCTGTCATATCGCCCAAGGTAAAATCCCACTTGGCGACCCATATATCAACAGTCATAACTTTTATCCACGGGTAATGCCACGTTCTGGTACAGAAGTTGATTTGACCAAACGGATTAACGGTTGCTTCCAGCGCTCTATGAATGGTAAGCCTTTAAAACCAGAATCAGAAGAAATGCTATCCATGTTAGCGTATATGGAATGGTTGTCACAAAAGACGCCTAAAGCCCAAAAGGTTAATATTGATAACGCTGGTAAAGTTGATGAATCCTTGATACCCGACCCTGTCCATGGCGAAAAGATTTACGCCGCTCAGTGTGCCACTTGTCATGGTGATAATGGCGAAGGTATCAAAGACAGCCGCGGCGATATCGTCTTCCCGCCACTATGGGGTGATGAATCCTTTAATATTGGTGCCGGTATGGCACGTACTTATAAAGCAGCTGCTTTTGTTAAGTACAACATGCCAATGGGTATCCAAACCAAAGGGTTATGGGGTCACGGTAACGTCTTAAGTGATCAGGATGCTATCGATGTGGCTGAGTTCTTTACCCATCAACCGCGCCCTGACTTTGCTAAAAAAGATGGTGATTGGCCAACAGTGCCTAGACCAAAAGATGCTCGCTATTAGATTTTATTTATAATGTAGCCAATTATTCTAACAATGCTGTCCACACAAAACCTCAAATGCATGATTTGCTTTGAGGTTTTTTGTTATTCATAGGTAATGATAGTAAAAGTTTTATGCAAGCCATTATATAGTAGTCCTTAATAGCTCTTAATATAGACCCTTTTAAGATAGCTGCTTTTAATACATTCGCTGTTATTTATCGCCATTCGCCTATGAGGTTTGTTATGCGCAAAATTCCTGTTTATGCTCACCCTGCTGCCGGTTGGCCTGCGCTGATTTCGTCTACTCGTAAGCTGATGGACTACAAGGCTTTTTTGCGTGGTAGCATCAGTGTGTTACATAGCAATCAGCCGAAAGGTGGCTTTGATTGTCCGGGCTGTGCATGGCCCGATCATAAAAGCCATAAAGCCATTGATGTTTGTGAAAACGGCATCAAAGTCATTGCCAGTGAAACCATGTCTACGCGTGCAGATGCGGCCTTCTTTGCCAAGCATACCGTAACAGCACTACAAGGCTGGTCAGGCTATGAGCTTGAGCATAGTGGACGCTTATCAGAACCCTTATACTATGATGCGGCACAAGACCGTTACCTAGCGATTTCTTGGCAAGATGCTTATGTGCGTATTGCTCAGCAATTGCAACAGCTTGATTCACCAGACGAAGCACTGTTTTATACCTCAGGACGGGTGACCAATGAGCCGGCATTTATGTTTCAACTATTTGTGCGCTGTTTTGGTACTAATAATTTACCCGATTGCTCTAATATGTGTCACGAGCCAACCTCAGTGATGCTCGGTAAGCAGTTAGGGATTGGTAAAGCCACGGTAGTGCTGGAGGATTTTGAACAGGCTAAGCTGATTATGCTGTTCGGGCAAAACCCTGCCACTAACCATCCTCGTATGCTTGAGATGCTCGCCCACGCTCATAAACAAGGCTGCCGCATTATTTCTATCAATCCAATGCGCGAACAAGGTCTAAGCAAGTTTAGGAATCCGCAAAAACCAACCCATATGGCAGCAGGACAAAGCGATGAGATGGTCGATGAAGTCATTCAAATTCAAATCGGCGGTGATGTCGCGCTATTAACAGGTTTGGCTAAATGGCTCACCAAAAACGATAGAATCAATAGCGATTTTATCGAAAACCAGACTTCAGGGTATGATGCTTTAGACACTTGGCTACGTCAGCAGTCTTGGACGGATGTCGAACGCGGCTGCGGCATTAGTAAAGCAGAAATTATTAATCTTGCAAAACTGGTGGCTGATAGTCCAGCGACGATTTGTACGTGGGGTATGGGCATCACCCAGCACGTTCAGGGCGAGGATAATGTCGCCATGATTACTAATTTGTTGCTGCTGATGGGTATGATTGGCATTGATGGTGCAGGTGCGTCGCCAGTTCGTGGACACTCTAATGTGCAGGGCGATCGCACTATGGGTATCCATGAGCGTCCCAAGCAAAGCCTACTTGATAATCTTGAGCGCGTTTTTAAGCATCCTATGCCGCAAGAGCATGGTCTTGATGTCATTGCAGGGGCAAAGGCACTGATGCAAGGGACGATTAAAGCCTTTATCAGTATGGGCGGCAATTATGCGGTTGCAGCACCGGATAAGAGTGCGATTCAAAACGCACTAACCAATACCCAACTCAATGTTTTTGTGGCAACCAAACTGAATGAAACCATGTTATACCCGGGTAAAAACAATCTAATCCTGCCCTGCCTAGGTAGAACCGAACGCTTAATGACCGTGAAGGGTGAGCAATTTGCGACGATTGAGGATTCGATGTGCCAGGTTGTGCCTACTCAAGGTCGCCTTGAGCCGATCAGTGAGACGCTAAAATCCGAAGCGCAAATCGTCGCAGATATGGCGACTCACGTCCTCGGGTCTGAATCATCCATTCCTTGGCAAGCGATGAGTACTGATTTCGATATCGTCCGGGATTATATTGCTGAAGCCATTGACGGTTTTGAGAATTTTAATCAGCGTATTCGTGCCGCTGAGCGCGGCTTCCATTTGTATCATCCTGCGCGTCATCACGTGTGGAATACTGACAGTGGTAAAGCGCAGTTTGAAGTACCGCAATATCCGATTACTTATGTTGCCGCACAAATGGCGCAGACAACGTCAACCTATCAGCATCATATCAAAGACAGTAAAAATTCTAATAATAATCAAAACCCTGAGCAAAAAGTGTGGCAACTGACCAGTGTCCGTAGCCATGACCAATTTAACACCATGATATTTGGCTTCCAAGATCGCTACCGGCAAACAGATCGTCGTGATGTTTTGTTTATGCATCCGGATGAGATGAGCCGTTTGGGTTGGCAACAAGGCGATCAAGTGCTGGTTTCGCGTCAAGACAGTAAAGATCAGCAACGTACATTAGGACCTTTGATACTCACTGAGATGGATATCGCAGCTAATGCTGTTGCGACCTATTATCCTGAATGTAACGACCTTATCGATTTAGATAGCCATGCGCCAGACTCGAGAACGCCTGCCTATAAATCTGTTACCGTCGTATTAGAGCGTATTCATCAAGGCAGTATAGCAAGCTCTGCTTAAGATATATTTATAGACCAGAATCATTATTTTATTGATAACAAAGGATAATAAGCACTCATAATGGCCAAAAAAAACAACTTAGCTTCAGAAGATACCTCTGTAGACAACTCTGTAAATAATGCGCCTGAGGCTTTAGTGGATGCGCAGACAGTGCCACTATCACGTCTACATTTAGCGCAAAAACATAGTTATTCACCAGATACTGATTCAAATAGCCTTTCTAAAACTGAGCAGATTCATATTGATGATAAGTCAGCGATGTTGGCAGTTGAGGCAGCGGTTGCGATTGTTATTAATGGTATTCATTATGCGATACTGATGGCAAGCCCCTATCAGCTTGAATACCTTGCCATCGGTTTTTTATATAGTGAAGGTTTGATTCAGCATAGCCATGAGCTATTAGATTGGAATGTGAGCCAATTGACAGACGCTGAAAGTTATCAAGATTCTTTCATTCAAAACTCTTTTACCGAGGTATCTTTTACTCACAATATAACCGATGAGCCAATGAGCTTAAATCGGCTCTCAGAGCAACTACAAGACTATGATGTCTATATAGTGGAATTGGTATTAAACCAGCGCTGTCATCAGCGTATTCAAGCACAAAGGCGTCAGCTCGCAGGGCGCACAGGGTGTGGTATGTGCGGTATAACAGGACTGACGCAAGCACTGCCTGACTTAAGTAGCTATATAAAAAATGAGCGACATAAGAAACAACCTCTCACAGTAACAATGCCTAGTCTCGATAGTTTGCTTGCAATACGCGCACAAGTAAATGCTGCACAACATACTCATCAATTGACAGGCGCTGTCCATGCTGCTGCAACCATGTATGAGCAGCAGTTGTATTTATTTGAAGATGTGGGACGCCATAATGCACTCGATAAACTAATCGGCTGGCAATTGCGTCATAAAGCAGATGTTGTTTGTGTGGTAATGACTTCACGACTGTCTATCGAACTGATACAAAAATCCATTCGTAGCCATATATCTTGGCTAATTGGCATGTCCGCACCGACAAGTACAGCGGTACGTGTCGCTGAGCGTTATCGATTGGGGCTGGCTGGTTTTTTACGTGATGACCGCGTCACTTATTATACAGGTCATACAGATTTTTAAGACATCACACCCTTTGTCATTCTCACCTTCGATTAAACTGCTTATTTTAATTTTACATTACTAAAAAGTTCAGCAATGACTCCATCTGAGTCATAAATGGTCTGAATAGCCGTTAATATATGGTTAAATTATGACGACTTAGTAAATAAGCAGCTTTTAATTAAAAAAGGACTTGTAATTTAAATTATTTTTGTTAATATAGGCATCCTTGATTGGCTGGGTGGCAGAGTGGTCATGCAGCGGACTGCAACTCCGTTAACGCCGGTTCGATTCCGACCTCAGCCTCCAATTATTTAGTTAAAAAATTTATTAGTATTACGTTAATTTTAGCTTGCTTTATCAACGTAAATGCTTATAATAGCGACCACTATCTAACAAGTAAAATGCTTATTTATTAGCGCTTACTTAGCAGATAATACAAGTTTTGCCCGGGTGGTGAAATTGGTAGACACAAGGGATTTAAAATCCCTCGCTAGCAATAGCGTGCCGGTTCAAGTCCGGCTCCGGGTACCATTATATTAAAAGGCCTCCAAGCAATTGGAGGCCTTTTTCTTATTCTATACGTTCTCTTATTAAACTGTAGTGACATAATAAAATTGGACAGCTAGCAAGAGGCTATACTAACCCAAAGAAGGAAACTAGTATGACCAACAAACGCAACCAATACACCTGAGAATTCAAGTTAGAAGCCATTAGCTTAATCACTGATCACAACCGCACCATACCTGACGTAGCAAGCTCACTTGGCATTGGCAAATCCACCTTATAGAAATGGCTAAGTCAGTACCGGCAGGAAGTGAACGGCCAAGCGCCTTAACCGATGAGCAGCGAGAGTTCCAAGAGCTACGTAAACAGGTTAAGCGGCTTACCATGGAACGCGACATCTTAAATGAGGAGGGATAAAACGAAGCACTGCTTCGTCCCGACGCAAGGCGAGAGCTATGCTCGAGTGAGGCTTCTGCTCTGCTGGCATTGGATAGTCTGAACGGCTATCGCTGATCAGCCGGCTTTCAGAGCAAAACAAACGTGTCAGTAAAAGCCTTCTGTGCAAGCTGTTTGGCGTGACGAAAAGTAGGTATTACTATGGGATTTAGCCAAAATCAATCAGTCTTGAAACTATTAAACACAAGGCATTAATCTGTCAAATATTCAACGATTCAAAGCAATCAGCAGGCGCTCGTAGCATCGTTGCCATACTAACGAATGAACATAACATCAAACTGACTCGCTATATGGCGGGTAAGCTCATGGCGCAGATGGGCCTTAAAAGCTGCCAGTTAAAGACGCATAAATACAAGCATGCTGATGACGCGCATAAAACGCATGACAATATCTTAAATAGAAACTTTAGCCCAATGACGCCCAATCAAGTCTAGACGGGTGGTGTGACTTATATTCGTATCAAAGGTGGCTGGTGTTATTTAGCTGTCGTTTTAGACTTATATGCTCGGCATGTAGTGGGCTTTGCCGTATCAGAATCCCCTGACAGTGTGCTGAC
Organism: Psychrobacter sp. DAB_AL62B; assembly: GCF_028895345.1. Lineage (NCBI taxonomy): Bacteria > Pseudomonadati > Pseudomonadota > Gammaproteobacteria > Moraxellales > Moraxellaceae > Psychrobacter > Psychrobacter sp. DAB_AL62B. The sequence continues at coordinate 50,584 of NZ_SAXC01000003.1, forward strand.
CGCTAAAGCCCTGCAGATGGCGTACCATACCCGCCTGAAACCAAATGATGTGCTGTTTCATTCCGACTAGGGAACCCATTACACCAGCAAGAAGTTTGCTGAATCAGTCGCTGACTGTGATGGTCTGACGCAAAGTATGAATCGTCGTGGTAATCCACTACGGGCACAGCCCTCCGTCTTGCACTCGGGCAAAGCAGTGCTTTGCTAATCCTCGCTCATGGAACAACGCACCAACCGAAAGGTTCTTTAGGAGCTTTAAAACAGAATGGATGCCAAAGGGCGGTTATGAGAATATCGCTGAGGCTAAAAGCGCCATTATTGATTATATCTGGGGCTATTATCAAACCGTGAGACCACATAGTTTTAATGATTATTTGCCACCAGCAGAGAAAGAGAAGCGCTACTTCAACAAAAACCTCTTATCAGGTGTCCTAAATTAGTTGACCACTACAGTCTGACGTAAACCCAGTGTTTGTTGCTAACCAATTGGGTCATAGCTTACAGATGCTAATTAAAAGATATGGGCGTTGGTTACATGGTGATCAGAACAAGATTGAAGTATCTAAATTGAACACAGATTGACGTGCTGAAAAAACGAATCACGTCAAAACGATGTCAAGAAAAAAGCCAGCCACCTAAGTGACTGACTTCTTTAATAAAATTTGGTGGAGATGGCGGGAGTTGAACCCGCGTCCGCCAGCATTACGCTCATGAATCTACATGTTTAGTTTCTGTCTTTAATTTTAGTCTGCACCGATCCGACAGTCAGGATGGATTAGCCGATTCTCTACTTTTGAACCCAAGCGATTGAGACAATCACTTGTGGCGATCCTACATGCGGACGCTTCAACTTAGTTGACCAACTGTAGGTGATCAGCAACCAAGTAAGCAGGGTTTAAGCTGCTAGAGCGTAATTTTCGTCGTTTGCGACTATAACAATATATGTTTGATTAACGAGAGGACATATACTCTCGACATGCATCATTGAGTTTCATCACCAGCGTCGAAGCCAGAACATCCCCAATAAGGTCGATGATTATATAGCACTTATACGCCTGCTTGCAACCTATTAGCAGTTCGTATTACATTACGTTACAGCTTAATCATCTAAGCCAATACTTCATTCAGCCACTTACCGATATTTTGAATCTGCGGCATACAAACCTGATGTGCCATTGGATAAGTATGGTAAACGACGTTATAGCCTTTCTCTGATAGTAGCTGCTGCGCCTGCTCACCCAAAACAACCGGAACGACAGGGTCGTGTGTGCCATGCTCAATCAATATCGGCATGTCTTTATTCGCTTCACTATAGCTGATATTGTCATTGGTCGCCAAATAAGTAGATAGTGTCATCAAGCCAGCCAAACGCTCTGGATAGTTGAGCGCAACATGATAAGCCACTGCCCCGCCCTGTGAAAATCCAGCAATAACAATATGTTCAGGTGACACGCCTCGCTCTATTTCACGACTAATCAAGTCATGGATTTGCTGAGAGGACTCTTCAATCTGCGCAATATCAACTTTCCGTTCTAGGCTCATCTCTAAGATGTCGTACCAAGCTGGCATTACCATGCCACCATTGATTGTCACTGGGCGCTGTGGAGCGTGGGGAAATAGGAAGCGTACAGCCATATCATCAGACAATCCTAATTGCGGCACGACTGGCTCGAAGTCATGACCACTGGCACCCAAGCCGTGTAGCCAAATGACCGCCCGGTCTATCGTTTTTTTGGCAGGATTATGCTCAACGATGACGCACTCTAGATATTCACTCATAATTCATCCTTAATAACATTCAAAAAATTTAAATAGGGCTAAAGTTACAAAATAAGCTCGGTTGTCATCATTCCTTAAACATAACCCGATACTTTGAGTGCTAGGTAAATGACAATAACAGTCATACTTATTATTTTGCACTTTTTGGAGAAACAGTTTACATGACAATTTCAAATAATTCAGTGGCTAAGCGCACTCAGTTGAAGAAAGTATTACTTAAACGAGTTATTCAAATAGGTTTTACTTTGCCTTTAGCCATTACCAGTAGCTTATTATTAATAGGTTGTGATGAAGATAGCGACTCATCAACCACAGTACCGCCTACTCTACCACCGACTACCGACAAACCGGCCCAATCCGTCGCATACACTTACGGGGTTCGACCCTTTTACTTGGTCAATGATATGGATGAGGGCCCGCTCAAAGACGAGTTGCTAGCGTGCAAAGCGCAAATACCTAGCAAGACAGATTTCTCTATTTCCCATCGCGGCGCACCACTACAGTTTCCTGAGCATACCTATGACAGCTATGTTGCCTCAGCACAAATGGGCGCAGGTATATCGGAGTGTGATGTTGCTTTTACCAAAGATGGTGAGCTGGTATGTCGCCACGCGCAAAACGATTTACATACTACCACCAACATTCTCACGACCGCATTGGCTGACCAATGTACCGTACCACCAATAGTGGATGGCAATGGCATACTTACCAATGCGGCGGACATTGAATGCCGAACCTCGGATATTAGCGCGAGTGAATTCAAAAGACTCAAAGGAAAAATGGACGCTGCGAACCCTCAAGCGACCAGTATTAGTGGGTATATGAATGCAACGGCGCCGTGGCGAACTGATTTGTATTCACAAAACGGTGAACTACTCACTTTAAAAGAGCACATTGCGCTTGCCAGCAGCTTGGGCATGAAGCACACGCCTGAACTGAAATCTCCTGTCGTTACTATGCCTTTTAATGGTTATAGTTTAGATACTTACCGTCAACAGCTGATTGATACCTACAAGGCTGCTGGCGTGTCCGCCAGTGAGGTGTACCCGCAGTCATTTAATATCGAAGATATTGACTATTGGCTTAACAACGAACCGCTCTTTGCTGCCAATGCAGTCTATTTAATTGATGATAGCAATGAAACCGCTGTGGGCAAGATTTTTGATAAAAACGACCCGACCACGTGGAAGCATTCATTAGCCGATATCAAAGCTCGCGGCGTCAATACTATCGCACCGGCATCGTGGCTATTGGTCACTACCGATGGCAATGGCAAGATGATACCTTCCGCATACGCGACACAAGCCAAAGCCAATGGGCTTGATATTATCACATGGTCACTTGAGCGCTCAGGACCGCTAGCAGGTGGCGGCGACTGGTATTATAGTGGTCTGGGCGATGCTATTAATAATGATGGTGATATGATGAATTATATCGATGTACTGGCACAAAACGTCGGTGTCAAAGGCATCTTCTCGGATTGGCCAGCGACCGTGAGCTATTATGCTAATTGTAAAGGCTTAAAATAGTATGCATTGCATTAAAAAACCTCGTTAGACACTACCCATTTAAAAGACCAACTTAGCAGCGATTGAGTTGGTGTTTTTTATTGATGTTTTTTATTGATGTTTTTAATTAATGATTTAAATTGCTTGAGCTTGTGATTGCTTGAGCTTTTATTAATAGTATCGGTATTATTTGACGGCCTACTATTTAATTATCGCACTTCAGCTTTTCCATCAATTTTTCACAATGTTTAATGAGCGCTAGAAAAATACAGCACTACTTTTATGCTACGATAATTTAATAGATTGATACTTACTGTATGACGCCTTATTAACATTTTTCAATCTTTGTACATATAACCATGACTGACGCTACTTTAGCTTAATTTTTTTATAAAACGATATAACGCTTATGACCCATATTTTATTGGTAGAAGATGATCCCGCTATTGCGATGTCGCTCAAAGTGACTTGCAAGCGTGAAGGCTGGCACATGACATGGCTAGATAATGCCAGCAGCGTACTGCCGATGCTACGTAGTGAAAAAGCGCAAGATTTATCAGCGATTATCTTAGACGTAGGGTTGCCAGACGGTGATGGTTTAAGTTTGTGCCAGCAGATACGTCATGCGCCTGACATAGGAACACTCAAGGATGTGCCTGTGGTATTTTTGACTGCGCGTAGTGATGAGGTCGATCGTATCTTAGGTTTAGAGATGGGTGGTGATGACTATTGTGCCAAGCCTTTTAGTCCTAGAGAGTTAGTCGCCCGCCTAAAAGCGATTTGGCGACGTGAACAATTACTTTATGAGCAGTCTAATACTCATACTACAGCAACAGATAATATCGTTAACGATAACCTGTCTAATAATATGTCAGGGCAAGCGCTAACATTTGAATGTCAATCTGGCGTCTGGCATTACCAACCGCTCAATTACTCCTTAATGTGGCAAGAGCAAAAGCTGGAGCTGAGCAACACAGAACGCAAAATTTTATTGACCTTATTAAAAGCCCCCAATCAAGTATTTAGCCGTGAACAGCTGCTCAATGCTGTCAGCGATTATCCTGACCATCGCTTAGCACGGACGATTGACAGCCATGTCAAATCCATTCGTAAGCAGCTTGCAAGCGTCGATTCTAGCATTGAAGTCATTCACACCCATCGTGGTCTTGGATATGCGTTATGTCCAGCTTAGGCTTTGATATTCCTTCGATACTAAGTAGTATATTTATACTTATACACTTAAAGCGACCTTGCCGAGCACTAATAGCAGTTTTAAACCTATGACTCATAAAACCAATAATAGTGCTAATACCAGCCAAAGCAACTGGTATGCAAAACTACATCCTATTGGCATCACGCAGCAAACGACTGAGCCGAAACGACTACTAAATTTAAGTATATTTTTTAGGATTTGGTTAGCAGTTGCGCTAGTAATAATGATTTGCGGTGTGGTGGTTTTTACTCAGCTGTTTGGTTATATCAAACCGACAGCACAGCAAGTCATTGAAGATACATTATTAGATACCAGTAAATTGCTCGCCGCAAGTTTGCAGTTGCCGTTATCTTCAAGACAATTATATGATGAAAACTATCAAGAAAAACTTGATGCGGCATTTATCGGCACGCCAGCGATTAGTAAAGCAACAAAGCCAGAATATAGAAATAAAAGCTATAGCAGCTTCCGGATATACGTGACAGATAATACAGGTATGGTCATATACGACTCCCTAACCGAGCCTGACAATGATGAAGGGCAAGACTATAGTCACTGGAACGACGTATATTTGACCTTAAAAGGTCAGTATGGCGCGAGAAGTACCACAGATAATAATAGTAAGCGCGATAGCTCAATAATGTATGTGGCACAACCAATAAAGGATGAAGCTGGCAATTTGATTGGCATAGTCAGCGTTGGCAAGCCTGTCGCTAGCGTATTGCCTTATTTGGATAATACGCGCAATCGCATGCTTATTACAGCCCTGCTCATGAGCATTGTCGCCCTAATTCTAGCAGGACTGGTCGCATGGTGGCTGAAGCAAAGTATCACCTTAGTGACGCAATATACCAGTGCGCTGGCCGAGGATACCAAAAAGCCTTATTTTTACTTGGCTCATGAACTCAATAGCCTGACAGATACGATTGAGACCATGAAACATCGATTGGAAAATCGAGCTTATGTCACCGACTATGTCCATACTCTCACTCATGAGCTCAAAAGCCCTTTAACAGCAATTCGCGCCAGCAGCGAACTATTGGAAGACGACGGGCTTGATAGCAGTGCACTTGATAATGCAGATCGACAGATGCTCATCCAAACCATTGGTGAACAAAGCATCAAAATGCAGCAATTAATTGATCGGCTACTATTACTTGCCAAGATTGAGCAACCAAGCTTTAAGCTGAATCGACAGCTAACGCCGCTATTGCCATTATTACAAACCCTTGTAAAAGACAATAGCGCTAAGTTGCAACAGCAGCATCTAACACCTATCAAAATCTATATTGATGATATAAACTTTACTGAAACAATAACCTTACCATCAAATATATTGGCAAATACCAGTATTTTTGCTGACCAGTTTTGGTTGGTACAAGTGCTACAAAACGTGTTAGATAATGCCATTCATTTTGCCGAAAGCACGGTTATTATCTATATGCATAGCGCAGCGCAAACCGTGACTATCGAAATTTTCAACGATGGTAAATTGTTGCCTGACTATGCCGTTAATAAAGCGTTCGACCGTTACTTTAGCTTATCGCATCAAAGCCAAAAGGACTCCACGCCAAACATTAAACAAGAACAGCCTAGTATGTCTAATAGCACACTCAAAAAAGGCACTGGGCTTGGTTTAACCTTAGTGAAGCAAGTGATTGAACATCATGAAGGTCATGTCGCCATTAATAATGTTGACGCTCATAGTGATGACAGTAGTGACAGTACCAAACATCGAGGTTTTGGTGTAATGGTTAGTATTACTTTATCTTTAGCTAAAGAATAAAAGCTTTTGTTAAATCAAATTCTCATCTGCTTCTACACACCTTAAGAGAAGTTCATTAAATCTCCATCATTTCTACACATGTTTTCTATCTTTTTATTTTACGATAGCGTTATTCAAAGTCGTCAGCAAAATCAAGGATAGAAAAACCATGCCCAATCTTCTTACTCAAAACCAAATTATAGAAAACTGCTTAGGATATAGCCGTCACGATTGTACGCAAAACTTATCGAATCAAGGCATCGACAGTCTTGAGTTTGGACATTGGCTCGCTATTCCCAGTCAGCAACTGCTATTGGTATTTCGCCACCAACAATGTGTGGCTGTTGATTACTATCAAATAGCTGCTTAAAAATTTATTCACTTTACTGATTATACTTTATCGATTGCGTTATTAGCTTTCTAATTATTCATAAAAAATCAGCCATAAAAAAACCCTTTGTCATTTCTAATTACATATCATTAGAAAAGATAAAGGGTTTATAGTTTTACGATAAACAATCTAAGTAATTGATTCTACCGGTGGCTTTACATCAGCGTTTTGACCACGATGGCGCAGATAATGATCGAGTAACACAATCGCTAACATCGCTTCGGCAATGGGCGTCGCTCGTACACCAACGCAAGGGTCATGACGACCTTTGGTCAGCATATCAACCGACTCGCCTTGCATATTGATACTCTTGCCAGCAGTGGTAATGCTAGACGTTGGCTTAAGCGCGATACTGACACGAATATCTTGCCCTGACGAGATACCGCCCAATATACCGCCGGCATGATTGGCAGTGAAACCGTCTGGGGTCAGCTCATCACGGGAACTATGACCGAACTGCCCAGCCACAGCCATGCCGTCACCAACCTCAACGCCTTTGACGGCATTGATACTCATCATCGCATGGGCAATATCAGCGTCTAAGCGATCAAATACCGGCTCGCCAAGTCCGACAGGTACGCCACTTGCAATAATCTCAAGACGCGCCCCGCAACTCGTACCTTCACGGCGCAGATTGTCTATCAATGTCTCAAAGCGACCAATTGCCTCTTTATCCGCACAAAAGAACGGATTGCTATTCACAAATTCCCAATCAATCTGACTAGGATCTAAGACTTTGCTGTATTCATTACCAATTTGGGTAACGTGACCATGGATTTGTACACCCAAACGATCTTGCAGAAATTTCTTAGCAATAGCGCCAGCCGCTACCCGCATTGCGGTCTCACGTGCTGATGAGCGCCCACCACCACGATAGTCGCGAAAGCCATACTTCATGCTATAAGTATAATCGGCATGACCAGGGCGAAAAGTATCTTTGATTTCGCCGTAGTCTTTAGATTTTTGATTGGTGTTACGAATCAGTAGACCAATAGACGTACCTGTTGTTTTACCTTCAAATACGCCAGAGATAATCTCGACTTCATCAGACTCGCGGCGCTGGGTCGAGTACTTAGAAGACCCTGGTTTACGGCGATCCAAATCTACCTGTAAATCATCTTCAGATAACGCTAAGTCCGGTGGCACGCCATCGACGATTGCCATAAGACCTGCACCATGAGACTCACCACAAGTGGTGACAGTAAAGATCTGTCCAATACTATTGCCTGCCATATTTATCCTTAAATAAATGAAGTCTACTTCTGATGATGTTATTAATCGTTATAAAATCTATTGATTTCTATCTAATAGCTGTACGTAAGCGGCGAACAGCTGACGATGTGTCATAAGCTCATCATAAGTCATTGCAAAAACACCATGACCGCCATGAGCGAATTTTAACCAATCAAACTGGATTTCAGGATAAGCCTGATTTAACGCCCACTCGCTATCGCCCACTTCACAAACGAGCAAACCTTCAGGGCTTAGATAATCTGGCGCTTCAAAAAGAATGCGATGTACCAAGTCCAGCCCATCTTGACCTGCTGCTAAGGCATGCTCAGGCTCGTACAAAAATTCAGGTGGCAAGTCTGCCATGATAGCGGCATCGACATACGGAGGATTAGTAACAATCAACTCATATTGATGTTCAGCAGGAATCTTAGCAAACAAATCAGACTCAATCACATTTACTTGATGGCCGAGGTCATGATGATCAACGTTGACCATCGCCACCTCAAGCGCCGCTTTATCAATATCGACCGCATCGACCAAAGCATCTACAAAACGTGTCGCAAGCGCAATGGCGATACAACCAGAACCGGTGCATAAATCTAGAATACGCTCAGGTTGCGACAGCTGCTTGATCTCTAAGCCATGATCATAAAAAGTAGCTGCTTGGTTATTCATACTGACCGCAAGCGGCTTTGCCAACTCATTGACATCGAAGTATGGATGAAACTGTTGACGAATCAGCTCGGCGATGGGCGAGCGCGGGATTAAAACACGCTCATCGACATAAAAAGGTAAGTCGCAGAAATAAGACAGATTAATTAAATAACTTAAAGGCTTACGCTCAGCGATACGCTCTTCTAATAAGCTCAATACCAGCTGCTTCTCTGAGGTAGTCAGGCGACAATCGAGAATTTGATCATTGGCTGACCAATCTAAAGATAGCGAATGCAATACAATAGCAGACGCTTCAGCAAATTCATCGGTGGTTCCTTGAGCGACAACCACATCATAATTGCGTAGCTGAGTCACTGAAAAACGAATAAAGTCACGGATAGTGACCAGCTGCTCACGTGCCTCTTCAAGCTCGGTACGCAAGGTGGCAAATTCATCGTGCTCACCGAGAAGCCCTGTCTCTAAGTCGTACTCTATATCACCGTCCATACCTTGTGACTCACCATCACTAAAGTATTGATTTTGAAACTCTTCTGCGCTCATTGTTTGGTCTTCTGACATATCGCACCTTGCTGATTACATGTTCACTGACTACATGCGGATGGGTTAAATGGTTTTCAATTAACAGCTGATTTATTAAATAAGCATCTTGTCCCACATTATAGACGCAAACAAGATGATGCGCCAATGACTGTCTTTTTTACTGCAAAAAAAATAGCGTTGCTATAAAGCAGATTATAAGCAATATCAATAAAAACCGGCTACAACTCTACCCCAGCATGACTAAATTATTTCCCAACTGTAGTGAATACGTCAACCGTTGACGTTTAGCAAGTCTTAAACGAAAAAATATGTGTCAAAAGTTTGCGAAGCATCCAAATTATGCGCATAATAGCTCCATTAGCAGCCACCACAAGTATCCCAACATGATGAAAATAAAGCCTCTTATTACCGCTATATCTATCGCTATTGTTAGTGTGAGCGCTATTGCCGCCACCACTGATAATACACGCACCTTGCCCGTACGCTCGGCTGACTCACTTCCTGGTATCGCCAAGAAAGTTAGCCTGAATGTACAAGAAAACCGCAGTAGCTCAGCCGATGCTCGTGCGAACGTTAAGCCAGATGCTACCAAAGCCAAGCCAGCTGACCGTATGACTCAGCTGATTGACGAAAAGCAGGAAGCCGAAGAAAATACAGCACCAGCAGCCGTTAGCGCTGATAATATGACGGTAGAAGAGCTGTCTCTTAAAGATGTGCAATCTGATAGTACTGACGATATTAGTGAAGGCCAAGCCCTCGCTGCACCTAGTACATCAACGCCTGACAGCTCAAACGATACTGCTATTAAGAGTATCGCAGATGTGGATGGTAAAAAACATACTACGCTGAACTTATCTAACTATGCCAAGCAAGTAAACGGTGCAAAATGGACACCGAATATGAAAGTTAACTCAGCGATGACCATCAAAATGCAGGCGTTATTGGATTGGAACCACGCCTCTCCTGGTGCTATTGATGGCGGCTGGGGTATGAACAGTAAAAAAGCGCTCATTAACTTCCAAACCATGAAAGGCTTGCCAGCAAACGGTAAAATGGATCAAAAAACATGGGATGCCTTAAATAAAAACATCCCAGCCAATAAGCCAGTTTTAGTGACTTATACCATTGTTGAAGACGATATCAATACTAACTTTGCCACCACGCCTGCAGGCTCAGAAGCCAAATCAAAAATGAAAGGCTTGTATTATCAAGACATCAAAGAGATGTTTGGTGAACGCTTCCATATGGATGTGCGTTACTTAGATAAACTTAATAAAAATAAGCAGTATAAAGCAGGCGAAACCATCACCGTCTTAAATACGCGCGCCCCACTCAAGCAGCGTATCAACCGTGTGGTCGCTAACAAAGCCGATAAAACTTTATATGCTTATAACGGTGATAAGCTGGTTGCCACCTATCCAACGACGATTGGTAGTGACGCCACTCCATCGCCACAAGGTACGTTTAAAATCATTAATAAAGTAAAAATGCCGTGGTACAAAGCTACGATTGGTAAAGGCACAGATAAGCAAGTACATATGCTGCCACCCGGCCCAAATAGTCCAGTAGGGGTCGTATGGATGGGCTTATCTAAACCATCATATGGCATTCATGGTTCACCTAAGCCTGAAGGTATCAGTCGCCAAGCATCAGCAGGTTGTGTGCGCTTGACCAACTGGGACGTTTTAGAGGTTTATGCCAATATCGAGAATGGAGCAACCGTTGAGCTAAAATAGGTTATGTTAATGCATAAAAAAATACCTTGATTATCAAATCAAGGTATTTTTTTGCCAATTTTAAATAAGCTTTTTGCTTAAACAACCCTTATCGACACCCAATAAAAAAACAGCGCTTTTTTAGGCGCTGTTTGTTATTACAGGTTTTCACGACATACAACGTTATCAAGCTAAAAAATATTTATTATTATAACTACCGTTTGATTCCAAAAACTATACTTTATACCCTTCCTCATTACCTGTAATGCTACCGACTTTTTTGGTGAAAAATAATCCGGCTGGTATGGAGATTAAGATGCCTGCTGCTACTGCCATTTGAATATGCGGAATTTGATTAAATCCGGTTACCAATGCTGCAATCATGAACACACCGATGGTGACAGTTGCGGCTATTGAATAGATGACGGAGAATAGTGGCCAGTTCATGATATATTCCTCATTTTTTGTGTGGGTATAACTACTTTATACACTAAATCCACACAAATAGTAAGTCTTTTCTTGTGGACGCTTAGCCCATTTATATCAAGTGATTCGGATTGATAGCCATGTTATAACTATTGATTTATATTGCATGCTTTTCTTCTAAAAAATACCACTAACAGGTATTGTCTTCTTTTCTGTTTGTCTCTTTCTAACTCCCTCTGTTTGGTCGCAAAAAAACCATACGCGTTCATCCATATATCATTACAATAGTAATTTGCTTTCATTCTCCAACTTTGACTATCTGAGAACGCCCTCTTCTATGACCTCATCTACTACTAATGCATCTCTTGATTCGCCGCCTCTAAGCCACTCACCAAATGATGGTAATAATAAGGCGGATAGAGAGTTGGGTAAACAAGAAGCACAGGATGCGTTATCTGATAATACTGAGCTGAATACGGCTGTTGATATTGATACAGACCACAATATTCCCTCTCATAAAAACCAGACTCATAAAGAGCGGGCTGCTGCAAAAAAGCCTGACGCTAAGATAAAAGTGCAAACACTTGGTCCTGATCTGGTAGTTGCAACGTTAGAGACAGATGAGCCAGACTCTCAACACGCTAGCGAAAATGTGGAATCCGAAGCTTTGAACCCAACAGAACCGTTTTTTCAAAAAGCGAATGACGCTGAAGTCGTTATAGAAGCAGGCTCACAAGAAAGCGTCGACACAGAAGATAACCATGGACAAAAAGAGATAAAGCCAAACGAACAGAAAAATATTAATAAGCATGAGCAGCAAGTTAATAAACAGCAAGATACTCAGGAAAATGGCGACAATATCGTAAAAAATGACGTAAAAGAACAACAGAACGTTCAATCAGACCAAGAAGAAGAGGTTAAAGAAAAAAAAGAAGCCAAGCTTGAGTCTTATAAGCAATTTGTTGCCGAACAGTTTAGCAATAAGAAAGTAGATTATCCCGAAGTGCGCGTTAGGATTGAGGCAAATGCACTACCAAGTAAAATGTATTTCATTATGAACATACTGTCGGCCATCATCGCAAGCTATGGATTGGTGACCAATTCGGCAGCTGTGGTGATTGGCGCGATGCTGGTTGCGATGATGTTGGGTCCTATTACTGGGATAGCACTAGCGATTATTGATCATCGCATGCCACTGCTGCGCAAATCGCTCTTTACCGTCATTGCCGGTGTGTCTTTGGTGGTATTGGTTGGTTTTATCGTTGGCTGGTTGCACAAAGAACAACCTTTGACAGCAGAAATATTATCACGTACTCAGCCCACTTCTATGGATTTAATGATTGCCCTAGCCGGTGGTACTGCTGGTGCTTATGCGATGGTTTCGCCGCACTTGTCTGTGGCAGTGGTGGGCGTTGCTGTTGCTACAGCGTTAGTGCCACCTCTTGCTGCGAGTGGGATTTTATTTGCCAATGGCGAGATGCAGCTTGGACTTGGTGCATTGCTGCTAGCATTTACCAATATTATTGCCATTCAATTTACCAATGCTCTAGTACTTTGGTTGTTAGGTTTTCGCCGCTTGATCGATGACGATTATAAATCAAGTACCTATTTAACCTTTTTGCGGCGTAACGCGGTGACCTTATTGTTGTTGGGCGGATTGGGAGCGTATTTAACCATCAATCTACAGACCAATGCCAAGCAGCAAGTGTTTGAAAGCAGCGTGAAAGAGACGATTAATAGCTACTTTAGTGATAAAGGCAATGTGTTGACCAATACTCAGTTTGATAGAACAGATAGCAATCAAATCGTTCGTGCAGTTATTCGCGGCGAAACGAAGCCCAGCTCATACGACGTCCGCCAAATTGAAACAATCATTACTCAAGATATAGCGGACAATTTCCCCGAGTACTTGCCCATTAGATTGCAGCTGCGTTATATGCCGGTACAAGTGATAGAATCGCATCCACTGATTCAAGATAAACTCGATGAGACTGATGTGACTATTTTGACCAATTGATTTCATCACTCTAAAACGCTTCCATTACGGCGCGATAGCTTGCAAAAGAACCCAAAACTGACTACTTAAAACACCTTGATAGCAGTTTGACAGCAGTTTAATCGCAATACATATTTGATAAAAGCGCCTAGTCAATACAGACATTTAAGCGTTATTTACCGTGGCTTTACTTGTGAATCTTCAACACGCTTTGCACGTTTGTGCTAAAATCGCTTGCAAAATTATTTTACTTATTCTACTAAATACTATCCGTTAGTAAGGAGCCGCTGTGAGCCAGCCATTTCGCTCAGCCGATATTCGTCAAGCTTTTATCGATTTTTTCATAAGCAAGCAGCACACCCCCGTCGCCTCATCTAGTCTGATTCCGCACAATGACCCGACATTACTATTTACCAATGCCGGCATGAATCAATTTAAAGAAACCTTTTTGGGTATGGAGCCACGCGACTATACCCGTGCGGTGACCTCGCAAAAATGCGTGCGTGCTGGCGGCAAGCATAATGATTTGGATAATGTCGGTTATACGGCGCGCCATCATACGTTCTTTGAGATGCTCGGAAACTTCTCTTTTGGTGACTACTTTAAGCAAGCAGGTATTGAATATATCTGGGAGTTTTTGACATCTGATAAATGGTTGGCGATTGATAAAAGTCGTTTGTATGTGACCACTTATGAAACCGATGACGAAGCCTTTGATATTTGGCATAAAAACATTGGTATTCCGAGTGAGCGTATCATTCGTATTGGTGATAATAAAGGCGCGCCTTACGCCTCAGATAACTTTTGGACGATGGGTGATACCGGCCCTTGTGGCCCTTGTACCGAAGTCTTTTATGACCATGGCGCAGATATCGAAGGCGGTCTACCGGGTACCCCTGAAGAAGATGGTGATCGCTATATCGAGATTTGGAACTGCGTATTTATGCAGTTTAACCGTCAAAAAGACGGTACTATGCTGCCGCTACCGGCACCAAGTGTTGATACCGGTATGGGACTTGAGCGTATCAGTGCCATCATGCAAGGCGTACACGGTAACTATGAGATAGATTTATTTGTTCATCTCATGGATGCCGCAGCTGAAATTTTAGATATTGAAAATCAGCAACAGTCATCGCTAAAAGTCATTGCTGACCATATTCGTGCCGTTTCATTTTTGATTGCTGATGGTGTCACGCCAAGTAATGAAGGTCGTGGTTATGTACTACGCCGTGTTATTCGTCGTGCCGTTCGTCATGGCAATAAGCTTGGCGCGGACAGTGATTTCTTTTATAAAATGGTCGCACCCTTGGTTGCTGAAATGAGCACCGCTTATCCTGAGCTCAAAGATAAGCAAAGCGTGATTGAAAATGCCATTCAAAAAGAAGAAACACAATTTGCCAAGACATTGGCACAGGGTTTACGCTTACTTGCCAGCGAGCTTGAAGGCTTACAAGAAGGCGACGTGCTCTCTGGTGAGGCGGCATTTAAGCTTTATGATACTTACGGCTTCCCGCTTGATTTGACCGCTGATATCACTCGTGAGCGCGGTATTGTCATCGATGAAGCTGAGTTCGATGAGCATATGCAAGCGCAACGTGAGCGTGCTCGTGATGCTGGCAAATTTGACGTCGATTACAGTAGTGTCATCCAAGTAGATAATCCAACGACGTTTATCGGTTATGAGCAGCTTGCAGAAGAAGGCGTGACGATTGATGCCCTTTATCAAGATGGCAATCCAGCAGCCAGCTTAGTTGAGGGCATGGAAGGCGTGGTTGTCCTTGACCGTACACCGTTTTACGCTGAAGGTGGTGGTCAAGTTGGTGAGCTGGGTGAAATTCGTACCGCCACTGGCGTCTTTGAAGTACAAGATACTAAAAAATCAGGGCAAGCCATTATTCATTATGGCGTTGTCACTATGGGCGAAATTAATACTAAGCAAACAGCTGACGCACAAGTGCTCTCTAGCATCCGTGCGGCCAGTGCCAAAAACCACTCTGCCACGCATCTATTACATGCTGCATTAAGAGAAGTATTGGGTGATGAGGTCACACAAAAAGGCTCACTGGTTTCAAGCGAAGTCTTACGTTTTGACTTCTCGTACGATAAGCCGGTCAGTAGCGCTGAAATCATGCATATCGAACGTTTGGTCAATGAACAAATCCAAGCCAATACCCCTGCCCGTATCGAGAATATGTCTATCGATGAGGCTATGAAGCAAGGTGCCATGGCGCTATTTGGTGAAAAGTATGGTACTGACGTTCGCGTGCTTACCATGGGCACAGACAGCATCGTAGATGGTCAGCGCAAGCCTTTTTCTATCGAGCTATGTGGCGGTCTGCATGTACAGCGTACCGGTGATATTGGCGTCTTAAAAATCACTAGCGAATCAGGCATTGCAGCTGGTATCCGCCGTATTGAAGCCGTCACTGGCATGAATGCAATTAAAAATATTCAGCAAAGTGAGCAGCAACTGAGCGAGTTGGCAAGTCAGCTTAAAGTGAAGCGTCCTGAAGTGGCGCAACGTGTACGCACCATGGCAGATAAGCAGCGTGATTTAGAGAAACAACTAGAACGTTTGCAGCAGAAAATCGCCAGCGCCCAAGCAGCGAATTTGCTTGATGAGGTGCAGACTATCGCCGGTACACCGGTGCTTATCAGTACCTTAAGCGGTGTTGATGGTAAATCAATCCGTACGCTGATGGATGATATCAAGTCAAAACTGCCGGATAGCGTTATTGTATTGATTGGCGATAAAGATGAGCAATTAGCACTAGCTGCAAACGTCGCTAAATCAGTGACTGATCGCGTGAAAGCTGGCGACATCATTCGTCATTTGGCAGGTGAGCTTGGTGGTAAAGGTGGCGGTAAACCTGACTACGCACAAGGTGGTGCGCCAAAGTCTGCTAACAGTGCGTCTATTATAGCGGCCTTACCTGCTTGGGTTACAGCTCAACTTGGCTAAACATTAAGTCGAGTAAAATGCTGCTTTTTTGCCTGTAGAATGTGTAATTGGTTATACCAGCTATAACCAATCGCCATGTATATAACGTCTGCCAACACTTAAAGTTATGACGTTAATATGATATAAAGTACCACGCCCGATAAAACGAGCATATTTAATAAAAATGTAAGGCTTAGTGGAATCTGGGCATATAAAGTCTATCAGCATAAAAAGACAGTAAAAATAATGGGCGCAGTTCTTATAATCTGGCTTTATCGTTATTAAAATTAATCTAGCACTGAATTTATAAACTGAATTTATAAGTAGTGGCATGACGGATTAATGTCTTTAATTAACAGATAACCATTGATGAATAATAGGTAGATTTTTATGGCGTTAATAGTACAAAAATACGGCGGCACCTCGATGGGCAGTATCGACCGCATCAAAAACGTCGCCAAACGAGTCAAGCGCTGGCATGATAATGGTCATCAAGTGGTCGTTGTCGTCTCTGCCATGAGCGGCGAAACCAACCGTTTGATTGATTTAGCACGCCAAATCAGCAGTCAGCCCAATCCACGCGAGTATGACCAAATGGTCTCAACTGGCGAGCAAGTTTCTATCTCTTTACTTGCTATGGCAATTCAAGAACTTGGCGTTGGCGCACGATCATTTACCGGTCGTCAAGTCGCTATTAAAACCGATAACGCCCACAATAAAGCCCGTATCGAAAGCATTGATGATAAAAACATCCGTGAACAGCTAGATGCTGGCAACGTCGTTATTGTGGCAGGTTTTCAAGGTATCGATGAGGATGGTAATGCGACGACGTTAGGTCGCGGCGGCTCAGATACCACAGGTGTCGCTATTGCTGCTGCGCTAGGCGCTGATGAATGCCAAATCTATACCGATGTCGATGGCGTCTATACCACTGACCCTCGCGTCACCTCAAAAGCCAAAAAACTTGAAAAGATTACTTTTGAAGAAATGCTTGAGATGGCAAGTCTTGGCTCTAAAATTTTACAGATTCGCTCAGTAGAATTCGCTGGCAAATACGGCGTACCGCTGCGCGTATTATCGAGCTTTGATGAAAACAACGATGGTAGCTTCGACCAAGACTTTCAAGACAATGTCGGCACCCTAATTACGATAGACGAAGGAGACAATATGGAACAGGCAATCATCTCAGGTATCGCTTTTAATCGAGACGAAGCAAAAATCGTCGTACGCGGTGTACCTGATCATCCTGGTATCGCCTCTGCTATCCTCAGCCCTATTGGCCGCGCGAATATCGAAATTGACATGATAGTGCAAAACCTATCAACCAACGGCATGACCGATTTTACTTTTACCGTCAACCGTACTGACATGGAAAAAACCATGAAAGTACTAGAAAACGAAGTCAAAGATGAGATCGGTGCCAAAGAAATCTTGGCCAATGATGAAGTTGTTAAAGTCTCATTAGTCGGCGTCGGTATGCGCTCTCATGCTGGTGTTGCTAGCCTGATGTTTCAGACTTTAGCAGAAAACAATATCAATATTCAAATGATATCAACCAGCGAAATCAAGGTGTCTGTTCTTATCCAAGAGCAATATCTAGAAAAAGCCGTGAGATCACTACATACCGCCTTTGGTCTTGACCGTGAAGACGGTGACAGCAAAATTGCTGGGCTATGATTTTCAACTTAACATTTATTATTTTTTATAGTACGTTAATTAAATAGGGTCATATTGGACCCTATTTAATTTTTTTATTATTGCTCAGATTATTATATACCTGATAGTTTTGTGAAAACTCGTGACAGTATCAGTTATGCCCCCTATAATGAGGTTTTCATTTGGGCTAAATGAATCTACCTATCATTACCGCTATTAGCACCCTGTTATGCATTATATTTCGTGCTGCGGTAATGTCCTGTAATTGAGACGCAATCTGATGAGTAATAATCTGTTGATGCGACATAAGGAGTGTGACGCATGTTAATTTTGACACGCCGCGTGGGCGAAACGCTAATGATTGGCGATGAGGTCAGTGTGACTGTCCTAGGTGTCAAAGGCAATCAAGTACGTATTGGCGTTGATGCGCCAAAAGATATTGCCGTACACCGCGAAGAGATCTACCAGCGTATTCAGCATGAGCGTACTGTACAGTCGCAAATGCAACATCTCGAACAAGGCAGTTTTGCGCCTTCATTCGATGATGAAGACTATTTTAATCGCTAAGCGGTTGGCTTCATGCCTAACTATCAATAATCATTGAGCATAAACCAAGCACTATAATTTTTGCTTTTTAATCTGCTCTGAGGTCATTTATTTATGAGTATTCGCCAATCAGATGTATCGGCTCTACTTAATGGTTTGAATAAAAAAGCCATTGGATTCAATGATGTTATCAGCTTTATTGATGATTTTTATCGTTATGCGCCAACGCCTTTTGTCAATGGTATGGTACATAACGCTGCCGGTGAAAACGAAGGTAGCGCTAAAATTTTTGGCCTTGCTAAGCACCATGGCTTAAATCAATTAGACACGTTAAAGCTGTTCGGTGAGCACTACGCCAAGGTTCAAGCGACCCCTAAAGGTACCGATCATGCCAATATCCGCAATTTTTTACATTGGGGCTGGCAAGGGTTTTTGATGGAAAAAAATCCATTGACGGTGCGCCCAAGTGTCGATACTACTGCACTTTAATCGTTTATGTGCAAAGCAATTAAAAAAGCCACGCTATCATCATAGCGTGGCTTTTTTGGTTTTGGCAGCTTAGTTATTGATAAGACCAGCTTATTTATCACGAAATTTAATCGGCTGCACCGCACCTTTGGGATTTGGCATATTAGGGTAATGATGCTCGTGTTCGACATCACATTCAGCACCGACGATAGAGCCATCGTCTCTTATCGGTTTATGAATATAACCGGTACGCTCAGCAGGCGGCAGATGTTCATGCTCCCACACCATGACCGCTTGCATACAGGTTTCGCGCTGCTCTGCTGTTAGCTTACGACCATCTGGCCATTTGCCCAACTCAATCGCCATACGAAAACTATCGGCTATTTCAGGTGTCAAGCTTGCTAATATCGTTTGTTTATCCATCTTATCTACTCTCCACTACTGTTTTATATGGCATGCTTTATCTAACAAATACGCTTATTCATCGTCCATAATATCATCATCAATATCATCATCAATATCATCATCAATATCATCATCAATATCAAGACTGAACTCTTCGGCATGGACGTTCCAGTGCAACTTCGTCCGGCAGGCTTCATAAAAATCAAACCCTGGCGGATGTAGCAAGGTTAGTTTATCAGGATGCTTGCGAATATACAGACGCTGCTCTTGGTCAAGTGGTATGCTAGGTTTGCCATCGGCACTGACCATCGGCTGCGTGCGATTGTCCTCGTGAATACGAATACAAATCTCGCTAGTACCACTCACTACAATGGGTCGACTAGACAGCGTATGCGGGTGCATGGGCACCAAACATATCGCATCCATGCTCGGATGAATAATTGGACCACCGCCAGAGAGTGCATAGGCAGTTGAACCCGTCGGTGTCGCCACAATTAAGCCATCACTGTGCTGCCGATATACATCATGCCCATCGATTTTCAGCTGAAAATCAATCATATGAACGGATTTACCAGCGTGCAACACCACATCATTGAGTGCCATATCTTCATGAATAATCTTGCGACCTTCGCGAATCTCCATCGTTAGCAGAAATCGATGATCTAACTGATAATCACCCATCAATACTTGGCGTAGTTTAAAGGCAGCCTCATCAGGTTTGACATCGGCTAAAAAACCAAGACGACCACGGTTCACGCCTAATACAGGTACGCGGTAACGCGCCAACGCCTCAGCAGCATGGAGTATGGAACCATCACCACCGACCACAATAACGAGGTCACAAATCTCGCCAATCAAGCTGCGCTTGACGATTTTGACCCTTTCAATCTCAGTGAGATTTAATGTGGGTAAGTTGGAAGTTTGCACATCCATAATCAACGTAAGATTCATCTCGTTGATTATCTGGGCAATCTGCGCAATACTTTGGGTGACACTGCGTTTTCCCGCGCGACCCATCAAGCCGATGCGCCGAAAGGCAGGGTTTTTGATAGCGTGGAACATCTCTGATTCATGTAAGTGCGGCAATCTTTCTGACTGCGCTGAGTTTTCCATAAAACGACTCGGCATAACGGTAAAATACAGGGCAATGATAGCGATAAATAAGCAGTTAGACTAGCATGTTTGTGAATTATCGTTGTTAACTGTCGTAATTAACCCCATATAAAAACTATCATACGTCTTTTTAGGCGTGTTTATTTAGCTACTTAATATCGCTGTATATAGGAGCAATAAGCGACTCAATAGTTGCGTAAAGCCTTGTATGTTGTCACGCAATCACAATTGACAATAATCTTGGTTTTGCTAAAGTAGCTGACATCACTATTATTTATATTTTATTAAGGACACATTTATGGCAAATCCTATTGTCAGTCGCGCAGAGCTTGCCGTTGGCGGTACGCCGATGACGGTTAAGGGCGTGATTCAAAAGACCAGTCTCCTGCTTGGGCTATCGGCTATCACAGGTATTGGTTTTTTCTTTTATGCGCTGATGGCAGGTTTATCACAAGGTTTTATCACGATGGCAGCTTTTGGTAGTATGTTTGCTGCCTTTGGTTTAGCGATTTTCATCACCTTCAAACCACAAAAAGCCAAAACCTTCGCCGTCCCTTATGCGCTTTTAGAAGGCATATTCTTGGGCGGTATCTCGCTGTTCTTTATGAGAATGTATCCAAGCGTGCCAGTCACTGCTATGTGTGCGACGTTTGTAACAGCAGCAGTCATGTTGGGACTATATCGCTCAGGCTTAGTAAAGGTTACTGAAAAATTCCGCTCAATCGTGACTTCAGCATTGATTGCTATCATGCTTGTTTACGTGGCACAGTGGGTACTTTCGTTAGCCTTTGGTTCAAGCCTACCTTTCTTATTTGAAGGTGGCGCTATCGCTATTGGCTTTAGCTTGTTTGTGATTGTGATCGCCTCTTTTACGCTGTTATTAGACTTTGATAACATTGAGCGCGGCGTGGCAATGGGTGTGTCAGAAGACTACGAATGGTTGTTCAGTATTGGTCTTCTTGCAACGCTAGTGTGGATGTATATCGAATTTATGCGTCTACTAAGCTACTTACAAGACTAATCTAAACACTGTTTAACAGTCATTGAAATAAAAAAACCGTCTTTATAAAAGGCGGTTTTTTTATGGGTAAATATTAAAGGCTTATTTAAATTGCTTTAAGCTGATTTAAACTAAGCACGTTTTAAACGCAGTGCATTTAATACGACAAACAACGAGCTTAATGACATACCAATGGCAGCAAGCCAAGGCGGTACATAACCCAAAGCCGCTGGTATCAATACGCTACCATTATAAATAAGTGCCCAGCGCAAGTTTTGTTTAATAATACGTTTGGTTTTATCAGCGATACGTTTTGCCGCTATAATAGCTTCAATCTGTCCATTTAGAATAATGCTGTCACTTGATACTTGCGCCAAATCAGCAGCACCAGCAATCGAGGTCGAGACATCTGCTGCCGCCAATACCGGCGCATCGTTGATACCATCACCAACCATCAGCACCACTGCCCCTTTAGCTTGCAACTGCTGAATGTGGTTGACCTTATCCGTTGGCGACAGTCCGTTATAGGCTGACTGCATGCCTAAGTTTTCAGCCATCACCAGCGCTTGCGGGCTTGGGTCGCCGGTCAACATGATAGATTCAATACCTAGTTCCTTCAGCGTATCAAGCATCGATTTAGCGCTATCACGTACCTTATCATTAAAGTAAAAACACGCCAGCGCCTGCCATTCACACGAGTTGTTTTGCTGACAAGATAAAACTACGGCTGAGCTGGCACGCTGTGCAACTAAATCAATGGTCAAATCGTTATGCGCATTGGCATCATCATTTGCTCTATTTAAAGCAAAATTCACATGACCAATTCGATATAGCACACCATTAATCATTGCTTCTACTCCACCCGCCGGATAATACTGTAAAGCTTGGGTGGCGGGTAGATGCAGCTGATAGGCAGCGGTTAATAGGGCATGTGCAATCGGATGACGGCTACCGACTTCTAGAGCCGCAGCAATTGCCAGTAGCGTGTCCTTTTCATCGTTTGTATTCGTTGTAGCCTCAGTGGCTGTCAGCAGCTCAATATTTAATAAATTAGGTTTGCCATAGGTTAATGTTCCCGTCTTATCAAAAGCCACATGGGTAATTTCAGCAAGCGTTTGCAGGGTATGCCCACGGGTTGTCAAAAAACCATAGCTTGCCAGTCGGTTGGTCGCTACAGTCAGGGCAATTGGCGTCGCTAAGGATAGTGCGCAAGGACACGTCGCGACCAGTACCGCAACCGTCGCCCAAATCGCTTGGCTCGGGTCAACGATATACCAGCCGATAAATACCAAAACCGATAATACTAAAATCCGTGCGACAAACCAACGTGCCAGCTTATCTGCTTGCTGTGCCAGTTTCGGCTTTTCACTCATTGCCCGATTCATCAGCCGATCAATCAGACCTATTTGGCTGTCTTCTGGCAGCGCTGTAACCAACATCTCAAAGGGTTGGCTATCATTTTGCGCACCGCCAACGATATAATCGCCTTGAGACTTACTGATTAAATCGCCTTCGCCCGTCAGCAAGCTTTGTGACACCGTCGCAGTTGAGCTAAGTAAAATACCATCACTGATAATTTCGGAGCCAGCCTCTATCATGATGATGTCACCCACTTGTAAACTATGGGCGGTTACCATTTGCTTTTCTTCTACCTCACCTTCTGCATTTGAGACCGTCAATCGTTGCTGGCGGGTCTGCTGCCATTCTTGAGCAATACGTGATGTTAACTGATAGACATTGGCATCCATACTTTGCATAAAGTTAGGCGTAGCGCTCGCTGTAGTTTGACTATTTAGCTCATTACTAGCCCCGTTAACAGACCCATTAACAGCGACATCATCAATCTGATTAGCAGACTCTTCGCTTTCTTGTTTAAGAGCATTTTTCTGAACGCTGTTTTGTTCTAATAGCTGCAAAATGCTTTCAGCAGCGTCCTTATCTTCAGCAATTTTCTGTACCAAAACCGGCTCAACGACCACCAAATCATTTGCCATGGTTGCCGCTTTTAGCCGTGCATTGTGCTCAATATAACGCCCTGCCAGCAAGAAGAAAATAAACATACTAACCGAGTCGTAATAGGTCTCCCCTTGCCCAGTAATAGTAGCAAAAAGACTAGCAAAAAATGTGACAATCAAGGCAATACTAACGGGCACGTCCATATTGACTTGCCGAGCACGAATCGCTGACCATGCTGAAGTGAAAAACGGCACACCAGCATAAAAGAAGACCGGCGTACTGACGAATAAAGACACCCAGCGCAGAAAATCTCGCTGAAATATCAGCATATCGCTATATTCACCGAAATAAATTGCCACCGCATACATCATCGCCTGCATCGAACCCAATGCCGCGATACCAAGCCTTATTAGCATTTGGTTATTGTGACGTGCTAGCATGGCTTCGTGGGTATCTTGCCGATAAGGCTTGGCTTCATAGCCAATTTCATTAATGACGGCTAAAATACGACTGATCGGTAGCTTGGTTTCATCCCAAATCACCCGCATGCGCTGATTGGTCAAATTAACCTGACATTTACTGATACCATCCAGCTCATCGAGACGCGATTCAATCAGCCACGTACAGGCTGCACAGCGGAGATTATTGACGGACAGCTCTGCAACCGACATACCGTCTTGCGCATAAACGAACTGTGATTTTATTTCCTCATGATCATAAGCTTCAAGGCGAGTCAGTTGCGTTGGCAAGCTTGCCGTACGGTTAATTTCCGAGCGGTCAAGATAGTATTGCTCAAGTCCCGCTTCTACAATACTTTGAGACGCTAACTGACAGCCCATACAGCACATCTCACGCGACTTACCTAATATATCGGTATGAAACGGCGGCTGCGGCACCGGGTCACCGCAATGAAAGCAGTGACCGGCAAACGGCAGTACCAGACCTTCAATAATAGAGTTGTGTTGATGATGAGAATTGGTGATTGATGAAGCTGGTGATTGGACACTGGACATAATCGCACTTATTTCCTTTAGATAGGTTTGCTTACAGCCAATTCGCTTTGGGTAAACCTCCTATCCTCTAATCTGCTCGATAGCGATTAACACTGCTATTTTAAATGGCTATTAATATAATTATTGATATGGCTAGCACGCAGTAAAAAACAACAATAGCAACTACTGCTAATTCATACAAAATACATCGTTATAGACATTTTAACTTGTTATCGTAAATGACTGCCTTATATGGCATTCATTAAGCCAATTAAAAGCTTTTCATACTTTCGTATAAATACGAGTATTCTATTAAAGATTATACTATAAGCAAGCGCTCTGAGCAGTATAACCCTTTATCGTATAATCCCAATGAATGCCTAAGTTGATGATGATAGATTGAAAAATTTGTCAATTTGCGTCATTATGAGGCAGTTTTTTATCCCAAAATGGTGTGTTATCCGTGCAAAAACCTAATTCTAAGCGACCACAGTCATCTAAGCCTGCTATAAATACGCTACCTTCACAGCAGCGCGGCATGGTGTTTAGTAGTATTTTATTAATTGTCATTATCGCGGGCATGGTGCTATTGGCCCTTTATCTGCTCAAGCTTGATCGCACCATTACCAGTAAGTTTGAGGGTAAACGCTGGGATATTCCGGCAAAGGTTTATTCGCAGCCCCTTGAGTTATATGAGGGCGCCAATGTCGATAAAGATACCATGAAGACTTGGCTGGAATTACTCAATTATCAAAGCAACAAAGCTTATGATCGCACGGGTACTTATCATAAGGCAGGCAACACCTATTTTATCCATACGCGTGGTTTTACTTATAGCGCAAATGATGTGGACAAAGAGCAAGTCATCAAACTGACGATTGCTGGCAATAAGGTTGACTCTGTACAAAGTACTTTGCCTGCTAAAACCGGTATCATTCGTCTTGAGCCAGTCAATATTGGTGGTATTTATCCAGACAGCAATGAAGATCGGATGGTCGTTTCTTTAGATCAGGTACCACAGCCGCTCATTGATGCCCTGATAGCGACAGAAGATCGTGGTTTTTATGAGCATAAAGGCGTATCGATACGTGGTATCGCCCGCGCCGTACTGAATAACTCCTCTGGTGGTTCTAGGCAGGGTGGTTCGACCATCACCCAGCAGTTGATCAAAAACTTCTATCTTAACTCAGATCGCACGCTTAAACGTAAAGCCAATGAAGCATTGATGGCCGTGCTACTTGAGCTACACTATAGTAAAGATGAAATTCTACAAACCTATCTAAATGAGATTTATTTGGGTCAAAACGGCAAGCGCTCTATTAATGGTTTCGGCTTGGCGTCACAATTTTACTTTGATAAACCGCTCAATGAGCTGCGCTTAGACCAACAAGCCTTGCTTGTCGGTATGGCAAAAGGACCTAGCGTTTATAACCCACGTCGTCATCCAAACGATTCAAAAGCGCGCCGTGACGTGGTACTTAGCAATATGTTAGCAGTAGGCTCGCTCAGTCAAGAAGACTACGATAAAGCATTAAAGCAGCCACTTGGTGTGGTTGATAAGCCCGTTGAAGGAAAAAGCCAGTTCCCTGATTTTTTAGATATCGTTAAACGG
This sequence comes from Psychrobacter sp. DAB_AL62B, assembly GCF_028895345.1. NCBI lineage: Bacteria > Pseudomonadati > Pseudomonadota > Gammaproteobacteria > Moraxellales > Moraxellaceae > Psychrobacter > Psychrobacter sp. DAB_AL62B. Next base: position 76,514 of record NZ_SAXC01000003.1, read on the forward strand.
GAACTAAATGACGTCTATTATTCTGACGATCTTAAAAATGAAGGTCTGATTATTATCAGTACCTTAGACCCTATTGCCCAGTTGGCTGCGGACAAAGCTGTCGATAAAGAACTTGGCCAGCTGCGTCGCAACAGTAGCAAAACCAAAGATTTACAAGGTGCTTTAGTCAGTGCCAACCCTGAGACCGGCGAGCTGGTTGCCGTGGTTGGTAGTGGGAGCGAATTTACTGGGTTTAACCGTGCAGTAGACGCCAAACGACAAGTGGGTTCGTTATTAAAGCCAATTATTTATATGACGGCGCTTGAAAGTGGACGCTATAATTTGGCAAGTTCGGTTGACGACTCACCAATTACCGTCAATCTAAGTGATGGCACTGAATGGAATCCGAAAAACTATGACAATCGTGACCATGGTTATGTCCCATTTACCACAGCGCTATCTCAATCTTACAACCATAGTGCAGTACGCTTAGGTATGGAGTTTGGGATCGATACTTTTGCCAAACAATTAAAGCGTATGGGTGTTAAAGAGAAAGTTCCACCCTATCCTTCCGCTTTATTAGGATCAGTCAATCTTAGCCCGATGGACATGCTTGGCGTATATCAAGTCTTTGCAACCGGTGGCTTTCGTACGCCAATTCACAGTATCCGCAGCGTCATTGATGACCGCGGGCGTATCTTACAGCGTACTGGATTAAATACTCAGCGCAGTATTCCGCCTGAGACCAATTTTTTGATTAATTACGCCTTGCAAGACGTCGTCAAGAACGGTACGGCTAGACGCATCCAATCGCTTGGCAGCAATTTAAACCTTGCCGGTAAAACAGGTACTACGAACGATTATCGCGATGCTTGGTTCGCGGGTTATAGCGGTAACTATGTCAGCGTGGTTTGGGTTGGACGTGATGATAACAAGCCAATTGGTCTAAGTGGCGGTAGCGGCGCTTTGCCAGTTTGGGTCGATTATATGAATCGTTTAAAACTGACGCCTGTTGCGCTGCCTGAACCAGAAGGTATTGAATGGCTGTGGTTAGAGAACAACTCAGGCAAGCTATCGAATGAGCGCTGTGCCAGTGCACGCTACTTGCCCGTTATGTCTGCATATTTACCACAAGAAGCCAGCAGTTGCGCTATCGGCTTATATCAACAAGATCAAGCTCGTGAGCAGACACAATGGCAAAATGAGCAAGGCTCTATCAACCAACAGCGCCGCCGCGAAGGCTTAGATATTCCAAATGGCGAAGCCGTTGATGCGGGTGATGAAGCTAACAATGCCGACCAAGAGGGTGATAGCACAAATAGTGCCGATACTTGGTATGACCGTGCTGTTGAGTGGTTCTAAAGTTTTGAAAACTTAAAAAAGGCTTTTAATATGGCGTTATTTACACAGCAAACGATACTAGCTAAGCAGACTGTTGACATACCGTTTAAAAAACAGACTAAGCTAATTAATACTGTGCTTGTAACCAGTGCCCTTTTCGGCATGTTGAGCTTGAGCGCCTGCCAAACTGCGCCAACCTCGATAAATAAGACACCAGCGGTCACAACGACGTCTGTGACTCAAGCGCCTATCATTGGAACAGAAATTGAAACGGAAAACGATTACCCGATTGAGCCTGATACTCCATCTGAGCAGACTATATCGACAAAGCCAATAACGGCAGCAACACCCGTATTCACGCCGCCCAGTCAAAGCCCAGTGGTGACTCAGCCTGATATTGTTATTCTGACGCCTTCTCGTGAAGATGAGATGATATCTCAGCCTTCCATACCGTCGCATAATGACTTATTAGAGCGGGCACGACAAAACTCGCAGCAGCGCAGTCAACAAACTGCTACTAATAATAGTAATTTACCCGCATTTCGCAACCTTATGCAAGTGGGTACAGGACAATTAAAGGCAGGTAATCTAAATGGCGCTGAGAGCAGCTTTACCCGTGCACAGCGCCTTGCTCCCAAATCATCAGCAGTTTATTTTTATTTGGCCCAAGTAGCGCTGAAAAAGAACCAACCGCGTAAGGCTGAAGCGATGGCACGTCGGGGTCTTAGCGTTTCTCAAGATGGCAGTCGCCGCCGTGCTCTATGGCAGATTATCCTACAATCTGGGCAACAACAAGGCAATGCACGGGTGATAAAAGAAGCCAAGCAAGCGCTACGCTAACTGGGTCAAACTTATTATGAGCGCCTGCTTATTAGCCTCTATTCATAAACCTTTAATTGTTAATAGTGATTACTGGTTTTTTAGCGCTAACTTTCAGCACTAAAATAATCTCTGCAACACCTATCAACAATCAAGATTTTACTCATTTATTATTTATTATTTATTATTTATTGAAAGTACCAATCCCTCTATTATTTTGAACTAAGGTTACCGTTATGGCATGGCAACAACTGCATTTACAGTGTGAAAAAGATAATGTCGATCTCGCCGAGGCGCTGTTATTAGAAGCAGGGGCTTTATCAATTGCACTCGATGACGCAGGGGATCAACCCTTATTCGAGCCGCTCCCTGGTGAGTCGCCACTATGGGATGAGGTCATTTTAACAGGGTTATTCGACGCCACAACGGATGCTGGCAATCGTCAGGCTATTGAGCAATTGAGCCATGAAATTGCCGCGCAAGTACATGCTAGCCGCACTTGGCTGAGTGCTGTGGATGATAAGGATTGGGAGCGTGAATGGATGTCCAATTATAAACCCATTGAGTGTGCCAATGATTTATGGATTGTTCCTAATTGGCTGACGCCGCCAAATCCTGAAGCCACCAATATTATTATGGATCCAGGTCTGGCTTTCGGTACCGGCTACCATGCCACTACTCGATTATGCCTAGACTGGCTGACTGAAGAGAATCTCAAAGATAAAGTGGTTATAGATTATGGCTGTGGCTCAGGTATTTTAGGCATCGCAGCGCTATTGTTGGGGGCTCGCCACGTCTATGCTGTCGATATTGACCCACAAGCGGTACTCGCTACCAATCAAAACGCAGCACGCAATCATGTCGATGACCGTTTGCAGGCCTTTTTGCCAGAGGACTTTACTACTTATTGGCAACAGAATGACATACAACCAGTAGAGTTCTTGGTTGCCAATATTTTAGCCAAGCCGCTTATCGGTTTAGCGCCTTATTTTGTCACTTTAATGGCAGCAAAAAGCCGTATCGTGCTCGCAGGCTTAATTGAGTCACAAACTGAACAAGTGACTGAAGCGTATCAGCCCTATTTTGCGCTCGACCCTAAACATGCTTTTACCGCGCAAGAAGATCAGCATTGGCAGCGTTTATCTGGTATATTTACAGGCTAGCAACATTAAATTACATCTGTTACGATAGAGAAGCAGTTAAATATTATGTATTTGACGCTGCTCTATGGTTGCCTATGGATGATGTATAGAATATTTAAATAATGACATTAGAATAATCGGCAGCGGTTGATGAGTGGCTACTCGGTATTAATACTTATACCTTTTTGGATTTGACCCTATGACCACGCCAATAAAAACTCAGTGCCCTCATTGCCATGCCAGTTTCAATATAAAGAAAACCCAGTTGAACCAAAAAACCGCTACGGTCTGCTGTGAAAACTGTCAGCAAAGCTTTTTGGTGAATAACAATCTTATCGTGACTGCCGATACGGACCTTAATAATAAGGATATAACCAGTATAAATACCGCTAGCAGCAGAATTGGTTCAGATACAGAAAGCCCTTCTTCAAACGCATCGACAATGCTTATTGACACTGACAATTCTGATTTACAATCCTATCGTTCAAAAAAATCAGCAGCAGATACCTTAATTCATGATGATATGATTCATGATGATATGGATATTGAAGCAGATGACGATGAAGAGTTAGAATACGACTCACTAGATAGTATGAATGCTTGGCTAACTCAAAATACCGATTCCAACCATGCCACTACCACAAACGACACACTGCAAAAAAAACCTTCTGCGAAATTAGATAAAAATCCATATTCATCCGCTACTATATTAAATACAACATCATCAGCGACTGCCTCGTTAAGAGACGCCCCATCATCAGCGCAAATAGCTCTGAGCTCCGCAGCGTCTAATGACATTCATGCTAATATCAATGATAATGCCGATGAATCGTGGCTTGAAAAACTGCTCAAAGAGCAAAATCAAAACGAAGATGCGCTAAAAAATGAAACTGACTTATCACAGTTACTTTTGAGTATGGGCGTTTCTTTCAAAGAAGAAGACAGTAGCAACGCCGCCCATGCTAAAAAAATGCAAACACAAGATAAGTTTTCGCCAACGCCAGCGCGACGTTCTATTGCCTCATTATTATGGCTATTCGGCTGTCTAGTATTAACCCTGCTACTTTTTGCTCAGTATGTTATTTTCAACTTAGATAACTTGGTTAAAAATCCTGCGTATGCTGAACGCCTACAGGCAATATGCTCAATCGCTGCTTGTAGCCTACCTAGTGCTGATTTAACGGCATTGACGATGAGCAATGTTAAGCACCAACCCAGCCAGATTAAGGCCGCAAATACATTTAGCGATGTCAGCGTCACTTTGAATAACCAAAGCCCACAAGCGCAGCTGTACCCTCATATTAAAGTTAGTGTTTATAGTGCAAATGCACTTATTGGCGAATTTATTGCAGCGCCAAATGAGTATTTATTAAGCACACAAAGTCAATTAGGGGCTGAAAGTCGTAGGCAACTACTCTTTACGGTACCAGTAGCCAATGCTCAAATTAATAAAGTCGACATCAGCCCTATTTATTAAAACGGCTGAATGCCGATAATATTTATGGTAATTGCTTTAAATCAATAACAATCAACAGCATCGTTGCTACGATCGCTATGATGGCGCCCAATCTGTTGATATTATGCGCTATGACTTTGATATAATAGCACTCGAACGCCTCATGGTTTTACTCTTTAATCTCAAGGACATTATCTTATGGCACCCCATGTACAGTATAATGCCAGTCATTCTCACAAAAGCGCTGAGAATCCTACTGATTATTATAAAGAGGACTACCATCGCTCAAATCACGATGTAAAGCCTTCTTTAGAGAGCACAAGTCACATACATGAACCTTTACGAGTGCATGTTGAGCGCGTTGTGCGACAATACTTTGCGATGTTAGGTGATGAGATACCAACCGACTTATATGAGCTTATTTTAAAAGAAATAGAACAGCCGCTGTTATCTGTTGTGCTTGAAAAGAGCCGAGGCAATCAAACCAAGTGTGCGCAAATTTTGGGGCTCAATCGCGGTACACTACGCAAGAAGCTCAAAACTTATGGTTTAATGTAGTACCAACTCTTACTTTTAATTGGTATTGCCAACCATCTGCATGACACGCTCATCTACCCTAACTGATATTCATTATGTATGGCAGTTTATAGTTTATGATCTTATCAATCGCGATATGCTCTGCACTGATTGTCATTATTACCTTGCCAGACGTTTACGTCAGGCTTTTTTTATGGAACTTTTTTTATGAGTAAAACCCCACTTGCACTACTGTCGGTCTCCGATAAATCTAATATCGTTGAGTTCGCTCAAGGTCTGATTAAAGCAGGTTTTGGTTTATTGTCGACCGGCGGTACTTACCGTTTGCTCACAGAGCATAATGTCGCCGTCACCGAGGTATCAGATTACACGGGTTTTCCTGAGATGATGGATGGTCGGGTCAAAACGCTACATCCTAAGATTCATGGTGGCATTCTAGGGCGCCGTGGCAAAGATGATGCCGTGATGAGTGAGCACGCGATTGAACGCATTGATTTAGTCGTCGTAAACCTCTATCCGTTTGCAGAAACCATTGCTCGTGCTGATGTAACCATGAATGATGCCATCGAAAATATCGATATTGGCGGTCCTACTATGGTACGTTCGGCGGCAAAAAACCACGCGCATGTTGGTATTGTAACTGATCCAGCAGATTATACGCGAGTACTTGATGCCTTAGGTAATAACATTGAACTCACCACTGCCTTACGCTATGATTTAGCCGTTAAAGCTTTTGAGCATACTGCCCAATACGACGGTATGATTGCAAATTTCTTGGGCAGCCGTGTCAATGAAAACCAAGAGCCAGAAAACTTTTCACGTACTTTCAACGTCCAGCTTGAAAAAGTGCAAGACCTGCGCTACGGTGAAAACCCACATCAAAATGCGGCTTTTTATGTCGAAAATCAGTCTTCAAAAAGCAAGCAAGCTTCGATTGCAACGGCTCAGCAATTACAAGGCAAAGCATTGTCTTATAACAATATTGCTGATACCGATGCAGCGCTTGAGTGCGCAAAAGCATTTAGCACACCTGTTTGCGTCATTGTTAAGCATGCCAATCCTTGCGGCGTCGCGGTAGATAACGATCAAGTAGCCGCTTATCGTACTGCCTTTAGTACCGACCCTGAATCTTCTTTTGGCGGCATTATTGCCTTCAATCGTCCACTAACCGTGGCAGCAGCGAAAGCCATTATTGACAATCAATTTGTCGAAGTCATCATCGCACCAAGTATTGAAGATGGCGTACTTGAAGCGACTGCAACGAAGAAAAATGTACGTGTCCTAGTATGCGGCGATTTACCGTTACCTGAGCAGCGCGAAAGCCAGCTCGACTATAAGCGTGTGAATGGTGGTCTACTGGTCCAAGAGCAAGATTTGGGCTTGATTACTGCTAATGATTTAAAGATTGTCACTGACGTGCAGCCGACTGAAGCACAGATTGCCGATCTACTATTTAGCTGGAACGTCGCTAAGTATGTGAAATCTAACGCTATCGTATATGCAAAAGGTCAGCGCACCATTGGTGTAGGCGCAGGTCAAATGAGTCGCGTCAACTCAGCACGTATCGCAGCGATTAAAGCCGAGCACGCTGGACTGGCGACAGAAGGTGCGGTTATGGCATCTGATGCCTTCTTCCCTTTCCGTGATGGTATTGATAATGCAGCCGAAGTAGGGATTGCTGCTATCATCCAGCCGGGCGGCTCTATGCGTGATGACGAAACCATTGCCGCGGCAAATGAACATGGCATTGCGATGGTATTCACCGGTATGCGTCATTTCCGCCATTGATCTGCTCTCAAGGCACAGTATTATTTAAAGACGCTTACATTAAATAAAGAGCTTTTAAACTCAAAATTGCCTTCATTAAAAAAGCCACTGTATCGCTATTTAAATAGCGACAGTGGCTTTTTTATGTTTATGGTTTGATTGAGCTATTAGAACAAAGCGTTGATGAAGCGCTTCATATGTATTTTAGCGTCCTTGAGCATTAGCCATATTGGCTTCATTCATCTCAACTTTATACACCAAACGTAGATAATCTAAATAGTCTTGTAGCTGATCCTGACCTAAATTATCACGAATAATGGCTGCTGTTTGCGCTCTTTGCGCATCAGATAGCGGTGACTGTTGCTCTGTTTTTATACGGTCACCAACCAATAATGTTGCACCCATTTCCGTCTCGCTAGCAATTGCCACGACACCATTATCTGCTGCTTGCTGACTAAACGCTAAGCCACGCTCTTTTTCTGTCAATTGCGTGGTTTGACGGTTGACACTGCCTAACGCTTGGAATTTAACAGGCTGTTTACCGATATCGGCAGTGGTTTTAATACCAGCTGCTAATTTTTTAGCGTCTTTTAGCGCAAGTGCGGTGGCTTTTTGCTGACGTAATATTTGGGTGATTCTTGGCGTAGCCGCTGATAAAGACAATGTTTTAGTAGGACGATAATTACTTGGTTGTATCCATACCGTACCATTACTAACCTCAATACCTGCTGTGACGGCTTGGTCTTGAATGGTAAACTCGTCAAACGCTTGTTTTATCACCGCTGGTTGCGATAGGACAGATTTATTGTTTTCTTTACGGTAATCTTTGAGACGTTTTAATGGCACATTTTCTTGCTGAGCGATATCTTCAATACTGAAACCATCTGCCGCTAAATCATTAATAGCGGTCACTTTATCAGCATAAATTTCCTGACGTTTGTATTCTTTTGCTTTCGCCGTCAACTCTTCACGCATACTTTCTAAACTTGGTATTTTGCTACCATTATCTTCAGTTACCGTAAATATCTGATAGCCAAAGCTGGTCTTAACAGGTGCGCTGACATCACCTACGCTTAAGCCTTCTAGCGCTTTTTCAACCGCTGCCGCATCATTGCCAAATACTGATGGATTAAAGAGCCCTATATCACCGCCAGTTTCCCCTGATGGGTCATCTGATTCTGTTTTAGCAAGCTTGGTAAAAGACTCTCCTTTAGCAAGACGGGCTTTAACTTTATCTGCTCGAGCCTTGGCATCATTACCTGTCAATAAAATCTGGCTAATTTTACGCTCATCGACGACAGCAAGACTCTGTTTATAAGCGGCATATTGCTGCTGCAAATCTTCTGTCGTGACCTCATTAACTTGGATAGTTTGAGGGCTAAGCTGTAGATAGGCTAAATCTACCACTGCCGCACTTTTTAGCGTGTCTTTATTGGCATCATAATAGGCTTGTATGTCATTTTTGCTTAATTTAACTTGACCGACATAATCTTGCCAGTTAAAACGATGTAGCCAAATATTGCGCGATTCTAGCTGTAAGTCAATCAGTTGACTGACCGCTTGCATAGGGTATGCCGCTGTACCAACAATGCTGGCGTTGAGCTGATCAAGGCTTAGCTGATTACGAAACTCTGTAAACAGCTGGTCTTTGGTCATATTACGCTGACGCAAAAAGCTTGCAAACTGATCGTTTGAAAACTCACCGTTTTCATCTTTAAAGATTTCTTCTTGGCGCAAGAGACGATTAATAGTGTCGTCAGAAACGGTCATACCAAGTTTACCAGCCTGCTGCTCTAACAAGGTGCGATCGATAAGACCTTTTAACACCTGTTCGTGTAGCACATCTTCATTTAATAGACTGGCATCATCAACTTGCTCTAAAAGCTCGGTACGACGGTTATTTACAGCAGTCTGGTACTCTGATAGTCCCACACTAGCATCACCTACCTGAGCGATTTGGTTGGGATCAACCCCACCTCCAAAGTAGCTTTCGACACCCAATAGAGCGAGCGGCGATAGGCATAAAATCAATAAAATGCGACCTGGCCAGCTTTTTAAGAAATCGCGCAATTTATCCATAGTTATCTCTGCTTTATTAACCTATATTGATGAAAGACCATTGTAATACTATTAATAATATCAACGCTCTACAAGCTGGCAATGGTAAGAAAATGGTAAAAATAAGAAAGGGTGCATTTTATTATTGTCGCTCAAGATGAATAACATCGCCTTTATTTGATCAACATCTCTATCGCGCGCCCTATGATACGTGATTTTTAATGCAGACTCAAAATATTCACACGATATAATACAAACTATAGCACTAAAAAAAGCACCTAATATCTAGGTGCTTTTTTGCTGCTTCATTTATAGCTTAGCTTATAAGTTAAACCATAAGTGAATTTCTATTGTGTCACTGCTAACAAACGCTGTTTTTATTCGTGTATCACGTCGTCAACTGCGCATGTTTATCAATAGAATGGCTTAGTTCAAGCGCTCTTTTAAGTTTTTACCAGCTTTAAAGCTTGGTACTTTGCTAGCTGGAATGCTCAGCTCTTCACCAGTCTTAGGGTTACGGCCAGTGCGAGCCTTACGGTCTTTTACACTGAAAGTACCAAAACCAACAAGTGAGATGCTATCGCCAGCTTCTAGAGCTTCGCCCACGCTTTCCATAACAGCATTCAAAGCATCACCAGCTTGAGTTTTATTTAGACCACTTTTTTCAGCGATGCTATCAATTAATTCTGACTTATTCATAAAATTTCCTTCAAGTTTTAGGGGGTAAAAAACGCTCACGCCAAGTATTGTATCGCTCTCAGAGTACTTAAGCAATAAAAACCACCTGACTCACGCATAAACAGGTTTCGCTTTGTTAACGTCTTTATATCAAGGCTGCATAAGGAGCGCAAGCGATTTTACATATATTTGTGCACCTTACTACGTATTTAACACCCAATGTTACTTAAACATTCTGCAGTTTCGTGACAAGATCGCTATTTTATATTCTGGTGTATAAAACCCTAATGTAGTGATTTTCATCTATTTTATCTTTGAATACAAATTAGCAAGTATGGCTCAAGTGTGGATATCGCCTAATCCTAATGCTTTAATTAGAGGAATAATTGTCAGGTAATAATTTAGCCACTGACAGAAACTAGCGTTACTTTTTATTATAAAGACGGTACTATAAGCGAAATCTCATTGTACATTTTGGGTCGTTTTTGATCCTTGCTTGTCCTTTTATCTTTAACTTGAACAATAACAACGGATTATTTACATGAAGCGTTCTACGTTGTCTCACTCTTTTCTTAATGTCATTTTGGTGTTTATCGAATCGGCGCTGACCCTGCTGTTACGTTTAGATCCAGAACTCCGTAAAGCCGCTTATCCGCTTGCCAAGCAAGGTACTGTCGTCGCCCTTAGATTATATCTACCGCATGTGGAGGTATTCGCCACCTTCAGTACCAAAGGCGTGTTATTGGATGACAGACTCCCTATCGGGCGTAGCGAGCCTGACGTCGTCATCAACGCTTATAGCATTCAAGTGATTAATGCCATCACTACTCACGATAGCGAAACGACTGAGAAGCTACAAATGCGCGGTGAATCTGTGCAAGTACAGCTGGTAAAGCAATTTATCATGCAACTTGGCCTAGGTAGCCTGATTCAAGGTTTGATTAAAAAGATTAAGGGCGGCAAAAGCAAGCCCAAGCCTTCTGACGCTGAAAAGGCGGATAAAAAAGAGAGCTATAAGCTGCGGATTAAAGAACAGCAAACCCAAATCACTACCTTAACCATTAAAAACCGTGAGCTTGAAACGACTGTCAAAGAATTACAAAGTAAGCAAAAGACCTTTATTATTACAACGATAGTCGCTACTGTCATCGCTATTGCAGCTATCATCGCATTGTTTGTGATGAACTAACGCTTATTAAGCAATGTTATATATAAACCTTTGAGAGTAAGTAATGGGCTTTAATAGCGTTTAATATGATTCAGAAATATTAAGCGCTTTTTTTCGCTTACTTGTTTTGTCATTGTTTTTTTCATCCTGCTAAGCTTTAAAATATAAGCAGTAAATCAGACAATGATTATAAGTATCTCATACGCCTTTGAAAATCACATTTTCTGATATCTCTTCTCCTTCTTTTACCGGTCGTTTTCTTACCATTGTTTTTATCAATCATCGTAATAAGTATGACTAACCATTCAACCACACTTTAATCTTGACTAAATTACTCGGGATTGAGTATAATTACCTTATCGTTGCACACATCGGGTAAACCATCTGTTGTTTAATAACGATAAAACACCACTTAGTCGATAGATGATTTTTATTAGAAGTTTGCTTATTGCACATAAATGATGTGTTTTTAACAGCTACTTCAAATAGCTAGCTTTTAATAATACGACGAGACTAAGATCGTTGTTAAATAAACTTATCATTAAAAGGTTTGGAGATAACACATGCGTTTGACTACTCGAGGCAGATACGCCGTTACCGCTTTGCTAGATTTGGCACTGCAAACTAGCCAACAAGAGAGTGCTGTATCTTTATCTGATATTGCTAAGCGACAATCGATATCGATATCTTATCTCGAACAGTTATTTTCAAAACTACGTAAGCGTGGTTTAGTCACGAGTATTCGCGGGGCGGCAGGCGGCTATCATTTAGCCAAACCACTTGATCAGATAGATGTGATGAGTATCATCTCTGCTGTCGATGAATCGGTTAACGCGATGCAGTGTGAAGGACGCGGCGACTGTCAAAGTGGTACAATGTGCCTCACTCATGATTTGTGGTGTGCCTTATCCAATCATGTTGAGCAGTACTTGAAAAATATAACATTGGCGCAATTGTTAGATATGGAGCACGTGCAGTCAGTGTCAGACCGCCAGCACACATTTTCTTCGAAAGATATTTCTATAAAAGACATCAATACTATTACTTTATCGACCAGCGAGGCAAACCCAGCATGAGCCAACATAACAAACTTATATACTTAGATTATGCCGCCACTACGCCAGTTGCTAAGTCAGTCGCTGCCAAGATGAGCGAGTATCTGACGGTAGACGGCATCTTTGGTAACCCAGCATCACGCTCGCATGGCTATGGCTGGCAAGCTGAAGAAGCAGTTGAAACGGCACGTGGGCAAGTTGCTGACGTCATCCATGCGGATCCACGCGAAATCGTCTTTACTTCTGGTGCAACAGAATCTGATAACTTAGCCATTAAAGGCGCCGCACATTTTTATCAGTCTCGTGGTAAGCATATTATTACCAGTAAAATTGAGCATAAAGCGGTACTAGATACTTGCCGCGAGCTTGAGCAAGAAGGTTTCGAGATTACTTATCTTGAACCACAGCCAAGCACTGGCATGATCTTACCAGAGCAAGTGAAAGCCGCATTACGTGAAGATACGATTTTAGTATCACTCATGATGGTCAATAACGAGCTTGGTACGATTACGGATGTTGCTGCTATTGGCGAAATCACTCGTGAAGCGGGTGTTATCTTCCATGTTGATGGCGCGCAGTCTGTTGGCAAGGTGCTTATCAACCTTGAAGAGATGAAAATAGACTTAATGAGCTTCTCAGGTCATAAAGCATACGGTCCTAAAGGTATTGGTGCACTATTTGTCAGCCGTAAGCCACGTATTCGTCTAAAAGCAGAGCAACATGGCGGTGGTCATGAGCGCGGCATGCGTTCAGGTACCTTGCCTACCCATCAAATCGTCGGTCTTGGTGCAGCCTTTGCCTTAGCCAATGAGCGTTATCAAGAAGACCACGATCACGCTGCAAAATTACGCCAAAAGCTGTGGGATGGTTTACAAGATATTGAAGAGATTTATCTAAACGGTGATTTAGAAAACAGCGTTCCTAATATTGTAAATATCAGCTTTAACTTTGTTGAAGGCGAATCGCTCATGATGTCGCTAAAAGACTTAGCCGTATCATCAGGTTCAGCCTGTACGTCAGCGACGCTTGAGCCATCATATGTATTGCGGGCTATCGGTCGCCCAGACGAGTTGGCACATAGCTCGATTCGCTTTAGCTTCGGTCGTTATACGACTGAAGAAGATATTGATACAGTTATCACCCAGATGCATCAAGCCGTTGACAAATTACGTGCCCTATCGCCACTTTGGGATATGTATCAAGAAGGCGTTGATTTAGACTCAGTAGAGTGGTCTGAGCATTAAGATTTATTTAATAGTAAAATAACGATATGGTTATTAAATATAGCCATTAGACGATCAATCAAACAATTATAAACTTAGTGTTTGACCCCAATTATCGATGAGTAAGTAGACATTAAAAGTTAGTAAGTTACTAATCTAAGATACTGCTCATCATCTAACTAGGAGAAAATCCCATGGCCTATAGTGACCAAGTTATTGATCATTACGAAAACCCACGCAACGTTGGCAATCTTGATAAAAATGCCAAAAACGTTGGTACCGGTATGGTCGGTGCCCCAGCCTGTGGCGATGTGATGCGTCTACAAATTCAAGTTGATGATAATGGTATCATTGAAGATGCACGCTTTAAAACCTATGGCTGCGGCTCAGCAATTGCTTCAAGCTCACTTGTCACTGAGTGGTTAAAAGGCAAAAGCTTAGACCAAGCTGGCGAAATTAAGAACAGTCACATTGCTGAAGAACTAGCATTACCACCAGTAAAAGTGCATTGCTCTGTCCTTGCAGAAGATGCCATCAAAGCCGCTATTAGCGACTATAAAGGCAAGCATGCGGCGGCTGAAGCCTAGTCGTAGTCAAAACGACCAGCTATATTGAGTATATGTGTAAGCAGCTTAATATATATTGTTTAGCAACTTGCTCTTTGTATCAAAGCGCACGCTGCCAAAAAGCGGCTAACGCCAAGGAGGTGACAATGACGCTTATGTAATTGTCACCTTTTATTTATTTTAAACGGTTTATTCGAATTATCTTGGCAAGCGCTTTATTTTTGCCAACTTATATAAAGTATTTATTCAGATTTTTTATCTCTATTATTGATAGTCAATAGGAGTTGGCATGATTGAAATGACAGAACGCGCCGCTCAGCATGTTCGAGATTTTTTGGACAATCGCGGTAAAGGTGAAGGTATTCGAGTCGGTATCCGTACAGCAGGTTGTTCGGGTTTGGCTTATGTTTTAGAGTTTGTCGATACGCCTGATGAAAATGACACGCGCTATGAAAGTCGTGACGTTAGCATTTTTATCGACCCTAAAAGCTTGGTATATTTAGATGGCTTGTTGATGGATTATGAAAAAGAAGGTCTAAACGAAGGCTTTAAATTCACCAATCCCAATCAAAAAGGCGAATGTGGCTGCGGTGAATCCTTTACGGTGTAAGATTTTTTATTGAATAAGATAGAAGTCCTCAAAATAATAAATAAAAATGAAGGCATATGATATGACAGACAATACTCCAGAAGCACAGTTTGACAACTTCTTTGCCCTATTTGAGCAGCCTGTACAATTTGACATCATTCAAGACAGCCTTGATCAACGTCTACGTCTCCTGCAAAAACACTATCATCCTGATAATGTCGCAAAAAATGTGGCAGATAATGCAAAAGCAACGCAGCAGTCTGAGCAAGCGTCGGCACTTATTAATCAAGCCTATCAGACGCTCAGTGCGCCTGATAGCCGCGCCAGCTACCTGTTAGATATGGCAGGTCAAGCGCAAAATGTAGAGCATTCCATCGCAGATTTGGACTTTTTAGAAGATGCCATGCAAATGCGTATTGATTTAGACGATGCCATTGGCGATAAAGATATATCAGCGCTGCAGCAGCTACACCCACAGATTACAGAACGCCTAGCTAAGCAGTCTGCACGTTTTAATAATGCTTACCAAAACCAAGACTGGCAAGCGGCAATTGATGCGACCCAAAAACTGAAGTTTTTAGTCAAATTGAATGCAGATATCACTATTGGGCTTGATGAGGTCGCAACTACTCAGCATTTAGATGATGATGATTTATATGTTTAAACTCTTTGTTTTGACCGCCATCATTTTTAATTACAACTGACTTAGTCCAACTTCAAATATGCATAGTGGTTTTCTTATGCCTAATGACTTTTTATAGAAGTATCTGATTATTATAGAAGCACTTTAATTTAAAAACAGTTACCAACACAGTGAATGACTACTTATTTAAAACCGATGGTTAAAATAGTACCAACTATCCCGTATAATCACTTACTTTAAATACCCTTAACTGCTGATTTCTACATTAGAATATTTATATCGTGCTGATATTTGATAGAAAAAATGCAGTGGTTAAATAATAGTAGCCTGCATGTTGTATTTGTTCCATTTCACTTATTCATTTTATCTTTGAGTTGTCTTATGTCCTTATTGCAAATTGCTGAACCCAATCAAAGTACTCGGCCTCACCAACATCGTTTTGGTTTAGGAATTGACCTTGGTACGACGCGCTCATTGGTCGCTGTAGTGCGTTCAGGTAAGGCGCAAGTTTTGCAAGCAAGCACAACGACTGATACCTTATTGCCTTCCGTGGTTTATTATCCAAGCACAGGCAAGCCACTGGTTGGGTACGAAGCACTCTCTCATCTAGCAGATGATCCAAAAAATACGATCATCTCGGCTAAGCGCTTTATGGGTCGTAGTCAAGCAGATATCAAATTCTCACACCCTTATGAGTTAAGTGGTGACAAAGATGCGATGCCAGCGTTTGTTACCGCCCAAGGAGAAGTATCTCCCGTTGAGGTTTCAGCGCGTATTTTAGCAGCACTTCAACAGCGTGCTGCTAACGCATTGCCTGACGAGAGCATACAAGGTGCTGTTATTACTGTGCCCGCTTATTTTGATGAAGCGCAACGCCAAGCGACTAAAGATGCAGCTCAAGCGGCGGGTATCAATGTACTGCGTCTATTAAATGAGCCTACCGCTGCCGCTGTAGCTTATGGGCTTGACCAGCCTACCGGCATTGATAGCGAAAGCCATTATCTAATCTATGATTTAGGCGGCGGTACTTTTGATGTGTCTATTTTAAAACTGAATGATGGCGTCTTTGAAGTATTAGCAACGGGTGGTAATAGTGCGCTCGGTGGCGACGATATTGATCGCCTCTTAACCAATTGGCTCATCAAAAAATTACATATCGACCCTAAAGATGTGAGCCTTCATGATAAATCGATACTTGCCCAACAAGCCAAAGCGTATAAGCAAGCATTGACTGACGTTGAGCAAGTTGATATTGACATCATCGTCAATGAGCAATCTTATCAAGGTGTCTTGCGCCGTAAAGATTTACTCACTATCGCAGCACCAGTAAATAGCCGCACATTGAGCGTCTGTGAACAAGTATTACGTGACGCTAAACTTTCTAAGACAGACTTAGATGAAGTTATTTTGGTTGGTGGCTCTACACGCATGCCTGCGGTTCAGCAAGTCGTTACGGAGTTTTTTGCCAAGCAGCCGCTTTGCCGTCTCAATCCAGATGAAGTGGTTGCCTTAGGCGCAGCACAGACAGCGCATCAATTGGTCAACGGTGATAGCGATAACAATCTATTGCTATTGGATGTAACGCCGCTATCGCTCGGTCTTGAGACCATGGGCGGTCTGGTTGAAGTCCTTATACCGCGTAATACGCCTATTCCTGTCAAAAAACGCCAAATCTTTACCACTTATCAAGATGGTCAAACGGGCATGGTGATTCATGTGGTGCAAGGCGAGCGTGAGACAGTAGATAACTGCCGCTCACTTGGACGCTTTGAGCTTTATGGTATTCCGCCCATGAAAGCTGGATTTGCTCGTATTGAAGTGACTTTTAGTATTGACGCTAATGGGCAGCTGACAGTGAGTGCACAAGAAACGACGACCAAAACAGAAAGTAAAATTGAGATTGTGCCCTCTTATGGACTGTCTGATGAGCAAAAAGAGCAGTTGCTGATTGCAGGCTTTAAATACGCTGAAGAAGATAAAAATGCCCGTTCATTGATTGAAACCAAGGTCGAAGCGGAACGTGAAATACTAGCACTGCAATCGGCACTGATCGATTTTGGCTCCTTACTTGCAGAAGAAGCTAAGCAGTCTTTAGCGCAAACTATGCAAGACTTACAAGCTGCACTTTGTACAGATGATTTAACTGTGATTGATGCAAAAAAGCTCGCACTCAAACCGCATAGCGATGCCTTTGCCGCTCTTATTATGAATCAGAGCGTCAAAACTAGTATGGCAGGCACTAGTGCAAAAGACTGGTAACAGACATGTTTAGGAAGAAGCTTAGCAATTATATTGAGCTCACCTCTTATATTTTTAGATTTTATTTTAAATTGATTAGCACTGGACAAATACCTTATGCCAAAAATTACTATACTACCCCATCATGAAATTTGCCCTGAAGGCATTGAAGTCGAATTAGAAGCAGGCGAAAACTTATGTAAAGCACTGCTCGAAAAAGGTATCAAGATTGAACATGCTTGCGAGATGTCAAAAGCTTGTACTACTTGTCATGTCGTGGTCCGTAAAGGTTTTAATAGCTTGGATGAGATGGATGATATCGAAGCTGATTTACTCGATCGCGCTTGGGGCTTAGAGCCTGACTCACGATTATCCTGTCAGGTGATGCTTGATGATGAAGATTTAACTATTGAGATTCCTAAATACACGTTAAACCATGCCAAAGAAAACCACTAAATAATAATAACTTACCTATGAGCGTCGTTAGCGAGATGGTTTGATATATTAAGAAGATAACGTTATATGAAAAAAGCCAGTTATTATTAATAACTGGCTTTTTTCTATTTTTAATGCTCAAAAACTATATTCTCTAAGCCCATGTGGTCAATTCAAAATAAAAGATGGTTACCTATAATGATGTTATCAGCCTTCACTTACTTATGACGTTGACTTTCCTGCTTACTCGCTTTAGTAATCTCAAGCGTAATCGACTTCTCTTCTTGCTCAATACGCTCAAGCGCAATATTTAAGCGATTTCGAATATCTTGATAATCGTTATCTTGCATGTCTCTAAAATTCAGGTGGAGGTTAAAACCCGGTAGTGTATGATCCACCCATTTCGACAACTTACCTTTATTCGCATCTGGGTCGAGTACTTGCCAGGCGCTTACTTTACTATCAAAGCCTTTTAACTGAAAAGATCCAGCATATTCACAGTCGTAATCATGAGAGATATAGTCATGGGTACGCTCACTAATAAATATCTCACTCTTACCAGCGACTGCTTCAAGTCTTGAGGCAAGGTTGGCTTCTTTGCCAATGAGCGTATAGCTGAGACGATTATTACTACCAAAGTTACCGACATGGCAATAGCCCGTGGTAATGCCAATACGTATATACAAGCCTTCAAAGCCCATAAGCCGCCATTTCTGCCTTAAGGTGCGCATCTCACGGCGCATATCTATTGCCATAGCGACACAGTCTAATGCGTCTTGACGTGGGCCACGGCTATCTGGCTCACCAAAAAAGCACACCATACCATCGCCGATGAACTTATCTAATACTGCACCATGTTTATTGGCAATTAAAGTCATACAGTGCATATAGGTATTTAAGATATCAGCCAAATTATCAGCGCTTAAGCTATCAGACAGTTCCGTAAAACCGACGATATCTGAGAACATAATCGTCAGCTTAGCCCGCTTATTAGAGACACTCACGGGGACGTCTGCTTTTACAATAGGTTCCCAGATTTGCGGTGGTACAAAACGTGTTAATTTATTAATAACGGAAACCATGGTGTTTAATCGCTCAGTCGCTTGCTGAGCACGGCCTTCGTAATGAATATAATCATGATATACGCGACGAAAATGACACAAGATTACAATGATAGTTGCCAATAATATGACGGAGGTTATCCAGTCTTCATGACAATCTATTTCATTGATACTTAAAGTGACGCTAACATAATAAAAAATAATGACGGTGACTACTGATACCGCTATCAGCTTTAGATGATTTTCGGGGCTACTAATAATAACACGCAGCCCTATTAGCGCCGCCAAACTCAGTGAAATTATAGAACAAAACTGTATTGAGCCAATGACCACAGATAATAAAATAATAACGATATTAGACGTCCAAAAACTTGTTTGGCGGCGGTAGTTATAAATTAGGATCATGAGACTAGGTAGGCAGACAACGACGAGAAGCGCCATCGAAGTTGGACTGAAGTCAAAATGCACGGCAAGCAGAATAACGCTTAGTATTAAAACAAAGACTTCCGGATAGTCAAATCGATAGGCATCCTTACCTTGTATAGATTTTTTTGGGCTTAATATATCTAAAAATGCCATGGTCGATATTCGCTTAAACTAGAAAACCATCAGAAGTATCAAGAAGAATGAAGAAGAATGAAGAAGAATGAAAGTGTGTTTATAAAAAGTTGATTATATAAGTAGTTACTAAATCTGTATATTATACCTCTTTATTGCCATAGCACCTATGTCACTCATAACCGAAAGCATACCACTTATCATTCATCTTGCTTTAAAACTAATCTAAATAGAAATTGTGACACCTAATACCTAAAACAAAGACAAAAAAAGCCAAATAATAAATATCTGGCTTTTTTGGTAGGTCGCATTTAAAGAAGAGTATTAGAGACCGTCAATTAAGACTTTATTACATTTGCCAATCAAATGGCATTTGATGATGACCACGTAGTGCCATCATTAAAGTCTGCTGCATCTGTGCCAATACCTCTTTGCTATAAGGAACAGCAGGCACGCCCCATACTGGATTTGGCCATTGCATATCGTTTTGATAACGAACGATATGATGAAAATGCAATTGTGGTACTTGATTACCGAGCGCTGCTACATTCATTTTATCTGCTTGAAAAGTCTTGGCAAGTTGGCTTGATAACCAGCTCGATTCACGCAAAAACTGCGTTTGGTCAGCCTCAGATAACTCATACAATTCTTTGATACCTGATACACGCGGCACTAATATCAACCAAGGGAACTGACAATCATTGATTAAACGGCAGGTAGATAATGGAAAATCACCCACTAAAAAACTATCGGCAGCAAGTTTATGATGAAGTTGGAACATAATGACGGTTCTCTTGTTATGGAGCTTAAGTAAAAGGAAATAAAAAAGTAAAATGCAATAAGCTAAAAATCAGGGGTTAAAAATATAGTGTCGCTATTTTATCAGTTATCCAGCCGATAAAATAGCGACATAAGCCATTGGCTTTGCGTTACCTAGCTAACCTACTTAGCTTGTATCCCTGACATGCCGTTATTATCCAACCAATCTACGCCGACTCTGCCACCATATGCTCGCTAAAATAGCGTAATAGCTCTTGGATAACCGTAACGCGCTGTTGCGGTGTTGCCAGTTTATCTGCATTCTGATAACGAATACCAGACGCCCCGTTCATACGATAGTGCTGACCATTTGCTTGAATCAGCTTAATAATGGCTAAGGCATCGACCGGTGTATCAGGCGCAAACTCTAACGTCATACTATTACTATTGGCATCAATTTTATTAATCTTCAGCGGTTCTGCTTGTATACGCAGTCCATGAATGGCAAATAGCTGCTTGGTTTGATTCGGCAATATACCAAAGCGATCAATCATCTCAGTGCGGATATCGGTCAGCGCTTCTTTATCATCAGCATTACTAATACGTTTATAAAATAACAAACGCTGATGCACATCATGCAAATACTCTTCCGGTATCAACGCCGAGCTATGTAGATTAATTTCACTGGTCAGCGACAATGGTGTATTCAAATCGGGCTCTTTACCAGCTTTGATCGCCTTAGTAGCACGCTCAAGCATATCCATATATAAGCTAAAACCAATCGCTTGCATATTACCACTTTGCTGCTTGCCCAGTATCTCACCGGCTCCGCGAATCTCTAAATCCTCACTAGCCAGCATAAAACCTGCACCCAGTGTGTTAGCGCGCTCAATAGCATGCAACCGGCGCTTAGCATCACCTTTAAGACCTTTAATAGAGGGTACTAGCAGGTAGCAATAAGCTTGATGATGACTACGACCAACGCGACCACGTAACTGATGCAACTGAGCAAGACCAAACTTGTCAGCGCGCTCAATAATGATAGTATTGGCATTCGGTACATCAATGCCCGTTTCAATAATCGTCGAACAAATCAGCACGTTGAATTTTTTATGATAAAACTGCTGCATCACTTGTTCGAGTTGGCGCTCTTGCATCTGTCCATGCGCAACCCCTACCCGTGCTTCAGGAACCAGCTCCCGAATCGTCTCTGCCATACGCTCAATACTGGCGACATCATTATGTAATAGATATACCTGCCCACCACGCAATAGCTCACGCAAAATAGCTTCTTTCATCAGTGCTTCTGTCTTTTGCATGACAAAGGTTTTAATCGCGAGGCGACGTGCGGGTGGCGTAGCAATAATCGACATATCGCGCATACCAGATAACGCCATATTAAGCGTTCTAGGAATTGGCGTCGCCGTCATCGACATACTATCTACATCGGTCTGAATGGCCTTGATACGCTCCTTATGACGCACACCAAAGCGGTGTTCTTCATCGACAATCATCAAGCCTAAATTAGAAAACTTCACATCCGGTTGTAATAGTTTATGCGTACCGATAACGATATCAACCTTGCCATCTGCAAGATCTGTCAGAACAGTTTCTTGATGTTTTTTACCGCCAAAGCGCGATAGTGTTTCGATACGTATTGGCCAATCAGCAAAGCGATCGCGGAAATTATCTTCATGCTGACCTGCTAGCAATGTCGTCGGCACTAATATCGCTACTTGGTAGCCCGCACTGACCGCAATGAAAGCGGCGCGCATCGCTACTTCTGTTTTACCAAAACCAACGTCCCCGCAGATGAGACGATCCATCGGTTGGTTCTGCTTCATATCTTCCATGACCGCATGGATAGCATTAGCTTGGTCAGGGGTTTCTTCAAAGGCAAACTGACTGGCAAATAGCTCATATTGCGAGATATCTATTTTGAAATGAATACCGACTTTGGCTTCGCGCCGTGCTTGCATATTAAGGAGCTCAGCCGCGACATCATGGATTTGCTCCAATGCTTTTTGCTTAGCCTTGTCCCATTTCCCGCTACCAATTTTGTGCAGTGGCGCGAGTGCTGGGTCACCGCCACTGTAGCGATTAATCATTTGCAAATTGGCTACTGGCACATAAATGCTGGCATCATCGGCATATTTTAAGTGAATAAACTCTTGCTCACCGTCGCCAACGTCCAAGGTAATCAGTCCATGATAACGACCAATACCATGCTCGATATGAACAACTGGGCTGCCTTCGGTTATTTCAGTAACGCTTTTAACCAAGAACTCTTCTGACACACCACTTTGGCGGCGACGGCGCGTTTGCAATACTTGCCGACCAAATAGCTGCGTCTCACTAATCAGCACCAAGCGCTCAGGCACATAAACGCCACGCTCAATGGGCGCAACGGTTAAACCTACCTGTGGCAACTTGTTATCTTTAAAAACCCTTGTTTTATCTGCTGCTAAAAACTCTTCAAAGCTGTCATAGGCTTTGATATCAATTTTACCTTTAAACAGCTCAATGAGAATCTCGCGGCGACCCGCAGTTTCAGCGACCACCAATACCGGTGTCGACGTTTGCGCTTGTATGGCTAAAAAATCTAACAGCTCAGTCAAAGGTTCTGCTTTTTGATGATTCACTGATAACTGCGGCGGTGCTAGAGCGGTAAGTGTTACCAAGCCTTGTTGCTTAGTCGAGGTGGAAGTAGAGATTAATGCTGGATTTGGTGTTACGCCATCTTCATCAATAGCCGCCACATCGGTCATCGTTGCCAGCTCATTACGCGCACTCAGAATAATGCGTGGATAACGATTGAGATGCTCATTGAGGGTATTGGATAATAAATACAGCAACTCAGGTGCGACAATGGGCTTATCAATATCATGACGACGCTCTTCATAGCGGCGCTGGATTTGTGACCAATAATCCACCTGTTTCTCATTAATCAATTCATCAGTAATAAACAGTGCATCATCTGGTAAATAGGAGAATAAACTACTTTCTGACTCCCAAGCCTTTAAATCAAAAAATAGCGGCTGGTAATACTCAAGTCCACTGCTAGCAATACCTGCCATCACATCTTTATGCAGCTCAAACTTACGGCTACTGGCATTAGGAAACATCGCGGCAAAATTGGTCCGAAAAGTCTCGCGTCCTTCGTCGAGTGGAAACTCTTTCGCTGGTAGTATTTGGAACTGCTCAATGGGCTTTGAGATATCCGGTAGTTTGTGCAGTAGCGACAGTGATTCCTTGCCCATGCTACTATCATTACCACTCATCATTGCTTTAAGATCATCAACGGTCAAAGTACGCTGGGTCTGCGGATTAAAAAACCGAATGGTTTCAATTTCGTCATCGAATAAGTCCAAACGTAGCGGAAACGGCTGACCCATCGCAAAGATATCGATGATACTACCACGTACGGCAAATTCACCCGGCTCAAAGACATTTTCAACCGCTCGGTAACCTGCTTTTGCAAGTAGTTCACGCTGGGTGCTGATATCGAATTGATCACCAACACTCAAATCAAAATGCTGGCCGATCAGCCAACTTGGCGGTGCCACTCGATGCATCAATGCCTGTACCGAGATTAGCAGCACTCCTGAGGTTGGCATATCCGTCAGCAGGTTAATGCGCTCGCTCACGATGTCTTGATGCGGTGACAGCTCATCATACGTCAGTGTCTCCCAATCGGGAAATACATAGGCATCGACCCCGCAAAACGCCAATTCCGTCTCTATTTGATTGAGCTGATTTTGGTCGCGTGTCACCACGACTTTGAGGCGGTCAGCAACATTCCATATCGGAGCCTGAACCAAACTTGCCAGCCATAAACTACTGACTGCACCATGCACAGGTGCTAGCCAACGCCGCTGAGCGTTCTGGATAGGGAATAACTGCTGGTTAATGGGGTCAAAGGCGTCAGTCAAAGCAGTGATAGGCATAAAGAATAGGATCAAAGTTAAAAGTCAGAAGGCTATTATACGAACATTTAAGCAATTACCAAAATTTATGCCGTAACGGTTTGTCACTCTAGTAGTTACTCAGAATAAAATAACCAATAAACACATAAGAAACAGGCTTTTAGTCCTAAAA
Organism: Psychrobacter sp. DAB_AL62B; assembly: GCF_028895345.1. NCBI lineage: Bacteria > Pseudomonadati > Pseudomonadota > Gammaproteobacteria > Moraxellales > Moraxellaceae > Psychrobacter > Psychrobacter sp. DAB_AL62B. The sequence goes on from NZ_SAXC01000003.1 coordinate 100,684, forward strand.
GGACTCATTAAACACAAAAATCCCAGCTTAGAAGCTGAGATTTTTAATATGTGTTTATCTTAGTTTTTAAGTGCTTAGTAAACTTCAAATTTCAACAAAAAGCTATGACATAAAAAGCTATTGTGATATTAGCGGTTTATCACTAGCGATAATGCCATTATTATCTGCGTAGATGAACATACCAGAGTTCAAAGTTAGGTCACCAAAACTAATTTCAATGTCAGTCTGTCCTTCATCGCGGCGATTTGACTTACGCGGGATACAGCCAAGCGCCATTACCCCAAGCTCCATCTGTGCCATATCATCAACGTCACGGACACAACCATAGACCACTACTCCAGCCCAATTATTATCTATCGCTGACTGAGCAATCATATCGCCTAACAGCGCGCAACGCATCGAACCACCACCATCGACGACTAATACTTTACCGCCACCACTTTGATCTTTACCATCGCTGTTGAGCAGTGATTTGACGCGGCTATTATCTTCAAAGCATTTTACCGTCACAATTTCACCGCAAAACCTGTCCTTGCCGCCAAAACTATAAAAAGACTTGCCTTCGATATTGGGCAAACACACCTGTGATTCAGGGTTGGCATCTAATAAATCACAAGTCACAAAATTTTCTCTATTCATCGTTGCTGATTCTGGCATGGTCAGACTCCTTGTCTTTAATGGTTAAATTATTTTTATTTATCACTTCATTAGAACACTTAGGCTATTTAATATTTCAAATCCATCATAAAATGAAAGGGCATTTACAGCTTAATGTTTTACTCGAGTCATCGCAAGCATCTGCTTGTTTTCGATGATATCAACCGTTTTGACTATAGGTTCAGCGCGATATTTACTACGCTCATAGATATCATGCGCGCTCATCGCCATGGCACTAGCGACACGCTTAGCAGAAATAGGGTGCAGTGATAATGACTCTGACACAAAAGGTGAGATAAACTGAAAGGCCTTTTGACCGATACTTTCAAGTGGCCGACCTTTATGTTTGCCAAGTAATAATGAAGGACGAAAAACAACCAACTGCGCAAAATCTAACCTTATAATAGATTGCTCAGTTTCAGCTTTTACCCGATTGTACAAAAAACGACTATTGATATCAGCATTCATTGAAGATAATAAAAAGAAGTTTTCAACGCCTTTATCTTGGCAAAGCGTAGCAAACGTTACATTATAATGATAGTCTACTTTTCGAAAGGCTTCATCACTACCAGCCTGCTTTTTTGTGGTGCCAAGGCAGCTAAAAGCATCGGTCTTTCGGTCAACGCCAACGCTGGCGAATATTTCAGCTAGGTTGTCAAAATCATTGACCTGATAAAAGCGCATGCTGGCATTAATGTAGCGTGGCGGACGCCGTGCAATCACAATTAACGTGTCATAAAGCTCACTAAGCTGCTTAACAAGATGCTGCCCTACCAGTCCTGTCGCACCAATTACAATTGCTTTTCGCTGCATATCCTGTCCATTTATATAGTGTGGGAAGATTTATGATGATGGAAAATGTGATGCTTGAAAGACCATCTCCAAAGCTTTTCACCTTAGTATCATACCTAAATTAATGGATAACTGAGGTTATTATGCAGCATTTATTGTAAGAGATTTTATCAGCTACGGAGTTTATTAAGCCAATAATCATGAAGAACGCCTTAATAGACCTCGAATAAATACCCAAAAAAACCAATCATCCATACAACAGCGTAACTTCTTTAAGCATTAATCATCAAATATATTGTTCTAAGCGTGATAATTTGCTAAGATAACCGGCTTTACACGTCAACGCTGTTTAATTATTCCAAACAGCCATGGCGCTTGCGGTGATCTATTGGTATTAGATAGTTTAATATTAGACATCGACATCATGTTTGACGAGACGGCTGCTCGTCACCGATGATGGTTAAACCTATTACTGTAATCCACATTCATATTATTATCTGTCTTTATCAAGGAGATTCGCGTGGCTAATACTGCACAAGCTCGTAAACGCGCCCGTCAAAACACCAAACGTCGTCAGAACTCTGCGTCACAACGCTCTATGGTTCGTACTTATTTGAAACGTGTTGATGCGGCTATCGCAGCTAAAGATTATGACGCGGCTACCGAAGCTTACAAAAAAGCGGTACCGGTTCTTGATCGTATGGCTGACAAAGGTATTATTCATAAGAATAAAGCTGCTCGTCGTAAGAGCCGCCTAAACAAAACAATCAAAGGCTTACAAGCTTAAGATTTATAACGTTTAGACCGCATCGCGCTTTATAGCATGATGACTAAAACCTTGTCACTGGTTCTAATACTGGGGCAAGGTTTTTTTATGCCTGTGTAAAAACATTCAATTCATAACAAAAAGTATTTATGTCCATTTTACTTCTGGTGGTAATAACAGTTTGCTTGGATGGAATCCTGCAGCGCGATAGCCATCTAACAAGGTATGGATCGGGCGCACATAAACTTCGCCGCGCCAGACAAAATGCGCACTTGCTTGCTCAAACGGTTTGTCATCAAACCACAAAAATACCCCCTCCATCATTTTTGGCCAGTCGTTCCAATCAATCTCTACCACATCGAACATCACCGCTAAAAATGCAGATAGCAAGGTATCATGACTGACGGCCAGCATAAGATGCCCATGCTGCGGCTGATTTTGATAAAAAAGCGATAAAATATCGAGACCACCTTGATAGGCGTTTTTGGTACCTTCAAGATTGCCCTGTAAGAATCGGTTGATAAAGTTTAGGACGCCAATTTCTTTAAATATTGGATTGGCAATGTCAGGTTCAGTCACTAGGCTACCAGGCTCAACCAATAATGACTGGTGCGAGATATCTCGGCGAAGCCCTGCCCCTTCTTGCATCAACTGCGCGGTATCGATACAGCGACCAATCGGACTTGAAATGCTATCGACATCGAGTGAATATGGCAGATGCCCTGACAACCAACGACCCCAAGACTTTGCTAATACGCGGCCTTTGGGTGTTAGTGGTAGCTGATAACTGGCAAAGCCATTACCATCAGAGCGCTCGCGTAGAGAGTGTCTGGTAAATAAGATCAGTCGCTTATCTTTAGGCAACAAGCTGACCGAAGAAATCATACTATCAGGTAGGTGTGAAGGCGCTGGCGCACTTGGAGTGTGACTCGCAAGCGTCTCAGCGGATAGTTTCGACAAAGTATCATTAGTATTTTTGCTCATGGTAGCAAGCGTAGCAGATTTTTTGACAAGAATGAACAAAATACAAAGCCAGTTGCAATATAAGCTACCATTACTATAACTAGGTGTGCTCGGAGAAATATGGTCAGAGAAGTGTGGTCAGTATCGGAAACTCGATTCTGCTAATAGCAGAAATTTTTTATCACTATTAAACCCTCTCTAATCGATATCGACCACTTTGTCCCATGCGAACGCTAACGCCGTACTACTGACCTCATTAGGGTAAGCTCTTGGATTCACAATCACCCGCGTATTACCAATACGGTAATCGAAGGCTTCGTGCGTATGTCCATGTATCCATAGTGTCGGTGCCCAATCTTCGTGCATCCATCCAGACAAATCACTGACAAAAGCAGCATTGCTCGGTAGGTTGGCATATTTCTCAGACACTGATAGTGGGCTGATACTATGATGACTCATCACCACGGTTTTTTTACCCAAGTCTTTAGCGGTTATTAGTGCTTGCTGGAGCCATTGCCGTTGTACCGCATGGATTTGCATCGATACTTCAGGTGAAAATAGCTCGCTACCTGCATAAATCTGTTTGTAGTCACGCATAAAACGTGAAGCCGCCGCCATGGTATCTTCGTTGGCTTGATATTGATAGTCCGTCCATAGCGTACAACCTAAGATACGCATATCACCAATATCGATATGCTGACATTGCAGAAATCGAACGCCTTGCTTCGACTTCATATTATAGTTATCCCAAGTGGCTAACTTTTTATCAAAATGCAGCACATCTTCATTGAAGTATTCATGGTTGCCCGCGATAGTGATTAGAGGCACTTGTAAACGCGCTGCTTGCTCTTGTAGCCATAGCATACCACTATCGCTATTTGCGGTGTCTCCCGCTACTAGCACCAAATCTGCGTTAGTTTTAGGGATGTGTCCCATCGGATGCGACTGACGAGCATAACTGTCAATATGTAAGTCACTCAAAATCTGTAATTTCATATGATCCAATATTATCAATAATGTGATTTCCAAAAGCGAGTGTAAAAACTACCTCTAGTAGACTGAGCAAGTTTGAACAGCCAGTCATACTTTTTTGGAGTTGGTATGAGCATAAATCTAATTAGTTTAGCACCTTTTTACCGACTGGCAAAAAGTAAAAAGACAGCGGTTTAGGCTGTCTTTTTAAATAACTTTATCTCAAAAACCTTACTTTTTATTCAATTGTGAAATCTATTACTAAATACTTTGGAGAATCTTTTGCAGTTTAGTAGCAGGATCTGTGGCTTGGGTAATTGAGCGCCCAATCACCAAGTAATCAGAGCCATCACTTAACGCTTGTTTCGGTGTACAAATACGTTTTTGATCGTCTGTATTGTCATCTAACAGACGAATACCAGGGGTAATCAGTTTGAAATCATGACCACATAAGGCTTTAAGCGTTTTTGCTTCCCGTGCTGAGCAAACCACGCCATCAAGACCAGCCTGCTTGGTCAATTGTGCCAATCGGCTCACTTGTGTATCCAAGCCGTCAGTGACACCCGTTTGAATAAGCGCCTCGTTGTCCATGGAAGTCAGAACGGTGACTGCAATCAATAGTGTCTCAAAATTGCCGTCTAATAAACGTTGTTTTGCCAATGACATTGCTTCTAAGCCAGCGCTTGCATGGACATTAACCATCCATACGCCAAGCTCAGCGGCAGCCAATACTGCCTGTGCGGTAGTATTAGGAATATCATGGAATTTTAAGTCTAAAAACACTTCAAAATGACGCTGATGTAACGCCTTGACTATCTCAGGACCACAGCGAGTAAACAGCTCTTTACCTACTTTTAATCGACATAATGCCGGATCTAATTGGTCAGCTAGCGCAAGAGAGGCATCTTTCGTCATGTTGTCTAATGCGACGATGACTGGAGAATTGATTGCATTATTCATAGTTATGGCACTTTATGTCAGATTTATCAAATTACGTATAAAAATTATCAGCAAAAACACATCATTTAATCAATCAATAATCTCGCTTTTGCTTGGTTAAGCTTGTACCTTCGTCCAAATGGTCTGCTGTCGCATCTTGTACATTGACAGCAGTTGCACCATAGACTGCTTCTTCTACTGTTGGAGAATTGGCTTGGCGATCAATAACGATATTGGCTTGTGTTATCTGCTCTTGCAGGTTGGCATTCGCTTTTTGTAGACGCGAGATTTCCCACTTGTTTTGTAGGACACGAAAGATAAGCAACGCTAATAAGATACCAATCACGATACCAAGCATGAGACAAAGTATCAGTAGCAACCCTAAATTCATCGTAGGTGCTTGTGAAAACAGTAAATTTACCCCAACGTCAGTATTGTTTGCCAATACCAAACCAAGCGAATAAGCAAAGCTCAAAAACAGTAACACGAACAATAAAAAGCGCATTAGACGTATCCTTAAGTTTTTAATAATACAAACAGTTTAACAAAAAAATTGGTCATACTACTTGCTGATTACGTTTATATGTTGCCCAGTATTCTATCTCAATAAAAATAGAGTCATACTCTAGTGGTAAAATATTTTAATCTTCCCAAATCTCAGTTACTTTACTGACCGCTTGCAACTCTAGCATTGACCGCTTCACGTAGTGCTTTACCAGGCTTAAAATGTGGAATTGCTTTGGCAGGTACTGGTACGCTTTCGCCTGTTTTAGGATTGCGCCCCATACGTGCCCGACGATGGTGGAGACAAAAACTACCAAAGCCGCGCACCTCTACTCGACCATCATTGGCTAAAGTATGAGTCATCAAATTTAATATTTCGCGTACTGCGTCATCGACGATAATATCCGTCATATTGTCACAATTTGCACTCAGATTACTAATAAATTCGGACTTGTTAATTGGTTGCTGCATTATCACGCTTGCCTTGTTGATTAATGGATAAGATGACTGTAAGCCAAGACCCTATAAATTATCAAATCATTGTTAATAAATATTGATTTAACTGTTCATATATTATGATTTGATTTTAGGTTCACATTTCGTTACTCAATGTTGCAAATGATAGCGGATATTGATGTAAATGGAAATAAGAGTTTCCCCATTTAAAAGAAATCCTCATACATTATTATGAATACCAAAATTTAATCGCAAAAAAAGCGACCGGAGTCGCTTTCTTTTTATATTATAATACAATCAACAGTATATCGCTTACTGCATTTGTTCTTTGATCAAGTCACCAATAGTTTTTGGTTGGGCATCAGAACCGGCAGTAGTACTAGTCGTGCTAGTGCTGCTTAGCTCTTTAATCGCTTGACGCTCTTCAGCTTCGTCTTTTGCTTTGATTGACAGGCTGATGTTACGTGTTTTGCGATCAACACTGATGATTTTCGCTTCAACATCATCACCAACAGCTAGATGCTTAGTGGCATCTTCAACGCGGTCACGTTGAATCTCAGAGGCACGTAGATACGCTTCAACTTCATCAGCAAGTTCGATAGTAGCACCTTTAGCGTCTACTTCTTTCACTTTACCATTAACAATAGCACCGCGGTCATTGTTGACTAGGTATTCGTTAAATGGATCTGAAGTTAGTTGTTTCACGCCTAGGCTGATACGGTTGGCTTCTGAATCTACAGACAATACCATTGCTTCAACGGTGTCGCCTTTGTTGTAGTTACGGATAGCATCTTCACCAGTTTCATTCCAAGAAATGTCTGATAAGTGAACTAGACCATCAATACCGCCATCTAGACCGATAAAGATACCGAAGTCAGTGATTGACTTGATCGTACCAGTGATTTTATCACCGCGCTCATGTTTCTTATCAAACTCATCCCATGGATTGGCTAGAGTTTGTTTGATACCTAAGCTGATACGACGACGTTCTTCATCGATATCAAGAATCATTACTTCAACTTCATCACCCACTTGGACAACTTTTGATGGATGAATGTTTTTGTTGGTATGATCCATCTCTGATACGTGTACTAGACCTTCGATACCCTCAGAGATTTCAGCGAAACAACCATAATCAGTCAAGTTGGTTACGCGAGCTTTAACAACGCTACCCACTGGGTATGTACCACCAACGTTATCCCAAGGATCAGTACCAAGTTGTTTTAGACCTAGGCTAACGCGGTTGCGTTCACGGTCAAACTTCAATACTTTAACTTTTAGGTCTTGACCAACTTCAACTACTTCAGATGGATGCTTGATACGGCGCCATGCCATGTCAGTGATGTGCAATAGACCATCAATACCACCAAGATCAACGAACGCACCGTAATCAGTTAGGTTCTTAACGATACCTTCGATCTCGATACCTTCTTCAAGCTTGTTCAATAGCTCTTCGCGCTCAGCTGAGTTTTCAGCTTCCATAACGGCACGGCGACTAACCACAACGTTGTTACGTTTTTGATCAAGTTTGATAACTTTAAATTCTAACTCTTTGCCTTCTAGATGCGTCGTATCACGGATAGGACGTACATCTACTAAAGAACCTGGTAAGAACGCGCGTACTGAACCGATATCTACGGTAAAGCCGCCTTTTACTTTGCTAGAAATAATACCTTTTACAATCTCATCATTATCAGAGATTTTTTCAAGGAAATTCCAAGTCTCAACGCGTTTGGCTTTTTCACGTGACAGTAAGGTTTGACCCATACCGTTATCAACCGCTTCAACCACAACATCGACACTATCGCCAACTTCAACTTCGAGTTCGCCTTCTTCGCTTAAAAACTCTTCACGAGCGACGATACCTTCAGATTTCAGACCAGTATCAACAGTGATCCAGTCGTTATCGATGGCCACAACAGTACCGGTGATAACCGAGCCACGCTCGATATCCAGACCTGTTTCTTCGATGCTCGCTTCAAATAGTTCAGCAAATGATTCCATTATGTCTACCTTTGTATAGCCGTATCCTGTCCAGCACAGTACGGATCAAATGTATGATTGCATAAAACGAGAATACTGGTTTTATATCTTATACAGTCATATAAAAAAACGTTTGTTGGTAATAAGCGAATTATTTAGCGAACTCACTAACAACAACTGTCTTATATTAAAATGCTTTATATTTTTAATTGATATTCTTGTAAACAGTATTTTTTATAACGCTCTAAAGACTATCAATTTTTACTACTGTAATTTTATACTAAAATGAAACCCATAGGAAACCTTTTAGTACTTACTATGTTGTTTTTATTACTTATTAAAGCAAATACCTTTATCCTGACAATGTCTCTTAATTAGCTCATAAACCGCATCAGCGTCTAAGTTGGAGCTGTCTAGTACTAGCGCATCTTCTGCAGGCTTTGATGGTGCAGTCGTACGATTTTCGTCACGATCATCACGTGCTTTAATCGTCGCTAAAATCGCTTCGAAATCTGCTGCTTGACCAGCATTCAATAGTTGCGCTACACGGCGCTCGGCACGCGCTTCAGCACTTGCGGTTAAAAATACTTTAACGTCAGCGTCTGGGAACACGACTGTACCCATATCACGACCATCAGCAACCAATCCTGAACGAGTTGCCATATCTTGCTGCAGCTTTAACAATGCTTGGCGAACGCTTGGAAATACCGCAATCAGCGATGCATAACCGCCAATTGTCTCGTTACGAACTTGCTCACCTACTGCCTCGCCATTCACAACAATATCGACACGTCCTGAATCATTGTTAGGTACAAAAGCAATCTCTAAGCTTTCCGTTAACGTTAAGACAGCCATCTCATCAATGGCTTGGCTGGCATCCGCAATAATCAATCCAGCTTCAAAGGCTTTGAGTCCGACGATACGATATAACGCACCCGAGTCAAGCAGCTGATAACCCAATGCTTGTGCTAAGCGCCACGTAACTGTACCTTTCCCTGCGCCACTTGGCCCATCAATACAGATAACAGGATAGCGTAATGACGGCATTCCACTATTATCGTTAGCATCAGAGATAGAAACAGTCATAACACTCACTTAATGGTCGGCATTGCTTATAGAGCAATAAACAAAGCAGTTTTTACTTATTTATCAAATGCTTGTAAGTCAAACAATCTATTAGCAAGCAAATAGGGCAATATTATAGCAAACAAACCTCCCTATCACTAGCGGCAAGAATATTATCTTGTTAATTGATTATACTGCCTTTGCTTTTTGCTAATTTTCGGCGCTCACGAAAAAACGTTTTGAGCATTTGACTGCTATGCTCACTACATAAACCTCTATGAACTTGAATGTGATGATTATAAAAAGGCTGCATCGGTAAGTTTATTTGACTACCGACCATACCTGCCCTTGGCTCACTTGCCGCATATACTAGCCTAGCTACACGCGCATGGATCAGCGCACCCACACACATGGTACATGGCTCTAAGGTGACATATAAAGTTGTCTGCAGCGGCAAGCGATAATTCTTTAAGCGCGCACAAGCTGCTCTTAACGCTACAATCTCAGCATGAGCAGTCGCATCATGGCGTCCGATAGGTTCATTAAATCCTTGACCAATCATTTGCTGGTTATGTACCAGTATCGCTCCTACTGGCACCTCCCCATGCTCAGCGCCTGTTTTAGCAAGTTTAAGCGCTTGTTGCATCCATTGAACATCTTCAACCGACCAAAATATAACCGTTTTAATCTGCTCACCTATTAGCGTATTAACCTTCATAAACGGGCTATTTATTAACTGATAAGGCGATAAATTGATGTCTAGAAAATTAGTCATTTATTGTGGTAACTGCCAGTCAATAGGTTTTTGACCATACTGTACCAAATAATCATTGGTCTTTGAAAATGGCTTAGAACCAAAAAAACCACCACGGTTAGCAGCCAGTGGCGATGGATGTACAGCCGTTAAAATAAGATGTTTTTCCGTATTGATATATTTACCTTTTTTCTGGGCTTTACTACCCCACAAAATAAATACCGTATGCTCTGTTTGCTCATTAATCACATCAATTACAGCATCGGTAAACTGCTCCCAGCCTTTATTTTGATGACTGTTTGGCTCGCCTTCTCTCACAGTCAAAGAGCTGTTAAGCAATAGCACACCTTGCTGTGCCCAGTAACTTAAATCACCATGCGCTGAATAACTGGTACCGATATCATCTGCCATCTCTTTGAGTAAGTTATTCAATGACGGGGGTTTCGGAATGGCTTTAGGTACAGAAAAAGACAGCCCCATTGCTTGTCCTGGACGATGATAAGGGTCTTGCCCTAAGATGACGACTTTCACCTGAGATAAAGGTGTCAAATTAAAAGCATTAAACATTAGCGGTGCTGGTGGATAAACACTCTCATCTGCTTGATAAGCATCCTTTAAAAAGGCACGTAGATTATCCATATTGTCAGAGGTTAATTCTTCTGCCAACGCATTTTTCCAATCTTCTGGTAAGCGCACATTGTCTAAAATTGCTTGCTTTTGCGCGGCTGTTTTTGTCGGCTGTACGTCGAATAATTCCATAATAGCGCCTGTTTTATTTGTTATAGGATAGATAAAATATTTACGATTATATCGTATGACTCACCTTAAAGTTGATACTAGCAAAATATGGAGTTGAGTGTCTGATAAATAATAGCAATAAAAAAACGGCTACCGCGATAACAGGGTAACCGTTCTTAGAATATTAATGATAGAAACTTAGCTGGCTAATGACTCAGAGTCTGGGTGTGGCTCATGGGTTTCGACGACTGTCAAAATTATGCGACTGTCTGCCGAACCTTTATCTGAAGACTTATCAAGCTTTACAGTATCACCCTCTGATACTTCTGGCTCTAAGGTCAAATGTACTACCCCGCCGTTAACCAAATCACCAAATAAAATCATACCTGCCAATGGTTTTTTGATCTCATCTTGAATCAGACGCTGCATCGGACGTGCGCCCATTAGGCGATCATAGCCTTTATCAGCTAAGTAATCACGTACTTCATCATCAATCTCTAAAGTGACTTGCTTATCATCAAGCTGTACTTGTAGCTCAACCAAGAACTTATCGACCACTGATACCACTACTGACGTATCTAACGGGTTGAATTGAATGATCGCATCCAAACGATTGCGGAACTCAGGAGTAAAGACGCGTTTGAGCGATTCAGTATTATCACGGCTATGGTCTTGCTGGGTAAAGCCCATAGAAGAGCGGCTAATACTATCAGCACCAACGTTGGTGGTCATAATAACAATGACTTGCTTAAAGATAGCAACCCGACCGTTATTATCCGTCAGTGTACCGTGATCCATCACTTGTAATAACAAGTTGAAGACATCTGGATGCGCTTTTTCTATCTCATCAAACAACAATACGCAATGCGGATGCTGATTGATTTTTTCGGTTAACAGACCGCCTTGATCATAACCCACATAGCCTGGCGGCGCACCAATCAAACGTGAGGCGGCATGCGATTCCATATACTCTGACATATCAAAGCGTACTAGCTCAACGCCCAGCAATTTAGCCAGCTGACGTGATACTTCTGTTTTACCAACCCCTGTCGGTCCGGCAAACATGAATGAACCAATTGGCTTATCTGGTGCTTTTAGACCGGCACGCGATAGTTTAATCGCATCAGCAAGGGTCGCAATAGCTTCATCTTGCCCAAATACTAAGTGCTTGAGATCACGATCTAAATGCTGAAGAATACTCTTATCATCACTGGACACTGACTTGGGTGGAATACGTGCAAGCTTAGCAACAATAGCTTCAATATCTGCCACATCGATTTTTATCGGTGAGCGCTTAGCTTTTGCTTTTTTATGCTCAGCAGATTTCGCCCGATCATTTTCTTTTGCAAGATTAGCTTCATCTTGCATCTCATTAGTAGCTTCACTGTCAAGGTTATCAATATCGCTATCAATACCTTCATCATCAGCGTCAATTTGCGCATCAAAGTCTTGCTCTAAATTGGCGATAAAGCTTTCTTCTGCCTCGATATCATCTGCATCAGCTACGATACCTAAGCGCTTATAGGCTCCCGCCTCATCAATGACATCGATTGCTTTATCTGGCAAAAAGCGCTCATGGATATGTTTGGCTGATAATTTCACTGCAGTGACCAACGCTTCATCGGTGTATTCGACGTTATGGAACTCTTCATAACGCGGTTTAAGGCCACGTAAAATATCGATGGTATCATCCACACTTGGCTCTTTTACATCAATTTTTTGAAAACGACGTGATAATGCATGGTCTTTTTCAAATACCTGACGATACTCGGTAAAGGTTGTTGAACCAATACAACGCAGTTCACCATTGGCAAGTGCCGGCTTAATCAAATTCGACACATCCATATTGCTGCTCATTGACGAACCTGCGCCAATAATCATATGAATCTCATCAATAAACAAAATAGCATTAGGCTTTTTCTTAAGCGCATCAAGCAGCGACTTCATACGTTTTTCAAAGTCACCGCGATACTTAGTACCGGCGATCAACGAACCAATATCTAGGCTATAAATCACACAACCATTCAGTGGCTTTGGCGCTTTATCATTGATAATAAGCCATGCCAATCCCTCAGCGATAGAAGTCTTACCGACACCAGGCTCGCCGACCAACAATGGATTATTTTTGCGGCGGCGACAAAGTACTTGCGCTGCCCGCTCAATCTCAGGACCACGTCCAATGAGCGGGTCGGTCTTACCTTCCGCTGCTCGCTGGTTAAGGTTACTGGCAAATTCCACCAAGGGATCTTTACTGGTTTTCTCTGAGGCGCTACGGCGCTCTCCGGTCATAGAAGCACGTGGCTCAGATGGCTCGTCTTTATCTTGACCATGCGATAAGTACTGGGTCAGCTCAAGACGGCTAATACCCTGCTTTTTAAGTAAATAAACCGCATAAGTATCATGTTCTGAAAACATAGAAACCAAAATATCTGACCCTTCAACCAAACGACCACCACCAATAGACTGTACATGGAAAATGGCACGTTGCAGGATACGATCAAAGCTTTGAGTCGGCTGCGGTGATTGCTCCGTATCGGCATCGACTGTTGGTGTGTGCTTATTGATATAGGCTTCAAGTTCGCTACGCAATGCTGAGACATTCGCATTACAGGCCGTCAACGTATTGGCAGCGTGGGTATTTTCTAATAGTGCCAGTAATAGATGTTCAACAGTGAGATACTCATGCGATTTTTGGCGCGCAAGTGTCATTGCTAAACGCAAAGAAACCTCAAGATGACGACTTAACATAAGGAATTCCTACGGTTGTGCCTATCTTTATAATTGATAGCGTTATGAATGAGTTAGTAAGTAAGTCAGGGCGATAGATGGATTGTTCAAGGGCGATATTAGTATTATTAAGAGAGATTATTAAATGGCGACTTCCATAACTCGAATATTATTCTTACTTCCCTTTATCTCAACATGATACTCAAGCAGAGTCAATCTAATAAAACATACTAAAATGTATCGAAGTATCCTGCGAGCATTTTTTGAAAAGATGCTATCAATAAAGGATATTGTTAATCTGACAGCGATAAAAACTACGGAACGATTTGGATAGCCCAAAGACAGAGTGAAATTGGCATCATACTAAAAAACGAAGCAATAAAGAAAAAGAGTATTAAATAGCCGTTGTTGGCGCAGCATTTTTAATAAAAGACTCTAGACAGCAACTTTAAATATCGAAGTAAACAAAGGTAGCATTTGCTTTAATAAATAAGCGTGTACTTTAATATATAGGGCGGTATGAGGTAGAAATCAAGTCTATAACAAGAAAGTAGGCGCAAACTTAGGAGGCAATAATTGGTAGGATTTAGAAAAGAACAAGGTTTTTAGAGCAAGCGGGTCAATGATTGATTGAACTTACTCTAAAAAATACTACAAGGTTAAAGGTTGATCGTCACAAATGGAAAAATTCGAAGTAAAAAAGGTCTTATGCTAAGCTAAAACTAGCTACTCGCCTTGATGTGGCTCGATTTGAGTCAGCAGCGGATAACCTTCACGATGGGCAAGGCTGTTCACTTTTTTGGCTTTAGTTTCAGCAATATCTTTAGGATAAATCCCAGCGATACCTTTACTGGTATTATGAATGGCCAGCATAATCTCGACGGCTGAATCCATACTATGGCGAAATTCGGACTGCAAAATATGGACGACAAACTCCATTGGGGTATAATTGTCGTTATACATCACCACGGCATACATTGGTGGTTTGGCCACTTCTGGTTCTGCTACCAAAACATCAGCCTGTGGCGACGTTTCACCCTCTGGCTCACCATCTTGAGCACAATGTAGGGGCATACTAGGAAAATGCCAATCTAAAGTGATTGGCGTCGCTGGTAATATCGTTTGTTTTATCATAATTAGAATACAAATGCATAGGTAGGTTTAATGAATAAGTGTATTTACAACTGAAGAAAATAAGGTTAAAAGAGATGAGTAAAATCCTGCGAGGCTCGTGCAAATGGCTATCAGTTATAACGCCACCCTAAGGTTCAATAGGGCTTTCATCAACCTCTGGTAAATCTAAAAGTGATAATGGCATACTATCAACTTTAGCACCAAGCTTCCAATCATACAACTGCTCGACTTCCTGCCCACCAGCTTTTAAGCTCAGCTTTGCTTGTAAAGGTTTAAAGCCTGATGGCATCGTAAAGCGACCACGTATACGAGCAACGCCTTCAATGGTATAGCTGACTGGGTCTAATGGCACTTCTACGAAATCATCATCGTTAAGCAATGTCAGCGTTGGCTTTAAACGTTTGGCTTTGCCGTCACTCGCGAGCATACCGACATCAAAGCCATATTCAAAAGCATTTTCAGGCAGTGGTTCAATCTTTGCGCCAAGTACCTGCAAAGGCATGCCACCTTTTTCACTAAGAAGCTCGGCATAGATGTCGTTCAGCTGCGCCACTTGTTTGTTTTCAACGGTTAGCGCTTGCTGATTTTCGCGTAACTCTTTTAAGTTCGCCAAACTTATTTCTAACTCTTGCTTGGCTGTAGCAGCCTCATTGGTCACTATTTTATTACTGATACGCAAATCTTTAAGCTCTTGCGTCGCCTCTTTACCCGTGATGACCGCCTGCTTGGTTTCAGTTTGCATCGAATGATAACCACGCTGATAACCAATTTTGTGACCAAATAATAATCCAACGATCGCCGTGACCAATATCGCCACCACAAATAATGCCAACACCGCGGTAGAAGCACCTTGTTGTGTATTACCAAGGCTTTGGCTATTTATAGGATTGTTTTTTATAGGATGATCTTGGTTATCATAAGAGATATATGGACTGCGCTCCAAATCATAAGAAACAGAGTCTTGGCACATTGTATGTGCGGGCTGTGAGCAAAAGTATAGTACACTCTTAAAACGCATCTAGACGGTATCTCTTAACAGGAAAGGCAAGTTATTATAGCGGAATTTATAATCAATACCTAGCACCATAAATAGCAATGATTTGAGCACAAATAAACATCTGTTAAGGAATGATAGGCGCAAAGTTCAAACCCTGTGTTTCATCGAAACCAAACATCACATTCATATTTTGTACCGCTTGTCCAGCTGCACCTTTTACCAAATTGTCTTGAACGACAATAACGGTCAATTCAGCACGTTCATTGTCTTGATGGACAGCAATACGTAACCTATTACTAGCACGCACACTGCGGGTATCTGGATACAACCCTTTTGGCATCACATCAATAAACGGCTCTGACACATAGCTTTTCTCAAATACTGGTTGCCAATCAATGGCAGCACCAGCCTCAGTAAGCTCCATATGAATAGAGCTCAGCATCCCACGTATCATCGGTACAAGATGGGGTAAAAAACGAATACGATGGGAAAAATGGCTCTCTAGTAACTGGGCAACGCCCTGCTCAATCTCTGGCAAATGACGATGACCTTCAACGCTATAAGCCTTAAAATTGTCTGTGGTTTCAGCATAATTGAGCGCGATACTTGCTTGGCGACCCGCACCAGACACGCCAGATTTTGCATCGATGACGATACGCGACTCAATGAGCTGTTTTGCCTGCTGATTTTGTGTATCTATAATAGGTTTTAAGCCCAAGATAGCCGTGGTTGGATAGCAACCAGGATTACCAACGACCAAAGCATTCGCAATTTTGTCACGATTAATCTCAGGTAAGCCATAAACAGCTGTTTTTAGTATCTCAGGACAAGCATGCGCTTGCTGATACCAGTGTTCAAAATCCGCCAATGATTGCAAACGAAAATCTGCTGCCAAATCAATCACTTTTACGCCTGCTTGAGTCAGCGCTTCTGCTTGCTTCATCGCCACACCATGCGGTGTTGCAAAAAACACCACATCGCACTTTTGTAATGTCGCAAGCGTATTATCACCTAAATCACTAAAAACAATGTCTGATATACCGCGTAAACTTGGGAATATCTCATCAGCGCGAGTGCCCGCTTCGCTACGTGATGTTAGCAAATCAATAGACACCTCAGGATGAGCAGATAATAAGCGAATTAGCTCAATACCCGTATAACCTGTGCCACCAACAATCGCTGCTGAAATCATAAGATATTCCTTTTTCTTTTATTTTTTACGTTACTTCTTAAAGTTTTTTCTAAATTTTATAATCATGTACCGCATCGATAAATACTTTGGCATTATCGGGATTGACCCACTGAGTAATACCATGACCTAAGTTTGCCACATAGCCAGTTTTTTCGCCATTAGCGTAGGCACTATCGAGCATCGCATTGACTTCGGCACGGATAGTCGCAGGTGAGCCATATAAGGTAGCTGGATCTAAATTACCTTGGATGGCTTTGCTACTTTGTAGCTTTTTATGCTGCTTAGTCAACTGACGCTGACTTTCGGTCAATACTTGACGGGCACGATCTAGCGGCATAGTCCAGTCTAAACCCAAAGCATCAGCTTCGCTATCCGCTTGGATATCCAGCCATAATCCGCCGCCCTTGGTGAATAATACCACTGGTATGTCGGGATGGCGTACCTTTAGCTCAGCGACGATGCGTTTATTATACGCATGAGAGAAATCAATAAACTGACGATGACCGAGCGCCCCGCCCCAGCTATCAAATATCTGTAATATCTGTGCGCCAGCCACGACTTGTGCATCTAGATAATCAATGACAGACGTCGCTAACTTATCTAGTAACTGATGTAAGAACTCAGGATTACTATATAAAAAGCCTTTGGTATAACGATAATCTTTTGAGCTGCCGCCCTCAATCATATAAGTAGCCAGTGTCCACGGACTACCAGAAAAACCGAATAACGGCACTTGTCCATTTAGCGCTTTACGAATGCTGGTCACCGCACGCATGACATAATCAAGGGAGTCATTGACATCAAGCACAGGCAATCTATCTAAATCTGCTTGCTGACGGATAGGATGTTTAAACTTCGGTCCTTCACCAGCTTCGAAGTATAAGCCCAAGCCCATTGCATCAGGAATGGTCAAGATATCACTAAATAAGATGGCTGCGTCCAAATCCATACGACGTAGAGGCTGCAAAGTCACTTCAGTGGCACGAGCGGTGTCTTTGCACAGACTCATAAAATCACCCGCTTCAGCACGGGTCGCTTTATACTCTGGTAAATAGCGACCGGCTTGGCGCATCATCCAAACTGGCGTGGTATCGATCGGCTCAAAACGTAGCGCACGTAGCAATCTATCATTTTTTAAAGGCGCAAAGTTCTGCTCGAGCGAATTATTATTGTCTGAAGCACTCATGTACAAATCTCCAAAACAGCACTGTATGTCACAAAAAGGCATACAACACTGGATAAATTACGTTAAAGGAAAGAATATTAAAGCGCTTATTATTAAAATATTTATAGCTTAATAAATAATAAGTTTTTTACATCGTCAATGCTAAGTTATCACGGTGTACCATGACCACGCGCTCTTCATTGTTACCAAGGATTCTATCGAACTGCTCAGTACGCTCGCGAGCAACACGGCAAGCATCCCGAGAGGAGAAGTTAACTTGACCAACAGCTATACGCTCGCCCGTATCTTGATGGACGATTTCAACCACATCGCCTTCATCAAAATCACCACGCACTTCAGACACACCAACCGGTAACAAGCTTTTTTGATGCTCGACCACCGCTTTTGCTGCACCGGCATCGACAATTAAAGAGCCTGACATACGCAAATGCGCAGCCAACCACTGTTTACGCGCAATAATTTTATCTTGATCATTGGTGGTCAACAAGGTGCCAACTGCTTCGCCTGATACCACACGGGTAATCACATCATCGATAGCGCCACTCACGATCACCGTCGGACAGCCACCCATTGCTGCAAGCCGACCTGCACGAATTTTGGTCAGCATACCACCGCGCCCAAGCTTGCCGCCATCACCTGCGATATCAAACAAATAATCAGCCATAGCACGCTCTTGACGGATCATTTTTGCATGAGGATTATGACGTGGGTTGTCAGTAAAGACACCTTCTTGATCGGTTAAGATAATGTACAAGTCGGCATTAACCATCGCCGCAGCCATTGCCCCTAAGGTATCGTTATCACCAAATTTAATCTCATCAATGGTGATGGTATCGTTTTCATTAATCACCGGTAGCACGCGCCATTCTAATAACTGCGTCAGCGCACCAGTGGTATTAAGATAACGGCTGCGGTTAGACAAGTCATCATGGGTCAGCAATAACTGCGAGCTTTGAATGCCGTGTTGAATCAATGCTGACCACCACGTTTCAATCAAACCCATTTGGCCAATAGAAGCACAGGCTTGTAATGCCGCTAGTTTTTTGGGACGCTCCTCAAGATTCATGCGAACCACGCCTTCAGCAACAGCACCTGAAGATACGAGCAGTACTTCAACGCCTTGCTTATGGAGCTTAGCGATCTGCTTTGCCCACTCGTAAATGGCAGTTCGATCAAGCCCTCGACCATTATTGGTTAATAACGATGAGCCAATCTTGACAATAACGCGATGAATATCAAAGTTGCGGGCTTGCTTAACAAACCTTGCTTCTTCGGTCGTGTTCTCTATGTCAACTACCATATAAACTCCTGTTGCTAGGGTAAATTAATTACGGTGATTCATTCAAAAAATATATTCAAACATCAATCAACTTAAGGGGCATAAACCACTTCGACGCCATCTTCATCATCATCGAGATCATCAAAGTCATTGTCGATTAAATCTGTACCTTCACGTTGTGCTTTACGAGCAGCACGATAGGCTTCTCGCTGTGCTTCAGTATTGAGACGCACTTCTACTTCTAAGCGCTCAAAGCGTGCTTTTTGTGCCTCAGCAAAGATAGGATCTTCAATTTCACGCTCACGTTCACGCTCAATCTCATTCATCAAATGATATTTAACAGCATCAGTACCCTCACCCATTAGGGTTGAGGTGCGGAATACGTCCCCTGTCCAACCAAGCTCGGCGACGATATGCGTACAAAGCACATTCAATTCTTCTTCATCAATAATCTGATCAATTTTATTCAATATTAAAATTTGCGGTAAATTAGCCAGTTCAGGCGAAAAGCGCTCAAGCTCATTTAAGATAACACGGGCATTTTCTACTGGGTCACTGCCATCGATTGGCTTCACATCAACCAAGTGTAGCAGACGGCGAGTACGAGCAACATGCTTTAAGAAGCGAATACCAAGTCCAGCCCCTTCTGAGGCGCCTTCGATTAAACCCGGAATATCAGCCATTACAAACGAGCGATGACGACCGATATCGACCACACCCAAGTTTGGCACTAGGGTAGTAAATGGATAGTCAGCAACTTTTGGTCTAGCAGCAGAGACTTGGCGGATAAAGGTCGATTTACCTGCATTCGGTAAACCAATTAAGCCAACATCAGCCACTACTTTTAGCTCAAACTTAAGAACTTTTAGCTCACCTTCAAAACCTGAAGTGGCTTTACGCGGCGCTTGGTTGGTAGAGCTTTTAAAATGGGTATTACCCAAACCACCATCACCGCCTTTGGCAATGAGTAAAGTCTGACCAATCTCAATCAAATCACCCAACACTTCATCTGTTTCGGTATCAACTACTGTAGTACCAATAGGCACCGGTAAAAAAAGATCATCAGAACCCTTGCCTGAACAGTTTCTACTATGACCATTCTCAGCTCGCATGGCGTCGTGACGACGTGTATAACGATAGTCAACTAGGGTGTTGGTGTTATCCTCTGTAATGACATAAATATCTCCGCCCTTACCACCATCACCACCATCAGGACCACCGCGCGGGACATATTTTTCTCGGCGAAAACTGGCGATTCCGTTACCACCGTCACCTGCTTTTACCGTTACGACGGCTTCATCAATAAATCGCATCTTACGTTCCTTAATTTACAATCCAGTTTATAAACTGGTTACAGCCAACGACTGCGTTTTAGGTTTTAGCTATATTGTTCAGACAAAATTATTGCAACAAATTTTATGTTCGCACTTAGCGTCTATTATGACAACAACACCCGATAACCAATCGGACTATCGGGTGCTTAAGTATTATATTTAACATTATACCGACTTATCTAAGATACAACCTACTGCGGCATAACTGTTCTTACCGTAGCGCTTATAGATGCAGACGTTTTATGCTGGAATCTGAGTGTAGCTGATGCCTGCCATTTGCGTCGCTAAACGTAATACTTGCGTACTATAGCCTACTTCATTGTCATACCAAATATAAACAATAGCATGATTGTCAGTAAGGATAGTCGCTTGTGCATCAACGATACCGACATGAGTATCGCCTACAAAATCAGTTGATACCGCTTCTGTAGAGTCTGTATAAGCAATCTGTGTTTGCCATTGACTGCTATTGGATACTTTACGCATGAATTCATTTAGCGCATCAGCACTAGCTGGCGCTGTTTTAAGGTTCAAGTTCAAAATCGCTAAGCTAACGTTTGGCGTTGGCACACGAATTGCATTACCGGTCAATTTACCACTCAGCTCTGGTAATGCTTTACCTACGGCCTTGGCTGCACCAGTACTAGTAATAACCATGTTCAATACCGCACTGCGGCCACGGCGATCGGCTTTATGATAATTATCAATCAGATTCTGATCATTAGTAAACGAATGAATCGTTTCAACATGACCATTTTCGATACCATACTCATCGTTCAACACTTTTAGCATTGGCGTAATCGCATTAGTGGTACAGCTTGCGGCGCTAACGATAGTATCATCACCAACGGTGTCATTATTCACACCATAAACGACGTTTTTAATCTCACCACCAGCAGGAGCCGTTAGCAACACTTTTTTCACGCCTGTAGATTGCAGATGCTTACCAAGACCAGCTTCATCTTTCCAGATACCGGTATTGTCGATTACTAACGCATTGTCGATACCATAAGCCGTATAGTCGATATCACTTGGATCGTTGGCGTAGATAATTTGTACGAAGCGGCCATTGATAATCAGACCGTTGTTTTCATTATCGACAACCACCCCACCTGCAAAGCTACCATGAATTGAATCACGCTCTAGCAATGACGCACGCTTAGCTAAGTCGCCAGCTGCCGCAGGACGGACGACAATGGCTTTCAACTGCATACCTTTGCTGCTTGACGCTTGTGATAATAATAGACGCGTTAAGATACGACCGATACGACCAAAACCGTATAGCACAACATCAGTTGCGCCATTGATAGCGCCTTTGGTGTTATCAATTGACTGCAACGCTGCTTGTAAATCATTGTCATTCGCAATCAGCTGACCCACATCAATACGGACTGCTTGAATATCTTTATTCTCTGCCAAAACTTTAACCATCGCTAACGTATCGGCGATATCGATAGCATTAGCGCCTTGGTCACGCAGCGCTACTTTTTGATGCAGTGCCAATATTTGGCCCACTGAATTTGTGTCTAGCGTATCACCAAACAAAGTCACTTGCACATCTTGCTCGTTATAAAGCTTATTCAATAGCCCCATTAACTCAATGGCTTGTTGCTCTTGATTGTTGTAGTTGCTCAAGTGGTCTTGATGTAATTGGCGTAAGGTATCAGCGTTACTCACGAGAAACATCCTTATGGTCAGTATTAGGGAATCAGTAAAGTATGAAGAAAGATCAATAAATCGGTTATATATAGTCTAAGCGACAATTCTATTAGGCTAACGGACGACTATTGTCATCGGTTATTATCGTCAGAGTATTTAGATAAGCTAGATTTTAGCTTAAAACGCCTTATTTTGCTAGTGCTAACCATTCTGTCTAACTTATAAGCTATTTAATAGCGATAGGATCTTTATAAGCAAAGTAAAGGCAGCCTATTATGCTGCCTTATTATAAAGCGACTTAATTATGAAGTGACTTGATACTTACTTATAACATGATAAATATAAGCTTTTTAACTGACTGTTATTAAGCAGCTGTAAAGCCTTCAATAGCTATTAGACTTCTATGGAACCAGTCTGACCGTTTGATTGGTCTGCGGGGTTAGCTTAAATTCTTTTAAATCATAACCCTGTTGCTGGGCGATTTGACGGTATTTAGCATAGGTTTCCTGACTTACATTTGGCGAACGAGCCAGCAGCCATAAATATTTTTTATTAGGTGCGCCGACTAACGCAGTTTTATAGTCTTCATCACGTGCTAATATCCAATAATCTGCACGCCCTACAGGTAACCAGCGAATCCATGAAGGTAAAAACGTTACTTTTAGCTTACTGCCAGTAGCGTCAGCTGGTTTGGCTATACCTTCCGCAGTAATACCAGAACCATCTTCAGCTTTGCACTGATTAATAACCTTAATACCTGAACCATCTGTTTTTTCGACATAGGTGGCCGTTACATCGCTGGCACAATTACGCTGGAAATACATCGGTAAGCGACCTATTTCATACCAAGTGCCTGCATACTTTTTGAGATCGACGCTATCCACCGTAGTGGGTGTATTGGCAGACTTATGAATAATGCTACTGGGTTTAATCGCTAGCGTTTCTAGTGAGGTGTTATCATTGGTGGCGGCAGCAGTCGGCGCAGTTACCGGTGGCGAAGCCGCGTAAGCTGAAAATGCTGCTAACGGTATAATAATGGCGAGAGCGATACCTGTATGCTTAATAAGACCATTCATAAATATGCGCTCCGGTATCTCTGTTATGCCTGACTTGGCATTTTCAAAGGAAGTATTGTTATTTGATCTGGATTCATTTTTTTTAGATAAGCTTGTAAGATTGTTAATATGATCTTCTACAATATCGTCTTCCACAAACAGCGACGTTGATGATTCTGGATACGTATCAATATCTGCGTAGCCGCTACTTTGCCTTTCTTTAAGGCTATGAGCTTTTTTATAGGTATTACTCATATAAGAGCTTGCAGTACTATTACTTGCAACACTATTACTCGTGCTGCTACCTTTACTATCGCTGACTTTGAAATTGCTTTTCTTAACCACTGCAGACTCTTTTGATTTTGTAATGCTTTTATATCCATAAGAGCTGGTTTGTATAGACGTGCCTTTCATCAAATGATTCAAGCATTCGTCGTTACACTCCTGATTATTATAGCTAGCGTCATTACTAGCATGACCAACATTACCCACTTGTGACGCACTATCTTTATGTAGATAGTCTTTATGTAGATAATACTTTGGTAGCTGACCAGTCTGCTGATGCGATTGAGAACCGGCTGCCTGAGAATCAGACCATGCTGACTTCGGTAACTTAGTGGTTTTCATAGTGATACCATTAATTAATAGTGATTGTTAGAGATTCTTTATTTATTAGATAAGTACAAGATAATTTTCAAAATCACTTTCACGATAAAAGACGAATGAGTGAAAATTAAACTTTGTTATAATCTTTAAGAGTCGCGGCGATAGATAAATAACTTACCTATACAAAAACTGATTCAGCGACCTTTATTAATTTAATGATTTATATTAATGGCAAAATCACTATCAAAACAGTGTAGCAATGTAGGAAAACGCAACGGTTTGTAAGCAATTCTATATTTAGACAATAAAACGAACACATAATGACTGACTGGGTAAATATATTTAAAATCAAGGATTTATTCTATGCAATTATGCGCTTTTATTCACTGTACAGCTGCTTTATACCCTGAGGTGAGCAGTGTCTACGCCACTTTCTTAGTGTAAGAACGGCTTTAAAAATGGCTTTAAAGACTACTTAAAAAATTGACGAATCCCAGCAACTGCAATACCACCATGTAGCATTGCTTGCTCTTTCATCGCCGGTGACAAACCACCCAAACCAATGACTGGCATATCCGCTAACTCTGCCAACTCTGACCAATCCTCCCAACCAAGTGGCGTCACATCAGGATGGGTTTGAGTGAACAATACAGGCGATAAAAATATAGCGATGACTGGTGAGAGTTGCTGTTGTAGACGCGCGCCAGCCAGCTGATTGGCTGCATCAATGCTATCGGCATTATGACAACTGACTATTAATGGCAAACTTGAAGATATCGTGCCGTTAGATACCTTGTCTTTCTCAGCGCTACTTAGCCATTGCAAGAGTTGCCTATGTGTTAAGTGCCTCGCAACAATTTGGCTGTTCATTGTTGAATTTTCAGTTTTTAAAAGCTGGAAATTTTCCCTATTAGAATCTGGATGATAAGGCACAATTGCTTGGACATAAGGTCGTAAATGCAGCAATTGTGCCGTACTATCCGCACTATCTTCTAAGCCTGCTACTTTAATTCGGACATAAACCCAAGCTTCTTCCGCTAAATGCTCTTTGTGATACGTTAACCACGCTGCCATCGGTTGAGGAGAGGCACTAAAGTGTGCCAATGGATAAGTAATGGCTAGTTGCGCTGGCAATCGTAACCAGTCAAGAATCGTCTTATTGGCGGCTGGTAAATTATAATCGCCTGCTAGTAACTTTGATTTATCTACCCAGCTTAACGCCTGACCTTCTAGACCATGGCTGCAATGTCTATATTGCTCGTATTGTAGCGCTGTCATCTCAATACGATAAACCTGTAGGCAGACTTGCTTATCACCGTAATCGTGGTGCAGTCGTCCAAGCTTAACGGCGATATTACTATTAATATCCATACCTGTCTCTTCGGCAACTTCCCGTATGAGTGCTTGTTTGGCGGTTTCATTGTGCTCTATTTTGCCGCCGACAAACTCATAGCGATTACCTTGATGTTGAGACGCGTCTCTAAACCCAAGCAAATACTGATTGTTATAATGAATAACAGCAACCGCGACATTTATTATTTTTATTGAATCTTTTTTTATGGGCATATTTGTTTGACTTGCCATGATATTTTCCTTTACTAATCAGGTGTTTTATTGCTGCACTTGATTGCTTATATAACAACGGTGTTAGATGAGTTTACACAATCGCCGTAATTTATTTTATTAATTAGCTTGCAAAAGCCATCAATCTAAATGATAATTATTATCGTTAATAGCTTATTGCCTGTTGCTATCTTCTACTTTACTATTTTATCAAAAGGATTTTATTATGAGCATGGTTATCTCTCGCTATTTGAACTGCCGCGAAAACCGCTTGCCTACTTTGCAATCACAGCATCTGTTTGCCTTGACTAAAGAAGTACGTATCGAACACGAAGGTGAAGAATATCGCTTGCGCTTAACGCGTAATAACCGCTTAATTTTAACCAAATAAATCAACTGCCACTGTCACAAAAAAACGCCTTTACTAAAAGGCGTTTTTTATTGGATAAAATTATTAAGCGCTATTTTTCATCAGCGACAATCACAGCAGTGGAAAATATCTCGCTGCACCATTTAGAACTGCCAGCTATAGACCACATCCACCGCATTCTCTGCCGCTGATGTCGCTTCAACATAAATACGACGGGTCAGCTGATAACGTACAGACAAGCTGTTCTGGGCGTTAAAGACACCCACGCCGTAGCGAATATATAAGTCAGGAGTCACATAACCAGTGACGTTGACGTTGGTATCTTCACTACTGCCTGAGGCATCAACGGTCAAGCTTTGGAAGCCAAACGCCTGTCCAATTTGGTTGGTTAGATTGCGTGTACCACTCAGCCCAAAACTCAGACCGGCAGCAGCTAAGTTATTGGTAACCTGAGACTTAAAGCCTTGTTCGCTGATTTGAGTGGCGCTCTTATTATTAATACGACCGGTGATCAAAGCATTCATCGCTTGCTGCTGAGTAAGTCCTGCATTATTAAAGACGATGATATTTGGACTTTCAGTATTGCCTTTGACACGCACACCAACTGTTTTCCCACTAATATTTTTGACCGCTTCAATACTGAGATTAGGCTTCATGACATCACCATTGAAGCGCACTTGACCGTAGTTAAGCTCTAGATTCTGACCAAAGGCGTTAATGTTGGTGCGACGTGATACTTGCACGACACCTTTTGCGCGCATGATGCCCGTACCATTTTGAGTGATATTAATCGCCCCTGCTAGAGGTATGACCGCACCAAAACCGCGGAAATTAATATCATTGCCCAAATCGATACCGATATCAGCATTGATTGACCAAGGTTTTGAGACGGCTAAGACCTCATCAATATTACCAATGAGACGACGGTCTAGCACAACGACGTCTTCGCTTTGAGTAACGATGTCTTCACTGGCTTCTGGCGGACGAATAGTCGCTGACGGCACGCTGACGGCTCCTGTAATATTGACATAACGGTCGCCTGGACGCACGATAATATCGATATCAGGATTGACCTCAGCCACTAATAATGGCGGCTGGGTTAATACCAAACCCTTGCCAATGATACTCAGTTTTGCCTGTAGCTTTTGTTGCCAATCAACGGTGCCAGTGAGCGTTCCAGTACCGGTGCCACTATTAAACTTGCCATCAATAACCGCTTGGGTACCACGAATTTTGGCATTTGCATTCACTTTGGTTAGATTAACCGGCAAACCAAGCATCGCCACACGACCATCAGCCAATTTTACATCACCATAAAACTGCGGCTTGTCTAGCGTACCGCCCAAGCCACCTGCCATCGTAATATTGCCTTCAAGTACCCGCATACCAGGAAAGAAAGGCTTAAAAACGGCCAAATTAAGCTCATTGAGCACAAGCGCCCCTGAGATTGGTTTAGGCGTTTTATAAGGATCAACGATGACTTCTGCATAACCACGAGCACCGCGACCCGTATTGATATCTGAGCGTATTTTGAGACCATTAGGGACTGACACGGCAATGAGCGAGATACGCTTATAAGGTAAGGTAACAGGCGCACTATCCCCATCTTGAATTAAGCCAATTTTACCGTTGTCAGAATATAGCGTGGTATTAATAGTCGGTGGACGTCCGCGTTGCCAGCCAACAATAGCTTTACCATTAATCTTGCCATGCCAATCGATATCTTTGGGTAAGAACGCTGAAAATAGTGACGTATCTATTTTTTGTATGGCTAAATCAACTTGGCCACTTGCTGCGGAAGCGATAAGGTTTTTACGTAAGCATAGCTTGCCTGCTTGGTCAGTTGCCTGCCAGCAATGTGCCGCTAACTGTACTTTTAAATCAGTGCTATTTTTACCTTGTTTTTTGGGTAAATTAACAATCAGTTGCGCAGGCTGTAACTGGTTTAAAGTCGCATATTTAGATTTGACCTGCCCCTTACCAATCACCCCTGACCAGCTGAGTTGATCTCGATTAAAACCGCCTTTGAGCCTAGCAGAAATATCAAGCTCCTCATTAGCCAAATCAAGATCGACCACATGCGACCGCTCAGTACCATTAAAAGTGGCATCCAAGCTTTTAAAACTTTGTCCCGCCGCGTCTAAACCTTTAGCCGTGACGATAAGCTGGCTTGGGCTATTTGCCAAATTGACCAATTTGCCATGAATACGACCTTGACGTAATGTAAAGCCTGGTAGCGAGATACGCTCACCGACCAAGTCGATATATATAGTCGGTAACGCTTGTCCTGCTGGCTGCGATAAGGTAGCACCGCCAGATACTTTACCGGCAAGCTTGTCTGAGAGCTGGTCAAGACTGGTAATGTTAATCTTGGCTTGTAGTTGTTTGGCATTGCCGTTGGCGGTTATATAGTTATCGCCCCAGCGCAGCACCAAATTATCAGCGTTTAAGCTATCAATTAAGGCGTTAACTTGCTTATATTGTGCCTGCGCATCTTGCGTCTGTAAGCGTTTAAAATAGCTTGCCAAGTCTTTTGGCAAATGCATCTTCGCGTTCAAGCTACCTTTGGCACTGAGCGGCCGACCTTTTAACATACCATTCAAGTTAACTTGTTTGATATTGATGATTTGCTGGGTGTCGCTCCAGCGTCCATTTGTGTCTATGGTGCCGGTGATCGTGCTTGGTATGTCTTTGAAGAAATAACCCAAGTTAAAGCGATTCATGACCGCGTCGATATCCCAAGCAATACCTTGACGCACATCAACGGTACCCTTAGCATCGATGCTGCCTGCCGCGCCCACATGACGGAAGCGCTTAATACGAATCAGCTGGGCATCGCCACTGGCATCAATAGTAAGTTTACCTGCTGGCAATTGCTCAGCGTCTAAAACACCATCAAAATTTACAACAAAGTTTTTAAGTTTGCCTGTTGCGTTGGCGTTGTTTTTTGGCGCACTTTGCCACACGCCACTGGTTTTCAAATCACCGGTAATAATGGCGGCATTATTGGGTAAAAAGTAACCCAAATTAAATTTATCAAAGCGACCATCTACGTTCCAGCCAATATCCTGACGTAAGTCAATGACACCATTGGCCTTTACTGCACCTGCTTCGCCGTTGTAATTTAATTTACGAATACGAATAAGATTTGGCGTGCCCGCCGCATCAATCGATAGACGGCCTTTTGGCACATCAGCGGTATCGACTTGACCATCGAAGCGCGCATCAAAGACAGAAAGCTCACCACCAATAATATCGACACTGGCATCACCGCCACCCGTGATACCGATAGCACGGCCATCTTGGGTGGCATCAAGTTGCGCCTGCAAATCCGTATTATTAAAATTAATAATATGACGCTGTCCTTTGACACGGTTTTTAGTGATATTCAGCATGCGCCCGCGCGCGCTGATACGTCCTGTTAGGCGCTCGAGTGGTAAGTCACTGCGATATTTTTTGGGGAGTAAGCCATTGGTGCGCGCATCAATCTGCCATGTTAACGGACGCTTTTTGCTCGCCAGTTGAATTTGCCCAGTTCCTGATAAATCGCCTACCACCCCTTTATAGTTTAGGCGGTTGATATCGATGACATTGCCAGCTTTACGTATACCCACATCGTAGTTGCCTTTAGGAGCAGCATTAAGCTCATTAATAACCGCTTTGCCATCGACAGACAAACGCGAACCACGGACGATGACATTTGCCTGGCCGCTTGGGCTATCAACATTACCGATATTTGGTAATTGACGACGCACTAGATTCTGCCACGTGGCATCAATATACCAAGGCGCGGCTTGCTTAGATTTAGCTAGGGTTTTACCCTGTATTATTTTAGCATTAACATGCTCGCCATCTCGCTGCCGTAAATCAGCATTGAGCTGTAGATTGCCGGTGGTATTTTTTTGTTGATAATGGACGAACAGCTTGCCATTAAGCTTTTGCGGCGCATAGGCTTTAAAATCTGCATAGTCATTAGGAATGGCGCGGCGAATATCAAAATTACGACCGGTTGCCACTACTTTGGCATCAAAGCTGTTTTTCCAATCTAAAATACCTTGCGCAAATAAACGCCCAGCAGGAACGTCGGCATTCAGACTATCAATGCGTAGTTGACTGTTGGCAATGACTGCGCGCCCTTGATAATGTCCTGAAGGAATGTCTTTAGCGGTCAATTCCGTATTGATACGCAAGCGTATCTCAGAGATAACGCCTGATGCCGTCGCTGTACCACTTTTTAGGTGGATATTTTGACTGTCTGCATAGGGGACAAGGATATCATCCCACTGAAGTTTGGCTTGGAACGGTGCGCCATCATCTAGTCCTTGTACAACAATATCACCACTCACATCACTATCATTGTAGCGGCTACGTACCTTGCCTACGGTACGTTTTAGGCTACCAGTTGCTGTGATATTGAGCGGGTCTACGTAGACTTTCTCTAATGCGCTAACTTCAGCAATTGCCGTAAGATCTAGCGGATAGTCGCCTTGCAGATCGATATTACCTTTTAATGCACTGATTTTTACAATATCAGCATAGTGGAGGTCGCCACGACCAACGGTGACTTCACTGCCTACCCATGTTAAATCACGCGCGGTAATATCATGAATGACGATATCATCTCTAGTAAGCTGTTTATAAATAATGGTTTTTACTTTTGCTTGATCAAAACGCAGATTGACCGGCAAACTGAGGGTTTTATAGTCGAAGGCTTCGCCCGTTGGCGGCTTGTTATTGATAATTTCAATGGTTTGTATGTCTGCATCGCGCAAATGTACTTCTTTGGCAAAAACCGCGCGCCAGCCTATTTTGACGTATGCCTTATCTACCAGTACCTCAAGATCATCGGTCGCTCTGATGTCGATATCAGTGACCCAAATACCATCGCGCAGGTTACCGCGACCATACTTAAACCCAATACCCGTTTCCGCACTGATTTTCTCTAAAATAAACTTAGTACCTGATTCAGTACCAGCCGCATACAGAAATATGGCGAACATAATCGCCAGCACGATAAGAATGAGCACCATCAGTTTTAGCAAAAAAGACAGTGGGTACCATCGTCTTACTGCACGGGCATCTCGCTGTGCCGGATCTTCATCCAAAGGCTTATTAGGCGGGGTATTTTTGGTCAACATGACACTCAACTACGTTAAAGAATGATTACCAGCAATCGCTAGAATAAAAACAGCACTGTTTTTGATGTATATATTAGGTCATTAATCTCAAGTATCTAATACTAACGACCTCATATTAAATATTTATAGAGGCGATCCGATAAACAAATGTAACCTAACGGGAATACTCTCCTCTGTTACACCAGCCGCAACATCCACGCGCACAACGCCTACCGGCGACGCCCAGCGGATACCAACACCCACACCAACTTTGGTGTCCGTATCAAAATCTTTGTCATAGGCGTTACCGACATCGGTGAAAAATGCACCGCGAAAGCCCGGTCTAAATTCATAGTTATATTCTGCACTACCAACCGCAAGGATTTGCCCACCCGTCAGATAACCTTTATCAATTGGCGATAAGCTTTCGTAGTCATAACCACGAATACTTTGATCACCACCGGCAAAGAAGCGTAATTTATAAGGCACCTCATAAAAGTCATCTGCCCAAATATAACCCGCATTGACGCTACCAAGTACTTGGTGTTTATCATCCGTACCAAAGCTATAAATACCGCTCACGCCAGCGCGAACGATTGCCAAGTCAGTATCACTCAGTGCTTTTTCAGCACCGGCTTCAATGGCATAATACTGGCGTATGCCGCGAGTAGGATTGGTTGCGCTATCCATATCAGTTTTACTGACGCCATAACCAAATAATAATGCTTGCTGGCGCGGTTTAGAGGAAGAAAAGCGTATAGGAAGATCGTCTATATCTGCCTCATCAACACCCGTTTCTAACTCATCTAAACGGTAGCGAGCAGAGTAGCTACGATTCCAGCCATTTTCACGGCGGATGTTACGCGTTAATGCCGCTTTTAAGGTTTTAGTAGACAAATCAAAAGTGCCTTCACCTTGATCAATGACTTCTTCTTCATAGGTTAAACGTGCCTCTAACTTATCATTTAAAGGATGGTTCCATGGCCGGCTCGCATAAACACCGACATTTTTAGTAATCCTTGAAACTTCTGTTTCCACCCCTGCTTGATAGCCTTTACGGTTGAGCAGATTATAATCTATTTTAGCGGTTGCGCGGACACCGGTATCCGTACCATAACCAAGACCGACTTGGGCATCGCGTGGTTTACTAGCAGAAACAAATACGTATAATGGTACTTTTTTACTCTCTAACACTTCCTGTGGTGTTTTACGTCCTGCCAATATCGGGGGGACAAAGTTTTCGTCAGCCAGTATGTTCTCCTCATCAGGAAATATTTTTTGCGCGATATCACTAATAGTGTCACTGATTTTACCTAAAATACTATTTGATTCTTGGTCTTTTTCGTCTAACACGCGATCATTTGGCAAACGACTTAGGCGCTCCGCTTTTTGTTTAATCGCTTGCAGCTTCTCAACTGTTTCTTCGTCAGCTTCAAACTCAATGGCTGCGATATCAGCAGCGTCGACTTTTTCTCCACTATTGGTGTAAAGAACACCATCATTACCAGTACTGTCATTTTGACTGGTGCCACTAACATCGGAGGCGACATCAAGATCGTCATTTGTCGTATCATTATCACCACTACTATTTGGTGAGTTATCAAATGCTAAAGTGCTGCTTTCAGTGCGCTCATCTGGTGGAAAAATCGACTCAACGTTGACGGTATTAAAATAGCGGGTTGACGACAAATCATTACTAAATTTGGTCACGGCTGGGCGATAAAAAGGATCACCCGCCTTAAAGTCGAGCAATTGCCTTAATAATGATAATTCAACTGGTAGCTTTTCAGGGTCGCGAGTCAGCGTACCCGACTCTTCATCGTAAGTAAAAAATACCACTTCATCAAACTGGTAACGCTCACCGGTATTATAAACCAGCGACACATCAGCGGCGTTATCCGGCAAGATAATATCGACTGATTTATTTAGCCAATATTGGTCGAAATAGCCGTAGGTATTACTGAGTGATTCAAGGGCAGATTTACTGTCTTTATAGACGCGATGATTAAAGATATCGCCCTCTTTTGGCGGCAAGTCTTTCTCTAACGCGGCAAATTCTGCTTGTTCGCTACCTTCACCGCGAATATCAACAATACGGCTATCGACGCGTACCGGTTCACCCAATTTTTCAATAATAACATCGATAGTGTCAGCATTAGGCTGGCGCAAACGCAAGGTCACATCGTAGTAACCAACGGCTTTTGCCGCATCCAATGCAGTCTGACGTAAGCGCGGTAGCGCCGCCGTAAACTCAACGACAGATTGGACAGTGGTCTCATCGAGTGCCGCCTTAATGTTTTTAATCGGCTGCACATCATCATCGGCTTTAATTAACTTTGGTTTCGTATTAGCAGCATTATTGGTTGCATTGTCAGCCGCTGCTTGTTGTAAATAGATCGTTGTTTCTATATGCGGTAGCGTTATCGCGCCAGCATTAAACAAACGATTATAAAGTCGCTTAACGATGTTGCCTTTGTTACGTGCCATTGGTTTGGGCTTTTCGGCTTGCTCAATACTTTCACTCACTGCCTGAGTATCATTTTGATAATCGGGCAAATAATCATCAGGATCAATACCATCTGACAGCGCGTTTTCTCCATTATTTGAACTATTAATATTGGCTAAAATGTCATTATCAACGGCTTGATCAGCGTTGCCGCTACTGACAGAGTCACTGACATTAATGGGACGTGCCATAATTTCAGCGGTCTCTGCACGTTCAGCTGCGCTTTCATTAGTGCCTAATGTCTCTAGATTACTCGGTGTTGGAATATTGGTCGCATCCAAGCCCACATCCAGCCCAATCGGCGGCGTGCTGTCGTCTAAAGTGGCTACAGGCGCATCAAAGTCATTAGTGCTATTACCAGCGTTGCCAATACCTTTTATATCTTGCGCATTCTGCCTGTCCATCGCTGCCAGCTCACGATCAATCTCTTCAGGGGTCATCATCTGATAACCTTGCTGCTGAATCGCTGCGGCTTGTTGTACTAAATCTTCATTAGTATCAGTTGTTTGTATGTTGTCCAAACCATCGATATCATTATTTAAATTATTATCGATACCATTCTTGATATCGTTAAAGCTATCGAAGTCATTCTTATTTGATTGAGTGCCAGCGTTGCTGTTAGTTTTTCCATCTGATTTTTCTGAATCAGGCTTTTTAATGCCTAAGTTTTGCTCGCTATAATCATCCAATACGGACTGCTCAATAATACCTTGGTCGACCGCTTTCTTTAAGCGCAAAGCATCTAAAGCGATATCGAGCTGGCTATCATCAGAAAGCGGTGGTAGCTCAGAAGGTACTTTTGCCGTCGTTGGCTGAGCCGCGAAGGCATTATTTTTGATGAGCTGGCTATTATTAACGGTGCTGCTATTCAAATCAGCAGTGGTAGCAGCAAAAGCGGCTGGCGCGATGCCAAAGCCGACCAAGCTCGTGGTCAAGGCACTAAAAAGCGCTGTGCGGGTAAAACAAAGACGCGAGCTATCAGGTGACATAACCGATAAGTTGCGCGCTTGCGTTGAAGGCTGGTATTTCATATTTATTCCCTATCACCTCACGCGGTACAAGGTTACTAACGATAGCAACTGTTAAGTCTTACCGGTGAATAAACTTATCGCAGTTCACTGAGATTATTTGCTTACGAATTTGCTTGGTATCGTTTGGGCCATGATCGCTTGAGCACTACTTTGAATATTAGCGCCTAAATGATGACCCGCAATAAACTGTGTTGAGTGCTGGCAAATCCTTGCTAGCGCTCGCTCTTTCAGGCTTTTATCCGCTAAAACTTACAAATCATAACTTAGTTAATTATTAAATCATAGCATTGGGCGCATGTATTTTTACCAAAGCCTTGCTATTATACGGCTTAACATTGATAAAACCTATGTCATATTTAGATAAGTTTTTGATAGCGTTGATAATTATCGATATTGCTTATTGATAAATTGACAGCTGCGTTATCTATTTTCCTTCTCATTTATTAGCCGCGACCCATCTGTAGGAATTTTCATGGCCAATCAGTTTCAGTTATTTAAGCGCCGCCGTTTTAGTGCCATGTTTTTTACCCAATTTTTGGGGGCGTTTAACGACAATATTTTTAAGCAAGCGCTGATATTAGTCCTGACCTACACTGCTGCTAGCCAGCTTGGGGTTGAGGTCAGTATTTTGAATAACTTGGCAGCGATGCTGTTTATTTTGCCTTATTTCCTATTTTCAGCGCTCGCAGGACAAATCGCTGATAAGTTTGAAAAGTCTAAACTGACCCGCTTTACCAAGCTGCTCGAGCTGTCAATTATGGTGATTGCGGCAGTGGGCTTTGTATTTGAGTGGTACGCACTATTGTTTGTCGCGTTATTTTTGATGGGCACACAATCTACCTTTTTTGGGCCTATTAAATACGCCTATTTACCACAAGCAATGAAAGAAAATGAATTGGTCGGTGCCAATGGCTTATTTCAAATGGGCACGTCACTGGCTATATTACTCGGTATGATTATTGCTGGCGTCCTAACCCAAGTACCGCAGCCGCTATATTGGATTAGCGTGACGGTATTAGTAGTCGCGATATTAGGTTATTTTGCAGCACGATCTATACCCACCATGCCAGCGATGCAGCCTGACTTAAAGATTAATTGGAATATTTTTACTACCAGTATGTCAGCCGTACGCTACTTATATTCGTTACGGTTTTTATTCTTTGTCATTTTAGGTAATAGCTGGTTCTGGTTTTATGGGGCAACATTTTTGACCCAAACGCCTGAATTTAGCAAAGTTATCTTACACGGTGATGAGTCAGTGGTGATTTTCCTACTGACCTTATTCTCAGTTGGGGTATCCATTGGTTCATTGTTATGTAAAAGATTGACCAGAAATCAGGTCAGCTTACGCCTATTACCCTTTGGCATCGCTGGTCTAAGTATTTTTGCTATCGATTTATACTTTTCATTGTCAGGGTTATCTATTGATGTCAATACGGACACTTTAATAGGCATGAGCGGACTATTTAATATCACTGGTAGCTGGCGCGTCTTTATCGATCTGTTCTTTTTAGGCTTTAGTGGCGGCTTATATATCGTGCCTTTATATGCGTCTATGCAGGCGTATGCGCCCAAGAGTCACCGCGCGCGCATCGTCGGTGCGAATAACATCTTTAATGCGATATTTATGGTCAGCTCAGCGATTTTTTCTATCGTCGTATTAAACAGTTTAGGCATGTCATTACCGCAATTATTTCTAGTCACAGGCTTGCTGAATATTGTCTTTGGGGTGTTTTTATATCTGAAGCTGAATAAGCATATCCAGCATGCAAGTATCCAAATTGATGACAATCAACTTAATAGACATGATTAGAGCGTTGGAAAATTTGAACCAATAGGACTATGACAGATGTCATTATAAGTTGGACGGTCAGCGCATAATTATGATGCCGACAATCTGTATTGTTTGCTATAGTAATGATTTTGAGCAAGTTGTTATCATTGATACGCTTTAAAGTATTGAATAGCAAAATTATATTCTTAGTAAATTTCGTAAATAAAGCCATCAGGAGTGAACCATGGCCCTGCGTCCCTTATCAAAAATCGATCAATTACTGCTTGGAGTAGACAAGGCATTGCGAGCTGTCGTACCGCATTCGAACCCTAGCACCCGTCCATTGCCTGTAAGCAGTGACGAGATTCCTGAGCTGAGTATCACTGAGGCGCGTCATGTTGCAGGATTGATGCGTATCAATCATACTGGCGAAGTATGCGCGCAAGGGCTGTATCACGGGCAAGCATTGACGGCAAAAGATGATAATGTCAAACAAGCTATGCAGCAATCCGCTGAAGAAGAAGTCGACCATTTGGTCTGGTGCGAGACCCGTTTAGATGAGCTTGGCAGCCATCCCAGTATTTTTACGCCATTATGGTACGGCATGTCATTTGGTCTTGGGGCGGTAGCAGGTGCCATCTCTAACGAGTTTAGTTTGGGTTTTGTTGCTGAAACTGAGGCGCAAGTCAGCGAGCATCTACAAGACCACATTGGACAGCTGCCGGTGCAAGATCAGCGCTCAAGAGAAATATTGGCGCAAATGGATATTGAAGAATTGCATCATCGCGAGTTAGCTCTCATCAATGGCGGTGCAGCATTGTCACCACCCGTACGCCATACCATGCGTTGGATGGCCAATCGAATGAAAGCCACAGCTTATCATCTATAACCATCGATATAGCAAGCCATATTCTTCGCTATAAATGATGCAGATAATGGGTCAGTATTTACTTTTAACAATCCTACTACTGATAGCATTGAGAGTAATTTGCTACGGTATTAAAAATTTGTACTATTTTGCCATAACAATTCTATATTATCGCAACAGCACTATTAATCAACGGATTTATTAATAACGACCAAATAAACAAGATAACTATTAAACATAACTATTAAACAAGGTAACGATTTTTATGAAAGCGATCAGCCAACCGAATATCTCTAACAAAGCGCATAAATTTGCGACCTTAACGGCATTAGCTGCCGCATGTGCCATGATGCTATCTGCTCCTGTGAATGCTGCAGAAAACGATACCGCGGCCGCCTCTGCTAACGCCGCAGTCCCTAGCGCAATCGATTCAAGCAAACGCGTGATTCGCCGAGCTCAACCTAACGCGGCCGTCAGCACTCCTCAACCTGATGCGCAGTTAAATGCTGCAGCGCCAAATAATGCACAACAAAGCAATGTTCAACCAAACCGTACACCTTTAAACGCGGCTCAAAACGAGGCTCAGTCGCAAGCCAATCAAGAGCTTGAATTAACAGGCACTACTCGGGTTTATGAGCGCGGACCAATGACTGCAACCGGTATTGATTTGCGCGGTGGTCAGCTGCCAAATATCCCAACACCACAAGTACAGCTGTCAGATATCAGCTTTGTACCTACGATGTTGATACCGCAACAAAAAGGCCTTGGCACCGATAAATTAGACGTCAGCTTATTAGATGACTTTATTAAAGACGTATCACCAAATGCACGCCACTACCCACCAAACTTCCCTAACCGCACCCAACGTCACAACGCTCGTGAAAAAATCAAAGTAATGACGGATTGGATTGAGCCTTATGCCAAATCGCCAAATGCCTCGTATGATGTATTACTTCGTGCGGCTAAGCTGAATGGTATGGGTCGTAACTTGGATTTGGGGTCAGAATATACGGTACGCGGCGGACAATATGTTGATCGTGCTATCAAAGTTAAGCCTGATAGCGGTGAAGCCAACTTTTTATATGGTTTGATGTTGTCAGAAGGTGGCGGTTTTAAAGAAGGACAAAAATATCTCGATAAAGCAGTCAGTCTAGGCTACACCGAAGCAGAGCAAAGTTTGGCACAATCAGATTTGTTAAGTGATCGTCGTGACAAAGCATTAGAGCGTCTACGTCGCCTTGAGCAACAAGTACCTAATAACGCCCTCATTCGTCAACAAATCAAGCTTGTAGAAGATGGCAAATTTTATATTTGGGACATCCCAGCACCAAATGTTAATGTTAAACCAACTATGTAAACATTATCCACTTAAAGATAATGGTTAACGTATAGTTAGCCATCAAAAAGCACTCTCAAATTATAATCATAAATAATTTGAGAGTGTTACTTTAGCGTCTTTTTTATCTTGTCACAAAGGCAATATAAAAAAGACGCTTTTTTCTGCCTAGCATAAGCGCTAAGTAGACCACACCTGTATAACTCCTTACTAAACGATATTTTGAGTATATTTCTTTTATTTTGAACAAACTTTATTCATTTTTATTTAGCAAAAGGTATTAATTAAATTTGGTGGTATTTGAATATAAGGCATCGAATATAATAGTCGAACCACAAAAGTTACGTTACACTCATGCTGATGTAGTAAGCACTTAATTATGCATTTCTGACCATTATTAACTGGAATTACCTATGATTTTTGCTGACCCTGTCAATAATGCGCTGACACCCACCAATAAAAACATCAAGCCTGTTGCCCTATTGGCATTAGTATCAGTAATGGCAGTATTGCCTGCTTGTAGCACCGTTTCTGTCAATAAACAGGCGTCCGCAAAGACCATTTCTGCCCAGCGCAGCAATATTGTTACCGATGACAAGTTAAGTAGTGATACTGCATCGGTCTTACTGTCAGCAGGACTCAATGAGCAAGCCTGTATGCAGCAATTTGAATTGTGCCTAACGCAGCTGAATGACAGCATGCTCAATGAACATTACCGCCCAGCGTTGGCGGTTTTTTCGGAGCTATACTATGCTAAAGCGCGCGAGCTGGCAAAGTCGCAAGACTGCCAAAATGCGCTTGCCCGCCCGCCACTTGATCCTTATTATGCCAACGCGTCATTAGACGATGCTGCTACCAAGGCACAAAAAGAAAAAACTAATAAATGCTTAGTGAGCTATCAAGGACAGCTATTTGACGCCATTAAATCAAGTTATACTTACTTGTTTTATGACAGTTTAGTCCATGATTTTGAAGGAGCGAATAAAGAGAAAGGCAGGACTAAACAGCAAAATCGTATCCCAAGCGATATCGACATCCAAACCCAAGACATCTATAACGCTGCCAGCAATGACGTCATTACCCAGCTATATCAACCGGAAGGTGGCACCAATAGAATGATGGGTGATATAAAAGTGGAGTATCTACCAACCACGGCGACTAGCAGCGATAGTAGTGAGCAAGCAGCAATTGCTAATCGAACGCCACTTAGCGGCAAGCCTACCGATCAAGTCAAAGTAATGAAGGTAAAACTAGACAATTATAACCTTAATGTCTATTTGCCCAACGAAAACAACTATCTAAAAAATGCCAATCAACAAACCTCAGCGCTTGCTGATTTGGTCTCAACTTACGAGCTGCGCCTGTCTGGACTCAACTCAATCAGCAAACGACCAGGATTGGGTATCAGCTTGGTTGCTTCATTGGACGATCGCTACACTACCACTATCCGTCAGTTATTGGTATCCTCGCTATCAGGTCGACTAAATAAAGAAGGTAATAATGGCAGTGTAGATAACAATACACGAGACAAGGCACAGGAAAGTGACGCTCGCTCACGCATTTATCCGACTGGACATTTATTGATGACGGGGCTGATTAAGCCAACTGGCGATAGCGTGCTCGGCACCCTCAGTAGTGAGCAGCTAGATATACATCTGTACAATCCTTACCGCAGTGAGAGCGCCAATATTTTAGGCGATGATTATCCACTTGCAGCCAACTTCTCTGCCGGTTATGGATTATGGCTGGCAGAAAACCAGCTCGATGGCGTCGGCTATTTAAACCTCATTACCCGCCAAAAAGAAGCCAGTCTGCCAAAACTCTTTATGCTCGAGCCTTATGATCCCGATAAACGAGTGATTATTATGCTGCATGGTTTGGCCTCGAGTCCGGCAACTTGGGTCAACTTAACCAACGATATTTTTAATGATGATAAGTTGCGTAATAACTATCAAGTATGGCAAATATTTTATCCAACCAACTTACCTATTTTAGAAAATCGCTATCAAATCCAAAAGTTAATCAATACGACTTATCAGCAAACGGACCCTAAAGGGCAAAACCTCTCCAGCAAAAACAGCGTCATTATCAGCCATAGTATGGGCGGTATCATTGCTCGTATGATGCTGTCTGATGATAGTTTGGCAAACAATTTGGATGCATTAGACGACAAGGATTTACTGGCCAACAGCAGCCAACGTCAGGTCGATGCGATGCTAAAACAAGCGCTTACTAATAAAGAGCTGCGTAACCGGTTTGAGTTAAGCGCCCTACCGCAAGTCGACACAGCGGTATTCTTATCCTCGCCTTTCCAAGGTACTGACTATGCCGATCGTTGGTTTACTCGCGCTTTACGCCGCATTATTTATCTCCCCGTTGGTTTGGTAAAAACCGTCACGGACAATTTAGCGACTATTGCCATCCAAGGTGACTTGGCACAAAACCCTTTCGGTGCGCTATATTTGCAAAATGGTGCCAGTCAATTAAGTGATAAATCTTCTTTTATTCAATTAACGAAAGACATCAGTATTAATAAGCGTATTACGTATCATTCGATAATCGCCAATAACGATGCCGATATCACTAAAGGTCTTGCAGAGATGCAACCAGCGGGTGTCAAACTTGATTTATCGCAAGAAATTACAGAGGATGACGATAGTGCAATCGAAGCTACCGATACAAGTAATACAGATAATGCAGGCGCTGATACAGATAAGTTGTCGAGTAAAGCGCTTGTCGCCGCCGTCACAGTCGATGGAGAGATTGGCCAAGCATTAACCTCACGTCTATCAGATGGTATCGTGCCCTATACCAGCGCTCATCTTGATGGTGCAGCGTCGGAGACCGTCATCAATGGCGGTCATAGTATTCAAGAGAATCCACAAACGATTCTTACCCTGCGCCGTATTTTGCATCAGCAGTTAAAACATTAGCGAAAATTTTTCTTCTAACAATGTTTTTTACAATGCGTATCGAATAACTGTTATTAGAAAATGTTATTTTAGATTACTATTACGTATCTATTGATAACCTTACTTAAACAATGGCTTTTTTAAAAATAACATTGTTGATAAATTATGACTAATAGGTGTGTATTAAGAAGCTCCCCTAACTTGCGTGTACGCATGGTCAGGCGCATAATACTGGAATAGTAGATATTATTAACACTGTCATAGAATGCATATTTAATAGTTTATAAGGACATAAATTATTTAATTTAACTAAATAGTGCTGATTAAAACTACCTTGGTTAAAATGTCATCTAAACGACAGTAATAGCTAAATAACACTTAGCCATTGTCCCTAGCAATTATCGTCCTGATTAATGGACCGTTACGGACAGTTACTTCAGCGTATCATGGAAGCTAGCGCTATTCAGCTAACAG
Organism: Psychrobacter sp. DAB_AL62B; assembly: GCF_028895345.1. Lineage (NCBI taxonomy): Bacteria > Pseudomonadati > Pseudomonadota > Gammaproteobacteria > Moraxellales > Moraxellaceae > Psychrobacter > Psychrobacter sp. DAB_AL62B. The sequence continues at coordinate 142,393 of NZ_SAXC01000003.1, forward strand.
ATAAGGGTAACCGTTTATGTTCGCTACATTTATGATCAGTCAGCTTGATGCGCTGATGCTCGCGCGAATTCAATTTGCTTTTGTTATTTCATGGCATATTGTCTTTCCGGCTTTCTCCATCGGACTTGCCAGCTTTCTAACTGTCTTAGAGTTCCGCTGGCTTAAAACCGGCGAGCCTATTTATGCAGAAGTTTATAAGCACTGGGTAAAAATATTTGCCGTAGTGTTTGGGATGGGTGTGGTATCGGGTGTGGTGATGTCCTACCAATTCGGTACCAACTGGGCGGTATTCTCTGATAAAGCAGGGAACGTCATAGGTCCACTACTCGCCTATGAAGTATTAACCGCCTTTTTCTTAGAAGCGTCGTTCTTAGGAATCATGCTCTTTGGTTGGGGCCGCGTTAGTAAACGCATGCACTTTGCCTCTACGGCGATTGTCGCTATCGGTACGCTGATATCGGGTTTTTGGATTTTGGCTGCCAACAGTTTTATGCAGACGCCACAAGGTTTTATGGTTGGCGCAGATGGTCTACTTTATCCGACTAATTGGTTAGAAATCATTTTTAACCCCTCATTCCCTTACCGCTATGCGCATATGATGACCGCAGCCTTTTTGACCACTGCTTTTGTGATCGGTGGTATTGGCGCTTATTATTTGCAATCAAAAAAACATATCGAACATCGCAAACATGGTCGTGTCATGCTCGGTATGGCAATGGTGATGGCCATTTTTGTCGCGCCAGCACAGGTACTTATCGGTGATATGCATGGTCTAAACACTTTAGAGCATCAACCAGTTAAAGTAGCGGCGATGGAAGGTCTGTGGGAAAATGAGCGCGGTGCGCCCTTGGTTTTATTTGGCATTCCAGATCAAAAAGCAGAAAAAAACCATTATGAAATTAAAATTCCTTATGTCTCGGGTTTAATTTTAACCCACTCATTAGACGGCGAAGTTAAAGGGCTTAAAAACTGGGCACCAGAAGACCGACCGTACGTTCCCATTGTTTTTTGGTCATTCCGCGTCATGGTTGCTATTGGTACATTAATGGTAATTGTAGGTCTATTTAGTCTTTATAAATACTTTAAAAAACAACAATTCGATCCTGAAAGTAAATGGTTCCACCGTGCTTGGATGATGATGACGCCACTTGGTTTTATCGCCCTACTTGCAGGTTGGTTTGTTACCGAAACCGGTCGTCAGCCATGGACAGTATATGGGGTTATTCGTACTGCTGAGAGCATGTCTCCGGTTGCTGCCCAACAAGTCGCAACGACGCTGATTGGCTTCATTGTCCTATATATCATCGTATTTGGCGCAGGTAGCCTTTACATTCTTCGTTTAATCGCTGAAGGTCCTAAACCTTATGAGGACCCTGCTGATGATAATTTCTATGAGCACTCAATCACTGAAGGTCAAGGTCGCACGTTAAGTGGTGATAGTAACGCCAGTGATAACATGGAACAAAACTCATCTGAAAACAGTTCAGATAAAGATTTTGATAAGCCTGCCGATGACGTCGATGACGGAGGATTACGCTAATGTTTAACTTTGGTGATGTATTAGATTTACCCCTCATTTGGGGCGGTTTAATCGCTTTAGCAGTCTTCATCTATGTATTACTCGATGGCTTTGATTTGGGCTGCGGTATCTTATTCCCGTTTGCTGGCTCTGATAAAAACCGTAGCCGCATGATGAACTCTATCGCTCCTTTTTGGGATGGTAATGAGACGTGGCTAGTCTTGGGCGGCGGCGGCTTGTTTGCCGCATTCCCAGTTGCTTATGGCATCATTATGACCGGTCTTTATCTGCCCGTCACCTTTATGCTATTTGGTCTTATCATGCGTGGCGTGGCGTTTGAATTTCGTTTCAAAGCCACTTCACACCGTTATGTATGGGATTATTTCTTTTTTATCGGTTCTGTCGTTGCAACCTTCTTCCAAGGAATTATGCTCGGTGCTTTAGTTCAAGGATTAGAGGCGAGCAATCGCTTATATACTGGTGGTCCTTTTGATTGGTTCACGCTGTTTTCTATCGCTTGTGGTATTGCACTCATGATCGGTTATGCGCTACTCGGTTCAACGTGGCTGATTATCAAAACTGAGCATAAGCTACAAATATGGGCACGTAAAGTATCTGGTTGGATGTTGTCTGCATTGATTGTAGCAATGATTGTAGTAACGATGTTCATGTACTTCTCAGATATCAAAGCGCTTGAAGGCTGGTTTAGTTTCCCAGGTCTATTATATCTTGCACCGATGCCAATTATCGTCGTGCTATTATTTTTCTTGATGCGCAAAGATTTGACATCAGAGCGTGAATATCGCCCGTTCTTATTAACGGTAGCACTATTTTTAATGGGTTATATTGGCGTATGTTTTGCTATCTTCCCGTATATCGTCCCGTATCAAATGACTATTTATGAGGCTGCTGCGGCTGATACCTCACTATCATTTATGTTAATTGGTGCCGGCATCATGCTACCGATTATCCTCAGTTATACCGCTTTTGCCTATTATACGTTTAAAGGTAAAACCGATCATGAGCATATGTATTAAGCAGCATTTTATATCCTAAGCTTTCAGGAGAATACTTTTTAGGAGAGTATTATGAAAAATCTTAGTAAAAAGCAGTCGCAATGGGCATGGTTTATTGGCTTATATATCGCAGGTTTTTTGACTATTTTTATCATTGCGCAGCTGATTAAATTGGCAATGGGCGTGTAAGTATTTATCTATCCAGTTAGCCATTAATAAAAAAACCGCCGCCCTAATAACATTAGGGCGGCGGTTTTTTTTAGCTATTACTATAAATCTGGAATAGTGTAACGAATAAATACTATTTAAGCACCGCGATGTGCGCCTGTACCTTTAGTTTCAATAAACTCGTTTACCTGCTCTAAACGCTCAGGCGTACCCACGTCTACCCAATTATCCATAATTACTTCTGCGGTCACTTGGAACTTTATCATAGCCAGTTTAAGTAGTGGTGCCAGTGCCGCTGGTTGACCTGATACCAAACCATCGACCACTCTAGGTGACATGACGCTAATACCTGCAAAAGTATATTTATCAGCATCGCCGATCGCTTGCTCACTAGCCAAGCCATTGTTGATAGCAAAATCGCCAGCATTATTATGCTCTGGATTATCAATCAATAATAAGTGCGCTCTTTGGTCAGCACCCAGCTTATAGTTTTGCAACTGGGAAAAATCATAGGTCGTCCAGACATCAGAGTTGACTAAGATAAATGGCGCATCTTGTAGTTTTCCAGTCTGTAGTGCTTGAAAAACACCACCGGCCGTCTCTAATGGCTCATCATTTTCAAGCGACCAATGCAACTGCACGCCAAATTGCGAGCCGTCACCTAACGTATCCATCAGTTTTTCTGCAAGCCAAGACGCATTAACTGTAATATCCGTGATACCAGCCGCTTGTAGCGCTTTGATGTGCCAGACAATGAGCGGCTGCCCGCCAACTTCTACTAAGGGCTTAGGTGTTTCAAGTGTCAACGGACGCAGGCGCGTGCCCTTACCCGCTGCCAAAATCATTGCTTGCGTTATTGCGGACATAACCGCTCCTTTTTCTTATTTTTATCACATTAAAAATTAAGATGAAAACTATCGATACTTTATAACAACCTATCAAATGACGTTCATTAAATGTATTGCTGCACAAACTTACTCTGATATGCGGGCAGTACCGTATCTCTCAACCATTCATTAAAAGGTGCAACCCTTTGTTGCATAGGATGGCTACCATACTCTTCAAGCCATTCCAGCTCAAAAATTAAATCACGCATCACCTTAGGAATATCGGCCAAATAGCGATTTTTACCATCGCGCTCATAAAGCCTGATAAAGATGCCTAACACCTTTAGATGTCGCTGTACGCCCATCACATTCACATCACTCTCAAACTGTTCTGCACTGTTTGCCGTCTCGAGCCCAGCTTGCTGCTGCAATTGCCAAAAATCATGGATCCAACGACTCACTTGATGCTCTGACCAATCGACATAAGCATCACGGAGCAGTGACACCAAATCATAACTATAAGCACCAATCACAGCATCTTGAAAATCAATCACCCCTAAATGCGTTTTATCCGCCTGATCTTGCATTAAATTACGGCTGTGGTAATCACGATGGACGATTACTTGTGGCTGCAATAAAATCTCATTTATTAAGGCTGTTTTTAGATTTTCCCATAACGTTTTATTAAGCGCTACACCGATATGAGGAATAAACCAATCGCTAAATAAATCCATCTCACGGGTCAATAGTGCCGTATCATAGTCTGGCAATTGGTAATCTGATTTTGCCGTCGCGACTGGCATCGTTTGTAGCGCGATTAACGTATGCATCGCCAATTGATAGTAATCGTTAATCTGTGCAGGGGTCGCATCAACGAGTAAATGCGCAAACTCTACCGTACCAAAATCTTGTAATACCAAAAATCCCTTTGTCACATCTTGGGCTACCAGCGTTGGTACATTGATAGCCGCTGACATCAACTTTGCCACATTGATAAACTGCTGCAAAGCATCTTGTTCATCAGCAGAATCCATGACAATATAGCGCGCTGTTTTTGTCGCATTATTCTCATCATTATCCAATAATTGGATACGGTGATATTGGCGCGCGCTAGCATCACCAGGCAGGCTATCGAGAATAAACTTTTGCTCTATAAATACTTGCTGTAACCAGGTTTCTAGCTGCTGCTGGCGAGTATTTGTAACAGGTACGGTCGGCTCTAACATTGTTTTATCGATCATAGTTTTATCGGTCATAAAAGGCATCGCAGGTTAAATATAAATCGTAAATAACTAAATTAGTGATAAGTGTGGCAAATACTTGCTAAAATAGTGAGCACTTAACCCACAATAGCATCTGTCTTAAATCTATTGATGCATTAGGCAATATTTGCGGCTCACTACAAATTCAGCCTCTCTCTCAAGAATGGCTTGGTTATCTGATAAATTTTGACAATTTGATAATTAGTGTAGCTGATTTGATTTTTTTTGACTATGATTAGTCGTCATTATATGTAAAACGTCCCAGATTTTAAGATTATATTATTTATTATTCATTTTTTAAGCGCCAAATATAGCTGAAATATGGTCAATAGACCAAATGTCGCAATCCAATAGGCTCTACAATCATAGGTGTGCCCTTGTTATATTCTCCGCTCTACCAAAGCATCCGTTTGATTTTATTTGGTGCCTTAGGCTTATCCAGCTTAACCGTGAGTGCTGCTATCACTAATACTGATTCGCTGACGCCTGAGCTATTGATAGCTGATAGCCCTAGCCGTTATGTCTCTGATGACGTGACAAATTCTACTAATAATAGCGGCAATAGTAATAGCGACAATAATAACAGTATCAATCAAGACATCAGTTATCCAAGCGAGAGCAATCAGAACACGGACTATAAAGGAATAAATACTGCAGCTGATGCTAATAACACGGTTTTAACTAGCAACGCACCTTTGGATAATAGCAATTTAAATGTTACTGAAATTAATGAAAATAGTGATGATTCCTTTATACAGCCACTAGAGACCAACAACGACCGTCATCCAAATAATAGTACGGCGCGAGCAACTAACAGCATCACACCTGAGCCAAAAACTGACAACAGTAAACTTGATGTCAGCGACGAGAGTATTCAAGATAGCCTCATGCGTTTGGCAGAGTTTTATGAATTGACTCCCGATACTGATACCTCAACGGTAAGCAATGCTGACAATGTGGCAGACTCTGAAGCAGACAATATTCAGAATACGCTGATGCCTACAGCGCAAGCTATTCCAACAGTAGGTAGAAATTTACAGCTACTGCCAAACACCGTCGATAGCGCCCAACGCTGCGAAGGTCAATGGGTCTATCCAAAGAAAAACCCTAATTATCAACGAGCTATCAATGAGACTGGCGCTAGTAATGGTCAGCCAACACCCAATCTAAACGGTATTCCCAATAACCAAGCGCCGCTATTTGCAGAGTCAGATTATGGTTATTACGATAGTGTCGATTATGCCGAGCTATCAGGCAATGTCATTATCAACCAAGGTACCCAGCATATCGAAGCGGACAAAATCGTACTGGACTTGAGCAATGGCGTGGCTGCGGCGCAAGGTAAAGTGATGTTTACTGACCAAGCTACTGGTAAAAACAATACGTCTACTACTCAAGCTCAAAATACCAATAACCAAAGAAACAACGCCCAAAATAACAATAAAACCAGCCTCACTGACAAGACAACACAAGGCGGTCTCATCGGTGTCGCGGACGGCTTAAACTACAATACTGAAACCGGACAATCAACTGCCACTAATGTGGCCTTTGCTAGTGTGGAATTGCAAGCACACGGCTATGCCAAGCGCCTAAATCGACCTAATGACAGCCAATATGAGCTAGATGAGGTAATGTATAGCACCTGTCCACCAACCAATCGTAAATGGCAATTTGAAGCCAAAAGTATTGACTTGGATACCGATACTGGCCGAGGCGAAGCCTATAATACGACTTTCCGTATCGCTGATGTGCCGGTGTTCTACTTGCCTTATTTTAATTTTCCTATAGATAATCGTCGCAGTACTGGGGTTTTATTACCTAGTGCTAGCTTTGGAAGTAAAAGTGGGCTTGAAGTTGATATACCGTACTATCTCAATTTAGCACCCAACTACGATGCGACGCTTAACACCCATATCTATACCAATCGTAATCCGATGCTCTCAGGTGAATTTCGCTATTTGACTGAGAATTATGGCGAGGGTGTTTTTAACGGCTCCTATTTACCCAATGATAAAGAGTATGACGGCGAAGATCGCAGCAGCTTATTTTATGATCATTATTGGTCATCGACCAGCATTCCACGCTTAAGCGGTGATGCTAAGTATAGTTATGTGTCTGATGCAGACTATCTGAACGATTTTGATACGTTAGGTTTATCAGACAATACTTTAAACCTTCCTCGCCGTGCCCAACTTAATTATTATAACGATTATGTCGATGGCGAGCTAAAAGTTGAGACCTTTCAAACCCTCGATGCTTTTAACAATAATGGACAGCCATTACAGGATAAAGATAAGCCTTACTCGCGCCTACCACAGCTCAAACTTAACTATCGACTGCCTTGGGCAAAGGGTTTTGATATCACTGGTGTGAGTGATTCGGCTTATTTTAAAAAGTCCATCGATGACGGTTCTGAGAATGAGAAAAGTGGTGCACGTCTTTACAATAAAATCAGCGCTGCTTATCCAATCGAAAAGTCTTGGGGCTACATCAAGCCAGAGCTGAGCTTACAGCATCTATATACGTCTTATGATGAAGACAGTTTAGCGGACAACCAACTCAATAAAGGCGATGGTAACCAGTCGATATTTGTCCCACAAGCCAGTATTGATGCGGGTTTACATTTTTACCAAGCCGGCTCACCTTTTGGTGCGTTTGATGATACTTTGGGCGGTTATCGCTTACTTAGCCCACGCTTAAAATACACCTACTCGCCTTACAAAGACCAAAATGAGATTCCTAACTTTAATACTCGTATTGCCTCTATCAACTACGAGCAGCTGTTTTCGGACAGCTGGTTCTTAGGACATGACCGCCTGCAAGATTTACATGCTTTTACCCCTGGCATTAATTATCGTTACATCGATGCAACGGGTGTGACACGTTTTGATGGTAACATCGCAGAGCAGTTTTATATCGATGATGGGCGTGTCACACTTGAAGATGAAAAACCTGTCTTTACCTCATCTTCTTCAGGATTGGTATGGGATACCAGCACCCAACCTTATAATAACGTTTGGGTTGACGTGAGTGGCGCTCTTACCAAAAGCTATGATTTAAATTATATTACTACTGAGCTGCGTTATCAGCCATCTGATAATAGCTTATTTAATGTGGGTTTTGTTAAGCGGCAGGCTGATGAAAATACCAACCAGCTACCACTGTCTGCATTGACAGCATCCGCGGTTTTCCCCATTAATAATAACTGGCGTGTATTGGCTCAAGGTCAATATGACTATAATCGTGATAAAATACTCGATTCTTTAATCGGTGTTGATTACGAGGATTGCTGTTTTGGTTTTGCCGTTTATGGTCGTCGTTACTATAATGACTTAAATGTTAAAGACAAACCCACACAAGCGATTATGGCAGAGATTAGACTCAATGGTCTTGGCAGTGGCAGCAGTCGTTTAACACGATTACTTGCTGATAAAGTCTTAGGATTTGAGCCTGTCCAAAGCGCTTGGAAAGATTAATAGCGCGGCAGAAACAAGCCTAATTGTTAGCTTATTAAGTATTATATAAAAGCGTTTGTACCTTATTATAAACAACCAAAGTCGCTACTTGATTATTATTATTTAATAATCAAAGTATCATAAGCGGATTTAACCGATTACCATCCGATGCAATGACATTGATGAGGAGCATCATGAGATTTTTTTCTTTACGCCACACGAGCAAAGCCGTAGTTCTATCTATGGGGCTAACCACCGCTATTGCGCTTAGTGTTAGTGCGCAAGCCGCTACCGTTAAACCTGCAAAAGCACAAGCGACTACCGCTGCTGAGCAAAATAGTGTGACACGTTTAACGCCTGCAAATAGTACCGACGGCATCATTGCATTGGTCAATGAAAACGCTATCTTAAAAAGTGATTTAATTGCTGCTATTGCTCAGACTCAGGCGCGTGCTAAAGCTGCTGGTGAACCGATTGCCAATTCAGCACAGTTACAGTCCGAAGTATTAAATGCGCTCATTTTGCGTGAATTACAATTGTCATTGGTCAAACGTGTTGGGTTAAATCCTGATGAAGCGGCTATCAATCAACGCTTAGGACAAATTGCGCAAACGGAAGGTCTCAACAGTATTGGTGCTTTGCAGCAGCGTTTAGATTCAGCACAACCTGGTAGCTATGCCACTCTACGTGCGCAATTGATTGAAGACGCCGCAATACAAGCCTTGCAACAACGTCAAATCACTAACCGCGTGCGCATTAGTGAACAAGATATTGATGCATTTTTAGCCTCCCCTGAAGCCAAACGTTTAAATCAAAGCGAATACCAAACGGTCCACGTTCGTGTTCCGTACATAGATGACTACAGCCGATTGTCAGAAGCACAGCGTGACGAAGCGCTACAGGTAGCACAGAAATTACGTACACGTCTGCTTGCACCAAATGTCGATGTTGCTGAAGCCATTGCGGCAAGCCAAGGCAGCTATCCTATTCCACTACAAGGTGGAGATATGGGCTTTCATAAAGCAGCTGCCCTACCTACAGAGCTATCGAGCGAAATTACTAAGCTTGAGGTCGGCGCAGTTAGTGCACCATTAGTGACCCCAGAAGGCATTGACATCATCAAACTGGCTAATAAAAAATCCAGTGATACCACGCTTGTACCTCAATGGAACACTCGTCATATATTAGTCAAAGTCGATGAGCTACAGACTGATGCGCTTGCTGAGCAAAAGATTAACGATCTCTATAATCAACTGCGTAGTGGTGCTGATTTTGCTAGTCTGGCATCAACTTACTCAGATGATCCCGGCTCAGCAGGACGCGGTGGCGATCTAGATTGGGTTGGTGAAGAGCAGATGATTGGACCGTTTGAAGCCATGATGAAGAATACTGCGGTTGGTGATTATTCTGCCCCATTTAAAACTCAGTTTGGTTGGCACATACTAAAAGTTGAAGGTAAGCGTCAGCAGGATGTCAGCGATGAATACCGTCGTAATATGGCACGCCAAGCGCTATACCAACGCCTAGCACCACAAGCCAAGGAAGATTGGCTGCAAGAGCTGCGTTCAGGCGCTTATATTCAAGTGCTTGGTTAACCAATGTTTCTTTAATGAGTGCTTGGCTAGCTCTTTATATGCTAGCTAACTAAATAACAGCTAAAACGTTTTATAAAAAAAGGGTATATGCCAACGCATATACCCTTTTTATTGTCTGAATAGCTTTATAATTACTATTCATTCTGCGCGCGTTCGCGAGCTTTTTTTATGCTTGAGCAATTAACTCATGTACTTTTTCACTTTCGGCTAACACACATAATTCATAAGCAGATTTTGGCTGAGGCTCAGCATTAGAGTTTTTACTTAAGTTTTCTTCAAGATTGTCTTTCTTAAAAGTGTCTTCTGGAAAATCACTCATATTCCTTTTAATCTTTCTGAATATCTAAACGATAACAGAATAACCAATATAGAAGTAGCAGAAGCAGAAGCAGAAGCATAGATTTGATTATTCGATATTTAGTATCAATCGCCGCAAAATAAATATTTAAACGAAATTTAGCACTTGAAAATAATCTTAAAACTGACATACAAAGAAAAGCCCCGAACCTAGGGCGATTGGTTCGGGGCTATGGCGTTTCATATTGTTATTATTATTTCTTCCGTATTGACTCATCCTAAGTCATAAACAGTAACTTATAAGACAGCGGGCTGACCTGTCCTTTTATTAATACTGTCTCAACACGGTATCCTTACGTATCCTTGTGTTGATGGATGTATTCTAAGACAATTGATGTGCGGCGACTAGAGGCTAAAGACCTTATTTGATGTAAGCATTTGCTTACGTCTAGATGGCTCGCTTCAAGAGAGCTTATGACCCCATTTAAGTTTATTCTGAATCACTATTATTCTGTGCTTCTGCGTGCTCTTGAGATAGTTTGCTGCCCTCTTTTTTACCCGCTTTGATTTTATTTTCTGTCTCTTTAAAGTCTTCTGCTTGGGCGGTAGGAGCATTTTCCTCCTGTTTAACCTCCTTTTCAGGCTCATATTGCAATGTCGTCATAACAGGAAAATGGTCAGAGCCGATAGAAGGTAGGCGCTTGATATCCACTACGGTAAAACAAGGACTATGAAAAATATGATCGAGCGCCCAGCGTAGAAATGGGTAATTAGCGTGAAAAGTATTGATAAAATGCCGTCCAATACGTGGATCTAGCAGCCCTGAGATACGCTGAAAGCGACGGGTTGTCTTTGACCAAGCGACATCATTGAGATCCCCCGCCAATATGGCTGTTTGCTTATGATCTTTGATATGCTTTCCAACCATTAGTAGCTCTGCATCGCGGGTAGTAGATTTGTCTGCTTCCGTTGGACTTGGTGGCATGGGATGCAAACAGTATAGCCAGATGACTTGCCCTCCTTGCAAGCGCATCTGCGTATGAATCGAAGGGATATCATCAATTATCAAGTATTTAATCTCAGGATCTATCAATTCAAGCTTAGAATATAGATGCATACCATACAAATTATCTAAGGGTACTTTTACAGTATAAGGATAATCTAATTCAACTTGATTGAGCGCTTGCTCCCATTTTTCATCACTTTCTAAGGTGATTAATATATCAGGCTGCTTCTGTTGTACTAATTCAACCAATTTGTAGGTATCGTCATTGGTCGTTAATACATTTGAGACCATGATTTTTAACTGATACTCGTGCACATCCGGCTTATCTTTAGCATTTAGTACTTCTTTTTTCCATAGCATGGTATACGGCAACACCATTCTGAGCTGAAACGCTAAGGCAATACTCAACAACCCAAACAGCAGCCACTGTCCTAGCTGCCATTCTGAGCCAAACGCCACCATACCGATCCATGCAATGATGCCTAGTATCATAATTTGAATACGAGGAAAATCTACACCGCGTACCCACCAATGATCAAGTGGTAGCCAGCCCCAAATCGTTACAAAGGCGATTAGTCCCGCTAACCACTGTGCGCCATAATATAGTAGGGAGAAATCCATAATGTGTATCGACCGTTTATTAAATTAATGGCTAAGCCAATGATTATGTACATCGTCAGTTAGGTAATTCAGTACTGTTAATATTTAAACTGATAGTAGCTGCTTACTTTTAGTAGCTGCTTACTTTAGCATTTCATAAGACCAGCGCCTACTATTGAACATTAATTAGGCCATATCTACTATAAAACGTTACAGTTTCAGCCCTTCAGATATACTGAGTAAAATTTATAAATCTTCCTTCTACTGATTACTGAGTGAAATCAGTAATCCTAGCGAATATCATCGTCATAATCATAACGTAACGTTATAATGAGCATAGCTATTAATGTATAGAAAATCCCTAGAACCGTCTAAAAAAACTTGCTTTTTGGCTCTATTCACGGCATTGTTATCGGTTGGTGATGCAACAATTTATTGTAAAAAGGATTAAGTTTCATGAGTAATTTAACAGTAGGCTTGGTGGGCTGGCGCGGTATGGTAGGGTCAGTATTGATACAACGTATGACGGAAGAAAAAGACTTCAACGGTATCACACCGGTGTTTTTTTCAACCAGCAATGCAGGCGGTGATGCGCCAAGCTTCGATGGTATTAAGACCAGCCAACTAAAAGATGCTCATGATATTGAAGCACTAGCTGCTTGTGATGTAATTATTACCTGCCAAGGTGGCGATTATACCTCAAAGGTACATCAACCCCTGCGTGATAGCGGCTGGAATGGCTACTGGATTGATGCGGCAAGCACATTACGCATGGAAGATGACAGCATCATTGTTCTTGATCCAGTTAACCGCAGTGTGATTGATAGCGCCCTAGCGAATGGCATAAAAGACTTTATCGGTGGTAACTGTACCGTATCGCTCATGCTAATGGCTATCGGTGAGCTGTTTAATAAAGGTTGGGTCGAATGGGTCAGCGCCATGACTTATCAAGCGGCTAGTGGTTCTGGTGCCAACAACATGCGCGAGTTAATCGAAGGTATGGGTGTGCTACACAATGCGGTCAAAGACGAGCTTGCCAATCCTGCTAGTGCGATACTAGAGATTGATAAAAAAATTGCTGAAACTCAACGCTCAGCTGGTTTCCCTAAGCAATACTTTGGTGTGCCGTTGGCCGGTAGCTTAATTCCATATATTGACTCGCAGCTGGAAAACAAACAATCGCGTGAAGAATGGAAAGGTGGTGTTGAAACTAACAAAATCCTTGGTAATTCAGAAGCAGATAAGATTGCTATCGATGGTATGTGCGTGCGTGTCGGTGCGATGCGCTGTCATGCACAAGGCTTAACCATTAAGCTTAAAAAAGACATTCCGCTAGAAGAGATCGAAGCTGCGCTAAGAAATAGCGGTAATGAATGGCTAGATGTGGTCGAAGATGATAAAGAAGCTACTATCAACCGTTTAACGCCAGTTGCAGTAACAGGTACGTTGACCGTAGCAATTGGTCGCCTGCGTAAGCTCAATATGGGGCCTGAATATCTAGGGGCGTTCACCGTCGGTGACCAATTATTATGGGGCGCAGCTGAGCCATTACGCCGCATGTTGAATATCATTCGCGAGCAAAATAATTAAACCAAATATAATGCGCGAAAAAATAAAAAGACAGTGATTGCTGTCTTTTTTTTGGACTGTTTTTGGATTATTCTTTCTGATAGGCGATCATGACTTCATTGCGACGCATAAAAGGCAACGTCCAAGGTGGATTATAACGGGCCAGTTCAGGTGCGCCTGTAACCCTTAATTTTTGCGTTTGCATCCAAGATTGCAACTCTGCAGTTTTAGCAGCAACCTTCTCATTGCCAGCTAACCCCGAAAACTTAATAACACCATAAGTCTGTGCAGGCACTTCAATAATCGTGACGTCAGGATTGTTTGGCTTCGGTAGTGTTTGCATCGTATATTGACTCGGCATAGTAAATTGTACGCGCCATTTACCATCAGTTTCTTGCATACTCACTGGTGCAGTCATGGCAATTTTTTTCGAATCACTACCCTTCTTGGTTTCGGGCTGCTTTGTTTCAAATTTCATGCCTACAGGAGCTGTCATACTTATTTTACTACTTTCTCCACTTGGCGCTGTATTATTACCGAATATATAATCCGCTAATACCTTAAATCCTGCACGACTAGCCGCATCTTGGTCGCCGGAAACCCAAGTTTGTGCGACCAGCTGACTCTCATAGCGACGCAGCTCAAAATCTTCGATTTGCGACAAGATAGTATAGTTTGGTTCTTCGGTAGCCATAGCTGCTCCTGATATCAATAATGTACTGGTGAATAGTACGCCACTTAACGTCAAGCTACTCAACAAGCTGGTTGCTTTAATCATGTCACGCCTCAACTAGCGAAAAGCATCATGTCACCGCTTTTATATTTATTCTACTCTAGCAATGAATCAATAATGATGTCTGTAGCTTTTGGTTATGGCTAGATACAAACACCCCATCAAATCTGTATTAGAGAAACTTCGATGTCCAAAAAAAACCTAATAATGCTATAATTAGCGCCATTTCCATAGCTTACATAGCGGTTATCTTATGCAATTTGTCTTACATAAAACGGCCAGCGGCGACACGCGTGCACGCCGCGGTACAGTTCATCTCAATCACGGCGACGTACAAACGCCTGCTTTTATGCCGGTTGGTACTTACGGTACGGTTAAAGGTATGCTGCCACGTGATATCGAAGCCATTGGCGCTGACATCATCCTTGGTAACACCTTTCATTTATGGCTGCGTCCTGGTACGGATATTATTGATAAATTCGGTGGCTTGCATAAATTTATGCATTGGGATAAGCCGATCTTGACCGACTCAGGCGGATTCCAAGTATTTAGTCTCGGTGCGATGCGTAAAATTACTGAAGAAGGTGTGACGTTTAAATCACCTATCGATGGTGCAAAAGTATTTTTGTCACCAGAAAAATCAATGCAGATTCAATACAGCTTGAACTCAGATATCGTCATGCAATTTGATGAATGTACGCCCTATCCTGCAACTCATGAAGAAGCGAAAAAATCTTTAGAGTTATCACTACGCTGGGGCCAGCGCTGCGTTGATGAACATAAAAAGCTTGGTAGCACCAATGCTTTATTTGGCATCATTCAAGGTAGTATGTATGCCGATTTACGTCAACAGTCACTCGAAGGATTGCTCGATATTGGTTTTGATGGTTATGCCATCGGTGGTTTGTCTGTTGGTGAACCAAAAGAAGAAATGATAGACGTTCTAGATTATATCGCAGATGATATGCCAGCCGATAAGCCACGTTATTTAATGGGCGTCGGCAAGCCTGAAGATCTCGTTGAAGGAGTGCGACGCGGTGTCGATATGTTCGACTGCGTCATGCCAACTCGCAACGCGCGTAATGGTCATTACTTTGTCACAGGCGACGCCGATAATGCGGGCGTGGTACGTATACGTAACAGCCAATATCGCACCGATGAAGGTCCTTTAGATCCTGAATGTGACTGCTATACCTGTCAGAACTTTAGCCGTGCTTATCTATCACATCTGAATAAATGTAAAGAGATGCTGGGTGCGCAACTAGCAACGATTCATAACTTACGTTACTATCAACGTTTGATGCAAGGTATCAGAGACGCGATTGAACAAGATAAGTTTGATGAATTTGTGCATGAATTTTATAGTAAACGCGGACAAACGGTTCCTGAACTAAATTTACGCTAACTATTTTTCATTTTAAAACCAACTTCTATCGCTATTATTTATATCTCATTTCTATCATCATTAAAATACAAAAAGGGCTTAAGATAATCTTAAGCCCTTTTTTATTGCGTGTATTTTACATGTCGCTATCGATGTTCGTTTTTAATTAAACATAATTTACAGCTCAGTCTCAGCGTAACGCTTTTAACCTACTAGCGCTGCAACAAACACCACAATAATAGCAATTGGCGCAACAAATTTAGTTATAATCTGCCAAATTTGCCAAGTACTATTCGATAAATTAAGCTCTTGCTGGATGCTACGTTGATCCATTCTCCAAGCAAAGAATATAATGCCTGCAAGACCCGTTAATGGTAATAAGAACTTACTGGTTAACTTGTCTAACGCATCAAATATGCCGTTACCCATGATGGTAAAGTCAGCCCATAAGTTGAATGACAAGAGCGCTGCGATACCCAATAACCAAATCACAGTACTTGCAGTGATAGTCGACATGGTGCGGTTCATCGACGTACGCTCTTCTAAGAACTCAACACTCGGCTCTAGTAAGGATATTGACGACGTCACTGCAGCAAAAGTAATTAATAAGAAGAACAAAGTACCGATAATAGCGCCACCAGCCATGCTACCAAAGGCAATAGGTAGGCTCACAAAGATCAGACCAGGACCTGATGCAGGATCAAGACCGTTATTAAAGATGATTGGGAAAATAGCCAAACCAGCTGCTAAAGCAATAACGGTATCTAAGATAACTACCGTACGAGCTGTTTTAAGTAAGTTTACTTCACGGCCTAAGTACGAACCGTAAGCAACCATGATGCCCATACCGATTGATAAGGTAAAGAAAGCATGACCTAGTGCTGCTAGCATCACATCAACGGTCAATTTACTAAGGTCAGGTGCAAATAAATAATTAACTGCTTCACCAAAACCACCATTCACCACGTTATAACCAACGATAACAAATAGAATCACACCCAATAATGGCATCATGATTTTAGCAGCGTTTTCAATACCACGAGTAACACCAATACCAACAATCAGCGCGGTAATAATCATAAATACCGTATGCCAGATAGTTAACGTACCCGCTGATGCTAGCATCGCGTCAAATGTCGCAGCGACAGAATCACTGTTTTGACCCGCAAAACTACCCGTTCCTACTTTGGTAATATAGTTAAGCGCCCAACCACCAATGACACTATAGAAGGATAGGATTAAAAAACCACCTAAAATACCCGTCGCGCCAACAATGCCCCAGCTACTTGATTTACCTTCGCTTGCGGCGACATCTTTAAAGGTATTAATAGGGTTTTTCTGACCACGGCGACCAATCAGCCACTCAGCGACCAGTACTGGAAAACCAACCAAGGCTATACAAAGCAGATAGGCAATAACAAAAGCTGAACCGCCGCTCTCACCTACCATATAAGGGAACTTCCAAATATTTCCTAAACCAACTGCCGAGCCTACTGCTGCCAACACGAAGCCAAAACTTGAGCTCCACTGGGCATGATCTTGTTTATTATTAGCCATTTCGCCTTCCTCATGCTTCAATTAATATTGCTTGTAATCATCCTTGATTATTATAAATAGCTGTCCATAATATTTGACTATTTAACTAACGCATCAATACAATGCATTCAGCAACATTAAGAAAGAATTGTTTACAATGTTGTAGAGGCTCAGTTTCTGCTAAGCGACCTAAAAAGTCAAGTAGTCATAAACACAAAAAACCATAACTATTAGTTATGGCTTAATAAGTTCTTGAGGACAACTTACAACAGTTTGGTTGTTTAGTAATTTCGACTGAAACGATGTTTTGCGATTAATAAAACAATACTTAACGAACCACACCGCGACGACTTTTCTGTAAAGAATCAATCAGTAATTCCATTTTTGGCTCTTTTGGCAATAGTTCTTGCTTTAATATTTCAAGCGCTTGTACCGTCGTCAAGCCCGATCGAAAGACTATGCGATAAGCTTGACGCAGGACATCAATGGTATCTTGAGACCAGTCTTTGCGGCGCATACCTTCAACATTCAGCCCATGAGCTTTAGCAGGATTACCAGAAACCATCGTAAAAGCGGCCACATCTTTTAGAATCAAACTAGCACCACCAACCAAGCTGTAATCATCAACAGTGCAAAACTGGTGAATGCCTGAATTACCACCAATAATCGTATGATTGCCAATGGTCACATGCCCTGCGATACCAACATTATTAGCCAGTACGTTATGGTCACCGATTAAACAATCATGCGCAACATGGGTGTTTACCATCATTAGATTGTGGCTACCAATCTTCGTCAAGCCACCATCTTGTTCTGTGCCACGATGCAAGCTACAAGCTTCGCGAATCGTATTATGATCACCAATTTCAAGCCATGTACGCTCACCAGCATATTTTAAATCCTGCGGGTCTTCACCAATGCTTGCAAACTGATAAAACTGATTGTACTCACCAATACGAGTTAGCCTAGTCACGACCACATGCCGATGCAAAACCGTATGTGCGCCAATGGAGACTTCATCACCGACAATACAATAAGGGCCAATGGTTGCGGTTTCATCAATATTAGCAGACGGTGAGATGAGTGCTGTTGGATGGATCTGACTCATAATGTGGACCTTTGTATCATCTGATGCAAGTAAATAGTAAAACAAATACAGACAGTTTAGCGCTATTAATCACCCTAATACTAGCTCTGTTAAAAAATACAGCTATCATTCTAATTATTAACATTAACGGCATGCTTTGAGCACTCTTACTAATTATTCGCTCAAAGTGAATAAAAGCGCCTTATTGCTCCTGACGGGCAATCATAATCTGAGCACTGGCGGCAAGCTCATCTTCAACGTGTACCGTACAATCGAACTTATAAATACCTTGCTTTTGCATCACGGTTTTGGCACGGATAATCAGTTGATCACCAGGGATGACGCGACGCTTAAAGCGTACTTTATCGACCCCTGCAAACAGATACAAATAACCATCTTCTGCCGTCAATCCCGCACTAATAAACCCTAGTACGCCTGAAACCTGCGCCATGCACTCAACCATCAATACACCTGGCATAATCGGCTCATCAGGAAAATGCCCATTAAAGAACTCTTCATTAATGGTCACATTTTTGATACCCGTAATGCACTCACCAGGTTTACAGGAAATCACCTTGTCTACGAGCAGAAATGGATAACGATGTGGCAGATAGTGTTTAAGGGTATGGTACGTTAATGGCAATGTTAAGCCTTGTTCAGCCAAGCTTTTGATGTCTTCATCAGTTGGGGTATCAATATCAGTGATGCTCATAATGGTGCTTCCTTGCTGGATTTTAAATCTTGCTGTGTTTTTAAATCTTATAAATAATCTTTTGTAGTGGCACTTTTTAATTGTTAAGCATTAACCACGACCGAGCTGGCGAAAACGTACAGCAGCACGGCGCCAATTAGCAGTCGGCATGGCAGCGGTTCCAGAAGAGTAAGAGCCCGCTGTTGTGATTGACTTGGTCACCATGGTCATACCAGACAATGTCACATCATCTGTGATTTCAATATGACCGGTGATACCAACCGCACCGCCAATAATGCAGCGCTTGCCAATAGTAGTGCTACCAGCGATACCCGTTTGGGCAGCGATAGCCGTACCATCACCGATACGAACGTTATGGGCCACTTGTACCAGATTATCAATAATAACGTGATTGCCAATTACCGTATCATCAATAGCACCGCGATCAATACAAGTTTGACTACCAATTCGGACATGGTCGCCAATCACTACACGCCCTAGCTGAGCAATACGCTCCCAACCCGTGACACTAGGGTTGCTGGTCGGTGCAAAGCCAAAGCCTTCAGATCCTATGCTCACCCCAGCGTGCAATCTGACATGGTTACCGATGATACAATCGTGCCCTATCATTACTTGGGACTTGATAACGCAGTCAGTGCCAATAGTAGTGTCTGCTTCGACGACCACATGAGCATCGAGGGCGCTGCGATCACTAATTTGCACCCGCTCACCGATGACGCAAAATGGCCCGATAGTCACTTGATTACCAATAATGGCACTTTCGGCTATTACTGCACTCGGATGGACGCCGCTGCCTGACTGTTGACGGGCAAATAGCTGACTGGCGCTAGCATAAGCCAAATAAGGCGTGGCAACTACTAATGCCACCGTATTTTTTGCCACTTTATCACGGTGCTCTGCAGTGGTAAGCACTGCACCTGCCTCACTATTAGAAAGGCTAGAGAGATAATGAGGGTTGGCTAAAAAACTTAACTGCTGCCGATTAGCCGTGGTTAAATTACCAATACTGTCTAAATTTAGACGGTATTGCTCAGCGCTAAGCTCAGCCTTATTAAGAACCGGCTGACGCTGCTCAATTCGAGTGATGAGTTGCTCAATCGTTATCATAGTTAGTATTAGTATTGACATGAATAAGATGGTCGCCAAGCTGAGATATCATCTTGACGACCGGCTAAATCTAACAAACGCTTCAATTACTTAAAAGGCTAAATAGTAGCTATCAAACCCTTTACACAGCAACATACTATTAGAAGGTACTTAGAAAGTATTACCAATTTGGAACTGGACTTTTTCGGTTTCATCGCCGTCTTTATCGCCGATAGGTACTGCATAACTCAGAGAAATCGGACCGATCGGCGTATACCAAGTTACGCCTAAACCAGCACTAAAGCGTAGACTGTTGTCTTGCGTTAATAGTGGTACACCGGTGTCGTTTCCAGTAGCTGGATCAATAAAGGTACGATCTTCTTTATCACTAGTGTCGAATACTTGACCGCCTTCAGCAAACAGTACTGGACGTACTTGGTCTGCCCAATCACCCTTGAATGGCATCGGTAGTATTAGCTCTGTACCAAAACTGACTAGCGCATTACCACCAATTTCTTCATCTTCATAACGTGCTATAGGGTCTATAGCATCATAGTAGCTTTGTGACTTAGGACCTAGCGTTGATGCTTCATAGCCACGTACTGAACCATAACCACCGGCATAGAAGTTTTCATAGAAGGGTAAGTCATTACCATAGCCAAGCTTAGTATAGCCGCGCGCAACCCAGTCTTTATAAAGAGGATAATAAATATTGCCACGATAAACCAGTTTTTGATAACTGGCATCACCCAGACCAATGGTCGCATCTACTGTATGGCTCATGCCTTTATTTGGAAATACGGGGCGATCTAGAGTGCTGTAATCCCAACCGAATAGCAAATTATAGCTCTGATAGTCATTTTTAAAGCCAGTACGCTCAGTGTCACTGAATTTCTCAAACGTACCGCCGTCATCAATAATCTGCTGAACGTTTGAGACACCAAGACGGCTGCCGCCACGTACAGTGGTGTTATCAACGTTTAAGCCGGCACTAACGCGTTTGGTTTCATCAACCGGATAACTATAGTTAAGTGTGGCACCATAAGCATCGGTAACATAGTTACTGACGTTTCTGTCATCGTATTTGGTCTCACGATAATAAGCACTGATACCTTGTGATACACCATTTTCTGTAAAATATGGATCGGTATAGCCCAAGCTATAAGAGTCACGCGTTTCTGAACGCGAGAGTGCGGCTTTAACTCGGTTGCCGGTACCCATAAAGTTGTTTTGGGTCAGGTCTAACTGGAAGGTGACACCGCCACTTTGTGAATAACCGGCGGCAATGGTTGAGCTACCAGAAGGCTGCTCTTCAACCGTGTAATTTACATCCACTTGATCTGGCTGATTAGGGACTGGCTTCACATCGACATTGACGCCTTTAAAGAAACCTGTGCGCATCAGGCGCGTACGTGACAGCTGAATTTTGTCACTAGAAGCCAGTGACCCTTCTAATTGACGCATTTCACGGCGCAGTACTTCATCTTGGGTTTTTAAGTTACCGGTAAAATTGATACGGCGAACATAAATAGGACGTGCAGGATCAATATAGTAATCAATATCAACTACTTTAGTCTCATCGTTGATACGCGGTACAGGTCTAATTTGCGCTAAATAATAACCTTCATTACCATAACGGCTTTTAAGAGCGGCTGTTGTGGCATCAAGTTTGGCTTGTGAGTATTTCTCATTAGGGGCAAAAGTGACCAGCTCTTTTAGCTCACTGGTTTCGAAAGTTGGCTTGCCTAAGAAATTAATTTCGCCAAACTGATATTGTTCGCCTTCGCTAAGACTGACCTCGATAAAGACACTGCTTTTATCTTCACTGATATTGAGCACTGCATTGTCTACCGAAAAACGCACATAACCATCGTTTTGATAGAGGGCTTTTAGACTTTCTAAACTGGCCGCCAGCTTTTCTTTAGCATAACGATCAGACTTAGACAACAGACGTGTCCATGAAGATTCTTTTACCGCAAAGACCTCTTTAATCTCTTTGTCACTAAAATGTTTGTTACCAATGATATTGATATCGACCACTTTAGCAGGCTTACCTTCAATAAAGCGTACATCAAGTTTTACGCGATTGCCATCAAGCAGCGTCTGATCGACTTCAATATTACTATTGTAATAACCTTGGCTGATATATTGCTGTTGTAGCTCGTTTGCCACGCCCTGTAGAGTAGCTTGCTTAAGCACATCGCCAACAGACAATCCAGCGTTGCTAAGCCCTTCCTCAAGCCCTTCTTTTGGGATGAGTTTGTTGCCTTCAAAGTTCACTTCAGCAATCGTTGGGCGTTCGACAACGTCAAAGCGCAGCTTACCACCTTCGATACGGCTTTGAATATCTGCAAAGTTTTCAGTCGCATATAACGCTTTGATACTAGCGGCAAGGCTCGCATCATTGACCGTATCACCCACCGAAATCGGTAATACCGGATAGAGACTATCAGGAGTTAGGCGTTGTAGACCATTGAAGCCAATATCAGTGACCACAAATTCTGCAGCTTGAACCGGCATACTCATCATCGCTACAACTAACGGCAACCCAGCCGCGCTCATAAATAAAGGCGTACGCATAAACACTATCCGTCAATAAAAAACTTGCTTAAGTTAAGTTAAAAAGCACATGTTGTCCAGCCTATTTCGCGTAACGTCGTTAACGTGCTCATGGCAGACTCAGGACACTTTATATAAAACGCATCATAAAATAAACTAAAAAATAAAATTAGTACAGTAGCGACGCTATAAAAGCGATGGCATATTAGCCTAATAATCAATACATGATAAGCGCACAACCGTTAGGGTATCATGCCTTACCTACTAAGCCAGCCTAATCCCAATCAAAATAGTCGACTGATATCATTACCAATTGCTAACACCATGAAACCTGCCAGCAAGAGTAAGCCAATATTCAACCCCACCATTTGTACACCTTCAGAGAGTGGCTTACCCCGTATCAGTTCGATGAGGTAGTACACAATATGACCGCCATCTAATACAGGAATAGGTAAAAGATTCAATACAGCGAGGCTTAAGCTGATCAAAGCGGCCGTAGATAATACCATTTGCCAGCTAATATCAAAGCTTTGTTTGGCAACTTTTGCAATGGTTATTGGACCTGATAAATTCTCAAGACCAATCATACCTGATAGCATCTTGCCCATCGAGCTGACGGTCATGACTGCTAATTGCTCAGTCTTCTCAAACGATTTGACTAATGACTCGCCAGGACCATAAACGACAGTGGTTTTATAGGCATCAGGAATGACAATTTCAGACTGTGCCACCATAGCACCAATCTGCCCATAATCGTTACCTAAATTGTCTTTTTTACCTTGCGGCATGATCTGTAATTGTACAGATTTACCGTCACGTAATACGGTGAAGTTAAGCAAAGTCTCAGGACTATCTCGGATAATACGGGTGGCACTGATCCAATCTTTGATTGCTTCTCCATTAATCGCAGTGATACGGTCACCAACCTTTAAGCCTTGACGACTAGCAGCGCCATCAGGCGTCAAATCACCAACGATCGGTTCAATCTGCGGCTGCCACGGTATCATACCAAAGCTCGACAAGGCATCTTTACCTTGTGCCGCGCCTTGCATAAACTCTTTAACGGGTGCTTGATAAGTTTTGGTCGAATCAGTCGAAGCATTTAAACCATTGGCTTTTGCCTCTGATTGCAAAGTGACACTCACATTATCCGTCTCGCCCATGCGCCCAGCAAGGCGATAGTTAATGCCTTCCCATGTTTGTACTTCATGACCATCAATGGCAATGATTTTATCGCCGACAGGCAGCTGTGCTATCGCAGCAGGCGTATCTGGTAATACTTGACCAATCTTGGTAGCGAGCTGCTCTGATGGGGTCATAAACAACACCCAAAACAGTACAATCGCAATGACAAAATTCATGATAGGACCAGCGGCGACAATCGCTATTTTCTTTAGTGGATGCTGACGATTAAATGCTAAATGCTGCTCTTCTTTTGCCACCTCGCCTTCACGCTCATCAAGCATCTTGACGTAACCACCGAGTGGCAAGGCTGAAATACGATAATCAATGCCGCTTTTTTTGCTAGTCCAGCCAAAGAGTTTGGGACCAAAACCGATAGAATACGTGAGCACTTTCACGCCGCAGAGTCGCGCCACAATATAGTGACCCCACTCATGTAAGGCAATGAGCGGACCTAAGACAAATATTGCCGCAAGCAGCGTTAATAAAAACGTCATGATCTTTTCTCAGTATTTTTATCAGTATCTTTTATCAATATTTTTTATAAATTGAATAATGGTGCTTGATACGCTTAGGTCATTTTTGCTACAAACTCATTGGTATGGCGACGCGCTATTTTATCAATAGCTAAAATCTCATCGATATCGGCAGTCTCATTTAATAATGGCACTTGTATCTCATTGAGTGCTTGCTCATTAAGAACAGCAATATCAGTCAAGCGAATTTTACCTTCTAAGAATGCAGCAACCGCAATCTCATTAGCAGCGTTTAATACAATCGTCGCTTGTGTACCAGCTTGCATTGCTTGACGCGCAAGATGCAAACAGGCAAATTTCTGCAAATCTGGTTTAATAAACTCTAGACCACTTAACGCAAATAAGTCTAATGGCTGCGAGCCACTATCAATACGATTGGGATAGCTGAGCGCATGAGCAATGGGCGTTTTCATATCGGGACTGCCCAGCTGCGCCAAAAAGCTACCATCGCTATATTCTACCATTGAGTGAATGATACTTTGTGGATGAATGACCACATTTATCTTATTTTCAGGTAAATCAAATAAATGACAAGCTTCAATCAGCTCAAGTCCCTTATTCATCATCGTGGCAGAGTCGACTGATATTTTTTGTCCCATCGACCAGTTTGGATGTTTGACCGCTTCTGTCACGCTAGCTTGCTGCATCTGAGCAAACGACTGCTGCAAAAATGGCCCACCAGAGGCGGTCAACCATAACTTGCGTACACCATGATCTGACTGATGAATTTGGGTATTGTCTTGTTGAATAGCAGACGGTAAACATTGGAAAATAGCATTGTGTTCTGAGTCGATGGGCAACAAGATTGCATGATGCGTTTTGACAGCGCTGATCATCACTTGCCCTGCCATCACTAGCGCTTCTTTATTCGCCAGTAAAATACGCTTGCCTGCACGGGCTGCTGCTAATGTAGAAGGCAGTCCTGCAGCACCCACGATAGCCGCGACGACGGTATCGGTTTGCGAGTCAGTAGCAATATCTATCAACCCTGCTGCGCCGCCTACCACCTCAATATTCAGACCTGCCGCACTGAGACGCTGGGCGAAGTCATCGACTGCTGCTGTCGGTACGCTGACACGCTTGGGCAAGAACTGTTTACAGAGCGCAAATAGTTTATCTAAACGATGGTAGCCTGATAAGGCATAAACGTCGTAATGCTGTGGTTGCGCCGCCAAGATTGCTAACGTGCTATCACCAATCGAGCCTGTCGCGCCTAGTACGGCGATGCGTTGGGTCATAACCATCGGTGCCTATAAATAATACGGTGGAAAATTAAATAAGAAATCAAGAAAACACTTGATAAATGAGACTAAAAATCAGCTCAGCTTACCTACTATAAAATAAGCATACGCTTCAATCTTAAACCACTATTAACCCTAACTGCTGTATTGCCCAAAAACCAAGCGCAAATATCGGGGTAGCAGACAACAGCGAATCGATACGGTCAAGTACACCACCATGTCCAGGTAATATCGTTCCTGAATCTTTAACATCAGCACGGCGCTTGAGCATCGACTCAAATAAATCGCCCAGTACTGAGGCCAAAATCGTCAGCGCTGATAATGTCACAAATGCGATTAAAGGTAGGCCAGTCAGTTGCAGCTTAAACACACTAATCACAATAACAACTAGCAAACCAGTAACTAAGCCGCCCGCCAGCCCTTCCATACTTTTATTAGGTGAGACATTCGGTGCCATTTTGCGGCGACCGAGCTTGCGTCCAACAAAGTAAGCGCCACTATCGGCACACCATACCAATAAGAAGACATAGAGTAACCACCATGCTGATAACTGCCATAGGTAGAACATAGCAGTAATGGCTGCCGTTAATATCACTACACCCATCAATGCCAATTGCTTACCATACCAATTGGTCTTTGTTGGAAAAACCCTTACCCAAGAAAGCGCCATTAACCATATAACGAGAGAGGCAACCCACCAAAATAACCAAGTCACTTTAAACATAAGCGACACTAATGTCAGTACCAACACCAATAGTACAAATAGCGCAGGTTGCCGCCATTTTGGCATCAGCTTCGTCCATTCATGCGCCGCGATAATCACGCCGATGGCCAATAGCGGTGCAAATAAAATAGGACTTTGGCTCGCAAACATTGCAATACCAACGATAATAACGAGAACAATTGCCGTCTTAATTCGTTGCCACATACGTATCGAGCCTTATAATAATGAAGAACATTTGGTCAAAATACAGTATAACTGCTCACTATAATAGTCCATTGATAGCGATTAATGCTAATTAAAGCCGCCTAATGTTTCCTAAACAACGGAAAACTGAGTCTTTAATGCGCCCTAATAAAGCATTTTTAAGACAGTTATTATTTTAAAAATCCTGTTGCTCTATCACTATTTGTTCGCTAGTTTTACCAAATCGGCGTTGACGTTGGGCGAATTCTTCTATCATCGCTGCAAGCTCATTTACGGTAAAGTCTGGCCACAGTGTTTGAGTAAAAAACAATTCAGCATAAGCTGATTGCCATAGTAGGAAATTAGAGAGGCGATACTCGCCGCCAGTACGTATCAACATATCTACCGCTGGCGCATCTGCCAACTGCACATATTGACCCAGCATCTCTTTATTAATATCTTCAGCACGCAACTGCCCTTCATGCACTTGCTGTGCCAGCTGTTTGGCTGCATGAGCGATATCCCACTGACTACCATAACTGATTGCAATTACTAATGTCATGGCTTCAAAATCTGCTGTTTTTGTTTCAGCATCTACCATCAATACTTGCAAGTCATCACTAAGCTGACTACGATCACCGATAAAACGCAATCGAATGTGGTACTTCAACATCCGTGGCATTTGCTCGTTGATGGTCAAGCTGAGCAGATGCATGAGCAATGCCACCTCAGTCGGTGGCCGTTGCCAGTTTTCACTTGAAAAGGCAAATACCGTTAAAACCTCAATACCAGTACTCACACAATACTCGACAATAGGATCTAGCGCATCTTTACCAGCGACATGTCCTTGACCTTTGCCTAAATTATTGACTTTACCATAACGGTTATTACCGTCCATGATAATAGCGATGTGCCGAGGAAGAAGTGCTGGAGCTAAAGTATCTGAAATAGACATAGGCTAACTTGCTTGTTGTTGAAGTAAAATAATCATAGCGCACGCTATAGCACATAAAAACATACTACGTAAAATTCACAGATTTATCATAAACCAGCTATAAAATAAAAAAAGTGCCTGCAAGCAGGTTAACGGCAAGCATTAAAAATACCTTACCTTGCTTAATGACATCTCAGTCGTCTATAGGTCAATAAAAAGCCAATAGCAATGCAGTATTGGCTTTTTAATTAACAGCTGACTTTAAATGACTTATCTTAGATGGCTGCGTATTTATAGTATGTGCATTTTAAACGAAAACGAAAATGAACAGACGAACAACTTTTATACCGCCATTAACTCGGTTTCTTTTTTACTCAGACGGCTATCGATAGTCTCAATAAATTTGTCAGTAATTTTTTGAATATCATCACTGGCGCGGCGCTCGTCATCTTCTGATATCTCTTTTTCTTTTGCCAATTCTTTAATATCATTCATCATATCACGGCGGATATTACGGATAGAAACACGGCTGTTCTCTGCTTCTCCGCGCGCAAGCTTTTGCATATCGCGACGCGTGTCTTCTGTCAACGCTGGCATCGGTACACGAATCACATCAGCGGTCATTGGGTTCAAACCCAAATCTGCTTCGCGAATAGCTTTGTCGATCGCTTGTACCATCGTACGTTCAAACGGCTGAACAAGTAGCGTACGCGAGTCTTCGACGTTGACGCTCGCCACTTGATTCAAAGGTGTAGGCGACCCGTAGTAGCTAACCATCACACCTGACAACATACCTGGATGCGCGCGTCCTGTACGGACTTTACTAAAGGTACTCTCAAGCGCTTCTAAAGTTTTTTGCATGCGCGCTTCGCCGTCTTGCTTAATTTCATTAATCATCATGTATCCTTATTTATCGCTGCCGATAAATCATTCATTATTGTTAATTATAAAAAACTATTAAGGTATTCATTGCCAGATAAGTAATTACTGAATCTCTACTCGTCTTATTATCATGCCAACGACTGCTATCTTAATGATAAACACGTGTGCCTTCATTTTCGCCCATGATGACATTTAATAAAGCATTAGGCTTGGTCATATCAAATACTTGTAGCGGCACGTTATGCTCACGGCATAAAGCAATGGCTGTTAAATCCATAACACCCAATTTCTGCTCTAACACTTCATCAAAAGTTAAACCGTCATATTTAACCGCATCAGCATGTAAGCTTGGGTCTTTGTCATAAACACCATCAACTTTGGTCGCTTTTAAAATTAAGCCAGCTTCAATTTCGATACCGCGCAAGCAAGCAGCTGTATCAGTGGTAAAGAAAGGATTGCCGGTACCCGCAACAAAGATACAAACTTCACCGTTTTTAAGGTAGCGAATCGCATTACGGCTGCTATAGCTTTCGGTCACTTCACCAATCGGCAGTGCTGACATCAAACGCGTTTTAATATTACGGCGCTCAAGGGCATCACGCATCGCCAGACCATTCATGACAGTCGCTAGCATACCCATCTGGTCACCTGTGACGCGCCCAACCAAGCCTTCTTTTTGCAATTGAGCACCGCGATATAAGTTACCACCGCCGACCACGATACCAACTTGCACACCAAGACCACGCAGATGGGCGATAGATAAACTCATTTTATCGAGCACTTCGCTATCAATACCCATTTCTTTACCACCGGCTAAAGCTTCACCAGAGAGTTTAAGCAAGATACGAGAGTAACGCGGGTTTTTGTCAGACATGAGGTCACCTTGTTAGCATTAAATTATAATTAAAGTTATCGGTAAAATACAAATAGATTTTGGCTTTGGGCTCGTCTATAACGCCATAATCGATGGTAGGCGTGTAAAAGACTAAATTGCGCTAATTGTAGCAAAAACTGCCCACTGTTGGGCAATTTTCACGCGCCTATTGTGTTGGATGGTTAACCCTTATAACTGGCAAATAAGTCATATTCGCTGGCATCATCAATAGTGACCGTTAAGAACTGCCCTACTTTTACCGCAGCAGTAATGTCATCAACATAGACGTGTCCATCAATTTCTGGCGCGTCTGCATAGCTACGGCAAATCGCAACACCCTCTTCGCTATCAATTTCATCGACTAATACCATTAAGGTTTTACCTATTTTTTCTTGCAGTTTTTGCGCAGAGATATCTTGCTGTAACGTCATCAAACGCTCGTAACGCTCTTGCTTGATGGCTTCTGGCACATGATTAGGCAAGTCATTAGCAACCGCGCCTTCCACTTCCGAATAAGTAAAAGCACCAACGCGATCAAGACGCGCTTCAACCAACCAATCAAGCAAACATTGGAAATCTTCTTCAGTCTCACCTGGGAAGCCAACGACGAAGGTTGAGCGAATCACGATATCAGGACAAATCTCACGCCATGCGTGAATACGCGCCAAGGTGTTTTCGCTATGGGCGGGACGCTTCATGGCTTTTAAGATGCTATGACTGGCATGCTGAAAGGGAATATCAAGGTAAGGCAGCAGCTTCTTTTCACCCATTAATTGAACGACTTTATCAACATGTGGATACGGATAAACATAATGCAGACGTACCCAAATACCCAAATCGTTCAACGCTTGGCATAAGTCATAAAACTTAGACTTCAGCGGCATGCCATTCCAAAAGCTGGTTTTATATTTTAAATCTAAACCATACGCGGAAGTATCTTGCGAGATGATTAATAGTTCTTTGACGCCAGCGTTCTTCAGCGCCATGGCTTCATTCATCACGCTATCAATCGGACGCGAAACCAAATCACCGCGTAAGCTTGGAATAATACAAAAAGTACAACGATGATTACAGCCTTCTGATATTTTCAGATAAGCATAATGACTGGGCGTTAATTTGATACCCGCCTCATTAATCAAATCTATCTTAGGATTATAATCTTTATCATTACTACGGTCAGGCTTAGGCACATGCAGCGCGACTGCTCTAATCACTTCGTCATAAGCGTGCGCGCCAGTCACTGCTAATACAGCAGGATGCATTGCACGGATTTTATCTGCTTCTTTACCGAGGCAACCCGTAACGATAACTTTACCGTTTTTACTAATCGCCTCACCGATGGCATCTAGCGATTCTTGTACCGCTGATTCAATAAAGCCACAAGTATTGACCACGACCAAGTCTGCGCCTTCATAGTCGCTGGCGACTTGATAACCATCACGGCTAAGCTCAGTAATAATGCGCTCACTATCCACCAAGGCTTTTGGGCAACCTAGCGAGACAAAACCAATCTTTGGCGCTGCCGTTGTTGGACTAGAGGCTGTCGCGCTGGTGGTTGCATGTATAGTCGCATCACCACTTTGGGCAATACTACGGTTTTGATTATGATTGGCTTTATGATGGTAAGGCTCTACATTATCTGTCTTAAGCTGCTCTTGCACCATTGCTGGCTTGGCAGGATTAAAAATGGTGGCAGTGTCTTTTGGCATAGAAGCTGTTGACATAGAAGCTGGCTGTGAGGTAGTGATAGTCGTGTTAACGGACTCGGTAGAAGTTTTGGGCATGGCTGACCTTGCTAGAGATAAATTGGCTGTGCGCATTGTACGTTTTTTTTGTGATAATCACCAGTTTTGCCGCTCTATAGTGTTGATTTATGGTTAAATATTATATCGAGTATCTCGCTATCCTAGGCATCACTAATGACAGCTGATTTTGTAAGCGCAAAACCGACCCCTGACCTAGCATTTATATCACAGCATTTGTTTACGGCTATCTTATGGGTCAATGATGAGCTGTCTATTACTTGGCTAAACGCTCAAGCTGAGCAACTACTCGCTATCAGTAGTGGACGATTACTCAATCAATCTATATTGACACTGCTTGCACCCGATGAGTTAACGTTAAAAGAAAGCCCTAACATTGATAACAGCGATGGCGATGAGCAAATTCGCCCTTTAACGGAAAGATTTAATCAGGCGCAGCATTATCAACAACCCTTTATCGATCATGACCACCTCATAAACACCCCATTAAATGGTCATTCACCCCTCTCAGTCGACTATAGCGTCACGCCTGTCGTTTATCAGCAGCGAAGCTATTTTATTATCGAGATGTGGGGCAAAGATCGCCAAAGTCGTATTTCAGAGGAGCAGCGCCAGCAGCAGCAATATAGCGTTGCCCGTCATATGCTGCGCTCAGTCGCCCATGAAATTAAAAATCCGCTCGCTGGCATACGCGGCGCGGCGCAATTATTACAGCGGCAATTTATTAAATTCAGTGACACTTCTATTGTTAACAGCAAGCCTGCTACTCTTAATAGCAATTTTCCTGCTGTTATTAATAATGTAAACTCTGTTTTAAATCCTCTTTCAAACGCTAATAACGACTTGCAAAAAACTGCATCAAAACTACGTAGCTATACCGATATCATCATCTCGGAGACCGATCGCTTAACCCAACTTATCGGGCAATTCCTTGGCCCCAGTCAATTACCAAATTGGCAAACACTAAATATCCACGAGCCACTAGAGCATGTTTTGGCATTGATTATCCATCAGTATCCACGAGTGACGCTACAGCGTGATTATGACTTGTCGTTGCCTGAATTATGTGCCGATAAAGACCAGTTGATTCAAGTGTTTTTAAACCTGATTAATAACGCTTGTGAATCGATGACCGAATTTGAACAAGTACTTCAGCAGAATGCCTCTACTGAATTGAGCCACTTACCATCAAATATCACGCCATTGAGTACTAACGGTAACTATGGTAGCTATCAACCCAAACTACATATTCAAACACGAGTTGTCTTTCAGCATACGATTGGTGGACAGCAGCACAAACAAGTCCTGCAAGTCACTATCACCGATAACGGCTCAGGGATTGATCCAGCATTGATCAGACAAATATTTTTCCCCATGGTGACCAGCCGTGCTACAGGGACTGGTCTTGGCTTATCGATTGTGCAAGATATCATCAGCCGTCATCATGGTATGATTGATGTCAGCTCTAACCAATCACAAAACCCTAACTATAGTCGTCAGAATAACCATAACAATTATCATAACAATACCAATAGTCAGACGTGTTTTACACTTTACCTGCCTTTTCGTCAGCCCATAATTGATGCGTAAGTGACATTGCTATTTAACACTGCTCACTCGCAAAATGCTGAATCATAAATTGAACCAATACATTGCTCATTAGGCCTGATAAATGACTAAATATAACGACAACCATACACCTAAAAGCGATAATCAAACGTCAAACGATCAAATAATGAGTGACCAAGCTATTAATAATAAAACAATAAAAGTAACGGTCAATAATGCCACTGATGATAATACGGCGACTTTATGGTTGATCGATGACGATCCAGCACTGCGTTTGGTATTGGCGGACACTTTTGAAGATGCGGGTCTTATCGTTATCAGCTTTACCCAAGCGCAGGCAGCATGGACACGTCTCAATGATATATTGCAACAGCGAGAGTCAGCCGCGCAGTTACCTGATGTGATATTGACTGATATTCGTATGCCTCTAATGGATGGCTTGTCCTTTAGTGATTGGGTGAATCAACATTTTCCTAAGCTGCCAATTGTTATTATGACGGCACACTCAGACCTTACTTCTGCCATTAATAGCTATCAGACAGGCGCATTTGAATATCTGCCGAAGCCCTTTGATTTGGATGATGCCGTCGCAACGATTTATAAAGCGATTAATTATCAACCCAATATGGTTGTAGAAAATCATACAATTGGGTCTAATACTCATACAAAACCCGATGCCAAAACTAAGCATCAAAACCGTACTAACAAAGAAGCTGAAAATAAAGTTGAGGTTAAAACTGATACCAAAGCTAACGACAATCCCAGCGGTATCATTGGTCAATCGCAAGCGATGCAGACGGTATTTCGCGCCATTGGCAGATTGGCGCACTCGCCTATTACTGTCTTAATCACGGGTGAATCAGGTACGGGTAAAGAATTGGTCGCTGGCGCTTTGCATCAGCATTCACCGCGTCAGCAGCAGCCTTTTATTGCCCTCAATATGGCGGCAATTCCACATGATTTAATTGAGTCTGAGCTTTTTGGTCACGAAAAAGGGGCGTTTACTGGCGCGACGACGATGCGCCAAGGTCGTTTTGAGCAGGCGGATGGCGGCACGTTATTTTTGGATGAAATCGGTGATATGCCGTTTAGCACCCAAACACGGCTGCTAAGAGTACTGGCCAATGGAGAGTTTTATCGCGTGGGTGGGCAGCAGCCTGTCAAAGTAAATGTACGTATCATCGCCGCTACTCACCAAAATTTAGAAGCGCTGGTAAAACAAGGCAGATTTCGTGAGGATTTATTTTATCGGCTTAATGTCATACGTTTACCGCTGCCACCACTACGAACACGGCGCGAGGACATTCCAGCGTTAGCGACTTATTTTATGCAGCGCGCTGCTGAACAGATGAATACAGCACCAAAGCAGCTACATCCTACGGCACTAGAGATTATGCAGTTTTTTGAATGGCGCGGTAATATCCGTCAACTTGAAAATGTTTGCCTATGGTTGACGGTGATGACAACTGGCGATACGGTCATGATTGACGACTTACCACCAGAGCTGCTCGAAAATACCTCCTCTACTCTAGAGCCGCATCAAGAACAAAGCTTAGCGTCATTGCAACTTGCTCAAAACCATCAAATTCATGAAAGCCCAAGTTGGCAGCAAGCCTTGGCTGACTGGGCTGAGCAATCGCTAAAAACTGGAGAAACCGACATTTTGCAGACGGCAACACCTGAGTTTGAGCGTGTCTTAATTACGGCAGCGCTCAATCATAGTGGCGGAAAAAAGATAGCAGCAGCCAACTTGCTCGGTTGGGGGCGCAATACACTGACACGTAAGTTGCAGCAATTAGATATCTCTTCATTAGAACAACAAAGCAAATAAGAATTAAAGACGCAAAAATATCAAATGAAAATCATAGCAATATCAGCTATTTATAATAAATAGTAAAATTAATTGTTAAATAACTCAAAATAGTTGCAAATAGGGGTTGCCAAACTACTCAAACTCTATATAATAGCCAACCACTGAGACGCACTACCGAATCAGTTAACTGTCTAGATAGCATTTGAATTTAACTGCTTTTGATGATAGAGTAACGAAAATGGGGCTGTGGCGGAATTGGTAGACGCACTAGATTTAGGTTCTAGCGCCGCAAGGTGTGAGAGTTCGAGTCTCTCCAGCCCCACCATTTTCGGATAGTACATCTTAGATCAAATATCAAAACCTGCTTTTTAGCAGGTTTTTTTGTGTTTGGGGTTTATGTAAAATTCCTATTAGAGGCATAAAATGACTGGTTTAAAACGATGAATAAAGGATTTTGGCTAACGGTAGGTCTACTGGTGCTATTAGCAGCTAGTCTTTTTGGGCTTCGCAGCCTATATAAACCCGCTATTTCAGCTGACGTTTCAGCTGGTGCAGGTACAGACTCGAATACCAAGGTTATGATGAGCTTAGATAAATTTAGTGGCTTTCACCATGATGCAGAAATACTGTTAGAAAAACTAACCATTCTAAAGACAGGGATGGAAAGCGCGATTGCTACCCAAGATAGCAAACTATTAACAAGCACTATCAGCAACACTTATAGAATCATAGATAATGTGAATGTCAATCGTCTGCCAACCATTGCACCTTTTGAGGTTTGTGATGAGGCATTAAACACATTGAGCCTCTATGCTATTAGCGCCAAGACTTACTACTCTGGTACTAACAAAACGAATATAGATCAGGTTAATGAATTGAGAGATACGTTTAATATTCAGTTTGCTCAGTGTCAAAGCATCGTTAATGATAAGTCTGTTGAAGCGCTCTATCAAGACTATCAGTAGTACGCTTTACTTATTTTTCAATAATGTTAAATCCCTCAAAATCTCCTTCATATTTTGATATCGCCTTGCCATTTTCTTCGCCAATGCCTTATCAATAATACATTGATAACGACTGTATTCTGATGGCAATTTTGGTACAGGCTGTTGGCAATGCTGAGTTGCCCAATCAGTCATTAGTTCGCTACTTTCAACATTTACCTTAAATGGGCGCTTTCCCATTAATATCTCATACATCATTATTCCAAACGCATAGATATCACTTTGCAGTGTTGCACCCTGTCCTTGCCAGCGCTCAGGTGCAAGATAGGCGGGCGTACCGGCAAGATTTACCGCCATTGATTTATTAATTGACGCGGCTAAGGCAAAATCGGTCAATAATAAATTAGGCATGATGCTGCTATTATCAGCATCATTCGTCAAGAAACCATCGAGTAAAATATTACTCGGTTTAATATCATTATATAGCCAGCCCGCTTTATGTAGATTGGCTATCAGATGTGCAGTCTGCACGATGAAATGATGCTTTATTTTATCGGTTAATAATAAATGCTTTTGAGCGCTAAGCTGATTCGCCAAGCTACCGTTTGGATAATAAGGCATGACAATGATAGTCAGCTGCTGAGACTGCTCTAATATTTGAACTGTTAGGTTTTCATAAGCTAACATTAGCGGTGCGATAGCGGCATGGTTATTTTGATTTTGTGATAAAGCATTTAAAGATTTTAAAACGTCGGCTTCATGAATTAAATCAGATGCGCCTTGACTGACATCAGCACTTAACTGCCACTTAATCATCATGCAACCAAACTGCGGATGCTGAGCACGCGTTAACCCTTGATAAACGATTGATATCTTAGCGTCGATTTGGTTTTTTTGCTGACTATCTTGCTGACTAATACGCTGATGCGTTATTTCACGATACTGTAATGCTGACAGCGCTTGAGTAATGGCTGGCAATAGCAGCTGAGATTGCGCTTGTAACGCTTGTATAATAGACGGATTACTGGCACTATTTTTCATGGTACAGTGAAGCTCCTATTAAACAGCTATCGCCTAACTTAAACACAACCTTAACTGCTAGAGTCATTATGTCGCAACCATCTAATTCATCTCAGAATCCTGCTAATTATGCCCTGCCTGACCATTTATTGGATTTGCTCAGTCAATATTTGCAAGCGCAGGTCACGCCAACGATTGAGATTGATCCTACACAGTTGGCTTATCGCTGGGTCGGTGGTCACAACGGACATTTAGAGCCGCTGGTGGTCAACCTATTTTTAAGTTTAGATGACTTACATGGTATTGATACCCAAAAGTCAAAACTGGTACAAAACACGCGCCAATTCCTAAAAGGCTATCCAGCCAATCATGTCCTGATGACAGGAACACGCGGCGCTGGTAAGTCTTCATTGATTCGAGCATTGCTACAAGCCTATCATAATCAAGGTTTACGCATTATTGAAATTGCCCGTGATGATCTAAAAGTGCTGGATAAAATACGTGCAGCGATAAAGGCGCTACCAGCTGATTGTAAATGCCGCTACGTGGTGTACTGTGATGATTTGGCATTTAACGGTCAAGATGAAAGCTACCGTACGCTAAAAAGTGTCTTGGATGGTGCCCTTGATTCAGAGCAAGACAAATTATTGGTCTATGCCACTAGTAACCGCCGCCACTTATTGCCACAATTGATGAAAGACAACGTCAATATTTATAATGGTCAGACTGATGAGGTCAATCCTTACGAGACTATTGATGAGACGGTGTCGTTATCTGATCGCTTTGGCCTCTGGCTATCCTTTCATCCGATGGATCAAACGACTTATTTACAAATAGTTCACCATTACTTATCTATCCAGCAAACGCACACCATAGATGCTGCTAATGATGATAGCAATCTTGAAACACAGGACGTTGAAATAGCTAACATCGAGGTAACTAATAAAGCACTCCCTGATAATATTAGAGCAGCGGCACTACGCTGGGCAGCAGAGCGTGGTGGTCGCTCTGGTCGAGTGGCTTATCAGTTTAGCCGTTACTGGATAGGACAATCAAAGCTGGCTGCTGAAGACAGTCTTAACGTTTAATTATTTCTCATTTAGTTATTTCTCATTGTCGCGTGCAGATCCTACATACTGCACGCGGTTATTCTCTTTACCGTCTCCCAAATCAGCGGCACCATTGACCGCATATTGTGCAAAGTCTGCCGCTAGCCATAAATTACCTTTATAAGCACTCTCGGCATCTATACGGATATGCGCCATGTTTGGCGTACGGCTATTCGCATTATCAAAGCTCTGATAGCGAGCGCTAAAATGGGTCAAAATCAAATTTTTGAGTCCGACATTCTGAGCAAACTTGCCCAGCAATTGCGCACTGCTGTGCATGGGATCAAAGTCTGGGTTTTTACCCTGAATCTTAAGTAACACTTCATGAGTATAAGTGGCTTCATGCACCAATAAATCAGCATCTTTGACAACGTCGAATAGTAAATTTGGGCTGTCATTATCTCCAGCTATTACTACCCGTGTACGCTGTACATCATTATCAACGTAGTCTGCTGAAAGGATTTTACGTCCATCATCGGTCATCACATCTTCACCGTGTTGCAGCTTGCCCCACAGTGCGCTTGCTGGAATGCCATCTGCTGTCAACTTATCTTTATTAAGCGTGCGACGATTAATAGTTTGAGTAATACCAAAGCCATAAGAGGCGACTCGATGAGATAATGCCGTGATATCAATATCCAGCTGATGCTGTGAGTCCAGACAGAAACTAATCTTGCCATCTTGCTGAGACAATAAACCTTCTATCGCCATAAAGTTGATGGCAAAGGGTAAGTGTAATTCTGTGGTTAAAATAATAGCATCAAGCAGCGTAGCAATTGCTTTTGGCGCAATGAGTGTTAGCGGTGCGTGGCGGCCTGACATCGCCGCACTCGCCAGCAGCCCTGGCAGACCATAACAATGGTCGCCATGTACGTGGGTGATGCAAATCACGGCTAATTGATGTAAAGATAACTTGCTATGTAATAGCTGATGCTGGGTGCCTTCACCGCAATCAATCAATAACCACGGTCGTGACTTTTTATTTTGGCTAGCATTTTGGCTAGCATTTTGGCTGGTATGTTGGTTGTTATCCTGATCCTGCTGTCGACTCGAGCCAACCAAATATGGATTAAGACACTCAATCGCCAACGCCGTCACGTTACGCTGCTTGGTTGGCACACCTGCCGAGGTACCCAAAAAGGTTAACTTTAGCATCGACTATCTTCCTTACTTATTAATCTCACTATTTATGACAATTGACATAGCATGGTTCTTTGCCCTTCAACCATTTGCCCGCCATTAGCAGTGCACTCATTAATCATATTGGACTCATAGGATTTCCAACCGCCATAAAAGCTGGCCAGGCACAGCAAAACCACCAGTAATTTTTGTGACCATGCTTTGACAGATACCTGCTGACTCTTGGCATGTACAGCATCAATTTGTTGTTCAGCAGCACTATCTGTATGGATATTTTCGGAATTAGATTTATTAAGGTCTGTCATTACTTTATCCTAAAAAAGGTTTTGCTTAAGAATAAACAAAACCTTTTATTTTAATATTAAACTCAGTGTTTATCACTGATATGGTTAATTATATGCTAGTACTTAAAACTTAACACGACCACCTTTATCTTCTGCTCGCTTAAAGGCATCACGTTCTTCACAGCGTTTGAGCCAATTTAAGATATTGGCATATTTACTGCTATTTAAGCCTGAACCTGCATTGGCACCGACAACTGCAAGGTGCATCTGAATATCAGCGGCGCTAAATTCTGTACCAGCAAACCAATGATTATCTTGTAAATGCTGCTCCATCATCGTCAATATAGCATCCAAGCTATTGCTTATCATGCTTTTTTCGACTTGATTTCTAATGCTTTTACTCACAGGCTTGATGAGCATAGGCGACTGCTCAACCACTTTAGTAAAGACCAAACGCATGACCAATGGCGGCATCACTGACGCTTCAGCAAAGTGTAGCCAAAAAGTATAAGCTTCCCACGCAGCCTCATTGTCATCAGCTGGCTTAAATTGCTTTTCTGTATCATAGTGCTTTAATAAATACTCGATGATAAATCCTGATTCAATCAGCACACGGTCGTCTACTTCTAACATTGGTGCATGACCGAGCGGATGGATTTGCTTCAAACTGTCAGGTGCACGATACGCCTTATTGCGCTCATAACAAGTCAATTTATAATCGATGTTAAGCTCTTCTAACAGCCATAAGATGCGGAATGAGCGTGAGTTTGCTAAATGATGAAGGTGTAACATAAACAATCCTTGTAATAAGTTTTTGTAGTTCGCTATTATACTTTATAGATAGCTTTTAAACAGAAAATCCCGATTTAAGTCAATTATAACAGTGATTGATAATAATGTACTTAATTGCTGTTTTATCGCCTTGCCATATAGCCATATAGCCATATAGCCATATAGCCATATAGCCTTGTAGCTTAGTAGTTAGTAGCTTAGTAGCTTAGTAATAAAAAACAGTCATAAAAGCAGCGAGGGAAGATAATAACGAAAAGTGATGATAAACAATATTTCTTAAGTGAAGTTTAAATATTAATACCATATACAATTAACACTGATCTCAATACTTATTTTGAATCTAACGCTTCAATTTTACGAGTAATCTTATCTATTTTTTGTTGATACTTTCTGATTTTACGGAAACGACGCGCCTTTAATATACCCTCTATACGATAATTTTTTAAACGACGACGCGGTGGAAATCCGCCCACTTGCGGCTCTCGGTAGCCATGTAAATGATTGTCACGACGACGAATAAGATAGCCTTTGATACTATCAATAATCATGATACATAATGCCAAAGTAATCATGCCATACATAAATAAAGAACCACCTTCATCCAAACTTTGATTTAAGATGGTAATGGATAATACAAATAACAGCATGGGCTCTACATAGCTGAGCGCCCCAAATAGCGAAACAGGTAGCTTACTACTGGCAATCATGGTCAGCGACATGGCAAGCGCACTAAAAGCACCGAGCAGTGGCAATAAATACCAAAACTTGCTGGCTTGTGCCGCCATGCTAAAGCCGCCACTAACGTAAAGCATAATCAGTACCACAGGCGTGAGCAAGGTCAAATCTGATAACAAACCCGTAATTGGCGGTACAGCAAGCTTACGTCGTAAAAGATAATAAGGCGGATAACCCAAGCACACAAACAAAGTCACCCAAGATACGCTACCGTATTGAAATATATCATAGCCAATACCAAGCGCTGCACAGAGCGCTGCGAGCCACTGTAGTGTACTCATATCCTCATGATAAAAAAAACGTCCGACTATTATCATCACCAGCGGCAATAAAAAATAGCCCAACGTGACATCAAGACCGAAACCATTCACCGGTCCCCACATAAACAGCCAAATCTGCCCACCCAAAATCGGTGTTGGTAATATAAAGATAATCCACTCTTTTACGGACTTTAATGTTTTTAGATAATCAAAGACATGTTGCCACTGCTTGGTGAAGCTGACCAATATCACTAAGCTCAAGAGCATCATTAATATGCGCCATGAAGCTACTTGCGTACCCGATAACGGCAGCATAAATAGCCCAAATAAGAACATTAATGAGAATAAAAAACTTGATGATATCGAAGCTAAAGTTCCCTGAAAGGTTTGGTTGGTCGTAAGCATAACAACAGCCTTAATAAATAGAAAAAAACAAAAGCCTCCAACGATAACGTCAGAGGCTTTTTCTAGAACAGTGATGCAAAAACCAGATCAAAAAGCTAACTAATGAAAGCGTTATTCGTCAGTGTCAGTTTCTGAATGACTAGATTCATTGACATCTGTTTCTGCAGCATCAATATTTGCCGCATCAATATCGATCTGCTCTTGACCTTCTACATCAAACGTACCGTCTTCTCTCATCGCATCGATTAGCTCGTTGTCGCCTTCTTCGTGTTCAACACGCGCCATAGCGACCAGCTTCTCATCTTTTGACAGACGAATTAAGGTAACACCTTGAGTATTACGACCCGAACTGGCGACATGTTGCACTGGCGTACGGACTAGTGTGCCTTTATCTGATATTAAGATAATATCGTCTTCAGGCTCGACCTTGGTCGCACGAACTAGCGCACCATTACGCTCACTAGTTTTAATCGCGATAACACCGCCACCGCCACGTCCTTGCTTATTAAATTCTTCAATAAAGGTACGTTTACCAAAACCGTTTTCACAAGCGATTAGGATTTCGCGTACGTCATCTTCGATAACCACCAATGACTTAATAAACTCATCATTAACCAGACGCATACCACGAACGCCTTTTGCCGTACGACCCATAGCGCGCGCATCATTTTCATCAAAACGGATGGCTTTACCACTTGAGGCAAATAACATCACCTCTTGGCTACCATCAGTGATACGAGCGCTTACCAATTTATCGCCTTCTTCTAGACCAACGGCAATAAGACCGTTTGAGCGAATATTGGCAAACTGCTTGAGCTCTACACGCTTCACCGTACCATTGGCTGTCGCAAAGAATACAAACGGTGGCTGTGCTTCATTGCTGCTTTCTAATGAATCATCATCACTATCGCTATCTGTACGATCGGTAGCATCCACTATTGACATCTCGTCTTTTGCAGATAACTCTTCCACTATTTTTGGAATGGGCAATATCGTCGTGACTGTCTCATCAGCATTCAAGCCAATAAGATTGACTAATGGACGACCACGGGCGCCGCGACTGGCAATAGGTACTTCAAAACCGCGTAAGCTAAACACACGACCCGTATCTGTGAAGCACAGTACCGTCGAGTGAGTAGAGGTTACGACTAAATGGTCAATCACATCGTCTTCTTTCATGGCGGTCGCAGATTTACCTTTACCGCCACGTTTTTGCGCCACATAATCGTCGATAGGCTGCGTTTTAGCATAACCCGTACGCGATACGGTCATCACAACGGTTTGTTCAGGAATCAAATCTTCGCGGCTAAAGTCAGTACGCGAATCAACGATATCCGTACGGCGCTCATCACCAAAGTTGTCACGAATCTCAATCATCTCGTTAGAAATAATGGTCATTAGCTTCTCAAAGTCGCCAAGAATAGACTCTAAATTCGCGATTTCACGTAATAGATCCTGATATTCTTCAGTTAATTTATCTTGCTCAAGACCCGTTAGACGATGTAATTGCATGTCTAAAATCGCATTGACCTGCTCAAGTGATAAACGATAGCGCTGCTCACCTGCATTTTGATCATCAATGAGACCAAACGGTGCTTTTGGATCTTCACCTTCGATATAATCAGGTCGTACTGACTGGCTACCAGCCGCCTCTAGCATGGCGACTACACTGCCTGAGCCCCAGGTATTATCTAGTAAGTTTTCACGGGCCATAGCGCGACTAGCGGACGCTTTAATAGCCGCAATAATCTCGTCAATATTCGCCAGTGCAACGGTTAAGCCTTCGAGCAAATGACCACGAACGCGCGCTTTATTAAGCTCGTAAATAGTACGGCGGGTCACCACTTCTTGGCGATGGCGTACAAAGGCAGCAATCAGCTGACGTAAAGTTAGTAGCTTTGGCTGACCATTATCGAGCGCCACCATATTGATACTAAAGCTGGACTCAAGTGGCGTTTGCAAGAACAAGTTATTAACAATAACTTCGGCTGTTTCGCCGCGGCGCAAGTCAATAGCAATACGCATACCGTCTTTATCAGACTCATCACGTATTTCGCTAATGCCTTCAATTTTTTTATCGCGTACGAGTTCAGCAATACGTTCAATCATCTTAGCTTTATTAGATTGGTACGGTACTTCGGTGAAGACAATACGCTCACGATCACGGTTGACACCGGTGTCTGTCATTGGCTCAATATGATAGCGACCGCGAATATGTAAACGACCTTTACCCGTACGATAGGCGTCTAAAATACCCGCGCGACCATAAATAATACCGCCTGTAGGAAAGTCAGGACCTGAGATATGAGTCATCAGCTCTTCAGCAGAGATTTGCGGATTGTTGGCATAAGCCAAACACGCATTAATCACTTCGGTGAGGTTGTGCGGTGCCATATTGGTCGCCATGCCAACAGCAATACCGGTTGCACCATTGACCAGCAAGTTAGGAACACGTGCCGGCATGACGCTAGGCATACGCTCAGAACCATCGTAGTTATCTTCCCAATCGACGGTGTCTTTATCCAAATCTGCCAGCATTTGATGGGTCAACTTGGTCATACGCACTTCGGTATAACGCATTGCTGCCGGTGGATCATCATCGATCGAGCCAAAGTTACCTTGACCATCAACCATAGGATAACGCAAGCTAAAATCCTGCGCCATCCGCACAATCGCATCATAAACCGCACTATCGCCATGCGGGTGATATTTACCGATGACGTCCCCGACCACACGGGCTGATTTTTTGTATGGCTTGTTGTAGTCGTTAGATAGCACGTGCATAGCGTACATCACACGGCGGTGTACAGGCTTGAAGCCATCACGCACATCAGGCAGCGCACGTGAGACGATCACGCTCATCGCATAATCCAGATAGGATTGCTTTAGTTCATCTACGATGCCAATAGGACTGACCGATTCGCTCATATACACTCCCTCACTCATATTTTTTTCTAATGTTGACACTTTTTCTAGAGACTCTTTTTCTAGAGACACTTATAACTTATACAAAAATATAGCGACATAAATGCGCAGCTACTATCAAAATATAAACCATAAAAAAAGCACTGTTAAGCGTGCAAAACAATAGGAAAATGGCGATAGTTTTAATGTTTAATAAAAGAAGCTATTTTAGCACAAATTTGTTGATTTAGGGGCATCTAGATGCCATTAAAATCAAGCAAAACAGCTCATTAGCGGTCTTTTTTTAATCTAATCACAACTGTTAAAACGACTTTAACGCCATACTCGTTTGGACTGGCTGATTTTGCTATTTCTACAAGCAAATTGACCCTCTTTTAAACCGTTGAATACCTCGAGTATGGTGTAATAGCAAACATGCTGTATCTCTCAACCAACCCTAGCTTAGCCCCATGCTTTATTGTACGATACGCCACAATATGCAACTTGATAAAATATCACACTCTAAGACAGATAAACCTTATGCAAAATCACAATCAAGATATTAACCATAGCCAAAAAGTAGATGCAGAAGAAACTGCGCGCACCGATCGTAGCTTTGATGCGATTGCTGATCATTTTGAAAAAAAGGTCTATGGTGGCTTAAAAGGGGATATTCGGCTGGCAGTATTGCGCCGTGATATTTTTGAATATAGTG
This sequence comes from Psychrobacter sp. DAB_AL62B, assembly GCF_028895345.1. NCBI lineage: Bacteria > Pseudomonadati > Pseudomonadota > Gammaproteobacteria > Moraxellales > Moraxellaceae > Psychrobacter > Psychrobacter sp. DAB_AL62B. The sequence goes on from NZ_SAXC01000003.1 coordinate 186,813, forward strand.
CGCAAATGAGTCAAACGCTTGGACGACCCTTACGTATTTTGGATGTAGGCGCAGGGCTTGCACAGATTGCGATTGAGCTTGCCACTCAAGGACATACGCTGGTTATTAATGATATCTCAGCCAATATGCTGGAAAAAGCAAAAGTAAGTGTCGATCAAAATAAGGGGAAATTGGATATCACTTGGTATGTTTGCCCGTATCAAGAACTCGAAGAGAAGCTTGCTGATAAAACGGAGAAATTCGACTTAATCATGTGCCACGCCCTGCTCGAATGGTTAGCAGAACCAGCAGCGGTGATGGATTTTTTTGACCGCCATCTGACTGAGAATGGTGCCATTTCACTGTGTTTTTATAATCCAGCCAGCTTTGATTATCGCAATCTTATTATGGGTAACTTTAACCTATTAGATAACACTGAATATAAAGCGGACAACAAAAAAAGCCTGACGCCAAATCATCCGGTCGCAAAAGAAGAAGTGGAATCTTGGTTAGAGGCGCATCATTATCATACGGTACTTACCAGTGGTCTGCGCGTATTTCATGATTATTCGCCGCTTAAACGTGGCGGTCATAACGATCCTGAAGCGGTGATACGCATGGAGCTACGCTACTCACAATTAGAGCCGTATAAATGGCTTGGTCGTTACTTACATATATTGGCAACTCGGCACAATTAACGGTGACAATGCTTTTTAATAATAGCTTTTAATAAGAACTGTTAAGAATAATTTTTGATAACCGCTATCTTATTTCTTCAATTCTCTCTGATCTATCATATTCTGACCAAGTCGTGGCATTGATATCTTTTTCATCAAACACCACGACATGCTCTAGTATGGGTAAGAGGCCAATTTGTGAGCCAATTTCGTGATTATGATGACTGGCCACTAATGACAAGACGGTTTGACCATCAGCGAGTTGCAAACGATACAAATAATTGGCACCACGAAATACCCGCCCAACTACTAATGCGGTTTGTATACTCTCGTCATCATGGACGATATCATCAGGGCGTACCAGTACTTTAATCGGCGTACCATTAGGATAATCATACTCGCAATATAGCGGCTGCCCTGATTCATCATAGACTTCCATACGTCGATAAATATCTCCAAGCGCCGTTTCAACGTGACCTTCTTTGATAATGCCATCTATCATCGCCCCTTCACCGACGAACTCAGCGACAAACGGACTGACCGGCTCATGATATAGCTCGCTTGGTGTCGCCCACTGTACCAGTTTGCCTTTATTCATCACCCCGACTTTATCTGCTAAGGCAAACGCTTCATTTTGATCATGAGTCACCAAAATAGCAGTGGTATTGGTACGTTTGAGAATATCACGGACGTTCATTGCCAGTGATTCACGCAGGACCACATCCAAATTAGAAAAGGGTTCATCGAGTAGCAAGAGTTTGGGCTTCGGTGCCAATGCACGGGCCAATGCTACCCGCTGCTGCTGGCCACCGGATAGCTCATTTGGACGCTTATCCGCATGTTCAGACAATTCAACAAGATCTAGCATCTCAGCGACACGCGCTTTTTTGTCGGCAGCAGACCATTTATTCAGACCAAAAGCAATATTTTTTGCCACGCTTAAATGCCCAAACAGCGCATAGTCTTGAAACACCATACCCATGCCACGTTTGGCTGGAACTACCGCAAATGAGGTACGCGCTGTCTGCTCGGTTAGACGCTGACCATTTAAGCTGATTTTTCCACCACGACTCTGCTCTAATCCGGCAATAGCTCTTAAAGCCGTGGTTTTTCCGCAGCCGCTATAACCTAAAAAGCAGCCAATCTCACCTTGCTGTAAGTCTAACGATAACCCATTGACGATTATCGTATCGCCATAACCGACAACCAAATCTTGTACACTAAAATAAGGCTGAATGGCTGCGGTCTCATTATATTGAGTGGAGGGGCTATCTGAATTGAGCGTCCCTTGTTGTAAGTCTCTATCCGCTAAAGCTTGCGACATTTGCGCCTTTGTTATGATGGTGACGGGTGACTTTTCCAAATGATGTTGTCGTGCGTTGCTCTGAGTCTTTACGGACTTAGAGTCTACTGGATTTATTGAATCGTTGATCAAGTCAGTATACATAAACGGTACCAGTGAGCTATTAGTGAATAAAACCCATAATTAAAACGCTAAAAATGACGATGGACATCAATTATCTAACTATTAGAAACCAGCGGGTTATTTAAAAAAATACCGCTTTTAATAAAAACATATTAACCTTGCTTGTCACTTTGACGCAGCAATATCCAAACAGGAATAAGACCTACCAGCACAATAAACAAACTTGGCAATGCTGCTCGTCCCCACATGCCTTCGCTGGTCATCTCAAACACGCGGACGGCTAGCGTATCCCAGCCTTGCCGCCGTGTCATCAAAGTAATCGGCATCTCTTTCATCACTTCGACAAAGCCCATCAATAACCCAGTCAGTATACCAGGGCTAAGAACTGGCAACATCACTTGCCGCCAACGCTGAAAAGGACTATCGCTAAGCAATTTAGCGGCCGCTTCTTGATTCGCCGTCAAGCGCTGTAGTTGACGGTCTACCGGCTGGAAGCTCACAGTCATAAAGCGTGTCGATAAGGCAAGGAGCATGACAATCACACTACCTGACAAAAACTGCGTGGAGGTAATACCAAAAGCAATCAGCTGATTATCAAGCCAAGCAATAGGAATAAAGATGCCGACTGCCAAGACTGTGCCCGGAACCACATAACCTAAATTGGCTAAAGTGGTCATTAGCTTGGTGGACTTATCAGGATATTGGCGCTTAACCCACGCAATAATAATCGCTAAAAAGGCGATAAATGCCGTGGTCATACTAGCAATCATGAGGCTATTGGTCACAAAATCAATATAGCGCGCATCAAAATCTTGTTGAAAATTTAATGCGGTCCAATAAATCAGCTGTAAAAACGGTATCAAAAACGCGATTAAAAACACCAATGTGCAGAGTAGTGTCATTGCCCATTTAGCGGGCTTACTGGCTTCAAAACGCTGATTACTCCCTTGAGTAACCGTATTGCCACGCTTTGCCTGCCAATACTGCTCAAACAAGACGACGATAAATATCACACCGATTAGCAAAGCTGCCAACTGAGCGGCAGTCGTCAAACTAAAAAAGCCAAACCATGCTTTATAAATGGCAGTGGTAAAGGTATCGACATTAAATACCGAAACCGCGCCAAAGTCCGCTAGCGTTTCCATAGTTGCCAGCAACAATCCACCGATAACCCACGGCAATGCCTGCGGTAACGCCAGCCGAAAAAACACTCGACTACGACTCAGACCAAGCATCTGCCCTGCTTCAATCGCCCGTCGACCCTGAGATAAAAAAGCTTGGCGCGCCAGCAAATATACATAAGGATAAAACGCCAACGATAATACCAAACCTGCGCCCCAAACATTACGCACCGATGGGATGGCAGCCGTAATTCCAAAATCCCTTAAAGCAGTTTGCAGTGGTCCACTAAAATCAACGATGCCGACTGTGACAAACGCCAGCACATAAGCTGGCATCGCCAGTGGTAACATCAATGCCCACGAAAAAAACCGCTGTCCAGGGAAGCGGTACATACTGGTGACCCAAGCCATTGCGGTGCCAATAGTGCCAGAAATTACCGTCACCATCATTAGTAGAATGGCGGTATTTTTGAGGACTTGTGGCAGCACGTACTCACGCATGTGCGTCCAAATATCGGCTACTGGCTGCGTCCACGACAATAATACTATTAAAATCGGTACCAGCATAAACAACGAAATCAGTCCTAAGACTGATTTCGAGATGATACGTTTACGGACGGCATGGTCTTGGCTAATAGCCCTATTGTCACTATTATCTTCGTTGACAGTATTGTCCTGATTAGCAGACGCTTCTGGCATTGTTATCATAGATTATTACCGTGTCATACGCATAATGACCCCATCAAATAACTGACCGCTAAATGACGGGTAGCCTTTTATTTATAACCTGCTTTATCCATCATTTGAATGGCTTGGGTTTGTCGTTCGCCAAATTTCTGTACACTGATATCGTCTTGTTTAAATGGACCCCATGATCTGAGCAGCTCTGACTCATCGATACCTACTTTTACCGGATATTCTTTATCAGAACTGGCGTAAATACCTTGCGCCTCATCAGATGACAACCATTCCATCAATTTAAGCGCGCCATCTGGGTTGTCTGAATTTGTTACTACACCGGCACCAGAGATGTTCACGTGCGTTCCTGTCGTACCTTGGTTTGCCCAAAATATCTTCACTGGGAAGTCAGGTTTTTCATCAAAGAGACGACCATAGTAATAGCTGTTGGCAACACCCACTTCACATTGACCTGCGGCGATAGCTTCTAGCATGCTGGTATCGTCACTGAACACATCGGTGGCTAAATTAGCAACCCAGCCGCGAATAACTGCTTCTGTTTTCTCTTCGCCCAAGTTTTCAATCATACTGGCAACCAGTGATTGATTATAAACTGCTTTCGAGGTACGTAGACACAGTTTGCCTTTCCATTTTGGATCAGCTAAATCTTCATAGGTGGACAACTGATCGGCTGTTACTTTACTCGGGTCATAAAAGATAGTGCGTGCACGCAGTGACAAACCAGTCCATTGACCTTTTGGATCACGATATTTAGCAGGCACATTTGCCTCTAAAACAGTCGACGCGACCGGTTGTAGTAACCCTTGTTCTGCTGCTTGCCATAAGTTACCAGCATCAACTGTTAACAGCATATCGGCTGGGGTATTTTTACCTTCAGCTTGCAGACGCGCCATAAGTGGACCGGTCTTATCGGTTACCAGCTCAATCTTGACACCCGTCTGTTCTGTATAGCGGTCTAACAAAGGTTTGATTAACTGCTCATTACGTGATGAGTAGATCGTCACCGTTTGTCCAGCAGCAGTAGTAGCGCCATCATTAGCCGCCTTTTGCTCAGTGCTAGGCGCTGGCGTTTCAGCATCAACGCTCTCTTCTGGAGTAGATGAGTTACTACAGCCAGCAAGCCCTAACATGATGCCAAATACAGTAACCGGTAAAGTAAGCTTAGTAGAAGATAAAGTTGCACTGATAGCAGTTAATGACATGGCTTTCCCCATAAGAGCGCGACGGATAAGTAGTATAAAACGACATTAAAAATCATGGATTGGTAGGATTAATAAGACCTTAATGTCTGGAAACCATATACTAATGGAAATGAGATTAATTATCAATACATTTGTTTAACTCAGTCATTCAGCCAAATAATGACGTATTAATGCTATTTAACAAGCTATTTTTGAGCCAATTTCCACGCCTAATAATATTAATTCAGCCTTGATTTGGCGTTGATTTTTTAACTATTATTTTATAACAGCCATTGACCCAACATGGCATTAACCGCCGCTTCCGTACGCAATATACGCGGGCCTATATGTACGGCTTGGCAACCTTGGGTGGCAAGTAACTCAATTTCATAATCAATCCAGCCACCTTCTGCACCGATGAATACCATACTTGGCAATATCGTTTTATTTGATGACTCAGACTCTGCAAGCAAACCCTCATTTTTTTCAGGGGTTACTAAGGTTTGCTGTTGTAGATATTGTGAAAATGACAAAGCACCATAAGGGTGCGCAACGATGGCACGATTGGTGATTAGATGTGCTAATTCGTCTTCGACAAAAGGTTTAAAGCGTTTTTGCAGACTAATACGCGGCGCGATAGTATCAACGCCTTGTTGCAACCCTTCTAGTACAAATTCATTAAGCCGACTAAGCATTGGGCTTTGCCAATAGCTCTTTTGGGTGCGATAGCTATTGATAAGAATAATATCGTGGACGCCAAGCGCGGTCATATCCATAATAAGACGGCGCAATACTTTTGGGCGTGGCAATGCTAATACTACAGTGATACCTAGCTTAGGCGGTGGCTTTATAGCCAGCTGTACATTACGCAGCTGAATACTTTCAGGCGTGATATGTTCAATGATAGCAGTGCCAAGATTGCCGCCAAGCTGTCCGATCTTTAAGGTATCACCCATTTTTGCTGCTAATACCTTATTGATATGAGCAATTTGCGCTACTGAGTTGATTTGGGCAGAGTCGTTTGAAAAATGAGCAGCCGGTAATAGAATACAGTTCATAGCGTCTCTTAGTTTAAATATTAGTTTAAATCTTGGCTTAAGGATTGGCTCAAAGTTTGCATCGAATGCTGCTCAATAATATCTTCAATCATCGATAACTGACGACTTAATACTGCCTGTTGCTGCTCTGTCATCTGTGCGCCCGCTTGCCCTGCTTGTTTGGCTAATGATGGATGGCTCAACCAGTGTTTTAGCTGTTGATAAAGAAGCGTCTCGCCATCTAAAGACTTTTTATCCGTCTCAGAGGGGTGCGGTTGCGCGCTTTGCTCATCATCACCAATGGGACAATAAAACTCGTTCTTTGGTTGATATAACGCCCCTACGCTAGCCAATTTATCCACGACATTTTGACAAGATTGCGTATAAATACCCATCAATACTGGCGTTGCCACACTCGCCGGCTCAACCGGATTATGTCCACCAATATTTACTAGTGAGCCACCGACAAGCGCCACATCCGCCAGCGCAAACCAATCCATCAGCTCGCCCATACTATCTGCCAGATAAACTTGTGTCTGCGCTGTGATGGTTTCATTGATACTGCGCCGCGCCATTACAAATCCTGACTTTTGGATAAGCTCTGCCACTTCATCGAAGCGTTCTGGATGTCTAGGAACGATAATGAGTAGCGCATCTGTCAGTGTAGGGTTTGACAGTATTTGCTGCTGCCACGCCAATGCCACTTCTTCCTCACCGCTATGAGTACTTGCTGCCACCCAAATCGGACGATTCATTATGCCTAAATCTGCGGCGATATTGCTCGTATGTGCTTGTATATTCGCACGCTCATCGTCTATATCGCCATCTATATCAGACACTTTATCCTTCAGTTTAGGCGTATTAATCACCCACTTCAGCGAGCCTGCCACACGGATTTGCGCACTATGCGCACCCAACTGCCGAAAGCGTTTGGCAGAGTCATTATCCTGCGCAATAATCAAGCTCAGGTTTTTCATCATACTGGCGCTCACCGCACCAATTTTTTGATAGCTCTTAAAAGAAGATGCTGACAATCGCCCATTGACCAAGATACTTGGAATATGATGCTCAGACAATTTGGTCAAGATATTTGCCCATAGCTCTGTTTCCACAAATAAAGCGGCCACAGGTTGCACATGAGCTAAAAACGTTTCAATCACAGCCGGACTGTCAACAGGCACATAACTATGACTCAATCGACCTTGAGCAATGTCTTCGGCAAACCGACTGGCTCCGCGTGCAAACCCTGTCTGCGTCGTATTGGTCAACCATATCCGATAACCACGAGCCAATAATGCATCTAATAATGGCGCGACTGTGTTGGTTTCACCTAAAGAGACGGCATGGCACCATATGACTTTTTTGCCATTGCCACTCACATCTGCTTTAGCATTTAGCGTATTCGCTGCCTCCACTACAGGAGGTAATGGATAACGCTTACCAAAACGCTGCTCAACTTCTTGTTGATAATTATCACGCTTGTGTGAGCGTCGCCATACTTGCAGGCGATATAGCGGCTTTAGTAAGCCAATGCTCAGTTGATAATACACAGGTGGCTTATGAACTGTTCGGCTCTGCATGGGCTGAACGGTTTTGGTAGAATATTTTGCTGAGGTATCAGAAGATGGCATGGAGAAACCCAGATTATTAATGGATCAGATAGTAGGATGCGCTCATGAAAAACGCGCCAATTCTACCTCAATTAAGCGCTTAACGATAAGCTTTTAAACGTAAATTTTGAGACAGAATTTTTTTAGACAAGAACGATGATGAGTAATGCGACAACGATAATCACTGCAAACAATATCTGATAGCGTTTGAGACTATGCTGCTCTTGTTTTTGCGTCGCGATTAACGCTTGTGCTTGCTGCCATTGATTTGCCAAACTGGCGGCTTCTGCATGACCGTTTTCTGCGGCTTGCGCGAGCCAATACTTACCAATATTTATGTCTTGCGGGAGACCTACCCCTTGGTAATACATCTTACTCAATAGGCGCTGGGCGCGACTGTCGTTCTTGCTGGCTGCTTGCTTAACCCATTCAACCCCAGACTCTGTGCTAGCAGCTTTATCCGCTTTTAGGCCTTCAGCAAGTAACTCATACATCGCTAAACGCAGCATCGCAGCAGTGTTACCAGCATTCGCAGCGTCTTGTAATATCAGCAGCGCTTGTTGTTTTGAATGTAAATGGGTCTCTGAGAATATGATTTTTGCGCGTGGTTTCTGTTGCTTAGCGATATGTTGTTCAAATTGATCTAGGATATTACGTGCTTGCTGATATTCACTGTTGCCAGCCGCTTGCAGTACCTCTATCTCATCTAGTTCTATTAGCAGTTGGCTAAAAATCTCTGGTGTAGGTGATATTTTTGCTGGGGTTTTTAAAGCTGCAACTGGGTTGGGTTTTGCCAATGCTATCGTTGATGCGACTGGCGACTCTGTTTTAGAAACCGCAGATTCAGAGAGTATCGATTTTGTTTGAATCTCAGTAGGAGGTAGATCCGTTTCAACCGGCTTATTTAAAATAGCGCGTTGAGAGGTTTCATCATTCAAAACCACAGTAGCTGTCGATGCGTCTTCCGTAGACTTATTTAATAACGGGTCGATACTACCAGTAATTTGGCTTGTATTAATAGACCTAGCTGAATCAGCACTTGGATGCATATTTTGACTGATGCTTGGAGTCGTCGTTACTAATGAGGCTTCATCATCAATAGAACTTGGCAGCTTTGCACTGACCGCTTGGTATAAACCACTGGCAACTTGCTCATCTTGTACCGATATAAACTGCCGGTCGATATGACCAAATAGACGCAACCCTATTGGTTCTAACGCAAAAAATAGAGGGGCTTTTACATTATCATTACTATTTTGATCGTTTTCATAGACAGTATTATCAGAGCCATAAAATACCGCCATGTGCTGATAAAAATCATCGGTTATCAGCGGTAATTGCGGATAACGCTTACGTAGCTCAAACCGACCAAGCCACTGCGGCGTATGCTGCCACTGCTGTGCCAATACTCGTCCTGCATAAAACGCCAAAAACACCATAAAATTACGGTAGCGCTCGTCCGTTAATAACGTCGCCTCATCCCACATGCCAGCCTTGATCATATCGCGGCGTATCTGCGACAATAAAGTGTCTACTCGTTGCAAACTTGCCAGCGATTCATCCAATGTGCAGTGGCGCAACTCTGCTTCATAGGCAATACCGCCAGCGATAGGACGTCCAGCTAAAAAATCTTGCCAATAGCCTGCTGCAATATAATCAAGTGGCGTTAAGGGCGATGCAGACATAATAAAAGCCTATCCTTTAAAAATATACAGTGATAATAGAAATGAGCAAGCAAACACGATAATAAAAAATGCGTCGTTACCTTAACCTAAAATCCAAATTGCTACAATCCGAACCCCTACAATAACGGACTAAATAAGCGTACCACATTATCAAACAACCGCTCAGCCCCATGTCGCTGTTGCCACTCATCTAAGCTTAAAAAACGACAGTTCTGTAGATATGACTCTTGACAGTCAGCCACTTGTGCGACCATTTCTGGGGTATAGATAGCCAAGCTGACCTCCATATTTAAATAAAAGCTGCGCATATCAATATTAACAGTACCAAATAAACAATAATCATCGTCAATGACCACGGTTTTGGCATGTAACAGACCGCCTTTAAACAAGGCAATGGTCACGCCAGCCTCCAACAATTCTTGATAATAAGCTTGCGAGGCGTGCTGAACTAGGAACGAATCGACCTTTTCAGGAATGATTAGCGTGACTTCAACCCCGCGCTTAGCTGCCGTTACCAACGCCCCTGACAATGCCTCATCAGGTACAAAGTATGGCGTCGTGATACGAATGCGCTGATTCGCCCGATGCAAAATAGTCACTAAGGTATTATAAATGACATGTGCCGTCACTTGCGGTGCTGAAGGAATCAGCTGTGCGACCACACCTTTTACCACGGGCATCTGTGGAATCACCGTTGACACTGCCCCAGTGCTAGGCTGTTCCAAAGGTTCTACCTCATCATCCAATACTTTTATCCGGCTATTGATATCATTGATAGTCGGATGGCGCACATACAATTTACGCGTATAGCTATTCACTCGTTGATGCAACGCATCTAAGTTATCGCTGTTTTCAGCGCCAATATCGGTGACCACTACCTTTGCCATCGCAGTGGCAATACTGATCTCGTTGTCACTGACACTGCGTATGGCCACATCAATCCATTCCCCGACCGCTTTATCTTGCTTAAAAAACTTAGGATCGACCAAGTTAAAGCTACCGATATAACCAATGTACTCATCAATAACCACGATTTTGCGATGATTGCGCAAATCTGAACGCTTAAATAACGTCTTAAAAAGCCCCACCGGCAGCGATTGGTGTACAAAAACCCCAGAGCGCTCTAACTTCTTATGTTCAGCACTATTAAAAAAGCTAAAACTACCCACACTATCGATCAGAATGTGGCACTCCACACCGCGCTGAGCAGCTGCCATCAACGCCTCTATCACATCTATCACTTGCCCTTTAGGGTAAATAATATAAAACTCCATCAAAATAGTGCGTTGAGCAGCATCAATATCATCAATCAAACGTTTAAAAATAATATTAGGATGCGTCAGTAGTTGCATGTCATGGTCTGAAAACACACCGAACCCTGTCCAGCGCGTCCCAATTTGACTGACACCACGGTAATGCTCAGCTAGTACCTCTTGACCTTTATCAAAAACCAAACGCTCACGCTGTGCCATCTCATTCATAAGCAGCCGTGCCTGATCCATGCGATTGCGATAACGGCGACCAATCATAGGCTCACCTACCAACACATAAGCAATCAACCCAAACAAAGGCAGCGTAAACAAAATGGCTATCCACGCAATGGTCACACCAATGTTTCGCTGCACCGAGACAATACGCAAAGTCATCACTATCATGAGAATAATATGGAATATCAGACCCAGTCCAGCAAAATCAGTCCATGACCATGCCGCAATCTGCTGCTCAGTAGTAGCTAAAGCTTCTATATTCGCCTCCAATCTTTAATAGTACAATACAATCAAATATAACCAATCAAGTATAGAGGCTTTTATCCGCCACGCAATAGGTAACTATGTAGTTGCTATATGGGCTGTCACATCATCTAGCTATACTCTCCAAAACTCTTTTCGCTATCATTTTATAAAAAATGTGAAATAGTATTTGACAGCCATGTGTAAATCTATATAATACACACCCACAGCAAGGGGCTTTAAAGAGCTTTGAGTTGTTAGAATTCTCAGTAAGAGATTTCGATTATTAATTAAAGTGTGACATCTTTAATTAATAAAGCTTTAGAAAATTCTATTTAAAGAATTTTCTCTTGCGAAGCTAAAATTGCAATGCAATTTTTTAACGCTTCTCAGGGTGATTAGCTCAGTTGGTAGAGCGTCTGCCTTACACGCAGAATGTCGGCGGTTCGAATCCGTCATCACCCACCACTCTTTTAGCGAAGTGGGCTCTATTTATAAGGGCAAGACGCTAAAAACGACCTAAGCAGCGGTAGTTCAGTTGGTTAGAATACCGGCCTGTCACGCCGGGGGTCGCGGGTTCGAGTCCCGTCCGCTGCGCCATATTTAAAACGAATTTAAACTTTCGAGTTTAAGCAAGTTTCGCCTCAAACATTAGATTGTTTGAGGTTTTTTTGTGTCTGTTAGTTTATCTAAGTGTTTGATTTATATCTGTTTAATTTTTTCATTTATATATGAAGTCTGAGTAGCCTATTCTTTTCTACGGCATCAGTAACGAGTTTATGCGCAGACAGTCTACCTTTTAGAAATCCGTGACCAAGTGCTCAGTGACCAAACAGTGACCATTTTGTGACAAAGGTTGTTAAATGTCGGAACTGAAGTCGGTCATGTTTGACAATATTTATAAAGTAGTCTAATTTCAAGAACAGCAATAATAATCGGTACTTTACAGAGCCTAGCAAAACTTTTAATTGATATGACGATCGTTAAACCTTTGCAGGAGTTCAAATTTTTCACCCGGATAAGTAGTATAAGCTACTAAACACACTGTCCTAAAATTAGGAAGAACCACCTATGTTAAAGAATGTCTATCTTAGCCTTGTGCTACCCTTACTTTTAATTGGATGCACACAGCAATTTGTTGGCGAGCAAGAGCCAATCAAAAATGAAGTTAAAACAGTATCTTGGGATACGCTTGTATCTACTGTCAATACAGGCGCTTATCAATCTGTTGGGCAGCAGCATGATAAAACGGTGAGGTTAGTACTCAATAACGGACAAGTGCTTCAGGCGAAAGAGCCTAATATTGATGATATCTATGAGGTCGTAAAAAACTGCAAAAAATGCGCGAATAAACCATTTCTAACAGAATAATAGCAGTCATCATCTTCCCAAGAGAACTTTATGCTCAACATAGCCAAAAATAATTTTTATAATGGTCAAACATCGCCTCTATTCACTGTAGAAATTGCAAAGCAAGTCCGTGAATTTCATCGTCAAATTGAGGGCCATCAACCGACACCTTTGGTCTCGTTACCATTATTGGCAAAAAGACTGGGTGTAAAATCAATTTTGATTAAGGATGAATCTCACCGCTTTGGACTCAATGCCTATAAGGCGCTCGGCGGCTCTTATGCCTTAGGACGTTTATTGGCAAAATATCTTAAAACTGATATGACAGACATCGATTTAACAACCGTTTCTGCTAAGCTAGATAAGCCTCTAGTATTTACTACGGCCACTGCGGGTAATCATGGTACTGGCGTGGCATGGGCGTCTTATAAAATGGGACAAAAAGCGGTTGTTTATATGCCAAAAGGGACTTCATTAGCGAGTGCTGAACGTATTCGCAGACTGGGCGCAGAATGCATCATAACGGATGTCAATTACGATGACACCGTGCGCCTAGCAAATAAAACCGCAGAAGAAAGTGGCTGGATGCTAGTGCAAGATACTGCTTGGGATGGCTACGAAGAAATACCCACTTGGATATCTCAAGGCTATATGACTATGCCAGATGAAGCGATTGAACAAGCCACTGCTCTAGGTAAAGGCATGCCAACCCATATAATGTTGCAAGCAGGTGTCGGTTCTATGGCTGGTGGCGTATTGGGTTATTTGGTAGACAAGCTTGGCGCGGGCAGCTTTCAGACGATTATTGCAGAGCCTACTGCTGCCGATTGTATTTTTCGCTCAGGTACGAGTGTGCAAGGCGATATAGTGAATGTCACAGGCGAGCTAAACACTATTATGGCAGGACTTGCTTGCGGTGAACCAAACCCAGTAACTTGGCCCGTATTAAAAGACAGCAGCAATTACTTTGCTCGCGTTGATGACAGTGTTTCGGCAGTCGGTATGCGAGTATTAGGCAACCCTCTATTAGGCGATACTCGGATTATTAGTGGTGAGTCGGGCGCAATCACACTAGGTTTGATTTATAAGGTTTGTAGCGATACCTCTAACCATGATGTACGTGAAAAACTGGGATTAAATCAAGATTCAGTAGTCATGATATTCAACACCGAAGGCGATACCAATCCGGCTAGATATAGAAATATCGTATGGGATTGCCAGAATCACTAAAGCCATCAAAGTCCTGTACGGAATAACGTACCGACCACCACAAACGTGACTGATAACAACGTCACCAAAATAATATTAATAGCAAATCCATTGAGATTGTTTGCTGTAAGTCGTGGTATTGCCCAAAAGCGTGCATGCATAGCAACAGCAGCCGTCATCAGCAAGAGTATTAACTTTATCCCAATCAAAATATTAATATCATTATCAAAAGTAAACCAAGCGCTCACATTGGGCAAAATGTTATGTGCCATCCATAAGCCTGTGATAATCTGAATGGCTAAAGCTGGCATTCCAATCTTTTCAAACTGCTGCTCAAATTGTAACAATGCGTCTAGGTTACGTGAAGATAGCACTTTAGGCAGTATCACTAATGCTAAGATTAAATGCCCGCCTGTCCAAATTGCTGCCCCAAGTAAATGCAGGATTAGTAGATAGTTGAACATACAGCATCCTTCCAAATAATTAACAAATCATGATTTCTCGAATCATTAAGGTATTGTATTATGAAGCGCGCCAATCAATTACAGCCATTATCACGCCAGCACCATCTTGGGCTTAACCTGTCTCGTCATGCTAAAGAATGCACTGATGAGCCTGAAGAAATTGCCAAACACTGGCTTAACCTCAGCTCTTATATCAGCGATATGCAACATCACTTCCAGATTGAAGACAATTTAATCGCTCATGCTTTAGAGCCTTACCGCACCTCGCACTCTGACGTTGCTTCGGTACTTGATACGCTTGATGGTCAGCATAAGCAGTTACATCAACTGATGGATGAAGTCGAGCAATCACAAAAAACTGCTGGCAAGAACATGACCGCTGCGCAAGTTCAAGAATTAGGTACTCTATTATACGACCATATTCGTTTCGAAGAGCGAGAGTTATACCCGACGGTAGAAAAATATCTAACAGAAGCTGAACTGGACGCTGTTTATGCAGCAAGTCCAGACAGTATTAAGCGTGCCGATGAAAATCGCTAGCTGCAATAATAAGATAGAACGTTGATAATATAGTCAGTCCCAAATAAAATAAGTACAAATATTATAACGCGCTACTGGTATAACTTTTCCTTGCTTGCTGTGCCTATGCAGACAGAGGCTGCGCAAAACTTATACCAGTAGCACTGTGTTTATTTTATAGTGGATTGATTATATCTTACTTTTAATTAATTCAAAAAAAGTCCTCAGACAAACCAGCCAAATATTGGCGCTCGGTTCATCTGAAGACTTTTTTCTTATCATGCTACAGGCTAGCTTATATTCTAAGGTATCAACTTAAAGAAATGCTGACGATAGTGTTTTAGCTCACGAATTGAA
The DNA here is from genome assembly GCF_028895345.1 of Psychrobacter sp. DAB_AL62B. Taxonomy (NCBI): domain Bacteria; kingdom Pseudomonadati; phylum Pseudomonadota; class Gammaproteobacteria; order Moraxellales; family Moraxellaceae; genus Psychrobacter; species Psychrobacter sp. DAB_AL62B. The sequence continues at coordinate 201,857 of NZ_SAXC01000003.1, forward strand.
TCACGAATATCATCTAACGCTAAATGACTACCGCCTTTTTCAAAGTTTTTAAGAATGTCAGGACGCCAGCGGAAGCACAGCTCTTTAACTGACGACACATCAAGATTACGATAATGGAAGAATCTTTCTAATTCTGGCATTTGACGCGCCATAAAGCGGCGGTCTTGGCAAATTGAATTACCACACATCGGTGACTTGCCGCTATCGACCCATTTATTTAAAAACTTAATCGTTTCAGCTTCGGCTTCAGCCAAGGTCACGGTGCTACGGCGCACACGATCGACCAATCCCGACTGTCCATGCTGCTTGGTATTCCAGTCATCCATTCCGTTTAGTTTACGGTCAGATACCTTAATGGCAAAAACAGGGCCTTCAGCAAGGACGTTTAAATCCTCATCGGTGACGACAGTCGCTATCTCGATAATCTCATCGTTTAAGGTATCGAGTCCGGTCATTTCTAAATCAATCCATACCAGCCCTTTTTTACCTTGATTTTTAATTTTAATCTTATTGGGATGGTCGCTGGTGCTCATAAAGTATCCTATATTTAATATGGTCAATCAATGTTGAGTAAATAAATCAAACAGGTTATAAACAATCATATAAATGGTCTAAGGTTTGCATCCACCACGATTAGAGCGTTACAAAACCACTGTCTAGCGCAGGCGCTTTAAGCTGTATGTTAGCAAATTTTCACGCTACACTGAGCAATATTTTTTTAATAGGTCACAAACCCATGGCATTAATCCGGCAACGCAAACTGACTAAACAACAGATTCGTCGCATCGACAAACAACAGCTGATCAGTCAAGACAGCATCGATGACAGTTTGATGAATGGCGTGGTCATGGCGCATTATGGCAAGCAATTAGAGGTGCAAGTGACCAGTTTGCCATCTGTCATCCCTGAGCAGCCTGAGTTTGCCCCTGATGATCCTGAGCCATTTTGGCAAACACTAGCATTGGGCGACATTTGGCGCTGTCATGTGCGTACTAACTTGCCGATGCTAGCCGCTGGCGATCAAGTACGTTGGAGCGCCGACTCAAATACGGGCTTTGGACGTATCGAATCGGTCAAACCACGTACCTCCCTTGTTTCACGTCCTGACCGTTATCATAAACTTAAGCCTGTCGCCGCCAATGTCGATATTTTGGCCATTGTGTTTGCGCCACTGCCTGCTGCTGCCCCGACGCTAATCGATCGCTATTTAGTCGTTTGCCATCATGCTGGCGTCAAGCCACTATTGGTGCTCAATAAAGCCGATTTACTGGCACAAGAAAACGGCGTCGATACCAATGAATTATTGGCACAGTATGCCTCGCTTGGTTATGAGAATGTATTAACCTCAGTCGATTGCCCTGAAAACGTCGCTGATAGCGATGAGCAAGAAGGACTTGATGAGTTAAAGCGCTACATAGATAAAAAGCTGGTTATTTTTGCAGGTCAATCTGGTGTCGGTAAAAGTAGCTTAATTAATGCCCTACTACCTGAATCGGCACAAAGCGTCAATGTTATCTCTGATAACTCAAAACTCGGTCAACATACCACCACGACCAGCCGCTTATTGCCCTTTAATCCTGATGACTTGACCCAAGGCGGCATCGTCGATACACCGGGTATTCGTGAGTACGGCATTTGGCATTTGACACCTGATGATATCATTTCAGGCTTTGTCGAGCTTGCACCGCTTGCTGGCGACTGCCAGTTCCGCGACTGCCGCCACACTCATAACAGTAAAGGCTGCGCGTTGTGGGAGGCCGTTGCTGATGGTAAGGTATTGCAGCGCCGCGTCGAAAACCTTATCACGCTAAGAGAAGAGGCTGACACTAAACCTTATTAAGTTTTATTCATTGTTAATCGCTAGGTTGACCATCACACGTTTACTATAGATGACCTTATCGGTATAATAACGCCTTGTTCAATTCGTTAGGCTGTTTTCTCAGCTTAATAGAACACTAATTTTTTGGAGGTATGGTTTGGATCGTGCGCTGGAATTTGTGGGCAACCACCCGTTTTTATTTGGTATATTAGCCGTACTTGCCGTGCTATTTTTTGCTATTGAAAACAAACGTAGTGGCAGAAAAATATCGCCCAATACCCTGGGTATGATGGTTAACTCGCAAAATGCGCAGCTTATCGATATTCGAGCCAAAAAGAAGTTTGCCACCGGTTATATACAAGGCAGCCGCAACATCCCTTTCACAGAGCTTAAAGACCGCATAGAAGAAATCCGTGCGATTGAGCAGCCAGTGATTATCATCTGTGATATGGGCGTACAAGCAGGCGCTGCGATACAAATGATCGGTAAAGACGACGTCTATCGTTTAGAAGGCGGTATTGGCGGCTGGCAAGGCGCTGGTATGCCGCTCGTTGGGCTAAAAGATGCCAAGCCCAAAACTAAAGTCAAAGCAAAACCGAGCTTGCATAAATAGTTTGATAAAGCGCTTTATCAAACGATGACTTGCTATCTATCGATAGTGAATAAAAAAGACACCTTTTAATAGGGTGTCTTTTTTTATGGGGCAATTCTGCGACGGCCAAGACTTTTCGACGGAAATAGCTTGAATTTATCCTACCTATCCCCACTTTATAGTGAGCATAATAGAATATAGGCTTGTGATTTACTTGATTGCAGCCTCTATGAGCACATTTTATAATATTATTCTCTATCCTATAACGATTGCTCTATAAATTTATAAATAAGGATTTACCATGACTGTATCTGTTAAAGTTTACACCACCCCTATCTGCCCATATTGCTCAAATGCTAAGCAACTGCTGAAATCTAAAGGCGTTGAATATGAAGAAATCGGCATGCATGACATGAGCAGCGATGATCGCCGTGCTTTAATGCAAAAAACCAATAACTATCGCACCGTGCCACAAATTTTCGTTGGCGAAACCTTTGTCGGTGGTTTTGATGAACTCAACCAAATGAACCAACAAGGTAAACTTGACGAGCTATTAGCGGGTTAATTTGTTATCTTGCTTTACTGCTTGTCTTTATCTATGTAAATAATGTCTGTAAGTCACGATAAAGACAGCAATAAAGAGTATTGCTAAAAAATATCGAGATTGAGTCTCGATTTATATTACAATCTTATTTTATTACAATGACAGTTTGCCCAATCATTTGATTAACTTTTAGAGGAATTATCATGGCTGAAGAACAAGTACAACCACAATTGGCACTAGAACGCATTTATGTAAAAGATATGTCACTTGAAGTCCCAGGCGCTGGCGTATTCACTAAAGAGTGGAACCCTGAGCTTGATATCAATTTATCTAGCAATGCCGAAAAACTTGATGACGATCACTATCAAGTCGTATTGACTGTTAGTGTCACGGCGAAAAATGCAGAAGAAGCGGCATTTATTGCGGAAGTTCATCAAGCGGGTATTTTCTTATTAAAAGATATCCCAGAGGATCAGATCGGTCAAATCTTAGGCGCATATTGCCCTAACGTTTTGTTCCCATATGCGCGTGAGGTCATCAGCGACATCGTGACACGTGGTAGCTTCCCGCAATTATTGCTAGCTCCAGTCAACTTTGATCAAGCCTATGCGCAAAGCCAACAGCAAGCTCAAGTCGATGCTGAAGGTAATGCGTAAGTATTAATTTAAACGCTACTGGCTTTATCAGTAGCACATTTTAATAAAAAAGCCGTTTACTTATGATAAGTGAACGGCTTTTTTACACCTACATTTTGCAGTATTTTTATACTAATAATTAACTATTAAGTATTAAAAAACCCTGCTGATTGGCAGGGTCTTCAATCACAATAATCAGTAAACAAATTCAACAAAATAACATTAGCCTTTTAGGGCTGATAATATTTGCTGCTTAACATCATCAATCCCTTGCGTACCATCAAATTTGTCATATTTAGGGGCATCGCCGCCTTCTTTGGCTTTATCTTGATAGAAACCAACCAAGGTTGATGTCTGCTCATGATAAGTGGCTAAACGGTCGCGAATGGTGGATTCTTTGTCGTCTTCACGCTGAATAAGCGCTTCACCAGTCACATCATCAATACCTTCTTGCTTTGGTGGATTATGATCAATGTGATACACGCGACCAGAACCCGCATGTTGGCGACGACCAGATAGACGCTTAACGATTTCATCATCAGGCACACTAATTTCAATTACATGGTCAATCGCAACATTCGCATCGGCAAGCGCTTGGGCTTGCGGAATGGTACGTGGGAAACCATCTAAAATACAGCCATTAATACAATCAGGCTTAGCGATGCGTTCTTGCACTAGGTTAATAATGAGGTCATCAGAAACCAAACCACCAGCATTCATCACGTCTTTGGCTTGTTTGCCAAGCTCGCTGCCTTCCTTGATTGCTGCACGCAGCATATCGCCCGTTGAGATCTGCGGAATATCATATTCTTTAGAAATGAACTGAGCTTGGGTGCCTTTACCGGCGCCTGGTGGACCTAGCAAAATAATACGCATCATTACACGACTCTCCTTAATAGATAGGATTTTGGGACTAGTAAAACTTAGGGATTGGTGGTTTGCAGAGCTTACCTTACCTTGTGGCTTTCAAAAGCTCAAGTATTTTTAGTCTTGATGCGGAAAGTTATGATGACTTATCTGTTCATGGGACAGGGTTGCGCGCCATAGAAAAGACGATGGCGCGCATTTATTACATACTGATATTTTTATATTTTGATATTGACTCATTAAGGAACTTGTTGATTAATCTCAACATTGACCTGATTTTGGTCTGCACTAATCACCACAGGATTACCTGATAGATCTCCTGATTCTGCCGTAGCAGTGCCGCTATGACTAATGCGAGCAATAACTGCTAATTGTACTTTTTCAGTACGAGCAGATGCCAGCGTACGCTCAGGCATCATGGCATCTAGATCGCTTAGGCTAATACTGGCTTCACCTTGTTTAATGACGCTAATCGGTAAACGCTTGGCGGCAAATGGTGGACCACCTTTCACATCACGTATCGCCACAAACAACACGTCATCAGCTTTTACTAACGGTAGCAGGCTCGCATTAATAGATACGGTCACGTCAATACCTTCAGAGGCTTGCTGCTGCTGAGCCGTTACGTTCGTGCTCAGCTCATCAAGACTGGCCAGCGCTTGGGTATGATCACCTGGTTTGGCGGCAATACTATCACGTAAACGCTTAATCCAACCTTGTGCTTCTTCAAAGTTATTACCACGCGCCTCACCCATTGCCATCAGCATCTGTGCACCTTCATGCTGCGGATTTTTAGCCAACACATCTTGGAGGACACGGCGACTATTGGCATCCAACTGACCTTTATTGGCAAAAAAGCTAATCTGCGCATAGGTGGTTGCAATCTCTTCGTTATCTGGCGATAAGCGATAAGCACGCGACAAGGCTTCGATTGCTGAGTCCGTGGCTTCTAATGATAAGAATAACTCCGATAGACGCATCCAACGATCAGGGTCATCGGCGTGACGATAGACGTTGGTCTGCATAGCACTGATTAATTGCGTCCCATCTTCAATCGCCCAAGCTGGTGGCTGATCAATCTTACCGGTCAATAAATCATCCGCCACTTGAGCAACTTTATCTTCTGCTGTCCACAGATTAAATACGGGTGTACGGTCGCTGACTAAGAAATAAGCCAATGCTGCGAGTACTGGTACCCATACTACGATAATCAGGCGACTTTTGATACCAGGCGCCACCATTGGCGTTACTGTACGCTGAGCATCCAATAACTGACGCTCAAGCTCAATCTTTTGATTTTGATAATGAGTGTCATCAATCGTGCCACTGTCTTTATCCGTTTGCAGTTCTGCTAGACGTTCACGAAATACCCCAATATTGATATCTAATAGTTGATTGTCAACTGGATTTTCTCGTAAGCGTGACGCTCGTAACCATGGCATGATAACGATGAGCGCCAATATGAGTGCAATCAGTAAGCTTAGGGCAATAAATAAGCCAAAAGTAGAAAATAGGGTCATTTTTTATCCTCGAGGCTTGTGATGTCATGATCGTTATTGTCATTACTATTACTATTGGCACGCGATAACAGACGATCAAGTTCAGCTTTTTCTACCGTTGTTAACGCTGCAGCGCTATCTACTGTGACGCCGCTTTGACCGCGGGCAACCCGTTGACTGCGTCTACTTTGCCAAAACCAACCAATTATTAGAGAAATCAGCAGTAATGGTGGAAAAAACCATAGTATCCATGTTGAAGGACGCAGCGGTGGCTTATAAGTGATAAAGTCGCCATAGCGCTCTTGCATATAAGCGCGTATCTCTCCATCACTACGACCTTCTTTAATCAAGTCATAGGTTTTTTGTTTTAAATCTTGGGCAATGGGCGCATCAGAACCCGCGAGGTTTTGGTTTTGACATTTTGGGCAGCGTAGCTCTTCGATAAGACCGCGATACTGGGCCTCTTGCTGTACTGAATCAAAGTCATAAACATCAATCGCTGCATAGACACTAATACTAAGCAGGCAGGCTATTATCAAGCTTACTAACTTCATAGTGATTGCTTTCATTTGAATCGCCATCATTTGCACGCCTCCTTGACCTGATTAGGGTCTGGACTAACATTGCCTTTATCGGCATCATTGAGCACCATTAAGCAAGGCGTAATACGACTTTGCCAATTGCTCTCATTAATCTCACCGACAATATGCTGGCGAATAATACCTTCACCATCAACCACGAAAGTCTCAGGCGCACCCGTTAGGCCTAGATCTAGCGCAAACTGGCCCGACAAATCCTGAATAGACATCGAAAATGGATCACCGCCACGGTTTAAATAACCTAGCGCATCGCCAATATCATCTTTATAGTTAACCCCAACCAGCTTGACACCACGCTCTTCTAATTGCATTAAAAAAGGATGTTCAATAATACAAGTTGGACACCAAGAGCCCCAAATATTCATCAAAAATGGCTGATCTGGTAGATTATCATTGGTCATTATACGGCTGGTATCTGACAATAATGGCAGCTCAAAAGTCGGCACTGGGCGCTCAAGAGCGGTATTGGTCACGATTTCAGTCGGCTGACCCAAACGCAGATACAACATAATTATGAAACCTGCAAAGACGATCAGCGGTATCAAAAACCATATCTTAATTTGGCTTTTTTTCATCGTTTGACTGCTGTTTTTCTTAGGACTTTTTTGAGGAGAATTATCTGACTGAGTCATGTTATTTCTCCCCGATTGTTGCACGTGTTTCTATATCAGCAGCGGTCGTAAAACCTGCTTTATTCGCCGCAATTTGTGCAGGCGTCTTTGGTTTCTTAATTCGGTAGCGCTTATCAAGCATACTTAGTAAACCACCGAAAGCCATAATAAGAGCACCAAGCCATATCCAGCGAATTAACGGCTTCACATAAATACGTACTGCCCATTGATCGCTACCCTGAGCGATAGGTTCACCAAGTGCGACATACAAATCACGCATTAGGCTGGCATTAATTGCTGCCTCAGTCGTCGGCATCGTACTAATGATGTAAGTGCGTTTTTCAGGATGAAGTACCGCTACTTCGTTACCCTTCTTAGTGACTGTGACTTCGGCTTGTGTTGCATCAAAGTTACTGCCTCTAGTCTCTCTTAAATCAGTTAATGCAAAGTCATAGCCTTGAACATTGACCGTTTCACCAAGCCTTAATGCCACATCGCGCTCGATACTTAGAGTACTGGTAAAAGCAACACCGATGACAGCTATTAGCACCCCAATATGAGCGGTCTGTTGACCCCAATAACTCAAATGTAATTGACCCAAACCTTTAAAGAAATTCGGTGCATTTTTAGTTTTGTCTTTAAAGTCGACAGCCATCCAAAACAATACCCAAAAACTCACCGCTAACGTCACGCCGATATTGAGCATGGCAGAAGGGCTAACGAAGTAAGTAATGATTGCTGCTAAGACAAGGCTGCTCACAGCAATGACCATACCAACGCCTAACAATGGACGCTTATCTTGTTTCCAGCGGATATTGGAGCCCATACCCATTGCGACTAGTAATAGCCACGTTAAAGGTACAAATAGCGCATTAAAGTATGGAGGACCTACCGATACTTGACCTAAATTAAAGGAATCAGCAATGATAGGATATAGCGTACCAAGCAGTACCACTAAGGTTGCAATTAAAATAATAACGTTGTTAATAACTAAAAACGACTCACGCGAAACCAGTTGATACTGACTCTCAACCGTTAAACGCCAACCACGGACGGCAAACATCAACAAACCACCGCCAACGATAATGCCAAGAATCGCTAAAATAACCAGACCACGTGTAGGGTCGGCTGCAAATGAATGCACCGAGGTAATGACCCCTGAGCGCACTAAGAAAGTACCAAGTAAACTCAGCGCAAAAGCAAAGATCGCCAGCATAATCGTCCATGCTTTAAAAACCCCGCGCTTTTCAGTGACCGCAAGCGAATGCAGTAGTGCCAAACCTGCCAGCCAAGGCATTAGCGAGGCGTTTTCTACCGGATCCCAAAACCACCAACCACCCCAACCAAGCTCGTAATACGCCCACCACGAACCCAAAGCGATACCAACTGTTAAGAAACCCCATGCTGCCAGCGCCCATGGACGTGACCAGCGTGTCCATACCGCATCCAAGCGTCCTTCCCACAAGGCTGCCATACAAAAAGCAAATGGCACGACCATACCCACATAGCCCATATATAGCATCGGTGGGTGAATAATAAGACCAAAATCCTGTAGAACAGGATTTAAATCGGCGCCATCGACTGGCAAGTTTGGCAATGTGCGGTCAAACGGTGATGAGGTAAAGATTAACATCGCCAGCATCATCATCTGTACGCCTGCTAATATTACTAATACTCGCGCGCGCATCGACAATGGCAGACCACGACTAAAGTAAGATACCAGCGCACACCACGTTGCCATGATAGTCATCCATAGCAATAGCGAGCCTTCATGCCCGCCCCAAGTTGCTGATAACTTATAATACCAAGGCAACAAAGTATTCGAGTGCTGCGACACGTAGACAAGACTAAAATCATTATAATAAAAGCCTGCCATCAATGCGCCAAACGAGGTAATCATGGCGGCAAACTGCGCCCATGCCAAGCTCGGTGCCAAACGCTGCCAAGCAACATGGTCACGCATAACGCCTATCGTTGGTAATACTACCTGCAAAATCGCCAACATAAAGGCGGCCAGCAAGGCAAAATAACCCAATTCTGTGATTAACATACGGTCTAACCTTGTTTACCTTAATACGGTCATTGTTTATTTTAGGGATTGGTATTTCAGGATATTCGAAAATATCCCATATTCGTTACTGCTGGTATTTTCTACTGTGATCATTATCTAATTATCCCCATCAGCCATTGCAGCTTAGGGCACTTACAGCATGGTACATTAGCGTCAACTTGTCACGTTTCTGTATCCACAGTGTATGCGATGTGTATAAACAGTATGAAAAGCTGCCTATCATTGCATCGCTGGAAAAAACACCAATACCAGATGTAACCAACCTGCCAAAAACCCAGTCAAGCCGCCAAGCACAATCAGCGTCAATTCATCTTCACGAAAGGCGGGACGTAATAAGTTTTGAAACTCATCGGGTGACAGTGCGCGAATACGGTCACGAAATAGTCCAAATATTTTACTAGCACGGCTTTCATTGAGCTCAGGGTCGCGCAGCGGTACCATCGTTGCGACGATCGATTTATCAATGATGGTATTTTTTAATTGTCCAAACTCGCGGCGACCCAGTCCTACTCGTAAAGTCGTACTGATTACTGGTGACTCTAATACTTTATAAAGATGCGACTTCATCAACTCACGCGTCTCGGCGGCGCGGTCACCATACATCATCTCATTCATGATGTTCTCTAACGTCACTAAATCCTTAACGACAATCTCGGCAAAAACCTCAGAAACCTCCTCTTGGCGCTTCATAAAGCCACCTTGAAAACGGTATTGAGCGATATGCGGTAATTGCGGTCTAATAAATGGAAAACGACTCTGCAAAGCAAAAAACTTCACATAAGGAATAAAATGTGGCTCCACGGGGTTAAAGACCATCCAGATCGCAATCCAGTTGGTGAGACAACCCCAAACAGCGGCAAAAAACGGTACTGTCCAGTGCTGCGGTACCACTAAAAATATAAACATTTGGATAATGCCGAAAATCAATCCTATTAGAGCACTAATATGCCAAATAAAATCGATCTCTTTTTGTCCAACTTTTAAGAACATATTGACCATCAAACGCCGATCACTTTCCATTTTATTGACAATCATCTTGCGCATATCGACTAAATCTTCGACATGATAAGTCAAGTCAGTCACCAAAGATTGCATAATACTCGGCAGCTCTTGGTGTGCTTGGGCATACACACGGCGCTTGAGTGCATAAGGAAGATTGCCCCACAGCGCGGGTGAATGATCGAGCATAATCTCATCAATCAAGTTTTCGAGATTTCCATCAACCGTATCAGTGATAAATACCGCCATCTGCTCCGGCTCCATCGCTTTAAAAAACTCATCAAGCGAGCCAAGCTTAGAGAGCGTCTGATCAACGATAACCCCTGATATCTTGCCCGCTTTTCTTGGGACAATACCTTGCCAACCGATTCCCGGTAGCCCAAAAAATGGGAAGTTCGGAATACGAATACCCCAGAACTTAATCGGATAGAACAGCATTTTCAGTGCCATCCACACATGGATCCAAGTCACAAATGCTGTCACCGGTGGAATGGTCAGCATAGCAAAAAACTCGGGGTGCTCAGCTATCGTCTGCCACAATGAAGTTACATCCATGACTTTATTTATCCTTGCCGTGATGATGGTCGATGCTAACCAAATATCCTTAGCAGATTAAGAACGCTCAGCAAAAAGAGGCTCTATCTCTAATAGTTATTATAAAATAAATCGCCTGATTTTAGCATACTTGCCACCCATTAGCACAGTTAGACCCTAGGCAAGTTGTGACTAGAGATGATACGTTTTGCACGCGCCCCTCACTCATAAAACCCTTAAGATAATCTGCCAGTGCTGTCAATGACAGCAGCCTCAATGCTCGCAATAGTGTCAGCGACAAAATAAATGACTGGGTACTGCGCCATAGCATTTGTTCTGTTATAATTTACGGTTAAATTTCGCTGAATAACAGCAAATAAATGAATGCAAATAAACTGACATTATATTATCGTCATATCGCGCTATGTTATTGAAATTCTTTAGCTTATCCTTTATGCTCACCTCGCTTTGGCTTAACGAGACTTGACCTTAAGCAGACTTAATATAGCAGGCTTTTATTTAATCCATATCTCCTTTAATCCCTCTCCTTCTGATTTATCGATTCACCGACCGTCTGGGTACTGACTTTATATGAAAAAACCGCTAACTCCCGATACCGAACAGGTCAACAGTATTTTTACCAGTCGAATTGTTATCCTTGGATTATTGATGTTTTTGGGTTTGATGGGTTTAATAATGCGTTATGGTTATTTACAAGTGTATGCCCACGATAAATACACCACCCAAGCGGATAATAATCGCATTAAGCTGATTTCTGCCCCGCCAAGCCGTGGCTATATTTATGATCGTAATGGAATCATTCTTGCGGACAATCAGCCTGTCTTTACCGCCATGCTAAGTCCTGATGAGGTTGAAAACCCAGAGCGCACCTTAAATTTACTGGCACCTATTTTTGATCTGACGGATGAAAATATTACCGACATTCTAGCGCGGCTAAGTAAAAGTAAAAATGATCCAGTGACGATCAAGATTGACTTAACCGATGCGCAATTGGCGCAGTTTAGTGAACGCAAACCTTTCTTTCGCGGAGTCAGTATCCAAAGTAAGCTGACGCGCTCTTACCCTTATGATGAACTGTTCGCACACGTTATCGGCTATGTGGGACGCATTAACGACAAAGAGTCTAAGCAAATAAATAAGGATCGCTATGCCGGTACCGATCTTATCGGCAAGATTGGTATCGAAGATTTTTATGAAGATATTTTACTTGGGCAACCAGGTTATCAGTCGGTAGAAACCGATGCGTATGGCAATATCCTACGTCAACTCGATACCAAGCCACCGATCGCCGGTAATGATATTACCCTAAGCTTAGACTATGGCTTACAGACTGTGGCCCAGCAGCAGCTTGACGGTCGTCGCGGCGCGATTGTGGCGATAGATCCAAAAAACGGCGACGTATTAGCGTTTGTTAGTAACCCAAGCTATGACCCCAACCCTTTTATCTCTGGCATCTCTTTTAAAGACTATGGCAATCTGCGCGAAGACCTTGATCAGCCACTATATAATCGCGCCCTACAAGGTACTTATCCTCCTGGCTCGACCATCAAACCCTTTGAAGCCTTAGGTGGTATTCATTACGGTTTACGTAATTGGGAAACCACTATTTATGATCCTGGTTATTTTAGCTTGCCTGGAGATTCACACCGTTTTCGCGATTGGAAAAAAGGCGGTCACGGTACCGTCGATCTAAAAAAATCTATCGTGATGTCGGTAGATACTTATTATTATAAACTGGCTTATGAGATGGGCATTCAGCGCTTGCATGACTGGATGGTGCGTTTTGGTTTCGGTGAAGAAACCGGTATTGACTTGCCCAATGAAAAACCTGGGATTATGCCATCACCAAAATGGAAAAAAGACACCTACGATAAAGGCTGGTTACCAGGTGAAACTATCTCGGTTAGTATCGGTCAAGGTTATTTCTTAGCGACGCCCCTACAGATCGCTAATGCAACTGCCATGACCGCGAATCAAGGTAATCATATTACCCCGCATTTATTAAAAAGTAGCGACGGTGCAGCGGCAGTCGACGTCATCACCAAACCGGATGGCAAGATTGATTATAATGGCAAACCATCTGACTGGCTACGCATGCATGATGCCATGGAACAAACGGTCAAAGCAGGTACTGGACGTGGCATCTATACGCCGCGCTATCGTATCGCCGGCAAAACGGGTACCGCACAGGTAAAATCAATTGCTCAGGGTAAAAGCTATAATAAATCCGCGCTGGATAAGCGCCACTGGGATCACGCATGGTTCAATGGTTTTGCACCAGTAGAAGACCCCGAAATTGCCCTAGCGGTATTGGTCGAAAATGGTGGTGGTGGTAGTGTCGTTGCTGCCCCTATTGGACGCGCTTTATTTGACTATTGGGTATTACAACGCAAATCTAACCCTATCTTGCCGCCAACTGCTGATCAGTTAAAAATTATCAAACGCCAAAAATCCTTTGAAAAATTGATGCGTGACGCCATACGTGATAAAGAAGACAAAGCATTAGAAGCAGAAAAAGCAAAGCAAGAAGAAAAACAGAAAGAACAAATTCAAGCCGCTACGACCACAGCAAGCGCTGAGTAAAATATTGAGTATCAATTAGGCAGCTAAGAAAAAATGATGAAAAAGACCTCAAGCACGCGTAAGCCTAACCAAAACCATAAAGCGAAACACGCTGCTGCTGGTGATGTGCGTATCATTGGCGGTCAGTTTAAGCGCCGTACTGTGAATTTTATTGATGCTGATGGCTTACGACCAACCCCAGATCGCCTACGTGAGACCTTGTTTAACTGGTTAATTGCCGATATGCACAGCGCTCACGTACTCGATAGCTGCGCAGGTAGCGGCGTCTTAGGTTTCGAATCCTTATCACGTGGGGCGGCACATTGCACTTTTATAGAAATGAGCGCCGCTCAAAGTCAAATGCTACGTCAAAGTGCCGAACAATTACGCCTTGACCCAACTACTTATCAAATCATTCAAGGTGCAGCCGAGCAAGTTTTGACTCAAAACCCGCTAAATCAGCGCCATTTTGATGTGGTATTTATCGATCCGCCTTATGCAGAAGAGTTGTGGCAACCTATTTTGACCACCCTTATTACGCAGGCATTAATCAATACAGAAACGCTGATTTATTTGGAAGCAGATAAAGCGTTAGAGGAACAATTGAGCGAGCTGGCTGCTAAGCTTAACGAAAACTCGTTCGCTCAAAAAAGCATTACCCAAGGAGTATTGGGTTTTGAGTGTCTGAAACAGACTAAGGTTGGACAAGTTGTTGCTGGACTTTATCGACTATCATCGTCATAATTGTCTGGTTAAAGAAATCGATTAATAAATGTAAAAAATGTTTAAAACCGCTGAAAAACTGGCCCAACGCTGCAGTTTAATGTATATAAGGCGAAAATAAACCCCAATGCAGCTTGCAAGCGTAGGCGCTACTGCTTATAATGTGCAGTCTGTTTTTTGAGAGCCCCGTTCCCAAGCTAAACTCTCAACGAATTTTAATTTTAAGGTTTTATCATGAAAACACTTAGTGCAAAACCAGCTGAAGTGACCCATGACTGGTTTGTCGTAGATGCTGACGGCAAAACTCTTGGTCGCTTAGCCACGCAAATTGCTAGTCGCTTACGCGGTAAGCATAAGACTTGTTATACCCCGCACGTTGACACTGGTGACTTCATTGTCGTCATCAATGCCGAAAAAATCGCGGTAACGGGTAAAAAAGCGCAAGATAAAAAATACTATCGTCACAGTGGTTACCCAGGCGGTATCAAAGAAACCAACTTCACAAAGCTGATTGCACGTAAGCCTGAAGATGTTCTACACAAAGCGGTTAAGGGTATGCTCCCAAAGGGTCCTCTTGGTTATGCGATGATCAAGAAGCTGAAACTATATGCGGGTACTGAACATCCACATGAAGCTCAGCAACCTAAAGAACTAGACATCTAAGGATATACTTATGGAACGCAATTACGGAACTGGTCGCCGCAAGACGTCTACTGCTCGTGTCTTTTTAGCTAAAGGTACTGGTAGCATTATCGTTAACGGTAAGCCACTTGATGAATATTTCAGCCGTGAAACTTCACGCATGGTTGTTCGTCAGCCATTAGAGCTACTTGACTCGCCTACTGCTTATGACTTATACGTCACTGTAAAAGGTGGTGGTATCAGTGGTCAAGCGGGCGCTATTCGCCACGGTATTACTCGTGCGTTAGTTGAGCTCGATGAGACTAACAAGCCTGCACTAAAAGCTGCTGGTTTTGTTACTCGTGACTCACGTCAAGTTGAACGTAAGAAATTGGGCCTACGTAAAGCACGTAAACGTCCACAATTCTCAAAACGTTAATCAAAGCTATCTCTTATTTTCTTGCTGCTGTTGTCTTTATCTCAGAGCATCAGTAAAAGCATTAAAAGAAAGAGTAGATTTGCAAAACCTTATAAGCTGGTCACAGCTTGTAAGGTTTTTTTATGGGTGATACTTTTATTTATGATACTTTTTTATGTATCATGATTATTTATACATAAATGCTTTTTATAAAAAACCACCTTGTCAATTAGCCTCTAATGACAGTGCGTAAATTACCTTGCAAAGTAAAGCTTACTACCCCATCATAATCATAACTTTTCATCATTAGTAACGATCTTATGAAAGCGCCTGAACAGTTTGATCCCAGTAAGTCTGATTCAAAAATAAGCATGCCACCATCTGAGGCGGCAATGCATGGCAAACCTGCTAAATCACCCGCCATTCCTGATGGCATGCCAACGATTAAGCAAAACCATAAACGAATCGGGCAAATAGATAAAAAACCCTTTGAATGGCAGTTTTTATTGCCTAAATACTGGGGCATATGGCTACTAATGGCCATCATTGTGCCATTAGCCTATCTGCCATTACGTTGGCAATTTTGGCTGGGTCGTAAGCTTGGTATTTTAATCTATAAAGTAGCAGGTACACGGCGGCGTGATACGCTGATTAATCTCAGGTTGGCATTTCCTGACAAGCCAGAAGCTGAGCGTGAGCTAATGGCGAAGCAAGTTTTTGTTAACCAAGGTATCGGCGTATTTGAAACTCTATGCACCTGGTTCCGTCCTAATATATTTACCCGTACGGTATCTATCTCTGGGCTACAGCATGTGATCAATGCTCAAAACGATGGCCGTCCCGTTATTTTACTGGGGGCGCATTATACGATGCTCGATCTAGGCGCCATGCTATGCACCCAGTTTTTCCCTATGGATGGTATGTATCGACCACAGAACAATGCGCTACTTGATTGGTTTATTTATAACGGCCGCGCTCCCGTATTTGGCAAGCTGATTTCTAGCCGTAATATGCGTGGTTTAGTCAATATTATTAAAGAGGGACATATCGTTTGGTATTCGCCTGACCAAGATTATGGTCTTAAACACGGCGTTATGGCGCCATTTTTTGGCGTACCAGCAGCGACTATTACCGCAACACGGCGACTGGCTACAGTAGTCAGTAATGATAACAAGCTACCAGCGATAATGGCCTTACATACTTACCGGCAGACGCCAGATAATTTGCCAAGTGGCAAACGTCCGCATTATCATCTGACCATTACGCCAGAGTTGGATAACTATCCAAGCAATGATGAAATCGCGGATGCTACCCGTGTCAATGAGATTTTAGAAGGTCTGATTCGTATTGATCCAACCCAGTGGATGTGGTTCCATCGCCGCTTCAAGAATGGTCCTGATGGTCGTACTGATATCTATAAGTAAGCTCTTATTGCCAAGAAAATTACTGGGAAAATTTGCTATACTTTGCGGTTAATATTTTGTGCTACTACCAACACATAAATAGCCACATCAATAACCATACAGTTATAATAATTTGATAAACAAAAATTTTATAAATAAATAACGGATTTTTCATGAGTAATAACAATACCTCTTCTAACTCGCAAACCTCTGATACACCAGCCACCGTTAAGCGTGTTTTAACTGGCATCAAACCAACCGGTACTCTACATTTGGGTAATTACGTTGGCGCGATTCGTCCAGCGATTGAATCAATCAAAAATAGCGATGATGAAGCTTTTTTCTTTTTGGCAGACTATCATGGCATTATCGGCTGCTATGACCCTGCTATTATCCATGAATCTACCAAAGCCATTGCGGCTACTTGGATTGCCTGTGGTCTTGATCCTGAGCGTGTGACTTTTTATCGTCAATCCGATGTACCTGAGATACCAGAGCTTGCTTGGGTTTTAAACTGCTCATGCGCCAAAGGTTTGATGAATCGTGCCCATGCCTATAAAGCCGCTGTCGATATCAATATGGAAAAGGAAGATGTCGATCCTGACCAAGGTATCAACATGGGTCTGTTTGGCTATCCAGTGCTCATGGCAGCAGATATATTGATGTTTAACGCCACTCACGTGCCTGTTGGGCGTGACCAAATTCAGCATATCGAGATGGCACGTGATATTGCGGGTACTTTTAACCATCGATACAAACCACTCTTTACCATGCCAAATGCAGTAGTAGATGACGATATCCCATTACTAACGGGTCTTGATGGCCGTAAGATGAGTAAAAGCTATAGCAATACAATCCCCCTATTTGGTGAGTCTAATCCACAAGTAAGCCCCGAAAAACAGATGCATAAAGCCATCATGAAAATTGTCACCAACTCACAATTACCTGATGAGCCAAAAGATCCTGACGATTCAGCTATTTTTGAGATTTATAAAGCTTTTGCTACGCCGGAAGAAATCGCCGACATGCGTGCACAGTTTGCTGCTGGTATTGGCTGGGGCGATGCCAAGCAAGCCTTATTTGATAAAATCAATGCAGAAGTTGCCCCATTTCGCGCGCGTTACGAAGAACTCATGGCCAATCCGAAAGAGTTGGAAGAAATTCTGCAAATGGGGGCAGACAAAGCCCGTCGCCATAGCCGTAAGCAACTAGACAAAACGCGCCGCGCTATTGGTATCCGTCCCCTTGCCAAACTTAAATGATCGTTTGTTCATGGTAATCAAGATAGATTTTAACTTATGCAAGTAACCTCATACCAACGGGCTGAATCGCAAACTTCAGTAATGAGCATCAGCCCCAAATCGGTTGAGGCTGATATTCATGATATGTCGCTGCGCATTTATCAAACGCCGGTACAGCATTTGCCAGAAGATCTGTATGTGCCGCCGCAAGCGTTTGCCATTTGGCTAGAGCAGTTTGCCGGACCATTAGATTTCTTGCTATATTTGGTCAAAAAAAATAATGTTGATTTGACTCAGATGCCGATACTGCCGATTACCGAGCAGTATTTGGCTTATATTAGTGAATTGGATACCGAGCATTTTGAATTAGCCGGTGATTATCTGCTGATGGCGTCGACGTTAATTGCGATCAAAACCGAGCTGCTATTACCCAAGCCAGAAACGCCTACCGATGAGCGTGATCCAAAAGCCGAACTGATTGAGCGCCTTGAGGAATATGCCCAAATCAAAGCTGCCAGTCAGCGTTTGGACAATTTAGTCCGACTTGAGCGTGATGTGTTTTTAGCGATGGTTAGCATGCCTAGCCAAGATATTATGAACGCTGAACTGCCAAGCTACTCACCGACTCTATTGATTGATAGCTTATTTAAAATGCAGCTACAACCAGACTATCAGATGCATACCATTAAGGTTGACGCTGTGCCCCTTGCTGATCGTATTGCCAGTATTAGTCGGCAGCTAAGTACGGATGGTGCCCGCTCCTTTTATGAGCTAGTAGATAAAGCCCAAGGTAAAATAGGCGTGGTCGTCAGCTTTGTCGCGGTGCTTGAACTAATGAAGCGTCAACTGATTGGTGTGGTCAATACTGATGTCGATAGTAGCACTAACACTAACACAGCAAATAACGCTGATGGCACTGTATCTAATACTGACAACCACCTCGGAAAATTAACGTTACAGTGGTTAGTTTAATTTGCATTGGCTTAATCAAAGTTATCTCAATAAAGTGACCCTAATAAAGAAAAAACAATGAAAGACATAGCTCCACAATCAGCAACCTCATCTTCTTCGGTAGATAAAGAGCTACAGCAGCTCAACATAGTCAGCAAACATATTGAAGTGCTATTACATGCCTCAGAATCTCCATTGACCGCTAACACCCTAAAAAAACACCTTTCACTGTCTACTAAGACGTTAAATCAGGCACTAGAGTTACTACAACAGCGCTTAGACACTGGTGTACTAAGTTTACATGAAACGGCCAGTGGTTATCGCTTGCAAATCGCTGATAGCTATAGTGCCTTAATCCAGAGCGTCTTTCCACAACGTCAAGAACGCCTAAGCCAAGCGTTACTTGAGACATTGAGCGTGATTGCCTACAAGCAACCTGTGACACGCAGCGACATAGAACATGTGCGCGGTGTCACGCTTTCAAGCAATATCTTACGCCAACTATTTGATAAAGGTTGGATCGAAGAAAACGGCTATAAAGATACGTTGGGGCGCCCTGCTTTGTTGCATACTACAGCACAATTCTTAGATGCCTTTGGTCTGAGCCATTTAGATGAGCTACCACCGATGCCAGATATAGACGCCATTAAATCTATGTCTTAGGTTATGGAAACCTAGCCTTTTGAAGCTTAGCCTTTTGAAGCTTAACATCTGGAAAATCAGCAGCTATAATTTTAAAAGTTGAATAGGAATATCTTAGTAAAAAAATTATTTGAAATTTAATAGCCTATTTATACCCAAAAAAAGACAGACCCTGTAGGATCTGTCTTTTTTATAGATTAAATATCACTTAGCGATACTTATAATTGATTAACTTTTATTGATTAATGATATCAACACCTTTTGGTGGTGTGAACTTAAACTGACTGCTGCTGATGCTCGGGTTCAATTTAATGCTGCTAAACTTGATAGAAGTGGTTTGTCCCAAACTGTCATTTAATACCATCATCACTGGCTTACCACCGCTAAAGCTCATTGATAAACTCTTAAAGCTGGCGCTGTCAGACTTCGGATACAGCACATAGTAGTTTTTATTGGCGTATGGCTGCGTGATTTTAAAGTTCTTATCAATTTTACTTGGGTCACCTGATAATAGTAGTGCCGGTGTATTGCCTACTTGGCTATCTACGTTCTGTTTGGTTGCTTGCTCTAAATCCTTATCATAAACCCACATTGAACTACCATTAGCCACAATCAGCTGCTCTGATGGTGATTTGGTTTCCCAACGGAAATTATTTGGTCGTTGCACACTCATCGTACCAGTGAAAGTACCACTGTTAGCACCCTTAGTGGTTTGGCTAAAATTAGCAGTCATGCTCTTGGTATTGGTTAAAAGCTTATTTAAATTCTTGGCTGCTGTTAAATTACTAGCAGGCGCAGCATGGGCAGATTGTGTTAATGCCATCATAGGTGCTGCAACGCCAAGCGTGGTCATCAAAATACCAGCTAGAGCACCGCCCATTACTTTTTGTTTTAGAGTTGTTGTCTGTTTAATCGATTGATTGGTCAATAAAGTCATTATAAATCCTCTCTCAAAATGCAAAATAGCATAAAAAATAAAACGTTTTATTAAATTTTTGTTTTCGGTAAATGTTTATCTCACAAGTATAAAATCGGTGTGATAAAACAATGAAGACAGTGTGCCAGTTTTTTTATTACGCGCCTAGTCATGATTTGCAATCTTTACTACCGCTGCCATACACGCTTGTAACCATTGCAATTACACTGTAAGAAACAGTATTTACCGTATTTTTGAATGCTTTTCATATAAATGGCATTCATAAATTTTTAGCTTTTACTTATAATATAGTCAGTCCTAAATAAAAGAAGTGCAAATATTATAACGCGCTATTGGGATAAATTTTTCTTGCTTGCTGTGCCTACGCAGACAGAGGCTACAAAAAACTGATCCCAGCAGCACTGTATTCTTTTAAAATTCGATCAACTATAGTTTATAGAATAAAAAAGCCCTTACTACCAACTGGTAATAAGGGCTTTTTTTAGTCATCAAGTTATTTTATCCAAAAGATAAAACAACCTAGATGGGCAACTATGCGCTTTCAACCATCACATAACGACGGTTGAATTTACCTTTAGTCGCAAACTTTACCACACCGTCATTTAGTGCAAATAAAGTATGATCACGACCCATGCCAACACCTTCGCCGGCGTGGAATTCTGTACCACGTTGACGAACGATGATGTTACCAGCGACGATGGCTTGACCGCCAAAGATTTTTACGCCGAGCATTTTTGGGTTTGAATCACGACCATTACGGCTTGAACCGGCAGCTTTTTTATGTGCCATGAGAAAATCTCCTTGTTAATGTGACTTATCGCTAATGCGACAACTCTTAAGCTTTTAGTGCGTTATTAATTATCAATAAACTGATAATCGTTAATTAAGCATTAATCGCTTTGATTTTTAACAAGGTATACCATTGGCGGTGACCTTGCTCTTTGTGATAATGCTTACGACGGTTGTGCTTGACGATACGGATTTTTTCGCCGCGACCATGCTCAACAACTTCAACTTCAACGCTAGCACCTTCAACGATAGGTTGACCGATTTTGACAGTTTCACCGTCAACAATCATCAACACGTCTTCGAATTTGATCGTTGCGCCTGTTTCTGCTTTAAGTAGTTCAACTTTAAGCAACTCATCGACGACTACACGGTGCTGTTTACCACCAGTTTTGATTACTGCGTACATTGTATGACTCCGTTTAACCCGTGTGCCGTGGCTGATATCATACCAACACTTCGACGACGAACACGACAGGGAAAAATTAAAGGCAAGATTTTACGGCTTTTTGCTCATAAAAGCAAGCCGCGTCTCTTGTTTTTGTGTGGTGGTAATACCAACAGTCTACGCTCATATCAAACGCAATGTCATTGATTAACCAGCGTAATGTATATTGCTATTAATACAGACCGCCTAATAACAAGCAAGAATATTGGTTAAAATCCAACAGCGGCTATTATAACTTATCTAATCAGATACTTACAGTTTTTTATAGGCAAGCGCTCATTGTTAATAAATTATTGTTTATTCAACTCATAGATTAATGCATTCTAATCAGTTGTATTTTATCTTGTGCCCTTATAAATCAAGCAATATTAGCTAGAATCTAAAGCTATACCCTTCATTCTGCTATACTTAAATCAACAATTTATATAGACAGCTATGCTATTATGCATAAAACGATAGCTTGACCATAAATAGCTATTAAAACATTCTTTATTTTCATTGGTATGATTATTCACTATGACCCGTACTTCTCTATCTAACGCTGCAGCTCCACTATCCACTACGCCATCGATCAATTTATCAACAGCACCAAGCTATGCTGATATTCAAAGCATTGTTGCTGATGATTTTGAAATTATGGATAAACAAGTCTTTGGTAGTCTTAATTCCAAAGTTAAGTTGGTGATGAATGTGTCACAGCATGTGATTAATGCGGGCGGCAAACGTATGCGCCCCTTAATTACTCTGTTGTGTGCACGGATGTTCAATGACGAGCCATCACAGCAAGCCATGCATTTGGCGGCGATTACCGAGATGTTACATACGGCAACGTTGGTACATGATGATGTCATTGATGAATCAGGACAGCGCCGTGGTAAACCAACCGCCAATGCCACTTGGGATAATGCGACTGCGGTGCTGGTCGGCGACTATCTGATTGCCCGCGCCTTTAACTTGTTGGTGGGTTTTCAAAGCTTGCCATTATTACAGGTGTTCTCAGATGGCACTTGTGATATTGCTGAGGGCGAAGTATTGCAGCTTCAACATCAGCACAACCCTGAAGCAACTGAAGAAGATTATCTAAACATTATTGATGGTAAGACTTCACGGTTATTCATGATGGCGACTCAAGGCGCAGCAATTTTGCAAGATCAAACGCAGCACTTGCAAGCGCTAGCTGATTTCGGTCAGCACTTTGGTAATGCCTTTCAGATCGTTGATGATGTGCTCGATTATAGTGGCGATAGTGAATTGATGGGTAAAAACCTCGGCGATGATTTGGCCGAAGGTAAACCTACTTTGCCTACTATTAAAGCACTTGAGTTATTAAAAGATAGTAATAAAGCAGGTTATGAGCAATTACGTATTGCAGTGCAAACGGGTAAAACCCCAAATGCAGAACAATTGATTGCGCTAGTACGTCATTCAGGCTCGCTTGATTACTGTAAACAACGTGCTTTAGAAGAAACCAAACTTGCGCAACAAGCACTGAGTAGCTTACCTGACAATCGCTATCGTCAAGGACTGTATCAATTGACTGAACTTGCCAGCGCACGTTTATTATAATGAGCCGCTATTTATGGTTAAAACCACAAAGACAATTGTGCGCTTAAGTTATTACCTTTAAGTACAGCACAGGTTTATCATAAACAAGTATGATAACAACGCTGTCATCCTACTTTTTGTGATTGTCATTAATACTAAAACTAATCTAATTCGATTTATCATTCACTAGTATTTCAGGGTTCATAATTAAGTATTGCTAAAGCCAGTTTTTTCTGAACAGCTGATGCTTTGGGATGATTTTTCTACTAATATTCCTCAATCTCATCAAAAAAAACAAAAATTAACAATATTGTATTTCATCAACCACGATGAATTTTGTAATGTAATTTTGATGTTGTGCTTGTGTTTTCGATATGTCACGGGCATTTATCATACTAAAAGATGGTTATATGAGGTGCAATTGGTTTTTTGTGCCTTGACTGTGGGGTATACCCTATAGTTTATAATAATTCATTAAATTAAATTTACTTATCCGGTTATTGCGCATTTAACGGCCGATATACTTTGGCGGCGGTAAATGCATATTATTTTCTATATCTCATACGTTAAGATTTATCCATAAACTTTTTATACTGTCACTATTTATTATTATGTAATACTTATATTGTCGAGGACATTGATGAAGCATTCTTATCTTGCGCTTGTAATAGCAACTGTACTATCTGGAGCTGTACTGGTTGGCTGTGACAAAAAAGAGGACGCCGATGGTGCAGCGGCCGCACAGCAACAAATGCCGCCCTCCGTCGTCAACGTCCAAACTGTGACCTTTGTTACCGTACCACAAGTACAGACTTTTGCTGGACGCACAACGGCATACCAAACCGCAGACGTTCGCCCCCAAGTAAACGGAATTATCGACGAAGTGTTGTTCCGTGAGGGCAGCAACGTCAAAAAAGACCAACCTTTATATCGTATTAATACTGATAACTACGCAACGTCTATCACCAGTGGTCAGGCGGCGATAGCACAAGCCGAAGCCAACTATCAGACAGCTTTGGCTAATAATGCCAATGCAAAAGCGGAGTTAGCCAGCCGTCAAGCGTCGCTATCACAAGCACAAAACGACTTACAACGTCTGCAAGGGTTGGTTGCTATCGATGCCATCTCAAAGCAGCAATACGACCAAGCACAAACCGCCGTACGTACTGCACAGGCCGCTGTACAAAGCGCTAATGCTGCTATCGGTCAATCGCAAGCGGGTATTGAAAGCGCAAAAGCAGGTATCCAAACGGCTAAGGCCAGCCTACAAGCCAGTACCTTAGATCTGAATCGTACGATCGTACGCGCACCTATCTCAGGTCGTACTGATCGCTCTAGCGTTACCGCTGGTACATTGGTCAGCTCTGGTCAACCTACTCCTTTGGTTACTATCTCACGCCTAGATCCTATCTATGTTGATATCAGTCAATCCTCTTCTGAGCTACTAAAATTGCGTCAGCAAATTTCTGCTGGCAAAGCTCAAGCAGGAATGAGCTCGGTTGAATTGGTGTTAGAGGATGGCTCAACGTATCCTGTACGCGGCGAGTTGGCGTTATCAGAAGCGAAAGTTGATGAGTCTACAGGGGCAGTGACATTACGTGCGGTATTCCCGAATAACAGCAATATCTTATTGCCAGGTATGTATGTTAGCGCCCGCTTGACCCAAAGTGTGATTACCAATGCAGCACTCGTACCACAAAGCGCAGTGATGCGCTCGACCAAGAGTGAAACGCAAGTTTATATCGTTGATGAAAATAATAAAATCCAAGTTCGTCCTGTCACGATTAATGGTACCTATAAAGGGCAATGGGTGATCACTGACGGTCTTCAAGCTGGCGATAAAGTAGTCGTTATCGGTGGTGCAAAAGTCAAGCCTGAACAAGAGGTCGTTGCGAAACCATTAGAAAATCCAAACCCTGAGCCTTCTGCAAAAGGGGCTGCTGCTAAAACACCACAGCAAGCTGCAAAAAATATGGATAAGTCTACCGATGGTAAAACTGCCAACAAACCGGCACAACCAGCCGCCAAATAATTCCATTCAAAGCTAGGAAGACTTAGGGATTTACTATGTCACGTTTTTTTATTGATCGCCCTATCTTTGCATGGGTGATAGCTATTTTAGTCATGCTCATCGGGATAATATCGGTTATCAACCTACCGATTGAGCAGTATCCGGCGATTGCGCCACCAACCGTCACGGTCAGCGCTAGCTACCCTGGTGCTAACGCTGAAACCGTTGAAAACTCAGTAGTACAGATTATTGAGCAGCGCATGAAAGGGCTTGATGGCTTGATGTACATGAAGTCGTCGAGTGCCTCAAATGGTAGTGCCTCTGTACAGCTGTTCTTTGAGAACGGTACAGATTCTGATACCGCACAGGTTCAGGTACAGAACAAATTACAGGCCGCAATGAGCTCGTTGCCCGAGCAAGTACAGCGTCAAGGCGTTAACGTTAACAAAGCCTCTGAAGGCTTTTTAGCCGTGTTTGGCTTTGTGTCTGAAGATGGCAGTATGGATCCTGCTGATATCGGTGATTATATCAACTCTAATGTCGTCGATCAGCTCAGCCGTGTTGAAGGCGTTGGTCAAGTCCAAGCGTTCGGTGCATCTTACGCTATGCGTATTTGGCTCGATCCTGAACGTTTACGTGGCTATAGCTTGGTGCCATCCGATGTGGTCAACGCGGTACGTGCGCAAAACGCACAAGTATCAGCCGGTCAGTTAGGTCAAGCACCTGCTGATACTGATGAACAAGTTATTAATGCAACCGTCACCGTACAAAGCTATCTAAAAACGCCTGATGAGTTCAAAAACATCCTACTAAAAACCGATACCTCTGGCGCGCAAGTACGCTTAGGCGATGTTGCAAAGGTTGAAATTGGTAGTGAAAGTTATAGTACGATTGCCTTGTTTAATGGCCAACAAGCCGCTGGCCTTGCTGTCTCACTAGCGAGTGGTGCTAACGCGCTTGCAACTCGCGAATTGGTCGGTGATCGAGTTGCCGAGCTAGAAGCAAACTTCCCTGCAGGCCTAAAGTCAGTCATTCCTTATGACACTACCCCATTTGTACGCTTGTCTATTGAACAAGTGGTCAAGACCTTAATCGAAGCGATTATATTAGTATTTATCGTCATGTTTATCTTCTTGCAGAACTGGCGCGCGACTATTATTCCGACGCTTGCTGTACCTGTGGTACTGCTTGGTACTTTTGCAGTACTGTATATTGCAGGGTTCAGTATCAACGTACTGACTATGTTTGCCATGGTACTGTCCATCGGCCTACTGGTCGATGATGCTATTGTCGTCGTAGAGAACGTCGAGCGGCTATTGGAAGAAGACCAAAATATCTCTATCAAAGACGCTACGATACAATCGATGGGTGAGATTAGTAAAATCGTTGTTGGTATCGCGCTTATCTTATCGGCTGTATTCGTACCGATGGCCTTCTTTGGTGGCTCAACTGGGGTAATCTATCGTCAGTTCGCCATTACTCTTATTACCAGTATGGTGCTGTCAGCTCTAGTTGCTCTTATTTTCACCCCTGCCCTATGTGTGACCTTGCTCAAACGTAGTAAGAGCCATGAAAAAGGTAATTCTGAGAATCAAAAAGGCTTCTTTGGTTGGTTTAACCGCTCTTTCACCAAAACCAGTCGCTCTTATGAAAACTTCGTCGGTAAAAGCTTCCGCCTTAAATGGGTATATCTGATTGTCTATGCGGCGATTATCGGTATTATGGCAGTGGTATTCTTACGTATCCCTGGCTCATTTTTACCGGAAGAAGACCAGGGTATTATGTTTACCGCAGTACAGCTGCCCGCTGGTTCGACACTGAATGAGACGCAAGCGGTTCTAGATAAAGTGAGCGCTTATTATAGCGGCCAAGAACCAGATAATGTGGAATCAGCGTTTACCATCGCTGGCTTTAGTTTCGTAGGACAAGGACAAAACGTCGGTATCGCCTTCGTAAAACTCAGCGACTGGGCAGATCGTAAAGGTGAAGACAATACAGCACGGGCAGTCTCTGATCGTGCACAGGGTTATTTCTTTACCCAAATTAACGAAGCGACTGTTTTTAATATTATCCCACCAGCAATTAGTGGACTTGGTAACTCTAGTGGTTTTGACTTGATGCTGCAGGATTCTGGCAACGTCGGACACGACGGTCTGTTAGAAGCACGTAATATGTTACTTGGCATGGCAGCTCAAAATGAGCAAGTAGCCGGCGTACGTCCAAACGGACAAGAAGATGCGCCGCAGCTTAAAGTTGATATCAACCAAGAACAAGCCGCTGCTTATGGTCTATCCATGGCAAATATTAACAGTGTCATCTCAACCGCGTGGGGCTCAAGCTATATTAATGACTTCGTTGATCGTGGTCGTGTCAAACGCGTGTTTGTACAAGGTGAGCCTAGTAGCCGTACCAATCCTGATGATATCGGTAAATGGTATGTCCGTAACGACAGCAACGAGATGATCTCATTTGACGCTTTCTCTAGTAGTAAATGGGAAACCGGTTCACCGGGTCTCACGCGCTATAATAGTTTGGCGTCAATGAATATCCAAGGTAGCGCTGCTCCTGGTCTAAGTACTGGTGAAGCAATGGATGCCATGGAAGCGATGGTCGAACAGCTACCAGACGGCATCAGTTACGAATGGACAGGTCTATCATTAGAAGAGAAGAAGTCAGGTGCTCAAGCGCCGATGCTGTATGCAGTTTCTATCTTAGTGGTATTCTTATGTCTTGCTGCCTTGTATGAGAGTTGGTCAATTCCATTCTCAGTACTATTGGTGATTCCACTTGGGGTATTGGGGGCGGTGCTGTTTACTTGGTTCCGTGGCTTATCCAATGATATTTACTTACAAGTTGGTCTACTCACGGTGGTTGGGCTATCGGCCAAAAACGCCATCTTGATTATCGAGTTTGCGAGGGATCACCAAGAGGAAGGCTATACTCTTAAAGAGGCAGTGATGACCGCGGCGCGGCAACGTCTGCGTCCTATTATTATGACCTCACTTGCCTTTGGTCTTGGTGTTGTGCCATTATTCATCGCGACAGGTGCTGGTTCTGGTAGCCAAAACGCCATTGGTACCAGTGTGGTTGGCGGTGTTGTCACCGCAACTTTCTTAGGTATCTTCTTTATTCCGATGTTCTATATTTGGATACGTAGCTTGTTTCCGTACAAATATGACACGCCGCCAAATGATGGTGGGAATACGCCTGACAGCTCTAACCCTGATAATCCAGACAATCCAGTTGGACCAACAGAGTATAATGAGCCACCGATCATACATGTTGACGACGATATGCAAAACATGACGCTCTCTAAGAGCTCTCAGCCTGCAAGCTTTGGAGATAATACACAATGAGTGCTCAAAAAATATTTACCACCAACTCAGCAGCGGTAGCGATTTCTGCTACCCCTGCGCAACCAGCTCTATCACGGATACGCAAAAATAGCGGTCGCCTAATAGGCTTAACTGCCTTAGCGATGAGCATGGCTGCTTGTAATACCATTCCAAAAGCGGATATGCGTCCTGTCCTTGCTGAGCCTAATATCCCTATCGGACAAACCTATGGGGCGTTCGATAAGGAGACCGTCAGTACGGCTGAGCAACCAAGCATTGCCAATCAACGCTGGCAGAACTTCTATAGCGACGAGCGTTTAAAAGGTCTGATTGCTTTAGGTCTTGAAAATAACAAAGACTTTGAAAGTGCGCGCTTAGCCATTGAGAAAGCACGTGCTCAATATCAAATTAGTGATATTCGCGACTTGCCAAGTATCGATGGTCAAGCCGGTTATTCTCGTCAGCGCCAAAGAGGTGTGACGGGTGATGGCTATAACGTCAACCTCGGTCTGGCTAACTATGAGTTAGATTTCTGGGGTAAAATCTCTAGTTTAAAAGACCAAGCGTTGCAGAATTTCTTAGCCACCACGGCTGCAAAAGACGCTACCCAAATTAGCTTAATTAGTAACATTGCCCAAAGCTATGCCAATTTAAGCTACAGTTTAGCGCAGTTGAAACTGGCGGAAGCAACGGTTGAGAGTCGTGAGAAATCACTGTTTATCGCTGATAAACGTTTTGAAGCCGGCATTGATCCTAAGTTGCCTTCGTTACAGTCTAGTGCCTCACTTGAAAATGCGAGACTTGCCGTCTTACGTGCGCAAAGCAGTATTTTGAAATCACGTAATGCACTGCAGTTTTTGGTCGGTGGACCGATTCCAACCAATCTGATTCCAACCCCAGCTGTCAGTAATATCACTAGCCAAAAGATATTTAGTGCTGGCTTGCCCAGTGAGTTGCTGCGCTATCGCCCAGATGTGTTGCAAGCGGAATACAACCTAAAGGCCGCTGGTGCTAATATCGAAGTAGCACGCGCGTCTTATTATCCTTCTATAAGCCTCGCAAGTAGCATTGGCGTCAGTAGTGGTAGTTTGGACGACTTATTCAAAAGTGGTGCCGTTGGCTGGTCATTTGGTCCAAGTATTAGCGTGCCTATCTTTGATGCAGGCCGCTTAGATGCCAACTACGATGTCGCTAAAATTGAGCGTGAACAAACCCTTGCTGGCTATGAGCGCTCAATTCAAACCGCTTTCCGCGAGGTCTCTGATGTCTTGGCAACGCGTGCTACCTTAGGCGAGCAGCTCGAAGCCCAGTACCGTCTGCAAGACAACTTTGAACAAACCTATCAGATTGCAGATGCGCGCTTTAAAGCGGGCATTGCGAACTATCTAGACGTTCTTGATGCACAGCGTTCACTGTTCTCAACGCAGCAAGGTATTTTAGATTTAGAGCTACAAAAAATCGTTAGCCAAGTCGAGCTCTACCAAGCGCTTGGTGGTGGTGCCAACCTTGATGTGCCAACAGTGATTCCTACGCCGCAACATAGAAACTTAGTGCAAGTGGCTAACGTAGCTGGTAATAAAGCAAAAGCGGTCCATGCTATCGATACAGCTAGCTCAGCGCGTGTTGCTTCTGTCCAAGAAGCTCAAGCGATTAAGCAAGCGCAACCAGTAGAAAAAGCCACCTTTAAACCTACTGCTGTGGTTGACGTCAATAATGACGGTAAAACCGATGCTGCTGTAGGCATCTTAACTGAAGAGGCTACTCTGAAAGAAACCAGCGTTGAGCAAGTACCTGTCACGCAGATTGTTGAACCTTAAGTGATCAGAGCGCTATAATCTCGTGAAGGTGCTTTATCCTCACGTTGATAGTCGATAAGTACAAAAAGCCCTACCGACTTGGTAGGGCTTTTTGCTTTCGTCAGCTACTATTGGTTATAGTAGTCGTATTATATTAATACCAAAACAAAAGTTGTTGATACTAAAAAAAGGAAGCATTATGACTTATACTTTTAACCGCCAATTCCCTGAAACTCGCCTTCGTCGTCTGCGTTATAACGACAATGTACGCGCCATGATTCGTGAAGTTGAGCTGCATCCCAAGCACTTTATCGCGCCCGTTTTTGTGTTAGAAGGTAGTAACCAACGCCAATCAATCGCGAGTATGCCGGGTGTTGAGCGCTTATCGATTGACCTGCTCATTAAACATGCCAAAGAGTTATTAGCAGAAGGTGTCACAACTATCGATATCTTCCCAGTGATTGATAACTCACTAAAAACGCCTGACGGTAAATCGGCTTATGACGAAAATGGCTTGAGCGCACGCGCGGTCAAAGCTGTCAAAGATGCTATTCCAGAGATGGTGGTGATGACTGATGTGGCATTAGATCCTTATACTTCACACGGTCAAGACGGCTTACTTGATGACAGTGGTTATGTCGTTAACGATGCCACGGTTGAAGTACTGGTCAAGCAGGCATTGGTACACGCCCGCGCCGGTGCCGACATCATCTCCCCTAGTGACATGATGGATGGTCGTATCAAAGCCATGCGAGATGCATTTGAGGCAGAAGGTTTTGTCAATACCGCTATCATGGCTTACTCAGCCAAATACGCCTCTGCTTACTATGGTCCTTTCCGTGATGCAGTCGGTAGTGCTGGCAACTTAAAAGGTGGTCATAAGAAGCAGTATCAGATGGACTTTGGTAACCGTGCTGAAGCGCTACATGAAGTGGCCATGGACATCAATGAAGGCGCTGATATGGTCATGATTAAACCCGGTCAGCCGTATTTAGACCTTATCCGTGAAGTTAAAAACACCTTTGGGGTACCGACCTTTGCCTATCAAGTGTCTGGCGAATATGCCATGCATATGGCGGCTATTCAAAACGGTTGGCTGACTGATGCGGTTATTTTAGAGTCTCTGATTGGCTTCCGCCGTGCTGGTGCTGATGGTATTTTGACGTACTTTGCATTAGAAGCAGCAAGACAGTTGAATAATGCTTAATTTTAGCTAATGTTCTTATTTATATTTTTGCTTATTCATATTGTGGCTTACACTGCAAACCTATCACGCCAGCTGCTATGAATCAGCTGTCGTGATTTTTTTATATTGTAATAAATAAACCTATAAACGTGCACGCTCATGTGGCTCATTAAAGTCAATAACCGGACCAACAGGCACAATACGAGTGGGATTAATATTGGCATGGCTGATGTAATAATGGGCCTTTATATGTTGCATAGTTACTGTCTCTGCGATACCTGATACTTGATACAAGTCGCGTAGATAGCCCCAAAGGTTCGGATAATCAACGATACGACGTATATTACATTTAAAATGACCGACATAAACCGCATCAAAACGTACTAAGGTCGTAAATAAACGCCAATCCGCCTCAGTTATCGTGCTGCCTATTAGGTAACGTTGGTCTGCCAAACGCGCCTCCAACGTATCTAGCGCATCGAATAGTTTAACTACTGCTTCTTTATACGCCGCTTCTGTAGTGGCAAAGCCAGCTTTATAAACTCCGTTATTGACCGCATCATAAACAAATGCATTGATCGCATCGATTTCTGCTATGGATTCTGCAGGTAAAAAATTGCCAGCTATCGCCCCAATCTCATCAAAGGCTGAGTTAAACATCCGAATAATCTCAGAGGATTCATTGCTGACGATGCTATTGGTTTTTTTATCCCATAATATTGGTACTGTCACCCGTCCTGTATAGTCTAATTTGGCTGCAGTATAAATCTCATATAGATAACTCGCATTTACAATAGGATCAGCAATAACGCCTGAACCCTCTGCAAACGTCCAACCTTTATCACCCATAAATGGATGAACCACAGATATCGAAATGATGTCTTCCAAGCCTTTTAACTTGCGGTAAATCATGGTGCGGTGTGCCCAAGGACAGGCTAATGACACATATAAATGGTAACGATTAACTTCGGCTTTAAAGCCGCCCTGACCGGAGGAACCTGCGCTACCATCTGCTGTTACCCAGTTTCTAAAACCCGCATCTTCACGCTCAAAGCGTCCACCGCTTGATTCTGTGTCATACCATTTGTCTTGCCATTGCCCGTCGACCAATAGACCCATATCACCCTCCTCAATATTTTATTTTGATATATTTTTTGCGAAGCACGAATACTATGAAATTATTATCAAAATACCCACTCTATTTTTAGAATTATGATAGCAGTTATATATTACTTAGCCATTAGGCTTTGTTGTTTCACTGACAATAAAATATAAACCCATTTTACTTACTATTTAGCAAAACTACACAAAAAATATTCCATATCACTCGATATCAAGATTAACACTCAATATAATAATAATAAGTTAATATTGTTATAGAAAAGACTTGCAAAGTCCTCAGAATTTGCTAAAATGCTCAACCTAAATAGGCGTATAGCTCAGTTGGTTAGAGCGCTACCTTGACATGGTAGAGGTCAGCAGTTCGAGTCTGCTTATGCCTACCAAATATTTAGAAAGCCCCGGTCTAACGACTGGGGCTTTTTTTGTCCGTAAAATATGGGTTGTGGCGAAAAATATTTACTTATAGCACTCTGTAATCACCACTACTTAGGCTCTTTTAAACTGCTCAAAAAAACGACGGTGACCAAATGGTGACCAAAACGTGACTAGCTTCCAAAAACCCTTCAACTAAAAACTCGCTTTTTGACCTCTACTTCAAATTTTAGATTAATGTCTATTTCTTTCTATCCTCTGCCTCAATCTCTGTTACATATTCAAAAAGATCTCCTACCCCTACTTCTAAATATTCACAAAGCTTATCTATCGTATCGAAATCAATTCTTGATGACTGATCATTATATATCTTATGCAAAGTTGTTTTGCTAACACCTGTCGCTCGCACTGCATCCGCTACTTTTAGTCTTCTTTCAGCTAACAAAGTGGGAAGATGGTTAACTATCATCCTAAAAACTCCAATTATAGTTATAAAAAGTACTTGCATAGTTATAAATATATGTTAAATTACAACTATGGTATTTAAAAGTACCATCATGATTAAACTTTATATAAGGAACTCATTATGTCACATACTTACCTAACTACCCAAGAGCTTTCTGAGCTTATCAAATACAACCCTCGTACGATACGTAATGAGCTCAAAGATACTGTGCTCATCGAAGGAATTCATTATATACGCCCATTCGGGGGTCGTAAGATCTTATATGTATGGGAAGAAATCGAAAAAGATATGCGTACTGGTATAGCCGGTAGCATCAACGCTATGGCACTACAATAAGGAGAAATATCATGGCTAGTATCAGAAGTAGATATAACAAGTTGGTGGTCGACTTTCGTTATATGAATAAGCGTTGTAGGGAGACGACAAACCTCATAGACACCCCATCGAATCGCAAGAAGCTTGAGAAGGTAATTGAACAGATGGAGGCAGAAATCACCCTAGGCATATTTAGCTATGCTAAGTATTTCCCCAAAAGTGATAAAGCAGATGAAATGATGGCTTTAAACGATCGTAAGGAATGTATTAATACTAACGTTCCTTCTTTTAAGCAGTTTGCAACACTATGGTTTTCTGAAAAAGAAATTGAGTGGCGCGATACCTACAAACGTAAAATACAGGAGATTATTGATATGTATTTACTTCCTGAGTTTGGGACTAGACCCATTCATCTCATAAAAAAGACAGATGTATTAGCCTTCCGTTCATCGCTCGCCAAAGTAACGTACGGAAAAGCTAACAAACATCTGTCAGCGGCACGCATCAATTCGATAATGGTACCTTTAGGTATGATACTAAAAGAAGCCGCTAAACGCTATAAGTTTGATAACCCTTATGATGACATTAAGTCGCTCAAAGAGCCCAAGACCGATATCCAACCACTGACCTTGAAGGAGGTTTGGAAGTTCATTAATGGCGTTAGAGAAGACTATCGTAATTATTATTTGGTGCGTTTTTTGACAGGTATGCGTACTAGTGAGATCGATGGCTTGACTTGGGAAAATATCGATTTTAATCGTCGCGAAATTGTGATTAAGCAGGCGCTGGTTAAAGGAAAAATGGTTCCTCCTAAGACGCAAGAGTCTTATCGAGCGATTCAAATGTCACCTTGGGTTTTTGATGCTTTAAAAGAGCAACAAGCAATCACTTATAAGCGCTCAGATTATGTGTTTTGCGCGCATACAGGTGAGCCTTTAGATTACAACAATGTGAATAAGCGGGTTTGGCACCCCACTCTTAAGGTTTTGGGGCTTAAGAAGCGCAATGCCTATCAGACGCGTCATACGGCAGCCACGCTCTGGCTAGCTGCTGGTGAGAGCCCTGAGTGGATAGCCAGCCAAATGGGACACTCTACTACTAAGATGCTATTCAATACTTATAGCCGGTATGTGCCAAATATGATCCGTCAAGATGGTAGCGCTTTTGAGGCATTGGTTAATCGTAGTCAGATTGCTCTATTACCTACTGATAAGGAGGCATCAGAATGAAACTGATTAATTACAATGAGCTATTGGCGAAATTCAAACCCAGTGGTTACGTCAGTGAAGATGCCAATAGTATTGCAAATACTTTAATTTGTGAGCTCTATATTCAACCAGGTAATGGTTTGGCTCGGTTCTTAAGTGTGGATAGTTGCTTTGATAATCATATGGCAATACGGATCTGGGTACAAAAGCGACTGGATGCTAATAATGGCTATATGTTTGATGAAATGTGTCATCAGTTAGAAAGTGAGCTTTATAGCCTTTTACCACAAATTGGCTATGGTTACTGAGGAGGATATTATGAGTGTAAAGCTTCAGCCTAATATGACGCAGAACGCACGTGATCTAAAAATCTGTGGTGATTACTGGGCATACGATAATGAGAGTGGCTTCATTGAGCATGTAAAAGCGGATTGTCAGAAGTACAATATCAGTCCTCATATCATGTTTGATACCGTAGGTCAGTGTTTTGCTTATTTAGATGATGTGCGCTGTGAATACTGTGGTTATGTTTGTCCTTTAGAGATACCAGCAGACATTTCTTTTATGCGATCAAAAGAGAGTTGGTGTTGTGAAGTATGCGAGCATGCTTTGTGGCGTAACAATTAACGTAAGGCAATAACTGACTTTATAAAATATTCGAATAATGACCAGATAACTTAAGTTGTCTGGTCATTATTATATCCAAACCTTTAACGACATCTGTTGTCGCAGAAGAAATACTATCCATTGTTTTGCGAACATAATTCCAGTAGAGTAAATCTTATCTTAAATATGGTTTTATATTACTGGAATTATTATGGCCAAATCAACCAACCCCTATACTAACAACAGCTTTGATTCGTCCGACCTAAAAACCATTCTACACTCTAAACGTGCCAATATTTACTACTTATCGCATTGCCGCGTCATGCAAAAAGTGACTTAGAAAATGTCGTCAAAGCCACCGCACGCGCTTAGCACCTTCATCACCGCATAGGTGACTTAGAAAAACCCCTTCCTATTTCAAGGTAGGGATCGTGACTTCATCACCGCATAGGTGACTTAGAAAGATATAAATCTGACCTTTATCTAGTGGGCGACCTTCATCACCGCTCAGGTGACTTAGAAAATTGAGGTTTTGTGCGACATCGATGCCGAGAGCTTCATCACCGCTCAGGTGACTTAGAAAGTGTAGCTCAATGCGTCTTAACATAATGATCGCTTCATCACCGCTCAGGTGACTTAGAAATCATTCAATCGCTCTTTGCGTAACTGCTCACTCTTCATCACCGCTCAGGTGACTTAGAAATGAGCTGGCACGACTGATGGCGCGCATGGTATCTTCATCACCGCTCAGGTGACTTAGAAACACCTTTAGTATTAGACGTAACTAATTATTAGCTTCATCACCGCTCAGGTGACTTAGAAACAACGAGCTTAATTATCGGCGCTTGTATGGCACTTCATCACCGCTCAGGTGACTTAGAAAAGCTCATTATACTCGGCTGGCACATGAATCACCTTCATCACCGCTCAGGTGACTTAGAAATCTGTATCAAAACGTCCAAGCGTCAATGACTACTTCATCACCGCTCAGGTGACTTAGAAATATCAATGTCAGCGCCTCAATTGCTAGCGAATCTTCATCACCGCTCAGGTGACTTAAAAAATAGCCCCTGCTGTGCTTGGTGTTGCAAATCTCTTCATCACAGCATAGATTGCAGTTAGCCAATTGCATCCCCAACCCATTGTCCTAAATTACTTCTCTACCCACCTACCCCGCCCACCAACTCTAGCTTATTCCTAAAGCGCTTTAAATAGAATTGTCATAAACACTCTCCAACAAATACTCAAAATACGATAGGCGTCACGTACTGTCGTGTATTTCATGATTCTGCTTCAATCCTTAGTAAAGTGGGTTTTAATTATTAGCTACTCATGTAAGGTGGGAGTGAAGGTCAACATACAGCGCGTAACGACCAAGTCACCGAAACATTATCTTAGTGGGATGTTTATGAAGTCACATAAATCACTATCGATTGCCAAGTTGCAGACAACATCGGTTCTCATATTTCAAGACGCCCTTGATCTATTCAACATTTATACTTGTTATATCAGACCGTTTATTGCTGAAAGCTTTAAGCTTGAGCATAGCGCTGTTTGGACTGAAACTACATCGTTCATCAAAGAAGATAAAAAGTGGTTTCAGGTTAATAACTTTGAGCTTTTCCACCTGATCAAAAGCCCTAGTATTGATTTTAATGCACTAAGACAAGAAGTGCCTGTGAAATACATCTTAAAAGATGATTTTAGTCTCAACCTTTGTTTTCATGAGCTTATTGAATTGATTGCTCTTCATAACAAGAAGCTGGATATCAAACTCATTTATAGACAACTTAAAACTATCTTAGATAAACAGATGAATCAGCAGTTATTTGGCAAAAATATATTTGCCGTCACCAAATTTTGTGAGCTTATAAAAATAAATGAGCAAACTTATCATAAACGTCGTCCTACTGGAGTATCGTGATGGCTCAAGATAATGACACCTCGCCCAATCAGGAACAATGGCTATCTGCAAAGACCATTGATCACTTAAAGAGTGATCAATCGTTTGTTTACCCCGAATCTGTTGTAGAGGCTATCTCTACCATCGTTATCGCAGTACATGACACTTATGAGCGCAATGATAATGCAATTAAGTATTTATCAGAAACTATTGTGCAAACACTACAAGATAGACCAGTTGCCGATCAGTATATGCAGATCAATCGGACGAACTTAGCACAAAAACCACTGATGATGCAGCTGCTTATCCTAATGCAGGATATCGTCATCAAACAGCAGTTAGGTCAATCAGTGCAACAGCTAGTTTGGTTATCCATAGCGGTGCACACCGCAGCTTTACTTATCATTCAGGATAAAAAAACCCATACCAATAATATACTCATGCAATTTAAGATGGCACAGTTCTCAGCATCTCCTAGGCGCAAATGGCTTTGGCAGGCACTTCCTGATATCGCCCAAACTGAGATAAATATAGAGCGTATATTATCGGTATTTAATGAAATATTAAAAAAGCAACAAGCCGCGCTTGTAGAGCTAAACAATAACCAAGCTACTGATACTGAGGAAGTAGCAAAGGCTAAATCTGACGCAAAAGCAAAACTGAGCCAAATAGAGAAAATAACGACCGTCTATCAACATGCGCACGTATTACAGAAGCCAAGACCTAAGCGTAAGAAGCCACCTAAAAACATTAAAA
The DNA here is from genome assembly GCF_028895345.1 of Psychrobacter sp. DAB_AL62B. NCBI lineage: Bacteria > Pseudomonadati > Pseudomonadota > Gammaproteobacteria > Moraxellales > Moraxellaceae > Psychrobacter > Psychrobacter sp. DAB_AL62B. The sequence continues at coordinate 240,001 of NZ_SAXC01000003.1, forward strand.
TTAAAGCTATCAACTTAGCAGACAATACATCGACAATACCCTTAGACTCTACTGCAACGAGCCATAACTGGAATACTTCGCCCGGTAATGATGCATGGGGTAGCACACGTGATGATATAGAACACACTGCTACCGCCGTAGATCTCGCATTTTTAGAAGCTAATACCGAGATCTATGAAGGGTTAACTACCAGCTTTGAAGAGCGCATTGACCACTATGAGGCGCCCTATGTCAGCTATGGCGAATATCCAAACCCGTTAATCAAAAATTCAATACCGCTGCAAACTATTGATTTATCGCTACAACAAAACTATATGTCTCAGCGCGATCTTGCGCTTAATTCCAACACGCGATTACTCTCCCTTGTCGGCTACCAAGCGCTATTTGCTGCGCTCAACCAAGATGCAAGCACCTTACCAGAATCAGAGATTCATAAAACCTGTGCGGGTATTTTACTGTTATCTATGATTACCGGACTGCCAGTTAAGTCCTTACTAATACCCGGCTATATCGGTCATCCTAGTATTTTCAGCATCCATGATAAAAGAACTTACATCAAACACAGTCTTGGTATTACTAAGCGCTCTGTTAGTCAAACATTAACGAAGGAAAATTACGAAAACCAATCTGATACTATCAAAACCCCACTACCATTATGGTCGGTTGATAATCTGCTTGCTTGCGAGTTACCGGTAAAAGAGGATTTTACATCATATATTGCCGATTTGCGCAGCAGCCTTGGACTACCGTACCTGTCAGTCAATCGAATAGAAACTGCGCTACATGTCGTGCTCTCTCGTTATACACCTGATTGTCATGCGCACATCGCCAATATCATTTGCCGCACGCCAGCGTCTCATGCTCCGGCAATGTATTACAGCAGTCACACTAGTGAGGCGCTCATTGCTCACTATAAATCAGCGCTAAGCGTATTAAATAATACAGGTAATTTTGACTTATCCTATATTACCCCTTGGCATAAATATACCGTAGGCTCAGGGTTTGCACTTAAGCTCGAAACCGTTCGCAGCATCATAGATAAGCTCAAAGTCTGGGTAGATCAAAGTAAAAATGATGAGGATCACTTTAATAGAGCCAGTATTTTTGTATGGTTCGTATTTTGCCTCTTAACCGGCGTGCGACCGAATAACGGTCTTGGCAAAATGTACAATATCGATCTTGATATGGGTTGGCTGGAAATCAACGATAAGCCAGTTAAAAAAGTAAAAAGTGATCGTCTGATACCGCTATGCCCTACTCTTGTAAGACATTTAATAGATTATAGAAATTATTTGATTGACTATCAGGCTAAGCATCAATCAAATCATGTCATCAGCGCCACCATTGACGATATTCGCTTAGGTAACGATGAAGCATTATTGAAGCTTTTGTCAGAGAGTACCCTTATATTAAAGGATGTCAAGCGCGGCGATGCCTACCATATGACTAAAGATATTATTGACGCCAACCCCTATTGGACACGCCACTTTGTGCGTACTCAGCTTGAAAGGCTTGGCGTCCAGCTCTCGTTAATCAACACGGTTATCGGTCATGAAAAAGCCCGTCAAGAAGTGTTGGGGCGCTTCTCATCAAGTAGTAAAGCGGATATCAAGCGTGTTGCATCTATATTTGAGCAGATCGCAGAACAGCTAGGGTTACGTCATATCAAAATAGATAACTACTCTAATCTCAGCCATATTGAGATAAGTTCAATTGAGGTAGATCATGCTAATAAATAATATCCATCTGCCAAAAATCATCGATGATTTGGCAAAGTTTAATGGCAGAAAAAAATGCTACGTGCCTTATCCTTCGGTAATTAAAGAAAGTAGCCCTGCTAGAGTACGTGAACTAAAGCTACTGGCTGACTTACAGACTCAGTGGGAATCTCTGCAAAAAAAACACCCTGGTAATATTAAGTTTATTAAGTGTTTTGATAAACATTATAAACAAGTGCTTTGGCCAGATGATCATATCTTTTTTGCTGTACCTGCACTAACCAGTTGTTATGATGAGTTATGGTTACCACCAAGCCAAGTGGTGAGTCGATTTAACCGTGTCTTTTATGAGCAGCTACGACCTTTATCTAACCAAGGGTTCGATGAATTCCAAGCTATCGTTCAGAATAGGATCGCTCAAGCATATACATCAACCAAAACACTAAAACAAGCATGGCAAATCGTTAATCAGTTTATTGACTATCAAAATCAGCACTATATGCTCGCTGAGCATCATTATACTAAGACAATCGCGCCGCAACCTACCAAAACCAATCCACTGATTATAAATGCAGGTTGGGTCAAAAACGGCAAGTTACTGGTCAAAACTATTCGTGCAGTACAGCATCACTGGAATCAAACAGCCGAATATAGCCAAGAGCAGATATTAGGTTGGCTGGTATTCTCAGGTATTGTATATGGCGGCATCAATGAGGTACAGATGCTTCAAGGGTGGCTTGCTTCTTTACTTACTAAGGAATATCAGCCGTTTATCAATGAAAGAATAGTGGTCTCGCCACGCTTTGTGCAAAAACGCTATGGTAACGAACGCGTAGAAGGTAGTGAAAAGCTGTATAACACCAAGCAAATCGTCGTAGATGTGGTCAGTCAATGCTGGCTGATGCGTTACCATAAAAACAGCTCTCAAGAAGAGATAAAACATACGCTAGCCAATCTTTCTGAAGATAGCCTTAAGCAGTATCTGACAAACACTCTAGCGGACGTAACAGAACCTTTATCTATTAAGCCTCTTCCCCTATCACGATTTTTGTATTACGCCAGTTATTATTGGGAGATGCTGGATGGTGCTGATATTGATCATGCTTCAGTGGGAGTTATGCGAGGCATACACAACACCACCGGACTCATGACTCAAGATTTTGATCGGTTTTTGAACCAAAAATATCAGCTTAAAGATGAGCCGTATAATCTAGAGCAGATTTTAGCGTTGTCTATCAGCAAAAATTCTATTGCTCAAAAAGAGACGGCTAGGAGTTCTACCAAAAAGATAGAGGTTAGAAAGTCTGATTTGATTATGAATCTCACTAAAGACTTCAAAAGAGTCGAAGAGCAGAAAAAGAAAAAACTCAGCTATACCCCGGCTACGCTTATCGAAATAGTACAAAAGCGCTATGAGCAATATGATGACTTAAGTGAAAAGATTTTATTAGACTGGGTACTAGGTTTGCTAAGTCGAAAAGAACCAAAACCACCTAGTAATGAATCTATTTTGAAATATATTAAAACCATAGGCTATGAATGGCTATATTTCACAACGGCGCAGCCGCTTGATATTTGGTCAGAGGAAGAGTTTGAGGCACTTTATGAAGACATTTTAGAATACAAAGTGGTCGTGCGTAACAATACTGACATTGGATACTCTGCTAATTTATTCCAGAGTATGCACGACTTTTCTCAGAGCAAGTACAACCTACCCTCGATGAGTATTCAACAGTCCAAAAACGGTCGGCGTGTACGTGCGGAGCTGATATCACCGCAAGCTTATCAAGCCATTATTACGCAGATACTGGGGTCTGTAGATATATTGGAGCGAGAGATGTTCGCGCTTTTATTTATCTTAGTCTATCGTACTGGCATGCGCAAAAAAGAGCTGTTAGGACTTAAGTATAATGACATCGAAGGTTTGAAGGCAGCCATACCTTCAGTGGTGATTAGGCCCAATAGCTACCGTCCAACCAAGACTCAAAGTAGTATCCGCCGCGTGGCCCTATTTGCACTCCTAAATCCTGATGAGCTGAATTTCTTTATTAATTTTGTGCAGAGTAATATCGGCGTCAACCCAAACAAGTTTATCTTTACTTTATCATCAGATCAGCGCCCCATTGATGATCACGTCCCTTTACAATTACTCAAACGAACCTTAAAAGACATCTCAGTAGATGATGACGTGGCACAGCATACCTTCCACGGATTTAGGCATACGGCAGTGAGTAACTTATCGTTAGTACTATTGGGTCATCCCGATCTAGTAGAGGCCTTAACCGATTATGATAAAAGCGATATTTTGCGCATCAAACATGGCTTATTAGGTGAGCATATCGATGCACAAGATCGCTGGTATGCGTTATCCGGTATGATGGGACACTTATCGCCTGAGCGTAGCTTTGAGTATTACAACCATTTTTGCACTTTGATGGCGACCTATGCGCTTAGTGAAGCAAATATAAAATTGCCAGATCAAACGCTGTTCAATGTAACAGGTTTTACCAATAAAAAGATTAAAGAAAACAATGCCGTTGTTAGTAATAATAGCGTCAGCATACCTAGCATTCGTACACTTTTATTTAAAAGTATTATAGAGGGCAAACGCAAGTCACCAAAACTTACGATCGAAAATTTGGATGACCAAATTGTATTGAATGCTAAGCCAGCAGCTACTGATGAGCTATTTGGTCGCTATGGTCTAAACCGAATACAGCTGTTACTAAAGACTCTTGATAAAAAGACACAACTAGATAAAGCGGCACAGCTGGCAAACATTCCCATTCAAGATTCACAGTTATTAGTCAAGCGAGCCTATGATGTTGCCACTATCACAACTAAACGCGGCAAACCTCGCTTTGTAAAGCTCATAGATTCAGAAACTACTGCCCTCAGTCCACTAAATATTCAATATCAAAGTGATCTAAGACTGCTATCGCCTTTATTAAATAACGCATATCGCCTACGAGAAAAATCAGAGATTGACTGGGCTTGGTTCATTAAGATATGTCGTCAAAAACTGTCTAATAGCACAGCATACATACCATTTAGGAAAAGAGAGGAAAAAGAGTTGCAGCGTTTCATTTATATTGCTGAAAAACTACTGCCTTTGAAACGTTGGCTGATAAGTAGCAACGAAGCCCTATTGATGAAAAATATTTCATCAACAGGTCATCAAGACATTAAGCAACAATCTAATGACTCGATAGACGCTATCCATATCGGTATTGCTAGCCGAGATCCTAGAGATCAAACGAACAAATGGCAATACTCGCCGCTACTAAGGTTTTTTGTACATTTGATGCTTGTCACTGACGAAACCCTGCCTATTATTGATAAGGAGTCTTAGAAAATTTGCTGATTATAATTATCAAGTAAAATAGATTATCTCAGCTTAATTCTATGCTCGGTAGCGACCCCATGTATTTTAAATTCGATAAACCGGCTATCGGTAGTTGGATAGTCGGGATTGAGCGCTATCAGCTGAGTGTACTCCTGACCCAACATTTCATCAAAGCCACAGTCTCGCCATTTGCGTAGCATCACTTAATCGGCATCGTCAGTTGCAATCACATAGTCACCTGGCGCGGGAGTCAAACTTGGATTGAGGAGAATCAAGTTTTTTGGCTGAAATGCAGGTTGCATGCTGTCGTCTTCTATAATAATCCAATAAGCATTTTCGTCGCTTCTTTTTACTGATGGCTCAAAAGCATCAGTTGTAACTTGCTCGCCCTTCAACACTTTCTCTATTTGTTCGTAACGATATATAGTGAACCGCCCCGGGATTGTCGGAGACTTAATATTCTGAGAGAATACGACAATGAAAAGACAAACCTCCACTCCCGAGATTAAAGAGCGCGCCGTTCGCATGCTTATTGAAGCAACAAGCGACTATCCCTCCACCTGGTCAGCCATTCAAGCCATTGCCCCTAAGATTGGCTGCACGCCTGAAACGCTACGATCATGGCATAAAAAGCATATCGAGCAAACTATTCCTGCCTCGGTACAAGCTCAAAGCCAAGATCAACGCATAAAGGAGCTTGAACGCGAAAATAGAGAGCTCAAACAAGCCAACGAGATTATACGCAAGGCTGCCGCTTTTTTCGCCCAGGCGGAGCTCGACCGCTAACTGAAACAATGGTGCCGTTTATCGACGAAAATAAACATCTTTACGGGGTCGAGCTAATCTGTCAAGTACTACCTATTGCCCCATCAACCTATCACCGTGAAAAATATTTAGCTAATAATCCAGAAAAGCGCTCACTGCGCAGTCAACATAACGACTTTTATATTAGCGAAATCAGATGCATCTGGCAGGACAGAAAATGCCGCTATGGTGCGCGTAAAGTCTGGCAACAGATTAAAGCGAACGGTTTAGAGGTTGCTCGCTGCACCGTAGAGCGGTTAATGGGACAGTATGAGCTGCAAGGCGTTTGGCGCGGTAAAAACAAGGTCACGACTAACTCTCTCGACGACCAGCTGCGAGCGAATAACCTAGTCAATCGTAACTTTAATGCTCATCGCCCTAACCAGGTATGGGTTGCACACTTCACCTATATTAAGACTATCAGTGGCTGGATTTATACCGCGTTTATTATTGATGTGTTTGCCCGCGCCATCGTAGGCTGGAAAGTATCTAATCGTATGAATATGAATACGGATATGGTGATGGCGGCTTTAAAGCAAGCGATAGTAGACAAAAACAAGCCTAAGGATGTGATTCATCACAGCGATAGAGGAGTTCAGTACTTATCCATCCGCTACACTACTAGTATGGCTGACTCTGGCATTATCGCTTCTGTTGGTGCTACGGGTGATTCATACGACAATGCCTTGGCTGAAACGGTCAACGGGCTTTTTTAGTCAACACTGCTAGTTATGTGAGTAAAGATAAAAGGCTTGATTGCAGGATAGGATACCGCAGCCAAAAATGGAATACTTTGAGATAGCAATTAATAGTCAAAGCCATTCAAAATGATAATGACCTTACAGAAACCCTTTAGTATCTAAACAACTGGAACATAAGTGAGAGTAATAGCTGTCTCATTTATATCGTATTGAGGCGTTAATATTTAATGGACACCATAGCCTTCCCTGTAATTATTGTAATCCGTCTGCTGATGTTTGATCTAAGTTCGAGTTATTTTCATTGACAGTATCCGTATCATCAGCCTTTTGCTCATTTTCTGTACTGCCATTACTAGAATAGTATGCCGTACCGCCTGCCCCTTCTGTGCCCTCTGTAGAAGCAGTCATTGGATCTTCAGCTTCGCTCTCTGTTTGCACAGGTGTCATTTCGCTAGACTCCGTATTAGTAGCTGACTCTTCTGTTTCACTACTGCAAGCGCTCAGACCAACGAAACTCACCAAAAATGCTATCCATAATTTGCCTTGAATAAATTCAGTTAATACTGATTTTTTCATTTCAACATCCTTATCGTAGTTAAGACAAAAAAACAAAAAAGCGACTTTAAAAACTATCCAAAGTCAGCTTTAAAGAGCGACCATACGATAATTGAACTGAGCTAATTTCAGCGCCAGCGCAGCCCATTATCATTTTTATTGTTCATTGTTTTTTAAAACTGAAATTACTATCAACTAACAAGTTAAACATAACAAAAAAATTAATATTTTCAGGTAAAGAAAGGTAAGAGTTCGTTAGCTTGTGTACTACATGTTCTTTAAAAGGATGTGTGAGTTATTGATATTAAAAATATTAACAAAGGTTAGCAGATAACAGTGCACTTGGGAGTGTACACAAGATACATAATTCGAGGTTCTTACAGTAAGAAAGGAGTAAGGTATATATATACTAAAATAAATATTAAGTATCAGTTATCAGTTATCAGTTATCAGTTATCAATAATATAAAATTTATTTTAAAGTCATTCGCAGGGAACCAAACTAGCGTCCTTATGCTTTTCTGATAGTGACTTTCAGTAATTGGCTTGTCGAATATACCGTAAAATGACAAGGTGACTTGTTTTGAAATTGCAGTGTGACTCCTATACTAGAACATAAATAATGCTCTACAGCCCCAGTTTTTGAGACTTTCCTAAAAAGTGTGTAACTGCTTATAATCCACTAACCATAGTACTAACAACCACTATTTATTTTCTCTGATTGCTGTCTGTTTTATTGTGTTACCCCTACTCTGTTAGGAATGGTTTTCCTGTGCATTCCGAGCAATCCCTAATGACTTGAAGTACATCATCTATTTTTGGCTCTTTAGCTTGAAATACTTGTCCATTATTAAGAACTAATCTCACGGTTTTATCATGCTGTTGCCCAACAGATTGATAGTTCCCAGTATTAATCATAGAAACTAGATTTTGCCATGTTGTCGTAGTAACGCTTGAATTTATCTTTTCATTGCTTGTTAGGTTGGAAGTACAGCCAGCAAGTAATGTGACTACGGTGATAAAAAGCATTCTTTTAAAGTAAAACATAATATTGTCTCTTCAAAAATAACAATTATTCTATAGTCTTAGCCAGACTGACAATTAAAATATTTGTTCCTAAAATATATCATTAAACCCTGTTCAGTGCGCTATACAGGCATCGAACTGCTAGTGTTAGATACGGATTTAATGATTATGGAATCGCCAGGATGGATGATTCTCATTAAGCTTTCTTATTAAAACCTCCCAAGTTGGTTTCTACAGGATTGTCAGCTTAGCTCATTATTCTTCATGGTCTCAATTCTGTAATGGTTCATAGGTAAGTGCTAGTTCGAAGTGTGTAGCGATTTCCTTTGCTTTCATTTTTTAGCAGAACCCTCTCTTCATATACCAAACTCATCCTCACCTATCCAATCAGGTCCTATTTCAACCTTAATATCCCGTGCATTAATTGGTTCATGGCATTCTGAACATACCGTTACGGGATGCATTATTTGGCCACATTCTTTATGCCTATGTAGCAACGGCGCACCACGTTCATCAGCCATGTGTTTGTCTCCCCAGCTAACCAGTGCCAAAACGATTGGATGCAAATCTAAACCACGCTCTGTCAATCGGTATTCCTCACGCAGTGGTTGCTGTTGATAGGCTATTTTTTTCAGAACGTCATATTCAACCAGCTTACGAAGCCGATCAGACAATACATGACGTGTGATACCTAAGCGTTGCTCAAATATATCAAAACGTCTGACACCTAAAAAACAGTCACGTAAGATCATTAGCGTCCAACGATCACCAATGACTGCCAAAGTGCGAGCTACTGAGCAAGGCTGTTTATCAAGTTCATCCCAGCGCATATGTTACCTCCTACATGTGTGAGTAATAGATTAGCTTGACAGACTCTGAAAAGAAAGCTATATTTTTGTCAGTTCTAAAAAGGAACCTATAAGGAAATAGACATGTATAGAGCACCCGTAGCAGTTGTAATTGGCGCAGGCGATGCCACCGGCAGCGCTGTTGCGAGACATTTTGCAAGAGAAGGTTTTACCTTATGCGTGACCAGAAGGAGTGTCGACAAACTTAGCTCGCTAGTCAGTGATATTGAAGCCGCTGGTGGAATAGCAAAGCCATTTGGTTGTGATGCGCGTGTAGAGCAAGAGATGGTTGAGCTGTTTACCCATATTGAACAAGACATTGGGCCGATTGAAGTTGTGGTATTTAACATTGGTGCGAACGTCCATTTTTCCATTGTAGACACCACGGAAAGAGTCTACCGAAAAGTATGGGAAATGGCAGCGCTATCTGGATTTCTCACAGGTAGAGAGGCGGCAAAAGCAATGATCCCCCGTGGAAAGGGAACGATTATTTTCACCGGCGCGACGGCTTCTTTACGAGGTAGTAAAGGTTTTTCTGCTTTTGCTGGCGCTAAATTTGCTTTACGTGCTTTGGCGCAAAGCATGGCTCGAGAGTTGGGGCCAAAAGGTATACATGTGGCTCACCCTATTATTGATGGTGCCATTGATACCGCCTTTATTCGTGACAACTTTCCTGAGCGTTATGCGCTTAAAGATCAAGACGGGATCTTAAATCCAGAGCATATCGCTGAGCAGTATTGGCAATTACATTGTCAACCGCGTGATAGCTGGACACATGAGCTTGATCTACGCCCATGGCTAGAGACCTTTTAGAAACTTTCTAATATATTTTGTCAGGAGTACTTTGAGATGAGCAAAAAAGTAGAGTTTTTCTTTGATGTAGGCAGCCCAGCCAGTTATTTGGCATGGACACAATTAGAGAGTATGGCACAGCGCACCAACGCTAAAATCATTTGGCGACCTATGCTGCTTGGTGCTGTTTTTCAAGCCACTGGTAATGCGTCACCAGCTGCGGTTCCTGCTAAAGGCCCTTATATGTTGAAGGATCTTCAGCGTTTTTCAAATATTTATGGGGTGCCGTTTAACTTCAATCCATTTTTCCCGTTGAATACGATGCATTTAATGAGAGGTGCGACCGCTTACTTGGAGGAACCTGAGTTCCTGACTTATTTAGCAGCCATTTTTAACGCTTTATGGTCTGAAAAGCTGAACATGGAGTCACCCGAGGTTGTGGCTGAAGTTTTGACTAAAGCAGGCATTGACGTGACTGATTTTATGGCACGTATTAGTGAGACTGAGGTTAAGGAGCGTTTGAAAGATACCACTGAAGAAGCTGTGGCGCGAGGTGTTTTTGGTGCGCCGAGTTTCTTCGTGAACGGTGAGATGTTTTTTGGTCAAGATCGCTTAAGTTTCGTTGAAACTGCTTTAAAAGAGTAGCCTTAACTAGCAACGGTATAGCATGAGTTGAAAGCGTTTAGACTGTGCTCTTTCCTAATGATGACAAAGACCAATAACGTAATGTCTCTATCACAAAACTGCTGCCACGCATTAGCAATGATTTATCACTCTTCAGCTACCCTATTTTCGGATTTAAATACTACTGATTCATCGCAAATAATAGTCAATCTTTGCTAATGAAGTGGGTCAATAAAAACACACGCAGCTTAATTTTATTTATTAAGTGTCTTATACTTGGGATGATTGCCGATGGTTACCGATTAAATTTTGTGCCAATCTTCAATCGCTTTGTATCCAGTTTCTAGTCCCACATCATAGCTATAACGGATTTTAGCTTTATCTTTAGATAATCGACTTGCCATATTTTTTAAGTCGGGTGGGCAAACTTCTAAAAATTTCTGTGATGATGAAGAATGTAAAAGTTGCACGGCAGCATTATAACGTTGTGTTCGTGTTAATAAGCTTTGGGCAAAACCATGTCGTTGCTTAAAAAAATATTTAGCCAATAACTGATCGCCTTTACGACTTGTTTTATAGTAATCTTGAGGGCGAGTACGTATTACCATCAGCTTAGCAACACGATCTTGTTGAGCTGCCCAATGCACAGGCAAAGCATCAGCTACACCACCATCAAAATAAGGTTCGCCAAATATTTCAACCGCTTGCCGAGTCAGCACTGGGATAGAACTCGATGCTCTTAAACCATCCAAAATATTGTCTTTACAGGCTTTTATATAGGTAGCTTCACCTGAAACAGCATGTGTTAGCACCATGTAAAGCTCAGCATGATTGGCAAATAATTGTGCTTGATTCAGTGGATATTCTTGTTCCACCACGTCCCACATCCACTTTAAATCCAGTAAGTCACCGCCTTTAAGGAAACGACCATAATGGATAAATTCAGATCGCAGTGAATGATCTAAGTAAATGTGCAGGGTGCGACCTTGTTGTGCCGCTAAATAGTTAGCAACGTTAGTTGAGCCTGAGGACACCCCCACACAAAGATCAAAAGGATTAAATTGTTGTTGTAAAAAGGTGTCTAAGACACCACTGGTAAATGCGCCACGCATTCCCCCACCTTCAACTACTAGTGCTTGTCGATGTTGTTTAAGCATTGAAAACCTCGAATTTTGTAAATACCCCATTCTTAACACAACCACTGCATGGAATAATTAAGCCCTCTGTTTATACTCAGTAGGTGTCAACTAAGTGACGTACAACCGATCAGCGCACTTGCTCCTTGTTTAATGACTCACCGTCTTCAATCTCAGACCTTTTAACAACCTCTAAAGTGACTGCGTCTAGCTGAGCTGGAACATTTAGTTCGAACTCTACTGTTAGTAGCTTGCCAAGTAAACGGGCTTGTAGTATCCGCACACGACTGACCGATGGCAATCATTTTTTATCTGACCATTGCCACTTAATCCAGTCTTTTTATCCGTATATGTGACTCTACTCAACTTTTAAAATGATAGCTTAGAAGATTGAAAATTTATAAACCTATCTGAGCGCTATAAATTAAGATTTAATGCGTGTTAAAAAGTTAAGGACACGATCGGCAAAATTACCGTATGGCGGTGCCAGAAGCTTCAAACTTGAAAAATGTGCTTGATAAAATACTGGTCGCAGCTTTGAAAAGGTTAAAAACCCTTCATAACCATGGTAGTGCCCCATACCACTTGCACCAACACCGCCAAACGGTAGATCATGCTGTCCCACATGGAATAAGGCGTCATTTACAGATACCCCGCCAGACATCACACTATCAATGTAATAGTTGACTAAAGCTTTTTTTTGACTAAAAGGATAAAACGCCAATGGACGATCACGCTGCGCAATATATGTCACTACTTCTTCAGGCTCACGGTAGGTTTTGACCATCAGAATGGGACCAAAGATTTCTCGGGTGTCAATTTCCATCTGATCCGTACTATTAAAAATCAGTGTTAATGGAAATTTGCGGCTTACCTCATCAGCTTTTTGCTGATTTAAATTGATCACCGTGGCGCCTTTATCCTGTGCTTCACTGACACAGTGGCTTAAGCGTTGAAACGAGCGGTCATCAATGATGGATGTATAATCTTTACTATGGATATCAGGGACATGCTGTTTTACCCACTCCTCTACCGTTTGGATGAATTTTTCTTTTTGTGATTCGTGTACAAATAAATAGTCAATATTCGTGCATATTTGTCCCGCATTAAACTGCTTTACGAACATGATGCGCTCAACCGCTTTTTCTAGCGGGTAGTTTGGATCAATCACTGCAGGTGACTTCCCTCCCAACTCTAGCGTCACGGCCGTTAAATTCTCCGCGGCTGCTGCCATGACTTTTTTGCCAGTAGCACCAGAACCCGTAAATATTAAATGGTCTAAAGGTAATTTTGAAAAAGCGATACCTACCTCACCCGTCTCATCAAAAACCTGTAACTTTTCAGGCTCAAAATACTGCGGAATTAATTGAATTAATAAAGCCGCCAGATGACGTGAATTCTCTGATAGTTTTACCATCGCTTTATTACCTGCTGCAAAGACAGCAGAAAGCTGGGTAAACATTAAATTGATGGGAAAGTTCCACGGTACAATCAATCCTATGACACCCAAAGGTTGTGGAATCAGACGGTTTTTTGCGCCAAAGTAGCTAATCAAGTCTACTTTGCGTTTTTGAATTTTAGTCCATTTTTTTAGATACTTAATACTACTATTGATATCATCTGTCGCAATAACAATTTCAGCCAACAAGGTTTCATGTCTTGAACGATTACCATAATCACAATGGACGGCATCAATCAATGCTTCACGATGATCATTAATTAATGCTTTTAAATTTTGTAAGTGCTTTTTTCTTACAGCAATGCTTTCAATACCTTCTTTTTGTGCATGGTTTTTTTGCAGTTGTAGGCAGTCTTGTAATTGCCTTTCTATGTCTAAATGTTCGAATTCGACTTGCATAAACTTTCCCTATTACAGCGAACCTAGTTATGACCCAATGATATAGTTGATCCGCTTTAAAAAAATACAGCACTGCTGGGATGCTTGCTTTTAAATATAGGTTGCAAAGCCTCTGTCTGAATAGGCACAGCAAGCCAGAACAATTTATCCCAATAGTGCGTTATGATATCTGTACTTCTTTTATTTAGGACCGACTATATTTCCCATCCTCTTATTAAGTCTTTATAGTCTTCTTTATTTTGGTAGTACGATACCAAAAGAGGGGTTAGGATTTTCAAATAAACTGAAGAATTTCAGTACACTTGGTTGGCTGCCATCAATACTCATGGCACCAGATGACAACATGTCTTTGAAACCCACCTCGCCAATCAACAAATCCACAAACAACGGATGAGGCAGATTCATTGTGGCTTGAACTTCTTGTTCTAGCGGTGCTGTCTCATTTAATAAACGATAGTGTAGAACAGAGTTTTCAACCCATAATAAATAGCTTTCATTTAAATCAGTAAAGTGGATTTTTATAGTTGCATTTACAGTGGTCGCTTCCTCAGATTTCAGGCGCACGCTTAAGGTATCGAAGAAGTTTGATACGGGTGTTTGCAAGAACAAATCTTTCATAGCTCCCATCTCAGCACTGGTATCTGGTGTGCCTTCACGTAGTTCCAACGCACCTGTTAAGTAAACGTCGCGCCATGGGCCAGATTCTGCCTGATACCCTAGCTGATCATAAGTACGGGCCAGTAATTCTCTTGCCGCCATATTATTAGGTTCAGCAAATACCAGATGGTTTAACAGCTCAGCATTCCAACGGTACTCACCGTTATCAAATGCGGTTTGAGCTTTTTCTAGTACCTTCTCACCGCCACCAGCAAGCTTCACATAAGCAGTCGCGCGCTGTGGGTCGGGCAACGGATCTAAGTGGGCAGGGTTGGCATCGTACCAGCCCAGATAGTTCTGATAAACCGCTCGCGCATTGTGCTTAATAGTGCCGTAATATTCACGGTTGGAGAATACCTGAGACAGATTAGGAGGCAACGTCATATCTTCGGCAATCTCGCCCGGTGTCATACCTTTGTTCATACGGCGCACACTTTGGTCGTGAATAAACTTATAGGTATCCCGCTGTTGTTTTAAAAACGTTTGAATCTGCTCTTGACCCCACATAGGCCAATGATGGCTTGCAAAATAAATATCGGCATCCCCAAATAAGTTGCGCGCCTCTTCGATGTAATCACTCCATTTCAATGCATCACGAACCTTGGCACCGCGCAAGGTATAGAGGTTATGCATATTACGTGAAACCAACTCCGCACCACCAAAAGCTTTGTATTTTGGCAGATAAAAGGTGAACTCTGCTGGAGCCTCTGATTCTGGTGTGTACTGGAATTGGAAGTCTATACCGTCTATCTTAAGGTCAGTCGGTGTGCCGCTGATTAACTGCGTGGGCGTCGCAATGCTGAATTCGCCAAAGGCGGGGCCTTTGCCTAAACCCGTATCGACATGGCCGAACCTGTCACGCGCTAGGTCTTTACCGAACATATAAGTTGCTCGACGCAACATCGCATTCCCAGCAATAATATTCTCACTAGTCGCTTCTTCCATGAAGCCAGCGGGGGCAATGACTGGAATGTTTTTCTGTGCAATGTCTTGCTGACTGACAATGCCTAATACCCCGCCAAAGTGGTCAATATGACTGTGCGTAAATAAAACAGCACTGATATTGGTGGTATTCGGATAACGCTTAGCCAGATGCTCCATGGCAAAATCAAACGCGTAACGGGCGGTCTCTTTTGAGGTTAAGGGATCAACGACAATCCAGCCGCTGTCACCTTTAATCAGAGTCATGTTGGATAAATCAAAACCACGCAGCTGATAGATGCCCGGTGTGACCTCAAATAACCCTTGGATATTATTTAGCTTACTTTGACGCCACAGGCTAGGGTTGACCGTGTCGGGTGCCTCGCCTTGAATAAAGTCATAGGCTTTCATGTCCCAGACGTTTTTAGTTGGATCAGCCAAAGAAGGAATCTGTAAATCCTTTGGACTGGCAATCAGGCCACGCCTTGCATCTTTAAAGTCCTGCTGGTCGGCTAAGTTTAATTGGCTTGCAACTTGGCGATTGGCGTTTATGGTGGCGGTGGTAGGCGCACGTGAATCATTACTGACATTTATTAGTGCAGACGATGAGTTGCAAGCCATGAGCAGCATACTGCTACAGAGTAGCAAAAGTCGGCTTGAACTGAGAATGCTAATACGAGAAGTGTTTGTAAAGGTAGTTCTTATCATGATAAATTCCTTTTTTTCAATGAACTGCAAAGAAGAGTAGTTACTTCATTATCAACAGGATTCAAAAAGTAGATCCCTGGCTACCGCACCGCTCCAACCATATCAGGAGCTGTTTTTTTTAAGTGAGTAAAGTCGGTTACAATGCTGTTCTTATCTGTTGAATGGCTACGTTTAGCCTTTATCTGGTCAGCTATTTTTTCGGCAATAGCGATGGTTGGTGCATTAGTATTGGCACTAATTAGCGTAGGCATGATCGAAGCATCGACCACACGTAATCCCTCAACACCTCTGACTTTAAGATCTACATCAACGACAGAAAGACTGTCTGAACCCATGCGGCACGTGCCTACTGGATGATAAACGGTGTCCGCTTTGTTTCGTATATAACCTAATAAACCGTCCTTCTCGATATAAGGAGCAGCGTAGTCCTCGGTAATATATTTTGCCATCGGGCCTTCTTGCATAATCGCGCGTGTGCGCTCTGCACCTGCCACCATATAATCAATATCTTTTGGATGAGATAAATAATTAGGATCAATTAGTGGCGGTGTGTTTGGGTCAGTAGATGCCAGTTTGACCGTTCCCCGACTTTCAGGTCGCAAGTAACAAGAATGGATAGAAGCGGCATAGCCCCACTTAATCTTACGTCCATGGTCAATCACTCGAGAAATGATAAAATGTAGCTGGGTATCTGGCCACTCTTTTGGAGTTTCTTCTTTAGCACTGAAAAACGCACCAGCTTCAGCAAAGTTGGTTGATAACTGCCCAGTACCGTCTTTTCTCCAATCGTTAGAGGCCTTTATCAACTTACCAACTGCATCAAAGCCAATTCCAAACACGTCCTTGGTATTTACCTCGTAATCAAAAATAACATCTAGATGATCTTGTAAGTTTTCGCCTACATTCGGCGAATCATAAATTACCTCAATGCCGTGCTCTTGTAAGTGATCTTTAGGACCAATACCTGACAGCATTAATATCTTAGGTGAGCCAAAGGCCCCCGCACATAAGATCACTTCTGAACGGGCTTTGATTGTGTATTCTTTTCCGCTCTTACAGTAGACCATGCCTGTTGCGCGCTTATCTTCTATTAGGATACGCGATGCCATTGCACCTGTGATAATGGTAAGGTTGGATCGGTCTTCAACAGGATGTAAATAGGCAGCCGCCGCTGAGCAGCGTTGCCCTTGTTTTTCGCCATGGAAATGGCTGACTTGATATAGACTGGCACCGTCTTGTTTGGCACCATTAAAGTCGTCATTATAGTCAAGCCCATTTGCTACGCACGCATCAACGAAGTCATGAGATATAGGACGAGGATTGAGTAATTCAGTGACGTGCAACGGCCCGCTATCGCCGTGATACTCATCGGCGCCCCGGCTGTTGTTCTCTGCTTTTTTAAAATAAGGTAATAATTGTTCGTACTCCCAACCGTCACAACCTAGTTCGGCCCATCGGTCATAATCTTTTGGACTACCACGGGTATAGATCATTGCATTAATAGCCGACGAGCCGCCTAAGCAATGCCCACGGGGTTGATATCCAATGCGATTATTGAGATGAGTTTGTGGTACGGTATTAAAGCACCAATTGTTTATTTTTAAGGGCTTGTCACGCATCATCATAATAACTGCAGCAGGGACACGCACTGGAAGACCTTTGCCATCACCACCAGATTCTAGTAAACACACATTGATGTTAGGATCTTCTGATAAGCGTCCTGCCATCACACATCCTGCAGATCCACCACCAACGATAATATAATCAAATTCCATAAATAGCTCCTTGCTTATGGCGAATAGTCCCGACTATATCGGTGACTGTTTTATTAGGGTCAGGCCGCTAAGCCTGACAGGGTAAAACTATTGTTATACATCGCTTCTAGATTAGAAGGCGGTGATCACTGTTCAGTCGCTTTCATTAAGTCTATCGACTCTATCTTTAATGGCTAAATAAGCTTAGACCGCTCATAATAACCATCTCAGATAACCACATACCTAAATAACAAATGATAAATATGACAGATAAACAATTTAGTGTTCATAAAAGCATGGTTCTTTCTAATCGAAAAGCTTTGGCTTTGTATTTATTTAAGATCGATCGTGCTCATGATGTTCCCCAAATCATGGCGCAATTAGTTGACTTGGATGAATTTCAGGGCACCCGCATTTCTTTAGAGGTTGTGACGAATGAGATCAGTTTATTGGCACACCTCTTACAGGAAGACTACTTAGGATTAAAAGTAATTAATCTCATCAATGTCGATTTTTTACCACTATATCAAGGCATAAAACTGTGTCTTGACCCTTTACTAAAAGCTAATATAAAGATTCCATTTATTGTGATTTGTCGTTTGGTTGCTCGCTATTTTAAAGTGATCACTGAGTCCATACAGGTACGCCTCATTGAAGAAAAAAATCTATTACGGTTAGAATTCAGCCCAAGTATGCCAGAGCAGGTTAATCATCATCAGATTGACGGCGTTATACTTGCGGTGCATAAGATTCTAGCCGCCTTTAGCTCAGTGAAACCTACAAAATTAACGCTATCCTATCGGCAGTCTTCTCACGGTATCGAAATTTATAAACAATTATTCGGGATATCTGCTGAACTTTCTAGCGCGACTAATAGTTTGTATTACGCTCTAAAAACGAATCGTAATTTTCAGTCTAATTCTATATCGGTCGATGAGCTTGCAATGGTACTAGATAAGAATTTTTTTATTGGTCCATTGCATAACATGCTAGATAAAGAATTCCCTGATTTAAGCTATGCAGCACGCTGTCAGCACATATTAATCACAATCATGGGGTTGAGCGAACCTACTCGTGAACAAGTCGCGCAAGTATTAAATATGAGCGTCAGTAGCTTGCAACGGCGTTTACGAGAAGAGGGTATTTCATTTCAGCAAATATTGTTAACTACCCGAAAAATGATGGCTGATAGGTATCTAATACAACAAAACCTTTCAGCTACCGATGTTGCTTTCTTATTAGGGTATCAATCTAGCAGTCACTTTTTTAAGGCATTTAAGGGTTGGTATTCAATGACCCCGATGGTTTATCAAAAGCTACATCGGGGCGACTCCTAACTCGATAAAACGAGCAGTTTAAAAACTAATAATGATAGTTGCTTATAAAATACTGCTTTTTATTAAGCATAAATATTCTTGTTAATTACTTTTTATTAGTGAACGTAATAACTGTAACGTAGTAAGTATTTATGTAATATCTGGATTCGGGTCAGTCGTTATCGATACTGTGCGTATTAGGGTCATATTTGTTCAAGGCGGTCTTGAAAGTTGAGAGTGGCGTATAGCTTGGCTTATACTGATTACGCTCTATAAATAGAGCAATTCTTACGGATAAGTACTACTGGATAAGCACAGTAAAATTAATATAAGGACATTCAAATGCTAGGAAAAATGATGTACCAGCCATTGCTAATTAGTAGTTTGATTGAGCATGCAGCTAAATATCATGGTGATACTGCTATCTTATCGAAAGAAGTGGACGGGCAAATTACGACTAGTGATTGGCTTACAGTTTCAAATAACTCAAAACGTTTGGCGAATGCATTAAAAGCACTAGGCTTAAACTCTTCAGAACGGATTGCAACACTGGCATGGAATAATCGCCGTCATCTGGAAGCTTGGTACGCGATTTCAGGTAGTGGCATGATCTGCCATACCATCAATCCTCGTCTATTCCCTGAACAGCTGAGTTATATTATTAATGATGCTGATGACCAAGTATTATTTTTTGATATCACGTTTTTACCCCTTATTACTACTATTAAAAGTAGCATTAAAGGGATCAAACATTTTATTTGCTTAGGTGATCGAGATGATAGCGTTTTAGAACAGTTACCCGAAACGTTGTTTTTTGATGAATTATTAGCACAGCATACTTCTGATTTTGACTGGCCTCAGTTTGATGAGACCACAGCCAGTTCACTATGCTATACCTCAGGGACAACAGGTCATCCCAAAGGAATATTGTATTCCCACCGATCTTCAGTACTTCATGCCATGGCATTATGCATGCCTGATGTTGCCGCATTATCCGCTCAAGATATCTTGCTACCTGTAGTACCGATGTTCCATGTTAACGCTTGGGGTACACCTTACGCCGCTGCCTTGACGGGCTGCTCTTTAATACTTCCAGGTCCTAATCTTGATGGCGATAGCTTAGTGTCTTTGATCGATGACTATCAAGTTACGCTGGCTTTAGGGGTGCCAACCATCTGGCAGAGCCTACTGACAGCTGCCAAAAATAAAGGCAGTAAGCTTACGAGCATGACGCGCACTATTGTAGGCGGCGCAGCGTGTCCACCCTCAGTTATCAAAACGTTCAGAGAAGATTTTGACTGTGATGCTATACATGGTTGGGGCATGACTGAAACCAGCCCATTAGGAACAATGAACCAGATAAAAGCCAAGCATAAAACACTTAGTGAAGCTGAAATGAACAAGCTACGCAACTCTCAAGGTCGCCCTCCTTATGGGGTCGAGTTACGTATTATCGATACTGAGCAGCTAGATAAGGATGTCGCTGAGGATGGACTGTCTCAAGGTAATTTGCAGATCCGGGGACATTGGATCATTAACGATTATTTTACTGAAAACTTAGACGCCATTACTGAGGATGGTTGGTTTGATACCGGTGATATTGCAACGATTGATACTGATGGTTATATGAATATTTGTGATCGCTCTAAAGATTTGATTAAGTCGGGTGGAGAATGGATATCTTCTGTCGAGCTTGAAAATATCGCTGTGGAGCATCCACAAATTAAGATGGCAGCTGCTATCGCTGCTACTCATTCACAATGGGGCGAGCGTCCGGTATTAATTGTCGTTAAAGAGCAAGATTCAGCAGTAGATGAAACACAAGTCTTAGATTTCTACAAAGGCCGCGTTGCCAATTGGCAGATACCTGACAAAGTCATCTTTGTAGACAATATATTGCTAAACGGAGCAGGAAAGATGATGAAGAATAACTTACGTGATGAGCATGGCGATGTTCTGCTAAGCCTATAATTTATTTTTAATAAGGTCTAAGTAAGAATATATTAGGACGTGAACTGCCCCAACTGTTCGGAGACTAATTTACTTGAAGTAGGCAGCAATACCTGATAGAGCGGAACTATCATAATAGCGTTTTTCAAACTCAACATTTCTCTACAAGTTTTGCCACCACTACGTTTTAAAACTTAATATTCAAAATAATCTCTAATTGGGCGCTTCTTAAATTGAGAAGCGTCTTTTTTAAGGCGATTAATAGACCTCTTGAAAAAGCACCATTTTATTGACTTCCAACAACTAAGCTCCAACGCATAGCGCCAACTTATGCAAGAGGTCTATTTTTTAGACGTATCAAAACTCCCCTAAACTACTATCTTTCAATAGTAAATATCTAGATATTTAGTCATATCAATCAATGACCCCTGACGTCAATTCAGTAGAAATTAACTTGGGAGATTTTAATCAGACAAAATTCTAAAACATTAAACCACGATTTGTAGTGGTTTTTTCGTTTCTTGGACTTATACAATCAAGTAGAAACTTAGGTTATCGATTGTTACATTGGCAGTCAAACCGGTTTTATATGAATAGTTTCACTGGGGTACACCCTAACGGAACCACCTAATAAGACTAATTGCTCAGTTAATAGATCACTTAAAATAGACCGCTATAATGGAACCACTTATAACAGACTGCTGAACTAGCTCATCTATTGCGTTACGCTTCATAAAAACACACGATATTTATCACAAAACCACCTCATAACTCGTACTACGCCCCGAAGCCTCAGATTTTTTCAGCACCCCCTTCTCTATCAAATCATTGATATCCCGTAGTGCTGTGTCTATAGAACACTTAGTCATCACTGCCCATTTCTTAGTAGTCAGCTTGCCATAAAAATCTGTCAGTAAAGTATTCAGCATAGTGACTTGCCTAGTGTTCAAAGCATGCTGTCGATGGGTCTGCCAAAAACTCGCTTTATGAATGATTTTATCTGTAGTCGTTTGAGCAGCGATGAGGGCTTGCTCTAGCGTTTGTAGAAACCAGCACAGCCAAGCAGTGATATCAGTATCACCCTTTTGCGTTCGCTCCAGTACTTTATAATAGTCATTACGTTTTTTAAGAATCTGTGCTGACATACTATAAAAACGTTGGGCGCTATCATCGCTTTGCGCCAGCACTCTCTCCGTAATAGCACGGGTCAATCGCCCATTGCCATCATCAAAGGGATGAATCGTCACAAACCATAAATGAGCGATACCTGCCTTGATGACCAGATCCATATTCTCCTGCTCATTTGGTGACGTGTTAAACCAGGATAAAAACTTGTCTAACTCATCTGCTAGCCTATCCGCACTAGGTGCAATAAAATGAACCTGCTCGCGACCATAACCACCAGAAACTACCTGCATAGGTCCTTGACTGTCATCACGGATACTGCCCGCTTTAATACGATAAAGTCCACTATATTCATTTGGAAATAATGCTCTGTGCCATCCCAGTAAATCATCTAGCAATAATGGTTGTTGATAATGATAGGTCGCATTTAGCATCATTTCCACCACTGCATCGATCTCACGAGTAGCAGTTGGCATACTGCCATCATCTACTCCTAAATGTCGCGCGACAGAAGACCTTACTTGCTCATTATTTAATGACTCACCCTCAATCTCGGATGTTTTAACGATCTCTAGAGTCACGGCATCTAACTGTGCCTCAACGTTAAGATCGAAGCCTAGCATTAGCAACTGTCCAAGCAAACGGCCTTGTAATATCCGCACACGACTGACCAATGGCAGCAATTTTTTATCTGACCATTGCCATTCAGTCCAGTCTGGATGTTCATGGATATAGGTAATATGCTTCATATTTTTCTCAATTATATGCAGAGATTAAAACCTTAATCTCCTTATATTATGCAGAGAAAAAACACGTAAGGCAATGCATGCCAATTAAAATAAGAACAAATTAGCTTGAAAAACAGGATTGAAGAAAGGTATTTTGGACAGAAAATGCACTGATTTTGGCATAATCGAAGCTAGAGCGGAGGTAAAAAGACTATAAAATTATAGTGCCCAAATACGTGCTAAACTTTATCTTACATTCATTGACCTTGCCTTTTTTCAATTATAGAATAGCTATAAGTCAATAGAATCAATACATGTATGATAACGTCATATTATGATATTTGGTCGACCTACCTTGACATGGTAGAGGTCAGCAGTTCGAGTCTGCTTATGCCTACCAAATATTTAGAAAGCCCCAGTCTAACGACTGGGGCTTTTTTTGTCCGTAAAATATGGGCTGTAGTGGAAAATATTTAATTGAAGAATGAGCTGGTATATCACCAAGACTACAAAACAAGATTCAAAGCCATCAACGACATCAACGACATCACTAAATATATTGAGCTTGAATACAATGAGAAGCGATTAGCAAAGCACTGCTTTGTAGCGACGCAAGACAAGAGCTCTGCTCGCAGTGGCACTAAGATTCAAAAGGGTTTAGGATATAAAATGCCAAGGCAGATGCAGTTTGATTATTATCGTCTGGCTGCGTAAATAAAATCTCCCAAGTTAATGTCTACGGATTTGACAACATAGGTCATTGAATACGCTGGGTTATAAACCGCTGAAGTTGCTCAAGAGTAATCACTGGCTTTATACTCACTGATATTAATACTATGCAAAATTAGCGTTACTGAGCTTAAAATAGCCACTTAACGTATTTAAGATTCTCAATATCTATGAACTAGCCAGCCATTAGCTCACTATGCTTTCTAATGCTGCTCTGTCTTCTATGACAAACTGTTCTACCAAAGCAGCAAATGCAGGATAAACATCTGTTTTTACGTTGATTTTTTGACAGTATTTAGTGAACTGCGGTAGCCAATTGAGTAAAGCACTATCAAGAAAGTCGATTTGTTCTTGTGCCGTGTTGACCATATCAAGCTGTTGCTCAATACTTTTATTAATCCATAAGCTCATAACGATAAAATATACACTTAAATGGTCATTTGGCTCACGAAACTCAGGATGTAAGCTTAGCTGCTGGCTATCAAGAAAACGCATCATATGCGCCGCAGGTTTGCCATAAAGATGTTTATCGCTACTCAGATAATAAGAAGCATAAGGCGGTGCACTATCATCACCACTCAGTAAAAAAATCTGCGCAAAATCTGCGGCAAGCTCAATGGCACGATGCTCTTTAGGGAATTGCTGCAAATTATCAATGGCGACTTTCACGCGATTACTGTATTGCTCAAGTCCGAGACTAACAAATACCTCGTGAATACTATCGTAAGCTTGATTCTGTTGCCATTCATCTAAGGTCGCTGAGGTAAGCTCACGCGCGAAAATATCTGCAAACCAACGATAAAGTGCAGAACGTGCCGGATTAGCAGCTTGCCATTCTTCATTAATGTTGATTTTATCTTCAGTTATGTTCATTTGAGATCCAATTTAAGCTATTTTTTATGTGTTATTGGTGGCTACTTTTATTAAATAACACATTTATTAAATAGCGGTTTTATTTTTATTAAATACTGGCATTGAGTACTACATTAGAACAGATCGTCTATATAAATAAATGCCTTTGTAAATCACACATGCTATTTACGTCGCATACGGCTTACAAAGGCATTTTTTATCACTTATTGTCCTAAATGATATTAACCCATTTGGGATGATACAGCAGAGCTACCATCTGGATTGACATACTTTGGACCACCGAACGAAGTCACTGCTGGTGCTTTACCAACGAATTTCTCCATCTCGACGATACAAGTATTGGCACTAGGCGCTTGCGCAAGGCTTGAAGTACCAATATCAATGGTTAACGTGTTAGGGTCACCATAGGTATCTAGCGCACCGATTTCAGGGCCAGTAGGTCCATACCATGCACCCTCTTGGATACGAATGATACCCGGTGGAAAGTTATCAGAAACAACTGCACCAGCCAATAACTGACCACGATCATTAAAGACGCGCACAATGTCACCATCTTTGATACCACGAGCTTTTGCATCCTCAGGACCCATATAGCAAGGTTCCCGACCTTGTACCGTATAGGTTGCACGGCGCTCTTCAGACTCACAAGTTTGTGAGTGCAGACGGGTATCTGGATGCACTGATTGTAGCCATAGTGGATGCTTATCTGAACCAGGACCACCATGCGAGCGCTCAATTTTCTCCATCCAGGTAGGATGGCCTTTACAATCATCATAACCATAACTGGCAATTTTGCGGCTACTTATCTCAATAAAGCCTGATGGTGTGCCAAGGGCGTTGACTTCAGGATCTTCAAGGAAATCAGCATGTCTTGTCCAGTTTTTACCCTCTGGGAATAGCACGTAGCCTTTTTTCCAGAATTCAGCAAATTCAGGCATAAAAAACTCTTTTTTCAAGTTGTCCGCACGGCACTCTTCGTAGATTTGCTCGATCCACTGCATCTCATTCATATTACGACTGTATTCAATTTCACGATTCATGCGCTTGGTCAATTCATACCAAATATCAAAGTCTGATTTAGAATGGTAAAGCGGGTCAATTAGCTTGTGCATGGCAATAACGCCACGGTTACTATAGGTACCGTAAGCATCAATATCATTACGCTCATAAGGCGTACATGCTGGCAGTACAATGTCAGCAAAACGACAGGTTGCCGTCCAGTTATAGTCGACCGCAACGACTGTCTCAACTTTGCGGTACGCCTCTTTCATACGGTTGCGCTGCTGATGGCGATGCCATTGGTTACAGCCTGAAAAAATACCCATTTTATAAGGCGGAAGGGTAACTTTGTGACCATTAAAGTCAATCACTTTACCCGGCTCAAGTAAGCAATCAATAGCGCGCGCGACTGGTATAACAGAGCTATACCCATTAAAGTCTTCGTTATCGTGCTTAGGCTTACGGCCCGTATCAAGGTTTAGCGGAAAAGCACCCGGCATAGAAGCACCTGAAGCTGGTACACCCGATGAGCTATAGTGATGCGAATAACTAATGCCCCCACCCGGCTGACCAAACTGACCAAGCATAGCAGCGATAATCGCTCCCATCCAATAAGGTTGCTCACCATGTTGTTGACGCTGAATCGCCCAGCCGAAAATAAGCTGGGTACGGTTCTTCGCCATTTTGCGGGTAAGCTCACGGATACGGTCCGCTTTGATACCACAAATCTTTTCTGCCCACTCTGGGGTTCTCTCGATTTTATCTTCAGTTTTACCCATCACATAAGGAATAAATGCTTCGAAGCCGAGAGTATAGACATCAATGAATTTTTCATCATAAAGCTTTTCGGTATATAGCGTATGCACAATAGCCAGCATAAACGCCACATCAGTATGTGGGTTAACATATTGATGATCACACTCTAGATAGTTCTGGGTTTTACTTTTGACCGGATCAATACAGATGACCTCAATCTCTTTATTTCGAACTTTGGTACGTAATTGCTCTAAGTACTCGTAAGATTCGTGAGTTTCTGTATTCCAGCCAACTTGCAAGTTTTTGACGGGATCATTCGCCCACATAACGATGACTTTTGAATTTTCTAAAATCAACGGCCATGATGTACCTTGTGAATACACCTCAGTCGAACCTAACACGTAAGGCATAATGACTTGACCAGCACCGGTTGAATAATCTCCTGCTGTACCAACACTGCGGCCGTGCATCGCCACGGCGCGTAGCATATGGTTACCACAACTGTGGATCTGTCCTACTGACCGCCAGCCAACGTTAGCCGTATGCAACGCCCAAGGACCGTAATCTTTTTGGATACGCTCAAGCTCTTCATAGACCATGTCTAGAGCAGCATCCCAACCGACGCGTACGAAACGGTTATCACCGCGCTGTGTCGTGTCACTTTTATGACGGTTTTTATACCAGTCAACCCGAATCATAGGATAACGTACCCGTGATGGGCTATAAATAATGCCAGGCACACCCTGCAAAATATCGGTCGGGAACTGATCAAACTCAAAAGGTTGCACTTCAACGAGTTTGTCACCCTGAACATTGGCACGGAAGGCACCCCAGTGTGCACCGGACATTTTCCAGCCACTCAAATCAGGTTTTTTCCCAGTCTTACTAGTAACGATACTGTTATCGGCAAGTAGTGATGTCGGTAACAACGCGGTACCCGTTAAAGCAGCTAGTGACTTGAGAAAGTGTCTGCGATTGATGTTTTTCATAAGTTATCTCTCTAATTGTTTTCTCTAGTTACGGTCTAGCACCTTGGAACGTGTTTTCAGGCGACCCACTACCTTGAGGGTTCTTTCTAAAATCTGATGAATGCAGTTGTAGATATTTTAAGACCATAGCTGCACTATCATTGTCTAAGTTAGTGAACCCTACCATGCCACTAAATAAGCCTGGCCATTGGTTGGCATCGTGTCCACTTGGGTCTGGTTGACGGTGACAAGTACTACAGCTATCACTATAAGTCTGGCTAGCAATGTCCCAAGCTGGCTCGATACTCTCCATGAGGCCTCCTTCGGCAACCCAGAACTGAGCCTTCACTTTTTGCCATTCAAGACCAGTCAGTGGATCTTCTTTAGCTTCGCCTGCTGTGATGAGACTCTTATCACTAGCTAAGTCTTTTTCGATAACGGCATCAGGAATATTTAAACCAAAGTTGGTATACCATACACGACCGAAGCCTTTGTTTTTGCGCCACATATCGAGCTCAATTTGTACCCCACCATCTTTGTGCGCCAACACTTTAACAGGTGCAGCAATTTCTATACTACCTGCTTTAGTCTTTCTATCATCTGAGGTATATAAATCTTGCGGTACAATGTTGTAATAGTTTTGACCATCTTTAATTTTGGTACTTCTGGCTTCAGACAATAGCGAATCAAATGCTGGATTGTGCATACCTTCAGTATTTGGTAACTCGTGCGCAATCCCTTTGTGGCAATCAAGACAGCTGGCATCACGTTCAGCCGCACTACGCATAATCATTTGTGAGGTGACGCGCATTTTATCAAAATCCATGCTGTCGTAATCATGGCAAGTGCGACACTCTTTAGAATCGTTGGCTTTAAAACGGCCCCACTCACGTTGCGCTAATACCACACGATGATCAAGAAATTTTTCTCGAGTACCAATATCACCCATCAACTGTGACAGTACCTCACGTGAGGCTTGCATTTTACGCGCAACTTTCGCCGTAAAATCATGGGGTACGTGACAATCTGAACACTCTGCCCTAACACCAGTACGGTTTTTGAAATGTACGGTTTTCTTTAGCTCGGGTAGCATGTTGTCACCCATCGTATGACAAGAAGTACAAAACTCTTCGGTATTGGTTGCTTGCATGCCAGCATTAAACCCTGCCCAGAACCAAACTCCACCCGCAAAGCCGATGATGATAAGTATTCCAAGTCCGATCTTTGCGGAAGGTTTAAACAGAAGACGACGCAGCCAGTTAAATAGGCTTTTGATTGCACTCATGATTGCTTTCATGATGATTCCTTACTGTATTTCATAGCCATTTGAATTTCATACAATTTGGGCGGTTATTTGTCCATTTTTTGCGTGAAAATAATAGAGGTTAGCGATTGGACAATATCAGTTACTGACGGGACGCTAGTTAACAGGTTAAGAAGGTGGTCCCCAGAACCACATTTGACCGAACCAAATAATGAAACCATAAGCACAAATGAATAACAGCGCTATAAATGGTAAGGCAATAAAAGCCATGACTAGGGCACTGAGCCATTCGCGTCTGACTGGTTGCTGCTGGTTTTTTAGTTGCTGTTCAGGTTGCATAGTTCACCTCTAAATATATTCACGCTGGCTAACAAGTAGTAAAACAGTAATATTTAAAGCTTTTATTTCAAATAAGAATGCTAAATAAACGATTTCTTGTATCTTTATCTTTGTTTTAAATGGTCGTTATATTTTTATTGTTTAGTTTATTTTAAGTTGGATATTGTTTAGTTTAGATTTTATAAAACACTAAACAACTTAATACCTTACTAACTGTAATGATAACATGGATACTCAATATTCTGTAACTAATCTGCAACATTACACCCTAAAACTTATGAGTTGAGTGCTCATTTAATTAGCATAAAACAAGCCGCATAAGGCAGGATGAGCTCTATGGCTATACGCTATTGAAACTGCTCATTTTTACAAAGAAACGCCCCGAAATTATCGAGGCGCTTCTGATCTAGGCTTTTATACTAACTACTCTCTAATTAATGAATAGCTCTGTCGTTAAAATCTTGTTATTAAAACTCATATAATACTGAACATTAAACATTAAACATTGAACATTGAACATTGAAAACCACTTAACATTTTTCATCTAACACTCCCGACGAATATTTAAGGCACCTGCTGATTGATTTCAATATTTACTTGTTGCTGGTCACTTTTTAGCACGACTGGATTAGAAGATAAATCACCAGATACGGAAATAGCATTACCAGAATGGCTAATGCGCGCGGTCACAACCAGCTGCTCACCTGATGCGCGTGCAGGTTGTAGCGTTCTATCAGCCATCATTGCGTCTAGATTGCTTAGGCTTAAACTGATACTGCCCTGCCTTAAACTGCTAATCGGTATTCGTTTTGCCGCATAGGGAGGCCCACCTTCAGCGGCGCGAATAGCAACAAATAATACATCGTCAGCGGTTATTAACGGTAGTAATTTAGCATTCACAGTGATAGATATATCTACACCTTCATTAGCTTGCGCCTGTTGCCTGACAATATCGGCCGTTAACTCATCCAAGCCAGTAAGCGCATGCCTATCATCGCTCGGATTTTTTTCCATACGCTGACGCATTTTAGCTATCCAGCCTTGTGCCTGCTCATAGTTACCTGCTTTCGCCTCGCCCCTTGCCATTAACATCTGTGCTGACTCATTATCAGGATCACCTTTCAGGATGTCCTCCAAGACTCGGCGAGTCTCGATATCAAGACTACCTCCATTCGCTAAAAAGCTTAACTGCGCATACTCTGCTGCAATATTTTTGTCATCAGGGGACAGTCTATAAGCTCTCGATAGGGCTTCTAAAGCCGATTCTGGCTCTTCAAAAGATAAGAATATTTCCGACAATACCATCCAGCGGTAAGAATCATCAGCATTACGATGGACATTGGTTTGAATGGTCGAGAAAAGTCCTGCACCATCTTCAAAAGCCCACTCTGGTAGCACGTCAATCTTGCCGGAAAGCAGCTCCTCTGATACTTCACCCACTCTATCCTGCGCGCGCCATAAGTCAAACACGTCGCTACGATCGCTGAAAAGCACATAAGCACATATCGCCAATACTGGCACACAGACTATCAGTGCCAACTGACCTTTTAGACTAGGCAATTGCATAGGCGTTGCGATTTGTTCAGCATCTAATAACTGGCGCTCAAGTTCTGTTTTTTGGGCTATATATTGAGCATCATCTATAGTACCTATTGCTTTATCAGCAGCAAGCTCACGCAATCTGGACTTGTACACATCGACATTTAGATCAATTAGCCGATTGTCTACAGGGTCAGGCGCATCTCTGCTTGAGCGCAACCACGGTACGATGACTATCAATGCGGCTAATAGCGCAACCAATAGGCTAAAAATAATGAATATGACAAGAGTAGAAAACACAGTCATAAGGAATCTCCTTTATCGCGTGTTTGCCCATTAAATTTGGGTTTCGTCGTTTTAAGATTAGAGGGCTTAGTCTTAGTCTTAGTCTTAGTCTCAGTTAGGTTAGCTTCGTCTATCGTTGCCTCTGTCGTTGTCTTACCTGTTTCTTCCCGACTTGCTAACAGTCTATCTAACGCGGCTTGCTCTTTAACTGTAAGTGAACTACTTATATCTGTATTCGGCATAATAGGGCGTTTATTAGGAGCTTTACTACGAGTATGATTGCGCCAAAACCAGCCGCCCAGTATTAAGATTAATAATAGTGGTGGAAAGAACCAAAGTATCCATGTAGATGGACGTACTGGTGGACTATAACTAATAAAATCGCCATAGCGCTCTTGCATATACTGACGAATCTCAGCGTCCGAGCGACCATCTTTTACCATATCATAAGTTTTTTGCTTTAAATCTTGGGCGATAGGTGCATCAGAACCTGCCAGATTTTGATTTTGGCATTTCGGGCAACGAAACTCATCAATTAGGCCGCGGTACTGCGCTTCTTGCCGTTTTGAATCAAAGTCGTAAACTTCGATAGCCGCATGACTCAGGTTTGTCGCTCCTATTAATAAGGTAAAAAGCACAAAAACTGGGATTAATAATAGTCTGTAAAATAATGAGGTGTTAGCGTTCATTGGCAGACCTCTTCAACTTGGGTAGATGCTATCTTTTCACCAGTAGCCTCTTGTTGTAGAAGTTTTAAACAAGGATTAATCCGGCTTTGCCAATTTTCTTCGTTTACTTCACCAACGATATGCTGACGAATAATGCCTTTGCTATCGACAACGAAAGTCTCAGGGGCACCAGTCAAACCTAAATCCAAGGCGAACTGACCAGAGTAGTCTTGCACAGACATCAAATACGGATCGCCAAGCTCATTAAGATAATTAAGCGCATCACCAATCTCGTCTTTATAGTTCACACCGACCGTATGGACACCACGCTTCTTTAATTCTAAAAAGAAAGGATGCTCATACACACAAGTCGGACACCATGAACCCCAAATATTGATTAAATAAGGAGATGTTGGCATTTGTGAGTCTGTCACCATGAGACTGGTATCAGACAATAGTGGCAACTCAAAAGTTGGTACTGGACGTTCGAGTGCTGTGTTGGTCACGATCTCCGTTGGCTTACCCAGTCTAAAAAAAAGCATAATAATGAAACCAATAAACACGATAAGCGGAATCAAAAACCACAGTTTAAGTTGTTTACTTTTCATAACCTTAGCGCTCCTCTACTGATTGAGTAACTGAACTATTAACTGATTTGACTCCAGCCTTTATATACTCAGACTTTATATCTATAGGCCTGTCTTCATAGATACCATAGTCAAGGTCATCTTCCAGAATTTTGTAACGCTTCCTAGGTTTGATACGATAACGAGGATCTAACATCGATATCACTACACCAAGTACCATGATAATAGAACCCAGCCAAATCCAGCGAATAAGGGGTTTGACATAGATGCGGATTGCCCACTGATTACTGTCTTCAGCAATAGGTTCACCTAACGCGACATACAGATCTCGGCTTAGTCGGTCATCAATTGCAGCTTCGGTCATCGGCATCATACTCACCACGTAAGTACGTTTTTGTGGCCGCAATGTTGTAACCGATTGACCATCTTTACTGACGAAGACTTCGGCTTCGGTCGCATCATAGTTACTGCCTTTGACCTCTGTAAAACCTTTAACCTCAAAATCATAACCTTGAACATGAACACTGTCGCCGACACCCATAGCCACATCAGTTTCAATACTCATACTAGAGGTAAATGCCACACCTATCGCGGCGATTAATACGCCTACGTGGGCGGTCTGCATGCCCCAATAACTACTTTTCAGACGTTTAATACCAGCCAGTCGAGTTTTAGCATTTTTGGTCTTATCTTTAATATCGACGAACATCCATGCCAATACCCATAGACTCAACGCGACAGTCACCGCGATATTAAACATTGCTACTGGATAGACGAAATAGCTGATAATTGCACCCAAAACGGCACTGCTAATACCGATAATCAATGCCGGTCCAAGTAAAGGTCGACTGTCCTTCTTCCAACGAATATTCGAGCCCATACCCATCGCGAGCATTAATAACCACGTTAGCGGTACAAATAAAGCATTAAAATAAGGCGCACCAACGGAGACTTGGCCTAAATTAAAGGCATCAGCAATGATAGGATACAAGGTACCAAGCAGGACGACTAAAGTCGCTATTAAGATAATGGCGTTATTGATGACTAGAAAAGACTCACGAGAGATCGCACGATATTGACTTTCAACAGTCAACTGCCAGCCACGCAGGGCAAACATAATTAATCCACCGCCGATGACTATCGCTAAAATAACTAAAATAACGAGGCCTCGGGTTGGATCAGCTGCAAATGAATGCACAGAAGTAATAACGCCAGAACGCACAAGGAAGGTACCTAGCAAACTTAGCGCAAAGGTAAAGATGGCCAGCATAATGGTCCATGCCTTAAAGACGCCACGCTTCTCAGTAACAGCCAATGAATGCAATAATGCCGTACCCGCCAGCCATGGCATCAAAGAAGCATTCTCCACTGGATCCCAAAACCACCAGCCACCCCAGCCAAGCTCATAATAAGCCCACCAAGAACCCAGAGCGATTCCTAACGTTAAAAACCCCCAAGCCGCTTGAGTCCAAGGCCGTGACCAGCGTGCCCATACTGCATCCAGCCTCCCTGCCCACAATGCTGCCATACAAAAAGCAAAAGGCACGACCATGCCAACATAACCCATATATAGCATTGGCGGGTGAATGATTAAGCCAGGATCTTGTAGTACTGGATTTAGATCTACACCATCGACCATTAGATAAGGCAAGGTGCGATTAAACGGCGATGAGGTGAAAATAAGCATCGCCAACATCA
Source organism: Psychrobacter sp. DAB_AL62B (assembly GCF_028895345.1). Taxonomy (NCBI): domain Bacteria; kingdom Pseudomonadati; phylum Pseudomonadota; class Gammaproteobacteria; order Moraxellales; family Moraxellaceae; genus Psychrobacter; species Psychrobacter sp. DAB_AL62B. The sequence continues at coordinate 273,272 of NZ_SAXC01000003.1, forward strand.
TCGTCTGCACGCCAGCCATAATAACCAATACCCGCGCGCGCATAGATAATGGCAAACCGCGACTAAACAAGGAGACTAATGCTGCCCAAGTCGCCAGAATCGTCATCCATAACAATAACGAGCCTTCGTGACCACCCCAAGTCGCTGATACTCGGTAATACCACGGTAGCAAGCTGTTAGAGTGCTGGGTCACATATTCCAGACTGAAGTCATTGTAATAAAACCCTGCCATCAATCCCACGAATGACAGCATCATCATAGAAAACTGTGCCCAAGCTAGACTCGGCGCTAACCGTTGCATAGCAACATTGTGTTTTAAAATACCCCATGTAGGTAATATCACTTGCAATATGGCGAGCACAAAGGCTACCAGCAAAGCAAAATATCCCAGCTCTGTGATTAGCATATATCTGACCTTATTTGATCGGCTTCGGTCATCATTAAGAGTGACCTAAAATTTAAAGTAGACTGATTGAAGTAGAGCTTAAAACCATTCTAACATTAATGATTTTTTTTTGATATTTACGTCTCAACTCTTAGCCAAATTTATGCCGGTTTATCGAGACTAATAATGACTTCAAGCCAGCATTTATGCGGAATGTTTGCATGTAACCATCTTCTTATGAAGCAGTAGGTTAAGACCTCAGAGTGCGTTAAGTGCGGAAGCCTAATCAATAAATCATCATTTACGCTATTACTTTATTTATTTTAGGTAATCAGCGCCTACTTATATTCAACCAACCATAAAACATAGCTCATTGACAGGTAGTTACGAATTTTTAACACAACTGTGCTGTAACTAATAAGGTAGCTATACTTAATTGTTAGTATAGTTATATGATATTAATTAAACTTTATTGATTAGCATTTTATCTAACAGCATAACTTTAAAAATTACTAACAACTAATTAGGCTAGAGAGCTGAGAGCATTATGAATATGATAAATAAAACTCTAAAAACTGCTACCATAATCCAACTATCCCCTGACAATAAGCAATCAAACACCACCCGTAAAAAATGGCTATTTGTCATACTAGCAACATCGGCATTAACATTAAGTGCTTGTGATAAAAAAGACGAATCAACGATGGAAGGTTCAGCTCTAGAGGTTGACTCACAAACATCAGAGCAAGAAGCAGCAGCTGAGATAGCTATTGCCAGTGAGCCCATGCATAGTAACCGAGAGGAAAGTGCTATTCTGCCAAGTAACGATATGCCTGAGAATACTGGGGCAGTTTCCGAGGATGGTGCGATAGTCAGCGAAGATATGTCAAATGACGAGGTAGGTATTAACCGTAGTAATGATTCTGAAGTGTTAAATAGTGGTGAAACAGAAGAACCCGTCTCGACTTATTAAGATTTAAATTCTCGGGAGATATCAGAGACCAATATATTTGAATCAGAGAGCTAGATAATAAAATCTAAGCCCCACTACCAGCGAGTGTCCATTAAACAAGTATTTTTAGTAAACTTGCATAATCTACTGAAAGTCTAGAGTAAGCACCTAAAGAATAGTAAGTTTGGTGTCGTCCATTTAATTTGCTTATCTTAGCCAGTGAGTCAGCTATCAAAGAGAGGTACTTGGCGTGTTTAAGGTATTGCTAGCTACTTTCTATTGCTAGCTATTTTCTAATGTTTCATTCCCTGAGGCTAAAACGGTAATTCCTTCATCTCTAATTAATATTTTTGCTAAAAACAAACCCAACTCAAACAAGAGCCACATAGGAATCGCTAGTAACAGCATTGATACGCCATCAGGCGGTGTCACTACCGCGGCGACCCCAAAACAGCCGACAATGATATAACGACGTTTATCTTCTAAACTTTTAGTAGAAACGATTCCGACCATTACCAATAATAAGGTGGCCACTGGAATCTCAAAAGTCAGTCCAAACACCATAAATAGCTTGAGGGCAAAGCTCAGGTAACTGTCAATATCGGTCATTGGTATAACGTTCTGCGGAGCGAACAGGATAAAAAACTTCAATACACCTTTGAGTACGATAAAGTAGGCGAAAGCAACACCAGCATAAAATAGAAATATCGAAGACAGTAGTAAGGGAATAGCGATTTTTTTCTCTTTTTCATACAAGCCGGAAGCCACAAACGACCAAATTTGATACAGGATATAAGGCATGGCTAAAAATGCGGCGACAAAGACCGTTAAGCGAATGGGTGCCATAAAGTTTGACGTTATGTCGGTGGCAATCATAGTCGAATTGATGGGCAACTGCGCTACCAATGGATCTGATAAAAGATTATAAAGCTCGCGTGAAAACCCTACCAATGCTAAAAATATAATTAAAACGGCAACGCATATTTTTATTAAGTGCGTGCGCAGCTCGATTAAATGTTCAGTGATAGGCATATCGCCAAGAGTACCTAACGTATCTTCTGACTCATTATTCTGTGTTGTATCTGTTGTCGCTTCAAACTCTGAATCTGCTATCTTTTCTTGTCGACTTTTTTGCCGTTTCAATAGGCTCACTGATCCACCTCCTGTTTAATTAACGAGGAAGAAGTATCTAGTTGATGGTCTTTATCATAAGAGGTGATTGGCTGATGTGAAGCGTCTAAGCTTTGGTTCTGTGAATGCTCAAATTTTTGCATACTGCCGCGCATTTCTGCTATTTCACGCTTCATATCCGACTCAGTCTGACGGATTTTCGCAAGTTCATTTTGCATTTGTTGGCGCGTTTCAGCTAGATCAAGCTCAGCCTCTATTTCAGACTGTAGTGTTGATACTATACGACGCATTTTGGCATACCATTGCCCAGCTGTACGTGCGGCCTGTGGCAGCTTCTCTGGGCCCAATACGATTAAAGCAATGACGCCAAACAAGAGTAATTCGGAAAACCCGATATCAAACATAACAGTCACACATATTAATAGACTACTTAGTACCGCTATTTATAAGCGGCGCGCTTCATACTTTGTGCTTATCATAAGTGGTGACGGGGCTGATTTCCATATCATCAACCTGACTGCCTGCTTGTGTATCATTTTCATGGCTAAGCACACGTTTCTTGTGAGTATGCTCAGTTTCTTCATCTTTCACTGCTTCTTTAAAACCCTTTACTGCACCACCTAAGTCTTTGCCAGCATTTTTAAGCTTAGCGGTACCAAATACGATTACCACTACCACCAATAAAATTAGCCAATGTGTAATGGAAAAACTACCCATAACGGTATCCTTATATTTTGAGATCTTGTTTAGACCAGTATTTGTAAGTGTGCTTTAGAAACCCCTTCCTCATACTAACATCACAGCTTCAAGCAGCGCAATCACAGTGGCTCTTTCTTTAAACCAAGCATCTGTTTCTCTGATATATAAAGCAGCTACGATAAGTTTACGACCTGAAGGTCAAAATACTACTTGATTAAATATTAAAAGGTTTCTGTCAGGTTATTATCAGTTTCAATTGCTCTGACTGTTAACCACTATCCAAATTTACTTTGCTATTTTTAATTATAAAATAGCTATAAGCTAATAGAATAAATACATATAAGATAACGTTATATTATAAGATTTGGTCGACCGACTTTGACATGGTAGAGGTTATTGCACAAACTAAAGTAGCGGCGCCAAAGATTAGACCACAAAAAAAGCACCGAGCCTTCATGGCTTGGTGCTTTTTATTTTTAGCTCAGAGCTTTTTTGTTTCTGGTTCAGAGCTAGTGTTTACAGCAGTTCTTTACGCAGCTGCGCCGGTGTCTTAGGCGATAATAAACCAGGTGCGACGTCAAGTACGGTTTTCGCACCAGTTTCGCCAGCCATGTTCATCTTATAGGTAGCGCGGGCGTAGGCCACTAGCACGCTAGAGGTGAACTCAGGGTTACTGCCGAGCTTTAATGAAAACTCCAACACTTGGTTGTTGCTGTCTTGCTCAGTGCCGCTGACACCGCTGCGAATAACGAAGCCGCCGTGGGGCATCTTGCGGTGCTCACGCTCAAAAGTTTGTTGGTCGATAAAGTGTACTGCGGTGTCGTAGTCGGCAAAGTAATCCGGCATGGTTACTATGGTATTACGTACCATATCGGCATCGGCGCCATCTGCCAGTACGATATAGCATTCGCGGGTGTGCTTCTCGCGTGTGCTTAGCGTTGGCTGCTCACCGTTACGTACCCGTGCCATGGCAGGTTCTGAGGGAATGGTATATTGCACGCCTGACTTAACACCATCCACGCGGCGTACTGCATCTGAGTGTCCTTGGCTTAAGCCTTTGCCCCAAAAGGTATAGGTTTCTCCGACCGGTAAAATGGCTTCACCGTATAAGCGGTTGATGGAAAACAGACCGGGATCCCAACCTACGGACAACATGGCAACTTTTCCAGCTTCCTTAGCAGGCACATCAAGCGCTGCAAAGTACTCAGGGATTTTAGCGTGAGTATCGAAGCTGTCGACGATATTAAATAAGCTGGCGAACGCTGGGCCTTGCTCAGGCAAATCAGACTTGGAGCCGCCACATAAGATCAGCACGTCTATGTCATCTTTGTATTGTGCAATATCGTCCATGGCGTACACAGGCACGCTTTCGTCAATTAGGGTGACGGAGGCGGGATCTCGGCGGCTGAATACACAGATTAACTGCATGTCAGAACTTTGCTTGATAGCGGCTTGGGCGCCGCGGCCGAGGTTGCCGTAACCGGCGATGGCGACTCTAATTACTGGGGTCATTATGATTAACCTTACGTTGGTGTAGCGGACAGTCAGTTACTGCTGGTGTGATATGTATCAAGTGATACATGTTGTGCAATAAGGGTCTGCAAAAATAGCACGTATTTTAGATCATTACTATTACGAGTGATAGCTTACTTTGCATATTTGAATCCATCTGTACGACCCATCTGTACAAAGCTACTGATTTAAGCAACCTATAAATCACTTGTTAGTATTATTATTGGTATAACATAAAATCGGAATAGACAAAGTAAACCGCCCTGGGATTGTCGGAGGCTCAACATTCTGAGAGAATATGCTAATGAAAAAGTGAAACCCTATTCCTAAAATTGGGAACAGAGCTATTTTAATACTCATTGAAGTATTAAACGATTATCAAAACATCTATCAGAATGGATAAGTAACTCTATAATGAAAAAATCAGTTCAAACTACGTTAAATCGAGTGGGACTTACCGCTTTAGTGGTAGTGTCATTGACATCTGGAGCGGTACAAGCGGCAGACAGTCATGATCGTCTAAAGAGTGCAGTTGATCAGCAAGCCAAACTCTTAATGGATGAGCATAATATTCCAGGGATGTCCTTTGGCGTCATTATTGATGGTAAATCGTATTTTTATCATTATGGTTTGGCTGACAAAAAAGCCCGCAAACCTGTATCAGAAAACACTATCTTTGAATTGGGATCTATCAGTAAAACTTTCACTGCAACCGCTGCCAGTTATGCGGAACTCAATGGCCAGCTGTCAATAAATGATAGCGTGGATAAATATATCCCTTACCTCACAGATAGCCCCATCGGCAATACCAAGCTTATAAACCTAGCCACTTATACGGCTGGTGGTCTACCGCTTCAAGTGCCTGATGAGGTTAAAAACAATAAAGAGTTGCTCCGCTATTATAAATCGTGGCAGCCTGTCTTCCCTGTAAACTCAAAGCGTCTGTATTCCAACGCCAGCATAGGGCTGTTTGGTTATATCTCTGCACTAAGTATGGGCTCTGATTACACATCGCTAATGGAAAATAAAATACTGCCGTCACTCAGCATGCCAAATACCTTTGTTAATGTTCCTAGCGATAGAATGGCGGATTATGCGTTTGGCTATAACGCTGCTGGAGAACCGATAAGAGTCAATCCCGGCATATTGGACGCCGAAGCCTATGGTATTAAATCAACCAGTGCAGATATGACGCATTTCATGGCGGCGAATATGGGGCTAGTGCCGTTGGATAAAGATATTCAACAAGCGTTAGATAATAATAGAAAAGGCTATTATCAAGCGAGCACTTTTATACAGGGATTAGCGTGGGAGATGTATCAGTTTCCAACAAAGCTAGAGACACTGCTTGAAGGCAATTCAGCGGAGGTGGTGCTTAAGCCTCAGACAATTACGACAGATAATCATCCAATACCTATTTTAAATAACGTATGGGTCAATAAGACTGGCGCTACCAATGGTTTTGGCGGCTATATCGCTTATATTCCTACTAAAAAGACAGGTATTGTCATCTTAGCAAATAAAAACTATCCTAATGCAGATAGAATCAAAGCAGCGTATACCATCTTAGAAAGTGCGATGACTCATTAATTGAACATGAGTGATAAAATAGCATTATAAATCATTAAGAACCCAGCTAGATGCTGGGTTCTTTACGTTTACCTCTTAAGAGCAGCCTTCGACAAGATAGATTGCGGCTGGGATACCGATATCAATGCTTTCCACCTCACCTTTTAACAGTCTCTTATTATCTGCTGTCCACTCAGTCGTTTTAATCTTATAGTCATTAAGCTTTTGACCACCCTTGATATGATATTCAATTTGTAGAGGCAATTTGTCCTCTTTATTATCAAGCTCAATATTTTCGGCTGTTAATAACTCGCCGAGTTGGCTATCTTTTATTACCTTGAAATTAACATTAGCAATCAGACTATAGTAATCACCATCGACCGCATATTTATCGACCTCGTAAGTAAGGGCGTCATTATGCGCCTTCATAACGTCTGTGGCTGAATCACCGACATTGATACCTTTATAAAACGCTATGTTTGGATCCTGAATACTGATCAGCGCAACTTTATTATCTATAATCTGATACAGCACAGAGGCACGTTTACCATACTCTTTATCCACATAGCTCAGTGTTGGATTAATGACGTAATAGCACTGTTCGTTATCGCCCTCTGCTCTGGTCAGTCCTAGGTCACTTAACAGCTCTGGTGTAATGACCTGTCCAAAGCTGAGCTTCTCGTAACCTGACGGGCTTACGGTTTGCTCATCGAATAGACTTACTGCTTCTATAGCCTGTGTTTTATCCGTAGTGGTAGCATCTATTATAGGCGCTGGATTTATAGACGTCTCATCTTTCTTAGCCATACCTTTATCTGTAACATCAGTTTGCGCAATGGCGTCATTATTTGAAGATGAAGGTTGTGAGTCGCAGCCTGTTAATAATTGCGCAGTACCAATTAATAAAGTGGTGATTATTGCCATTTTAATTATCGGTAAGGGCGGTTTTTCATGAAAAGCTAGCATGGCTAAACTCCTAAATATAGACTATGCATACTAATATACGCCTCAATGGGAATACTCTAAACCGGCTTTTCTGTGTTTATTTTCGAGCAGCTGTGTCAGATTGAAACTGACGCCATAAAACGCATTAAATAGTCCGTTAATGATAGTCCGTTAAAAATAAAAGCGGTACGCTAAAAACAGCCTTCCACTGGTATAAATCTATTAATGCACAACCGGCGTACCTTCCGTGCTAAATGCAAAACCTTTGTTACTGAAGTTACCAATCATTACCGCTTCAATGACTGGTCTGACCGTTTCATCTATACCTTCGACTTCAATAATAAAATTCGCGCCCGAACCGCCTTTGTCTTCTTCTTTTTCGACAATATAATTTAAAGTTGCCATCGCTGGTAACTCAATGGTTTCTGTTAAGTATGACTTTACAAGCTCGCCATCAGTACCGTAATAATCTATCTTGTTAATATATAGCGATTTTTTTAAGGTCGTGTTGCGCACACTCAAGGTCGCTGACAGTAAAACCTTTCGATTGTCTCTATCGGTATAAATATCTGAATAAATCGGCACATAAAAAGTTTGTTTATAGCCAAATTGGCTGTGATCAATATTTTTTGAGGTTTTTTCAAGCTCTTTAATTGGGTCTTGATGCTTCTCTGAAAACATGACATTTGGGTCTTGTTTAGACTCATCACAGCCGCTAAACAGTAGCAAGCCAGCAATACATAGCACGGATATGCGGCACTTATTCATAACGTTATCCTCTATCGATTAGTGTACTTTAACCCCAACACTACGCAAAAACTGATTGATATGTTTGTTAGCACCGTAGACCACTAGCACATCGTCTGCTTCCAGCACTTGCTCGGGCGTTGCTAAACCCTGAATATCGGGCTTGCGTTGGGGGCGACCAAAGCTGTCTTCATAATGCTCATAGCGCATGGTACTTAGCAGTTTAAGATTAAATTTCTGTTCCATTTGTAAAGCCGCAATGGTTTTACCGATTAGAATATCTGGGATACTAATCTCAACGATACTAAAGTGTTCCGTTAAACTAAACGAGTCGACGAAATAACGTAGCGATAGCCGTTTTGCCCAGCGCATCGCTGATTCTTTTTCGGGATGAAAAATATCATCAACCCCAATCGCTTGTAAGACTTTTTCGTGCAGGGGGTTGATACTACGACTGATTAAACGCTTGGCTTTCAAGGTTTTAAACAGTGCCGTCGCCATCACATTTGCCCCTTGGTCTTCACCAATCGCCACCACGACGATATCTGTATCCATAATCGGTAGACCATTGACCGTATACTCATCGGTAGCATCCATGCAAATGGTATGGGTGATAAGCTCTTTATAAGCTTCGACCTTTTGCATGCTGCTATCGATAGCAATGACCTCATGACCTTGGCTGGTCAGCGCCATACCGAGCGAGGAGCCAAAACTTCCTAAACCTGCGATGATATATTTCATAATATTCCTTGTCACTTATGCAATCGTAAATGCAGCAATTGTGGCGATGCGTCATGATTAGTTAATAGTAATCTCTTCGGTTGGATAACGATAGTTACGTTGATGCCTGTTTTTAAGTAGGGCAACAAAAATAGTCAACATGCCGACGCGCCCAACAAACATAATCACTGAGACCACAAGCTTGCTAAAGGTCGATAAATCAGCGGTTAAGTTTAAGCTGAGACCTACGGTGCTGTATGCCGAAAAACATTCAAAAATAACTTTAATCAAATCAAGCTCGGGCTGATCGTAACTGATGAGCGTCACGCCCAGTCCAATGACCAATAACGACAACCACATAATCGAGAATGCCCGACGAATAGAGATGTCGGCGATCTCACGTTGGAATACTTCAACTTTGGTCTGACCGCGCGCTAAGCTCAAGGTATTTAAGACCGCAATAGCAAAGGTGCTGGTTTTGATGCCGCCGCCTGTTGAGTTCGGGGACGCCCCAATCCACATCAAAAAAATGGTCAGCATAATGGTCGGGAATGCCAGCGCGTCCATATCCGCAATATTAAATCCTGCCGTACGCGGGGTCGCAGCCGTAAATAACCCCGTGATGACCTTGCCATAAAAACTGCTATGCTCAGCCAGTATGCCGTTATATTCAAACATCAACACCCCAATCAGCCCGATCAGCAATAAAACACCAGAGGTAATCAAAGTGATACGGCTATTAATACTTAGCAGCCACGGCTGATAGCCATAACGCGGATCATGAGGATGGAGCGCCCTTTGGGCACGATGACGTAAATAGCGCAGTAGGTTGACGACAATGATAAAACCCATGCCACCAAATAAGAAGGTAGTACTGATAATCAGCTGTAACGGATAATTAAAGCGTAGCGAATCATCATATAAGCCGGCACTAAAGGTAGAGAAGCCTGCATTACAAAAGGCGGAGATGGCATGAAAGACTGAAAAAAATAGTCGTTCAGAGAAGTTCATACCGGGTAAATCATAAATGCTGATATAAATCAAAATGGCTGCCAGCGCCTCAACGCCAAAGGTGACATATAAAATAGACTTTAAGGTCGTGACCATATCGCCTAAGCGCCGTGAGAAAGTCATTTCACTGATACTGAGCTGGGTCTCATAACTGACGCCACCTTTAAAAAAGTAGCTAAAATAAGTCACAAAGGTCAGAATGCCAAGCCCGCCAATTTGAATCAGCCCTATGATAATCACTTGCCCAAAAGTAGTGAAACGCGTTGCCGTATCTACCACAATTAGCCCGGTGACGCAGACCGCGCTGGTAGCAGTAAATAGCGCATCAACAAAGGATATAGGCTCAGTGGTCGCGTTGGGCATCATCAATAGTAAAGCCCCAACCAATACCACTGATAAAAAACTCAAGATGAAAAACTGACCGGGATTTAAAAAGGCACGATTAAGACTAAAGTTATTGTCGGATATTTCACGAATGAAAGTGACAAACACGGCAATCTTAATAGCAATAAAACCATCAACCGGCATCGATAGCCCTGAACGCGCTAATTCAGTGAAATGTACTGCTAGTAAAACCAAAATGGCCACACTGGTTACTAAATCAAAAACGGCCACTTTATTTACAGACAGCCGTGTCTTTGCGCGCACATAGCGCCAAACCGTGGCGACAAACCCTAATAAAATGATGGTTAAGTAGAAAAGGTGAAAAATATGCTGTAGCCAAGTTGATAGTGTAAAGCCACTATCGATTAGGGCAACCCCGACTCCGATTAGACTAATAAAAATAGTGAGCTTATTCAATAACCGGTACGGTAGGGCTGGATGCATAGCCTAATTCCATGAAAGGAGTAACGATAATACTTATACTCCTTTTTTTAGCCATGCACTAAGATTGGTTTTAAATAATCGTAACCAGTCATGACAACTGACTTCTGCCGTCAAATCTGTACAAACAAACTTGGGAGATTTTAATCAAGCAGCTTGACGATAATAAACAAACCATATCTGTCTTGGCGATTTATAGCACTGTAGTGGCATAATAAATTCGGACAGCTAATAAAAGCTCAACGATTAAAGTTTGTGCCAATCTTCAATCGCTTTGTATCCGGTTTCTAGTCCAACATCAGTAGTGCCCGCAGTGACAGTTCGTGAAGTACGCTTTTATAAAAACCAATCATTTTAACGTCATACATGATGAGATAATAGTTCGGTTTAATCTTTGTACATAGCTGTCCTTTGCGTCCCCTCTTCTGTGACAATATTAGCATCGACAGCAGACTGACATGTCATCGTATTGTCATCTTGCCTTAATCAAAGTGTCATAATTGCTAGCTACACTACCGACCTATGCAAGACAAGTAATTAAATTGTTAATTATAAGTGATTGGATTGGTTGATATGTTAGAGCTCAGAGGTGTGACTAAAAAATATGATGGCAAAGTTATCTTTGAAGATATTTCACTCAAAATTAATAAGGGCGAGATCGTCTCGATACTAGGACCTTCTGGATGCGGTAAGACGACTTTATTACATATTATTTTAGGTTTGACTGATATTAATGACGGTCGGCTGGCCTATAACGGCGAGGATATTACTCGTGTACCGATGAGGCAAAGAGGCTTTAATATCGTCTTTCAGGATTATGCTTTATTCCCAAATCTCAATATCAAACAAAACATCGAATACGGTCTACGTAACAATCCCAATGTCAGCACGCAACAAGAAGTCGATGAACTGGTCGACTTACTTGATATCAAAGCCCATCTCAATAAGCGTATCAGTCAACTGTCCGGCGGTCAAAAGCAGCGAGTAGCACTCGCGCGCACCTTGGTTATGAAGCCTAAAATCCTACTATTAGATGAGCCATTATCTGCGCTAGATGGCGTCATTAAAGAAACCATCAAAGAACGTATTCGTGAGATTTCAATACGCTATCAGCTGACCACATTAATCGTCACACACGATCCCGAAGAGGCTATGACGCTGTCTGATCGCATCCTACTGCTATCGGATGGCAAAGTGGCGCAATTCGCCAAACCTACTGAGATTATTCGTAATCCTGCCAATGACTTCGTCAAAAATTTCATTCTTAATCAGCTCAATATTAAGCGTCGAAATATCTTAAGTTTATTTGCAGACGATACCACGCAAGTCGATCCTTTAAGTAAATACACCCAAAGCCAGCACTACGGTCAGGATGATGCCGTTGTGGGTCATCGCTATGCCAATGCTAGTAGTAGTAATGCTAGTGCTATCAGCGACAGCAATAAGAAAAAAGAAAAAGATGCCGCTATCAGTTAATGCTAACTAGAAATACCGTGAATGAGAGCCTTTGACCATTTGATCGTCTTGGATAATTATGAAACTCAGCAATCCACCACTCGTAAAAGTAATTTGGCTATTTGTTAGTATTTTATTTATCGCCTTTATGTTTGTGCCATTAGTCAAAATGTTGGCACTGTCCTTTAATGTCGGCGATGGGCTTGGACTAGAGAACTATACCAGCATTATTAGTACGGATAGCTTTAAGCAAATCATGCTCAATAGCTTCTCTGTCGCGACGATTAGCGCGCTCAGTGCCACACTACTTGCTTTTGTTTTGGCGTATACCGTGCATTGGACCAACCTGCCCAAAGGTTTTAAACAGTTCATTAAGCTTGCCGCTTTATTCCCTATGCTACTGCCAACGGTGACTTACGGCTTTGCCATTATCTACACCTTTGGTAAACAAGGGTTACTGACTCAGATTATTGGCTTTCAGCTGTTTGAAGAAATATACGGTTTTTATGGGATGTGGCTTGGTTATACCATCTACACCTTGCCCATTGCCTTTTTATTACTCAATAATACCTTTCAGTATTTGGATAAAAAGTTCGTCATTGTCTCAGAACTAATGGGGGATTCTCATCTTCGCCAATTTGATATAACCGTAATTCGGCCTTTGATTGGCACCTTCGCAGCAGCATTAATTCAATGTTTCTTTTTAGCCTTTACTGACTTTGGTATTCCGGCATCAATAGGCGGTCAATATAACGTTATTGCCACTGAGCTCTATACCCAGATACTCGGGGCGTCTCCTTCCTTTGAAAAAGGAGCGGTAGTCGCGCTATTTATGCTTATTCCATCGGTATTGAGTATCGCCATATTGTGGTATGTCGCACGCTTTAACATCCGCTACGATTCGGTTGAAAAAATTGATTTGCCTAGCTCAAAAATAAAAGACCGAGTTTTAGCGGTGATATCTAGTGTTATTTTAGCTTCACTATTATTGGTGTTTGCCGTGATATTTATCATCCCATGGATTAAGTCATGGCCTTATCAGATGGAGTTTAGTACTGAGATCGTCAGCAAGGCTTTAGAGTCTGCCAATCTGATGCGAGTCTATAAGAACTCATTACTTGTGGCGGTATTGACAGCGGTTTTTGGTACCTTAATTACTTACTTTTCGGCTTTATTATACGAGCGCTCAAACTTATTCAAACTTGGCAAATTCAGTATTGAGAGCTCAGCATTGGTGACCAATACAGTGCCTGGGATGGTCGTTGGTATCGCCTACCTCATGGTATTTTCAGGCTCAGCGGTCGCCAACACTATCTTTATTATCGTGATAAGCAACATCATTCACTATTTCTCTACTCCTTATCTTATGAGTAAAAACGCGTTGTCGAAAATGAACTTAGGCTGGGAGACGACCGCTGGTTTATTGGGTGATTCATGGTTTACGTCACTACGCCGCATTGTCATTCCCAATTCATTTTTTACCTTGATTGAAGTGGCTTCGTTTTACTTTATCAGCGCTATGGTCACGATCAGTGCCGTCATCTTTATCTCTGGTGCCAAAACCATGGTGTTAACCACCAAGATTGTCGAATTGCAGCATTTTGCACGTTTTAATGAGATTTTTATCTTATCGCTTATGATATTGGTGACCAATATTTGCGCACTGATTCTATTTGCCATTATCCGTCACATTCATAGCAAACGGTTTTATGGTACAACGAAAATAACTGCCGAAACGACTGTTACAGCAACGGCTGCTTAATCTATCGATAACTTTTATATCAGCCGTTTTTCAATAACTAACTTTTTAATAATTTAAATCTCAACAAAATATATAGGATAAATGATGTTTTTATTTAAGACGTTAATGGTGAGTCTTGCCTGCGGGATCATGTTGGCTGGTTGTAGCTCGCCGTCTATAGAGGGAAATAGTAGCAGTAATGTAGAAGAAGTGGTCATTTATAGCAATGCCGACCAAGAGGCGGTAGCGGTCATTCAAGATGTCTTAAATGAAGCAGGATATGAAGGTCAATATGTCTTTCAATCGTTTGGCACCGGCGAGCTGGGTGGTCGTTTATTGGCTGAAGGTAATAATATTGAGGCGGATATGGTCACTATGAGCTCGTTTTATTTAGAGAGCGCTCAAGCCAAGCAGCCGATGTTTAAAGAGTTAACCTTTGAAGTAAAGCCGCAAGTAGCTGTCCCAAAGTACTATGCGCCAATATTAGGCTTCACTGGTGCCATCATCTTAAATACTAAAGAGATGGCAGCGCAAAATCTGCCTAGACCGACCAGTGCCAAAGATTTGGCAAAGCCTATCTATAAAAATAAAATTGCGATGGTTGATCCAAATGGCTCATCAACTGGTTGGTTATTTATTCAGGACATTACTGCTACGTATGGCATGGGTGCTGAAGGGCAGCAAATCATGAACCGTATCCGCGAAAACGCGGGGCCAAACTTAGAGCTATCAGGGTCAGGGCCAATCAAAAAAGTCATGGCGGGTGAAGTACCCATTGGTTTCGGTTTGCGTCATCAAGCAATCGCCAACAAAGATAAAGGCTTACCCATTGATTTTGTCGATCCTAGTGAAGGTAACTACACTTTGACTGAGTCGCTCGCGGTGATTGATAAAGGCGCTAACACCAATCCAAATGCGATGAAAATGGCCGAAATTATCGTTAAAAATGCACGACCCAATCTGCTAAAAATATATCCAAACGTGGTCTATGAGGGCGAAATGGTTCCATCTGAGAATCAAATAAAAAATAGCAAGATTTACAGTGAACCGCTAACGGCTGAGCTACTGGACAAGCATCGGGGGTTTTTTCATGGGCAAGCCAGTCAGTAGAACCTGCTAGTAGAAACTACTGTTTAAGTAAGCTATCTACTCATATTTTTATATCATATATAAGCACTTTCTAAATAAACTTTACACTTCAAACATAACTTTTAAGAAGAATAATTATTATGAAATTAATGACTGAGTTATCTGACAAACCATATGATGTGGTCGTCGTCGGTGGCGGTATTGTTGGTCTTGCCAGTGCCTATGCGGCGGTTAAAAAAGGTCTGAGCGTGGCGCTGGTAGAGCGTGAGTCGCAGAATAAGGATGCATCCGTTCGCAACTTTGGCTTTGTCACCGTCAGTGGTCAACGCCGTGGCGAGCATTGGCAACGGGCAATGCACTCACGTAATATCTGGGCAGAGATTGCCCCACAAGCAGGTATCGAGGTTGAGCATAGCGGTCTGCATATGCTTATCCAGCGCCCTGAAGCAATGAGCGTCGCTGAAGCATTTTTAAAGACGGAAATGGGCGAATCGTGTCACCTATTGAGTCAAGCTGAAATAAATGAGCAAGCCCCTTATCTCAAAGAGGGTTTGGGTGTTCTGTATAGTCCTCACGAGCTTAGAGTCGAGTCAAATACTGCTATTGGTAAATTAGCCCACTGGTTAAATCAATCGCAGGGTGTTGATTTTTACAATAAAACAGCGGTTCATTCTATTGAGTTACCCGTGGTTCATACCAGTCGCGGTACGCTGCATGCTAGGTATTGCGTCGTTTGCCCTGGATCTGATTTACATAGCTTATATCCGGATACCTTAGCGCAGGCCAACGCCACACTCTGTACCCTAAATATGCTGCGCGTCATGCCTAAGACCTCCTTTAAATTAAACGCTGCAGTCATGTCAGATTTAAGTTTTGCTCGTTATGATGGCTTTGCACAATTACTTGAAGCCAAAGGATTGATTCATTTGTTAGATGATATCCAGCCAGCTGAACGCAAAGCTGGCGTGCACTTAATCGTCGTCCAATCACTGGATGGATCACTTATCATTGGTGACAGCCATGACTATAGCGACAAAGAATTGCCGTTTAGAGATAGTTATCAGGACGATTTGATTCTCAAAGAATTTCATCAAATAATGAATGTTGGTGAGGTAGACATTATTCAACATTGGTCAGGGGTTTACCCTAGTGCAGAAAATGTGGTATTTAAAGCCTCTCCGGAAAAAGGCGTCGTCGTCGGTAGCATCACTAGCGGCACAGGTGCATCGACAGGATTCGCCTTTGGTGAAGAGTTAATCAACTTAGTATTGGAGTCAAAATAATGGGTACAAATATCAATAATATTAAAGCGCAATTCGACACTATTAAGCTATGTGTCTTTGATATGGCAGGCACTACCGTTAATGAAGATAATTTAGTCTATAAAACCGTACGTGATGCCATTAATCACACCTTACAAGAGGCTGGGCAGACTGATACGCAAGTCAATTTGGCTATGTGTCTAGAGTTCGGGGCAGGCAAAGAAAAGCGTCAAGCGATTAGCGATATACTTAACGAGCGGTTAAAAAATGATAATACGCTTGCTGTTGATATAGAAAAATGGACAGATGTGGCTTTTAATACATTTAAAGCAGCCTTAGCACCAGCCTATACTCAAGAGACGGTGAAGACCTTCGATGGTATGCTTGATTTGTTTGACAGTTTAAAAAATTCAGGCAGAAAAGTCGTTCTTAATACCGGCTATGATTCTACAACCGCCAATAAGATTTTGACTATCTTAGGATGGTCAGTAGGTCACGAGATCGATGCTTTAATTACAGCAGATGATGTGGAGAATGGCCGTCCTGCGCCAGATATGATTACCCTTGCAATGGACAAGTGTGGCATTGCAGATCCACAGCAAGTTTTGAAAGCTGGTGATAGCGGTATTGATATTGAAGAAGGAAAGAATGCTAACTGTGGTCTATGTATCGGGGTGTTAACCGGCGCGCAAACTAAAGGGCAGCTTGAGAAATATGCACCTGATATTGTGTTGAATAAACTTACAGATTTGGCTGAATTAATATAAAAGTAGCAAGTTTTCTTTTATTTAACTCACTATATCCTGCTTTAGAAAACTCTAATTAAAGAGAACGCCCCAGTGAGACTGGTTATCAAGATTTAGGCGCTTGAAGACTCATGACAATTACAGTAATTATAACAATTTCATTGTTTCGCAATCGGTGTATAGTCGATTCACTTTAAAAATAATACAGTATTGCTGGTATGAATTTTTTGAAGCCTCTGTCTGGCGCAGTGCACAGCAAGCGAGAAAAACTTATACCAGCACAGTGTTGTGACAATCGTAGGTATTTTATTTTGAACTGACTATGTTAGATAGCGCATCACTATAAATAAGCTGATATTGGACATTCAATAATCTTAAAAGATTATTTTATTATTTACAGAACAGTAAAGCAGTACTCTTTATTCTGCCTCTTTTTCTGCGAGTCTATCACTCGCAGATTTGTCTTCAGCAACGCCCGCTTTCCAATAGGAAAAAGCATATAACTCATCTTTCGACCACTTTTTCTCGCCTTTCAGATAGTGGCGGATGGCTTTAACTGACGAAAATTCGCCAGCGACATAAGCAAATCGGCTTAGCTCAGCACTTGGTAGGGTGAGAGACTTGAGCGTATCAGCTAATTGACTGCCTTGCATAGGATGTGAATTGTGTAGCCATGTCATCTCAATATTGGCCGAGGTTGGCAAATCCTGTTCATCTTCTTTACTGTGAACCTCGATGACGCATTGCCCTGTCGCAGTGTCAGGCAGACTTTCCAGTATTGACCCAAGTACCGGTATAGCGGTAGCATCACCAACGAGTAGAAAGTGATCTGCTGCCGGATAAAGTGATTTCTTTTTCGGGTTCATAAGCACACCGAGCTCATCGCCAACTTGAGCATGTGTTACCCATCCTGAGGCAGGCGCCTCATCACCATGGGCAACAAAGTCAATCCAGATGTGTTGTTTTTCGATGTCCACACCACGGTGCGTATAAGTACGTTTAGTAAAATTAGCTTGGTCATCTAGATCAAGTGCTTGGGTTTTATCTACAGGTATGAGTAGTTTGTTATTTGCGCCAACGGTCATGGTGGCAATGTTGGTAATAGTATCTGGCTGCCCTGTGAGATAGACGCGAATGTAATGCGGGGTAAGCACTTGCTTATCTGTAACCGTCATTACTTCTCGTACTGGTTTTTGATTTATTATATTAATTGAAGTGTTATTCATATATTTTTTCCACTAGTTTGACTATTCTTAACATTGTCGATCATGTTACGGCTGACACGAAAAAATAATGTCAGCTCGGCGGTCGTTAAATTTTGAGTAAGTTGCTTTCTAGCCCAATCTTCTGCTGCATCAAGCTTTACCATCACACCTTTACCTTTAGCGGTCGGCTGTAGCAACTGGCTACGACCATCTAATGGATTATCTGTCTTAAAGATTAAATCAGCTGCCAAAAGATCATTCAGCGCACGGGTAATTTGGGCTTTATCACGCTCTATTCGTTTAGCAATAGACTGTGTGGTACTTTGTAAATCATGACAGACGCATTTCAAGGTTCTAATGTGGGTGACTGATAATTCAAGTTCTTGACGCCTGATACCTTCACGCAGTAGATTGGTATAGATGTGCATCAATTGGTGTAATGTTTCACTTAATAAATTATCCGGCATAGAAATCTCTTTATTTAGTTGACACCAGCAACTATATAAAAGATGATTGACTGTGTCAACTAGGTAGTTGAATTGTTGGTAAGTAGCGACCTACGATTACTGCTAAATAAAAAAATATAAGAGGATTGAGGCGGTTTTTCATCGTCTTCAAGAACTTAAATACGATAGACTGGCTTTTTTAAGAATAGCAGCTGACACAAACTAACGCTTCAAAGCACTGAGCAGAGCCAGTATCATAGCGACATTAAATGACCCTAAATTATTTATTGATACCATAAAAGGAAAATACAGTGTCTCAAGCTCAGCCAAATATCAAGCAAGTGCTCAACCTTAGAAAAGAACAAAACACCACGTTAAAAAACCTCACGATCATGGGTTACCTAGAAGGCACTTCTTTTTTATTATTGATCGGCATCGCTATGCCTCTAAAATACATGATGGGCATCCCAGAAGGGGTGAAATACCTCGGTATGGCACACGGTATATTATTCATCGCCTACATCGTAGTACTTATTGGCGCTGCTATGAGAATAAAAATGCCTCTTTGGGCCATACCAGCGGGCGTACTTGGCTCATTCTTACCGTTTGGCCCGTTTATATTTGACCATTTTTTGAAAAAAAGCTTAAAGAAAAGCGTGAAGAAAGAAGCCTAAAACAAGCTCTGCTGCCGATGATATAAGCACACCTAATATAGGTGTGCTTACCTTGTTTAAAAAGCCGTGTCCATTAATCTGCTTGGTCAGTTTCATGCATATAAAAGCCTAACGTATTCATCAGGTTGGTTTTTTAAGATAAAATACCCCCACTACTTTTTTATTGTCATAATTTTAAATGATAGGAACAATCGAAGTTTTTTAGAGCATACCCCAAAAATGACAATAAAAAATCCAACTCTAAACGCTTAATTTTAACGTCTAGAATTGGATCGATAACACAATGATATTTACTGGTTAAGCTAATAATCAGATTTCTGATTGGTCTATCATGCGTTGGTAACTCTTCTTTATTGTCAGCGGTATTATTGCCGTTTTCTTTTACATTAGCTTCCAGCTCTTTAGGGTTTTATCATCCAAGAACCTAATAAACATTACAATAATAGCTTTTTCACAGACTTCAGACTCATTTTTCATTCTTCTTTTTAGCTTGTTTTTTCTTATCAGACTTATCTTTCTTATCAGACTTATCTTTCTTATCAGACTTATCTTTCTTATCAGACTTATCTTTCTTATCAGACTTGTCCTTCTTATCAGACTTGTCCTTCTTATCAGACTTGTCCTTCTTATCAGACTTGTCCTTCTTATCAGACTTGTCCTTCTTATCAGACTTGTCCTTCTTATCAGACTTGTCCTTCTTGTCAGACTTATCCTTCTTGTCAGACTTATCCTTCTTGTCAGACTTATCCTTCTTGTCAGACTTATCCTTCTTGTCAGACTTATCCTTCTTGTCAGACTTATCCTTCTTGTCAGACTTATCCTTCTTGTCAGACTTGTCCTTCTTGTCAGACTTGTCCTTCTTGTCAGACTTGTCCTTCTTGTCAGAATCTAGAGTATTTTTCTTAGAAGATTCTAATAGATCACTATCCATATCTTTGTTATTTAAAGAATTATTTGACATAATTTTCACCCTTATTTATAACACTATGTAGAATATCTTGATACTCGATACTATGTCAGTGCTCTTATCTAGTCAATGTATCGATACAAATATACATCTTAAAGCGCTACTCTATTAACGTGATTTTTTATCTAACAAATAGACTTATGGTCAATCGACTGCTGTTAAATAGCTTATTTCAAAGTAGTTTTTTCAACCAGATCCCATTAAAAAGATTAACGATATTTAATTACCAAATATTCAACAATATATGACATCGTCCATATTTTGCCGAGTAGATTATTATTAAGCGTCTCTATCATTATCTTATATTTCCTCTGTCGGTGATTCCGTCATTTTCACTCCACCATAGGTGACCAATATCACACCGAGCGCTATCAATGAAGCACCTAAAAACAGCCCTTCTGGTGGGGTTTCGCCTTGTAAGAAAATAGCGACAGGTACACCGACAACTGCTCCTACCGAGCCTAATAAGCTCAACAACACTGGACCACCCGTTTTTTGTAGTAAGAACAGTAGTAAAAACTGACCAGCAAAGACGAACGCTTGCACGATGATTAAACAAAGCGGTAAAAGCTCGGCTATCGGAACAGTAAGTGAGTAACTAGGAATGATACTGACTAGGCCAAGTAACCCTGAAGCGGCTATCAGCATACCGGGAGCGAGCGCGGGGGCAGAGAGGTTGTTTGGCCAATACAACGTTCGATAGATATTGCCAATGGCCAATAAAACAGGACCACAAAGAGTTAAAACAATCCAAAACACACTCGCATCTGGTGCAGAAAACTTACGGGCCGCCAATACCCCTGCCCCAGCAAGAGCCGCGACCACGCCAAGCGCGCGAAGCTTGGTAAATTGCTCTATCCGAAGTACGATTGCTGCAAGATAAGTAAGGAGCGGCGGCAAGGAGATAATTAAAGCAACAAAACCTGCACCGACATGCGGAATCGCTGAGAAAAATATTAAGTTGGAAGCTGCAATACTTACCAATGCTGCAATCGAATAATACCTGAGAATAGGCTTATTTAAAGGTGGTAACTCGTGACGTAGAAGCGCATAAGTGAACAAAATGAATGCAGCACCCGTGATCGACCAAAAGAGAAATGCCAGTGGCGTCAAACCAATCTCGCCTGCATATTTTGCTAAATTGGTAGAAATGCCGATTAAGGCGCCGCCTGCCAATAAACAAAGCAAAGGAATAATCCATGCTTTCTTACTGCCAAAAACCTCTTGCTGTGCTGACGCACTCATAGCTTATCCTACTTTTAAAACCGTCTTATTATGATAAATAAGCTAAATTACTGCTCACGCCAATGTAACCACAAACGCGTATCCAGCTCCAACTGATGATAGTCCGGTTCCATATGACAGCACAGCTGATAAAAAGCCTTGTTATGCTCTTGCTCTTTAAAATGTGCCAACTCATGCACGACAATCATACGCAAAAACTCAGGCGGCGCTTCTTTGAACAAGCTTGCCACCGTGATGCTATTATGCGATTTGAGTTTACTGCCTTGCACGCGAGACTGATAAGTATGAATACCCAGTGCATGTTTGAGCACGGTAAGCTTACTATTATAAGTCACTTGGGTCAGCGAGTTACTTTTACGCATATACTGACTTTTTATATCATTGATATACTGGTATAGCGCTTTGTCGCTTTGTATCTGGTGTTTATCTGGATAATTTTTATTCAAATAATCGCCTAATCTGCCACTACTAATGAGCATGGCGGCTTGGCTTTGAATTTGCTCAGAATAATGAGCAATATATTTTAATGTGGTCACTTTTTTATCCTTAATATCTTACCTTTTACATTGTACGTTATTAATATTTTTTTGCTCTGATAGATAATGCCCGTTCTATTATGCAGCGATGGTTTTTATTTTCAAATAAACGATATAGTCGATACACTCTCAAAAGGATAGCAGTAGCAGGTGATTATCGGCATATTAATTTTATTTTGTATTGTCTGTCTCTGGCATTGCTGGCGCATTTCATAAAACCATGCAATAGGATACCGACTTTCAACGCCATAACCGCTGATTTTGGATGGATTACGACTATATTTATAATTAATCTCATAATAAGGTTGACAGCCTGTAGCTACTTGGCTAAAATGTGCCCCACATAACGCAAACAAGACAAGCAATTGTGCTTATTAAAGCCTTTGTAAAACTTGTCGTTATGACCATCTATTCTCCAATAGCTCAGTTGGTAGAGCAACGGACTGTTAATCCGTGTGTCCCTGGTTCGAGCCCAGGTTGGAGAGCCATATACTAAAAACCTTCATCATTCATTTGATGGAGGTTTTTTTATGGTTGACGTTTTTGGCTTTTACTGTTGCACGATTAATATGGTTATTAATGCGGCTACGGTGTCCTTTTAGCTACTTTTGTTGTATGGTAAAGGCAGATGTAACCAAGTCGGCTTTGCTTGAGTGCTTTATCCCTACTCACTAATAGTAATGGTTTATTATGATACCTGTACGTATAAAAAATAAGTTTTCTGATCATCCGCAAAAAATCATGCGCCCTGTCAGCATTCGCCTATCTGAAGAGATGATTGAGCTTTTAACAGCAACTGCATCAGAGCTCGGCTTTAAGCGTATTCAAGGTTTGATTCGACTGTATATTCGTCAAGGTCTCGATCGCGATCATCAAGATTATACGCTCGCACATGATGAGGTTTTTATTGAGACATTGCGCAAAAAAGGTGTGAGCCAACGCATTATTGATGAGGCGATTGTCGTCACCCATAATAACAATATCACCCATCCATTGTCTGAGCTACAAGACAATAAGTAGCTTTTAAACGTTTAAGCAATCAATGCTGTCAATATTAATAAAGACTAAGTTAGCCTAACGGCGCTTGGTCTTTTTTTTGCAACCTGCAATAATATCTTGGACTTGATTCACTTGCGAAACCCGCTGCTCTTTTTTAAAGTAAGCTCCTTTATTGCTATCTTAAAAAATCCAACTTCAAAACCACTTACTCTTACCTCACAAAGCCTCATCTCAAAAACCTAATATTGTATTTATCGATAAATAAACATACACAACCCTTAGACGCGATAGATTAAGATAGCAGACATTACTATCTATACAGGTTTACAAGGAGGTATCAGATGATTGGTTTATATAAACGTTTAAATAAAGCTATATTCTTGACGCTAACTTTAGCGATGCTGCCTGTCATCAATGGCTGCTCACAGCCGCAAACTGACCCCACTAAGCAGACCATACCGACCAACTCTGATCAATGGCAACAGAAACTGGGAAATACTTTTGAGCGTTTACCTGAAGGTGATAGGCAGCTTTTAAGCCGCTATATGCTGCGTATGAAACTCAGCGGTGCTTATGAATCAGGTGCTATGCCGCGTATCACCATTAAGCAAGCCTTGGTACAACAGCGCGAATATGAGCGCCGACATCCAAACAATCCAACGGGTAAAAAAAGTTCGATTGTGACCAGTCAACATGCTGAAAGTGCTAATGTCCAAAATTATCCGATCGCCCTACTGCCGGTCAAAACTAGCGATAGCGATAGCTTAAACCAAGTGAAGCTCCACTTTATGCTTTCAAATCATGGCAAAGTGGCTATCGAAAGCTTCAAAGGCACACTGACTATGAAAGAAGAGCGGCTGACCAAAAGTAAAAGTTTTAATGTGCCATTGACGCAGTTCGAGCCACCTATTGAGCCTGAACAATCGGGCAAAATAATAATCGACAGCAGTATTGAAGATATCAATGTCATGCGTGCCATTAAAAACAACACAGGGATAAGTATTGATATTAGTGAAGGTAAACTGGTTTTAGTAGATGGACAGGAAATTGAGTTTGATGAGTCGTTAATAAAATAAGAGGTATGATTCAGATAATTTATAAAAAGCATCATAAAAAAAGCCCCAATCATTGCTGATTGGGGCTTTTCGAATTTGGCGGAGACGGAGAGATTCGAACTCTCGAAGGGCTATGAACCCTTGTCGGTTTTCAAGACCGGTGCATTCAACCGCTCTGCCACGTCTCCATTTGTGCATCATTATAGCGATCTGAAATGAGAATGCAAGCAGTAATCTTAAAAAAGTTAAATTAATTTATTAATAGCTTTTAATTTCTTGTCTAAGACTTGCTTGAGGCAAGATGCAAGCACATATCTAGCATGCGATTAGCGTAGCCCCATTCATTGTCATACCAAGCAAAAACCTTATGCTGCTCACCTACTTGCATCAGCTGTTGACCATCAATGATGAGCGATTCAGTCTGATGAATAAAGTCACTTGAAACCAATGGCTCATCGGTATAAGCCATAATATTTATCAAACTACCCTCACTGGCAGTTTTCAGTGCGTCTCGAATAGCCTCAATACTAACGTTTGGCGTATCGAACACGAAAGTCACATCAATGGCCGCCACATCAATGGTTGGCACGCGGATAGAGTGACCATTTATCTTACCTACCATATTAGGCAGCACGCGCTCCGTAGCAGCGATACTGCTTGAAGTCGTCGGAATAATATTATAACCAGAAGCTCGCGCACGCCTTAAGTCACGATGCGCTTGATCAAGTACGGTTTGATCGGCAGTCACTGCATGAATCTCGGTCATCATAGCCGATTCAACACCAAATGCCTTATCAAGGGTATCAATCAGCGGTACCAATGCTTGCGTGGTACAAGAGACGCTCGATATAATCGGCAAATCACGCGTTAAGGTGTCGCTATTGACGCCCATCACGATACAAGCATCGACATGGTCAAAGGGAGCAGCACCGATAATTACTTGTTTAGCACCCGCCTCTATATGCAAGCTTGCCTGCTCGTATGAGCGATAATTTCCAGTACACTCAAGCACCACATCGACCTGCAAATCTTTCCATGGCAGTGTTGTCGGGTTTTCTCTTGATAATAAACGGATGCAGTAAGTGAGACTGTTTTTGGTTAAGCACAGCTGAATGTCGTTTTCTGCCGCTGCACAAGGTTTTTGCTGACGATCGGTGATGCCATCTTGTACGATATCAGCAGTAACGCCCAATCGACTCAAGCGTCCATGCGTGCTATCGAACCTGAGTAGATGCAATAACGTCTCAGCCGGTGCTAAATCATTAATCGCCACCACATGAATGGCGCGTCCTAGTACCTCAAAGCGTTCTAGTAGCGCGCGCAGCACATTGCGACCAATGCGACCAAAACCATTGATAGCCACTCGTAAAGGCTGAGTCTGGTCACTGGTCGTATGAAACCCTGCTGTAGCAGGGTTAGATGTCAAACGGTAAGTAGCACTAGAAAAATCAGGCATAACAAATTATCGCTATAAGATATAAAAAAGAATTGAGCGCTGCAAGTTCAACGCTAAAATGGAGTACAACCAATAGAATACTAACGGAACTTAAGACTTCTTATACAAATGATTTGTTAAATGCTATGGCGTAATAAAAATCAGTGCCAAGCGAATCGTATTATAGTCAATACTCTGCTTTAGATGATCATATATCGGACGTAGCTTAATACTGCCATCATCATTAAAATCGTTTGGATTATTAGCGACTTTAATCGCTACATAGGCATTGCCAACCGCCGTCATCACCTCGTCCTCTGGACGCAGATGATCACAAGCCAAGCTTGGATCTTGAGATTTTAAGTCACCAATATGGCGCATAATCGTTGATTGTGAAAGCTGCCGTGCTTGAGAAATTTCCGCAATAGACAAGCTTTCCTCTAATAACAGCCGCGTCGCTAATAATGTACTGTCCGACTTATCAGAAACTTGATTGCCCAATTTCTGTTTTTTATCTATTTGAGCTTGCTGCTGTTCGCGGCGCTTTTTTTGTAGGTTAGCGTAGGCATCAATTATTGACTTGCTTAATGTACCGCCTGATTTAAGAATGAATTTCTCATGCGCCTGCGTCATACTCTCTTCATCAAGCATAGCATAGTTGGCATCTGCTTCATCAGACAACACTAAAAACCGCTTATCTGCACCGCGTGCTAGTGGATCAAGCTGCAAGCTCATGTCATTCATACCTAGCAGCTGCAAACCTGCTAGCGACTTAAGTCGTGATAGTGCCACATAACCCTGCCCAAGCTCAAAGGTACGTGACAAGTCAATTTCAGCGGCATCAAGCGTCATACCTTGCGACTTATGTATGGTAATTGCCCAAGCCAGACATAATGGCACTTGCTCATAGCTCGCCAGCACATCACCCGTTTCATCTTCGATGATCCACTCTTCAGGCTCAGCAATGACCTCGCGTCCTGAATTGAGCCTAACCACTGGCATTTTTTGTGTCGTTGGCTGTTTAGCTTTTGGCTTCTCTTTACCTTTTTTGGCTTTTTCTTTTGCGCTTTTATTATCTTTAACTGTATCAGTACTGTCATCATCCTCTGCTATCAAGGCATCACTATTGTCTTTACTATCATCAACTTTGACAGCTGCAAAGCCAATCAGCTCGCCCATGGTGCCATTGGACACACCAAGTTCGGTATTGTTTTTAATAAACATCACCTTTGAGCCAACTTTGAGAGTCAAGTCATCTTGAGTACGTACGGTCTTTTTTAGTGTCTCAACCAGCTTACTGTCACCAACAGACGTGGCTTCAAAGCGCATCATCTCACCAGATAACGCAGTCAACTCTTTATCATTAATTTTATTAACGTTGAGATTATGCGTATATAGCCGTGTGCGTTTGATATCAACATCTTGATCGTAAGTAGCTTCTAGAGCAGCTATCGCCTCAAAAGTCACTTCTTGACGACGGATTTGATTCAGAATATCGTCCAAATCAAGCCCGCCATTGGCCGCTTCGCTCACTTGACGATGTTGCTCCGATAAATAGCAAATATGAAACTTAGCATCGAGCCAAGCTTCCGACATAAAGGCAAACTTCTCACGATTGCTCTCGCCCTTACTACCAATCGGTGGTAACTGAAAAAAGTCCCCTGCCACCACCACTTGAATCCCACCAAAGGCTTTGTCATTCTTACGCACATGCTTAAGCACTTGGCTGACCAGATTAATCTGCTTGGCATGCAGCATTGATATCTCATCGATGATAAGTACTGCCGTATCTTTTAATCGGTCTGCCAAAAACTGCTTACGTGATAAATTGCTCAAATCACGATCAGACAGCTCATCTTTGATACCGATACCCGACCAGCTATGAATGGTGGTGCCGTTCATATGCGTCGCGGCGATTCCAGTACTGGCGGTGACGGCAACAGGCACACGGCGTGCGCGCAGGTAATCAATATATTGGTTGAGAGTATAAGTCTTACCTGAACCTGCTGAGCCAGTCAAAAATACATTTTGACCTGTTTTTAAGATATCAAGAGCAGAAGATTGACGCATATATCCAAACCAACCAATAGTATAAGAAAAGAAAGCTGCCATGATTAAAGGGTTAACCATAACGAGCTAAAAGTATTTGACCACAATTATAGCAGCTACATCCGTTTTGCAAACCACTTTAACCACAACAGCTCACATAACTTTAAGTTATGTGATACAAAATATATCA
This sequence comes from Psychrobacter sp. DAB_AL62B, assembly GCF_028895345.1. Classification (NCBI taxonomy): domain Bacteria; kingdom Pseudomonadati; phylum Pseudomonadota; class Gammaproteobacteria; order Moraxellales; family Moraxellaceae; genus Psychrobacter; species Psychrobacter sp. DAB_AL62B. The sequence continues at coordinate 300,862 of NZ_SAXC01000003.1, forward strand.
TTATAAAAAGTCATTATCACTCTGCCTTAAAGCTCAGTACGATAGAGTGGTAGCTTGGTCAGGACGACCAGACATTTATTCTTAAGTCATTTATTCTTAAATAGCCATAATACACAACAAGGAGTCGTTAATGTTATACGCCTATCCCAATACTGAAAACAGTCCCGTCCAATTCCGCAAAAAATATGATAACTTTATCAATGGTGAGTGGGTTGCGCCAATCGATGGTGAGTACTTTGATAACTCGAGTCCAATCGACGGTAAAGTATTCTGTCAAGTTGCGCGCTCTAAAGCTGCTGATATCGAAGCAGCGCTAGATGCCGCTCATGCCGCCAAAGACGCTTGGGGCAAAACCAGTGTCGCCGAACGCTCCAAGATGTTGCTCAAGCTTGCCGATGGTATCGAAGCCAACCTTGAAAAAATCGCTATCGCCGAGAGCTATGAAAACGGTAAACCCGTACGTGAAACCCTCGCCGCTGACATTCCAATCGCCATTGACCATTTACGTTACTTCGCTGGCGTTATCCGCGCGCAAGAAGGCGGTATCAGCCAAATTGATGAAGATACGGTTGCCTATCATTTTCATGAACCTCTAGGTGTCGTCGGTCAAATCATTCCTTGGAACTTCCCTATTTTAATGGCAATTTGGAAAATTGCTCCTGCCCTTGCAGCTGGTAACTGTGTCGTCCTCAAGCCAGCCGAGCAAACCCCTGCTTCTATTTTGTACATGCTTGACTTAATAGGCACCGCGGACATTCTACCGAAAGGCGTACTTAACGTCGTTAACGGCTTCGGTGTTGAAGCCGGCAAGCCAATTGCTTCCAACCCGCGTATCGACAAAGTTTCCTTTACTGGTGAGACCACCACTGGTCGCTTAATCATGCAATACGCCAGTGAAAATATCATTCCAGTAACGCTAGAGCTGGGTGGCAAAAGTCCAAACATTTTCTTTGCCGACATCATGGATGAAGACGATGACTTCTTAGATAAAGCGGTTGAAGGCTTGGTTATGTTTGCGCTGAACCAAGGTGAAGTCTGTACTTGCCCATCACGCGCGCTCGTGCACGAAAGCATCTATGATGAATTTATGAAACGCTGTATCGCCCGCGTTAAAGCCATCAAAATGGGTAATCCGCTCGACACAGAAACCATGATCGGCGCCCAAGCCAGCTCAGATCAGTTAGAAAAAATTCTTTCTTATCTTGATATTGGTAAAAAAGAAGGTGCAAAAGTCCTAGTAGGTGGTGAGCTCGCCAAACATGATGGCGACATGGCAAACGGTTACTATGTACAGCCAACCATCTTTGAAGGCACCAATGATATGCGCGTGTTTCAAGAAGAAATCTTTGGACCTGTGCTTGCCGTCACTACTTTTAAAGACGATGAAGAAGCAATGGCTATCGCCAATGACACCTTGTATGGTCTTGGTGCTGGCGTATGGACACGTAACGGCACTCGCGCTTATCGTTTCGGTCGTGGCATTAAAGCCGGTCGTGTTTGGACCAACTGCTATCACCTCTATCCTGCCCATTCGGCATTTGGCGGTTATAAGCAGTCTGGTATTGGTCGCGAGAACCATCTAATGATGCTCGATCATTATCAGCAAACCAAAAACATGCTGGTCTCTTATAGTCCTAAAGCGATGGGGTTCTTTTAAACCTCTCTTTCAAAGCACTTTATGGCAAGACTATAAAGTGCTCAATTGGTGTTTGCATAGCATTATAACTTAAGCAACAGTAATGAGGAAAAAGTAAAATGAGTGATAAAATGAAAGCGGCCGTTTTACATGAGTTCGGACAACCATTACAGATTGAAGAAGTAGATATTCCGACACCAGGTGCTGGTGAAATTGTGGTCAAGATGCAAGCATCAGGCGTTTGTCATACTGACTTACATGCCATTGAAGGAGACTGGCCAGTAAAACCTAGCCCACCATTTATTCCTGGACATGAAGGCGTAGGCTTGATAACAGCTGTTGGCGAAGGCGTTACCCACGTCAAAGAAGGCGACCGCGTCGGGGTTCCTTGGTTGTACTCTGCCTGTGGCCACTGTACGCATTGTCTAGGCGGCTGGGAAACCTTATGCGAGAAGCAGCAAAATTCTGGCTATTCGATTAACGGTAGTTTTGCAGAATATGTTCTAGCCAATGCAAACTATGTCGGCATTATCCCTGAAAGCGTTGACTCTGTTGAGATTGCACCCGTTTTATGTGCAGGTGTCACTGTCTATAAAGGTCTTAAAATGACCGACACCAAGCCAGGCGATTGGGTCGTCATTTCCGGTATCGGCGGACTAGGTCATATGGCAGTTCAATATGCCATCGCGATGGGTCTCAATGTGGCTGCGGTCGATATTGATGATGATAAACTTGCATTTGCTAAAAAGCTGGGCGCAAAAGTCACTGTTAATGCAAAAAATACTGACCCTGCTGAGTATATACAACAAGAAATCGGCGGTGCTCATGGTGCACTAGTGACAGCAGTATCGGCAAAAGCTTTTGATCAAGCGCTTGGTATGTTACGACGCGGCGGTACTTTGGTTTGTAATGGTCTACCAACCGGTGAGTTCCCAGTATCAATTTTTGATACTGTTTTGAACGGTATTACCATTCGTGGCTCAATCGTTGGTACTCGTCTCGACTTACAAGAGTCGCTAGATATGGCGGCGGCAGGCAAGGTAAAAGCCACCGTTGCCGCTGAACCACTTGAGAATATCAATGATATCTTTGAACGTATGCGTAATGGTAAAATCGAAGGTCGCATCGTCATTGACTATAGCATGTAGTTTTTTCTTATGACCTTGGCTTAAGCCAACATTGTCTTAGACCACACTAAGTACAAACCATAAGTCGTATCGTTTTCACTCACATGTTATAAATGATGTGAATGAAAATTATACGGCTTTTTCTATTCTTATTTAGTGTAGTCGTAAGCTATGCTAATTATTTTAAGTGAAAAACCTTCTACAGCTATATTTTAATGATAAGGAAATCATTATGAAAGTCACGGCGACAGAATCTTGTAAAGAACTGATCGAACTATTGAAATCTAAGCATGGCGAGTTGATGTTTCATCTATCAGGTGGCTGTTGTGATGGCAGCTCGCCGATGTGTTATCCATTAGGCGAGTTTAAAGTGGGCGGTCAAGACGTGCTCATTGGTGAGCTCGCTGGCTGTCCGTTTTATATGGGCAAGCCGCAGTATAAGCTATGGCAACATACTGATTTAACCATCGATGTAGTCAACGGACGCGGTGCAAGCTTTTCGCTAGAAATACCCGAAGGTAAACGCTTTATAGTACGCTCAGAAGTTTGTGCGGTATAACGTCATATTAAATAACGACAAACGTAAACCTAGCTTCGCCGCACTGTTCTGCTATATTATGTTTTGATAAAGACACGCTCTAGTCATTTTTATTTTGTTATTTCAGCAAAATAATAGATACTGTAGAGCGTAACCTATTTTAACAAGCGCCTTTTAATAAGCATGGATGCTACAAGGAATATAAAATGGAATTTGAAGCAAGTTTTGATTACGTCATCGTTGGCGGTGGTTCTGCAGGTTGTGTACTTGCCAGCCGCCTTACAGAAAACCCAGATATCAGCGTTTGTTTATTAGAATACGGTGGCGACGGTAAAGATCTTGCTATACGTGTACCTGCCGGACTGATTTTGATGGTACCGGGAAAACCGCTTAAATTAAACAATTGGTGTTTTCATACCACGCCGCAAACGCATCTTAATAACCGCCGCGGCTTTCAACCACGTGGGCAATGCTTGGGCGGCTCATCCGCCATTAACGCGATGATTTATACGCGCGGCAGTGCGCTAGACTATGAACACTGGGTTGAACAAGGCTGTAGCGGTTGGGGTTTTGATGATGTGCTACCCTATTTTATCAAATCAGAAAACAATATTCATGGTGGCGATGATCTGCATGGTGATAGCGGACCCCTACATGTCAGTGATTTACTCAGTCCACGCGACATCTCAAAAGCATTTGTAGAAGCGGCCGTTGCCAATGGTCTTGACCGTAATGAGGATTTTAATGGCAAAAAGCAAGACGGTGCAGGACTGTATCAAGTCACGCACTTTCATGGTGAAAAACAAGGTCAACGCTGCTCTGCCGCTGCCGCTTACCTGCATCCGGTACAAAGCCGACCAAATCTAACCGTTATTACCCATGCGCAAGCTAACCGCGTTATCATTGAAGACAAACAAGCGACTGGTGTCGTCTATGAAAAAGATGGCGTTGAACATACCATTATGGCGCGTCATGAAGTAATATTATCAGGCGGTGCTTTTGGCTCGCCTAAAGTCCTAATGTTATCAGGTATTGGACCTGCTGAGCATTTGCAGTCTCACGGCATCGATGTGGTGGTAGATGCGCCCGAAGTTGGGGGTAATCTACAAGATCATCTGGACGTCGTATTTGATTACGAGGTGAATACCACCGATGTCATCGGGGTCGGCATGGCGACTATTCCAACCCTAACCAAAAGTATTCGACAGTGGAGAAAGGATGGTACAGGCCTCTTGTCTACTAACTATGCGGAAGCGGGCGCATTCTATAGCGTCGGTGATGATCCAAAAGAATGGCCAAATACTCAGCTACACTTTGTCATCTCTCGTGTCATTAATCATGGTCGTGATATCAAACGCGGCTTCGCTGTTTCTTGTCACACCTGTTACCTACGCCCTGAAAGTCGCGGCACGGTCAGGCTTGACTCTGCCAATCCCTCTGACGCCGTATTGATAGATCCAAACTATCTCTCTGACCCCAAAGATGTAGAGTATATGGTAGCAGGCGCGGAGCGTGCGCGAGCAATCATGCAAGAATCGCCAATGGCCAAATATATTACCGAAGACTACCCTGCTCCTTATATCGAAAAAGACGGCATGCTGGGTTATATTCGTAATAGATCAGATACTATCTATCATCCTGTCGGAACTTGCCGTATGGGTTCAGATAACGATTCAGTGGTCGATTTAGAATTAAAGGTGCGAGGCGTCAGTGGATTACGAGTGATTGATGCGTCAATAATGCCGACATTAATCAGTGCCAATACCAATGCACCAACGATTATGATTGCCGAAAAAATAGCAGACCTTATCAAGGCAAACCACATGAATAAAGAGCCAGTGTTTGCTTAGAACCCGTTGCTTCCAAGATTAAGGTTGCTTACATTGTTAAAATGCGCGGTTAATGAAAAAAAACTCAGCTAATATAGCTGAACATGATGATTTAGTGTTAATCGATGCTCATCACACCGCGACATTTTGGAAATTGACGACAACCATAAAAGCGCTGACCGTGGCGCTGACCTTTTTTCGTGACGCGTTTTACCATCTCACCGCTACATTTTGGGCAAGCAGGTGTCTCAGGCGATACAGCGGGATTATCAACCTGCTTAATGACAGAGTGTTCAGTAATTTTAGGCTCAGGTTCTAAAACAGCGAACGGTGTGAGAAAAATCATATCCTCATTGGTCAGCTGAATGTTGGCAAGATTAGTAGAATTAATAGGCTGATCATGGCTAGCCGAAACAATCGCTGCATCAACGTGCTCAACCGCCGTTTGACCAGACCATCGAAATACTCCTCTACTTTTAACAATTTCTGTGTTTGTTGGCTCAGGTGTAGGCTTAGTAACTGACTTATTACTTGAATTAGTATTTGGGTTCTTACTTGAAGTCTTATTTGAATGGCTATGCTTGTCTTTTAGATAGGCCTTATGCTGCCTATTGGTTTTCCAAGATTTGTTAAATCTATTGCTTTCAATCTGCTCAACGATAGCCTCGACTGCTTCGTCGGTTAATAACTTATCTTGTTTTTTCTTCACATAAGATGCTATGCCGCTCGTCAATACGTGCTCAGGTAACTCATCACGAGTCTTAAGCTCACACTCACCAATGAAAGCAATCATCGAATGGAAGTAGTTTAACTCCAGCTCTAGCAAATCTGCTAGCGTCTTAATATGTAAATAATTCTGGTGTAATGGGTTTTGGAATTTATACTTACGACCCATAATAACTTGAGTCCACTGCCTCTGCTTCTCATTGCCAAATATCCAGCCTTTATAGTTTTTGGTTTCAATCACAAAAATACCATACACGGAGACGATGACATGATCAATCTGGGTACTACCGCCATTAGCTAATGGTAAGGTAATATTGTTTAGGCGATGATAGACGTCTTTTTCAAGCTTTAGCCACATGGCAACATTGATAACTGTTTCGCCTAAAACGCCTTTAAAGCTGGACATAAGGGACATGATTTTTTCCAATTTACAGGGGATAAAAACACCTATTCTAAGCGGTAAATAACTATTGATGCTTACTTATTTAATGACTTATAACTTTAATAATACATTGCAACAGCCTAGTTGTAGTACGCTATCGAATTATTACTAATCACATAAACCACCAAGAATTACATACATTAGCGCAAAGCTTCATAAAGTATCTTAATTAAAAAGTATCTTTAGCAAAATTATCTTAAGTAACGATAATTTTTATATTACCCTCTGGATTATATCTATGAATATACGTGTCACTTCTTTGCTGAAAATCACACTAAGCACCTGTCTATTAGTATCATTACCAGCAATGGCGCTGGCCGCGACCATTCCACAAAAATGGAAACTGGATGTACCAAAAACCAATGTGGACTTTGAGGTTAAGTATTTGGGTAAGGCAACCACCGATGGTAAGTTTAATAAAGTGAATGGCGCTATTAATTATGATGTAAAAAACCCAACAAGTACGACTATTAATTTTACCGTTTATACCGACAGTATTGACACGGATCGCGGTTTTAGAGATTCATTTTTACGTCGAAAAGAGCTTCTTAATACTCAGAAATACCCTACGATGACTTTTGTTTCAAAAAAAGTGAGTATGATTAATCCTAAAGAAGCGAATGTGACCGGTGACTTTACTGTTTTGGGTCAAACCAAACCTTTGACTGTAAGAGTGACCTTGTCAGATATTGAAAACGATCCTATTACCTCTAAACCTACCTTAAAATTTTGCGCTACGGGTTTGGTAGATCGTTATAGCTACGGGGTCACCGCTTTTCCAAAAATGATTAGTAATATCATCCCGCTTGAGATATCAGGAAAATTGATTGCTGCTAATTAATGTTAAAAAAAGGCGTAAGAAAGAGTGACTAGGATTTTTTTCTAGTCACTCTTTTTTTGGTTCGATGTTTGGTTATGTCGTAAGGTTAGCCACAAAATACAATGTACTACGTAGACTTTTATATCAAACAAAACATACTCCAGTAAATATATGCTTTTCTAAAAAATTGTCTGCTATTATGCTTTTTAACTTAAGAGACTTTAGACGGACTTAATATGCTACCTATAAATAACACTACTGAAGAAAAGGTAATTTTAAATTCCCTTCCTAACAAACTATATCAGCATAAACTTAGCCACGGAAGTTTCTTTTATATCGTGCATGAAGATCTACAAGAAAATAGTACTGGTTATACAATTCAACTAGCCCCAAAGACCCAAATAAAAGTTTTCTATAGTCATAATAGTGGTGAAGCTAGAAAGCTTGATATAACCAAGACTACAAATGGCAAAGTAAAGGATAAGATTAGTTTAAGCATTAGTTGCCTTGAACAGCTTAAAGCTTTTCTAACATTGATGTGTGAAATTGATATAAACCATTATCCAGAAAATAAATCTAGACACCCTTTTAACATTGTTTTTGCAAATAATGCAGAAAGATTAGAAACGATTAAAAGTATTCTTGATATTGAAGAAGGCGAAGATGTTTTAAAGGAAATATTAGCATCTGAAAATATTACCTCTCATGATATTGTCAGTACTGGCTACAGGAAATCTCAGCTAGAAATATTTAGAATGCTATTAGACGAAGATTATATAGCTGACTATAAGACAAATATTCTAAATAAACATTTAACAAAAGATGAAACAGCTTGGCAAGAGTTTTTCACTTTAAACCAATGGATATTTGGTTACGGATTAGACTACCGATTTCAAGGTATATTACAGAAAGAATTTCATGCTTCTGATACGGATGCCGCGGGTAAAGACGGGGTAATATCAGATTTTTTACTTGGTGATAAAAGATTTACATCCTTCGTAGAAATCAAACTTCCTACTACTCCTTTGTTCAAGAACTCTCAAAATCGAGCAGGCTGCTGGAAGTTATCTCCTGAGTTACTTGACTCTTACTCACAAATTCTTGAGCAAAAAGCTTGTGGTGAGATAAAAGTAGAACAAAAAGAACTGTTTGACGAAGATGGAAAAACAATCACACAACGTGCCTGCGACTCTAAAACTTTCTTAATAATTGGTTCGTTGACAGATTTAGAAGAGAGTAAAGGCTCTGACAAAGAAAAAAAGATAAAACTTAAAACTTAAAACTTTTGAGTTATTTCGTAGAGACTCTCGAAACGTTGAAATTATTACCTATGACGAGTTATACGAAAGAGCCAAGTTTATTGTTGAACACAAATCGTAATCCTTAATGTAAAATATAAAAAGCCCCAAACTAATTAAATTAGCTTGGGGCTTTTACATAGTTCTAAAAAGACTGATTAAACCAAACTATTCACCGCATCAACCACAGCATCAGCAGTAATACCGAACTCTTTATATAGCTCTTCAGCAGGAGCGGATTCGCCATAAGTGGTCATGCCGATGACTTTGCCATCAAGGCCAACGAACTTAAACCAGTAGTCTACATGCGCCGCTTCTACCGCCACACGAGCACGGATATTGGCAGGTAATACCGCTTCACGGTAGTTGGCATCTTGCTCACTAAAGATTTCAGCACATGGCATAGAGACTACACGAACGCCAACGCCATTTGTGCTCAATGTTTCGTACGCTTGCATCGCAAGACCAACTTCTGAACCAGTAGCAATGATAATTGCTTGTAGCTCGCTCTGCTCTTTCGCCAGCACATAACCGCCTTTGGTAATATTAACCACTTGCTCGCTGTCACGTTCTTGATGTGGCAAACTTTGACGGCTAAAGATAAGTGCAGATGGATTGTGTTCAGATTTGATTGCTTCAACCCAAGCGCTGGCAGATTCCGTCGCATCACAAGGACGCCATGTACGTAGATTAGGTGTGGTACGTAAGCTAGTCAATTGCTCAACGGGCTGATGGGTTGGACCATCCTCACCAAGACCAATCGAGTCATGGGTATAAACGTGGATGACACGTTGCTTCATCAATGCGCCCATACGGACGGCGTTACGCGCGTATTCCATAAACATCAGGAAGGTTGCGACGTAAGGGATAAAGCCGCCATGTAGTGCGATACCATTGGCAATCGCGGTCATACCAAACTCACGTACACCATAATAAATATAGTTGCCAGCAGCGTCTTCTTGGATACCTTTGGCATCTTTAAATAACGTGAGGTTTGAGCCAGCAAGGTCCGCTGAACCGCCCATGAGTTCTGGTAATAATGGTTGCAAGGTATTAATTGCGTTTTGACTGGCTTTACGGCTAGCAACATCACCGCCCTGCTCTTGAGTTTGCTGAATATAGGCTTGCGCTTGCTTGTCAAAATCAGCTGGTAATTCGCCATTTAAACGACGTAATAACTCAGTAGCAAGCTCTGGATAAGCTCTTTTATAAGCTGCAAAATTCGCATCCCAGTTCTTTTGCAACACATCACCTTTGACTTTACCATCCCATGCTTCGTAGATTTCGTCATCTAACTCAAACGGTGCATGTTTCCAAGATAGCGCATCACGGGTTAAAGCGATTTCATCATCACCAAGCGGTGCACCATGACTAGACGCTAAGCCTTGTTTGTTCGGGCTACCTGCACCAATAGTGGTTTTACAAATGATTAGACTTGGTTTTGCAGTTTCTTTAATCGCTTGATCAGTCGCTTTAGTAATCGCATCGGTATCATGACCGTCGACCTTGATAACGTGCCAGCCATACGCTTCAAAGCGCGCTTGCGTATCATCCGTAAACCAGCCGTCGACATTGCCATCGATTGAGATACCGTTGTCATCATAGAAAAATACTAGCTTGCCTAATGCTAACGTGCCAGCCAGTGAACAAACTTCATGGCTAATACCTTCCATCAAGCAACCATCACCCAAGAAAGCATAAGTATGATGATCGACGACGTTATGTCCGTCACGGTTAAACTGTGCCGCTAGTGTCTTTTCTGCAATTGCAAAACCAACGGCATTAGCAATACCTTGTCCTAGTGGACCAGTCGTGGTTTCAATACCAGGGGTATAACCTAGCTCAGGGTGGCCAGGGGTTTTTGAATGTAGTTGGCGGAAGCCTTTTAGGTCATCAACGCTAACGTCATAACCTGATAAATGTAGGAGCGAGTAAATCAACATTGAGCCATGACCGTTTGACAATACAAAACGATCACGGTTGTGCCAGCTTGGGTCAGCAGGATTGTGCTTTAAAAATTTGCGCCACAAAACTTCGGCAATATCAGCCATGCCCATTGGCGCGCCCGGATGTCCGGAGTTGGCTTTTTGAACTGCATCAAACGACAGTACACGGATGGCATTGGCTAATTTACGTTCGCTAATTGGAGCTGGCATAGAGTGTCCTAATATTCGGATAAGAAGTATGGAGGATAAGAGGAAAACCAATTGAACAATAGAATAAGAGCGCGATAAACGCTCTTGGAAATAAGGTATTTAATTAAACGGCAATATTAACATATTTGCTATCAGCCAAGCCAAAAATGCGTTGGTAGGATGGTTTGTATTTAACAATCACTGATATCAGTTTTGTTAAATAATCAACAATAATAGATTGCTAATAATAAGCTGCGAGCCAGCATAGTGACTTACAGCTCATGCGGTAAATTTTGTTATTGAGCTAAAATCAACTCAGCACCGCCCATAAAGGGACGCAATACTTCTGGAATAGTAATGCTACCATCCGCATTTTGGTGATTTTCCATGACTGCAAGTAGGGTGCGGCCTACCGCTAATCCAGAACCATTTAACGTATGCGCCAAACTAGTTTGCTTACCATCTTTTACCCGCGTGCCCATACGGCGTGCTTGGAAGTCGCCGCAGTTTGAGCAGCTTGAGATTTCACGATAAGTATCTTGGCTTGGTAACCATACTTCGATATCGTAAGTTTTTTGTGCGGCAAAACCCATATCGCCGGTGCATAATTGCACCACACGATACGGTAGACTTAACTGCTGCAATATATATTCGGCTTGCCCAGTCATAGCTTCTAGCAAATCATCTGACTGCTCAGCGCTGGCAATATTGACCATCTCAACTTTTTCAAACTGGTGCTGACGAATCAGACCGCGAGTATCACGACCGTGCGAACCGGCTTCACTACGGAAACATGGGGTATGGGCAGTGAACTTCAATGGCAGCTCTTTGATATCTAAGCGCTCGCCGCGTACCAAGTTAGTCATCGGTACTTCAGCTGTCGGAATCAGATAAAAATCTGTGCCATCATTATTGGTATGATTGGTTAATTTAAACAAATCATCTTCAAACTTTGGCAATTGACCCGTACCTTTTAAACTTTCAGAATTAACGATATAAGGAACATAGGTTTCTGTATAGCCATATTTGATGGTATGGGTATTCAGCATAAATTGAATCAAGGCGCGGTGCATCTGCGCGAGTTGCCCTTTTAAGACATTAAATCGACTACCCGTCAGCTTGGCAGCGGCTTCAAAGTCAAGCATCCCCAGCGTTTCACCAATATGAGTATGATCTTGAATCTCAAAGTCAAACTCACGTGGCGTACCCCATTTGCGCATCTCTACATTATCGTCTTCTGAAGTGCCGACTGGCGTGTCTGCTGCGGGGATATTTGGTATCTGTAATGCCGCTTGAGTAATATGCCCTTGTAAACTGCGCAGCTCGTCTTCGGCTGTTTTAATCTCACCGCTGACACTTTGCATTTCAGTAAGCAGCTCACTGGCATCTTCACCAGATTTTTTTAGTGCGCCCACTTGTTTAGCACCTGCGTTACGGCGCGACTGTAATTCTTCGGTTTTGACCTGCAGAGACTTACGGTCGGATTCAATACTTTGCCAGAACTCAATATCAAGCGCATAACCACGGCTGGCCAATTGCTGCTGTAAATCTGTCAAATCACCGCGTAAGAGTTTTGGGTCAATCATAATAGGTGCCTGTAGCGCTAAAAGTGGATAAAAGGTTTAAAAAGAAAACAATAAATTGGCTATGACGCCGTGTTGTTCGTAAAAATATAGGATAGCCACTATGATACCAAGACCCAGCAGATTTAACCATGTTTTGGCTGTTTTTTAGTTGTTTTTTGGATGGGTTTTCACCCATTAATCATGATTTATAATCGGTTAGTTTTAGCTTAATGATAGGCTTTAAGGTTCATAAACCCTCATAAGCGGCACCTATCTTTATTAATACCCTTAATATGGCGTCTATTAGTGAACAGACAGCCATATATGTTTCATTTAAGAGCAGTTTTCGGTAAGATAAGCGCATATCTTTATTCTATTTCCAGCCAAGTATTGCATCGCTGTTTACATTTGGCGCTTTTAATCCAACGCTTTTAATATAAGTATTTGAGAAACCTTTATGGCCCTGTACCCCTACACGCTACAACCTGTCGCCTTAAATATAACCGAGGCTGAATTTCACCAAGCACAGTATGAGCTATTTGCCAGTGCCAGTCCCTCATTTGGTCTGTCGAGTATTAAGACTAAAGAATGGGTTATTATGGCAGTTGTTGTGGTATTAGCCATTGCTGGTCTGGTTTTTTTGACCGGTTATTCGACCATTATTTTTTGGCTTATGCTAGCGTCTGTCGTTATTTATCTATTGGTTCGCACCCTTGGTTTCAAGTGGTATGTCAAAAGAGAATTTGAAAAACAAGTCGCTGACCAAGAAATGCCAGATGAGATGCGCCAGATGAAACTGGGGGTGCAAAAGCACGGTCTAGTGATGGCAATGCCGGTCAACCAGCCAGATATGTTTAAAAGCAATCAGATGCGTGGCATGCAAATGCGTGCAGGTAACATGCAACAAGCCGTGATTCCTTGGAGCGCCGTTAAAAGTTGGGATGAAACAGATGACTATATCTTTATGATGTTTGAGATGAAGGGTCAGCAAGGTAGCCAAATCATCCCTAAGCGCCTACAAGCTCAAAAATTTCCCATCGATACCGTACGTCAGCATTTACAAGAAGTCGTTCCAGCGAAAGGTTTGAACCCTGAAAGCCTACAACCACCAGCATAAATTTGATAGCTTAGATATGAGTAGTTTTGATAAATAAATCATAGAATTAAATTTATCGAATTTAACTTATTAATAATACTTTGCTATTATAATGAGCATCAACAGATAAAGTATTGAGTACTGAAGATACAAGGCAATTAAAACAAAAAGCACTGAAATAAAAGCAGAGTGTGTAGAAATTAAGCCTATTTTAAGCATCATCAATTTATTTATAATTTTATAATGCTTAAAGACCCCTTTATACCAATTTACATAGTAATGAAGGATATGACTTGCTACACTCATAATCTTCTATATTTAGTCTTCCGTACTTATTTTATTAAATCAACACTCACATTATAAGGATAATATTATGAGTAATACTAATAATACTACTAACCAAATCGGTCTAGAAAAAGCAGATATGAGCGAAGTTATTGCCAAGCTCAATAGCTTATTATCAAGCTACCATATGTTCTATATTAACGTCCGTGGTTATCATTGGAACGTAAAAGGCGAGCATTTTTTTACCTTACATCCAAAGTTTGAAGAGCTATATACAGCCCTGCAATTACAAATTGATGAAATTGCTGAACGTATCCTAACTTTAGGCGGCACGCCATTGCATGCCTATAGCGACTTTGCTCAGCATACGAGCATTAGCGAAGACAAAAACGTTAAAGACGGCACGACTTGCGTCAACGGTGTGGTTAGTGGTCTGCAAGCGCTGATCGCAGAGCAGCGTCAAGTATCAGCGCTCGCGGTAGAAAGCGACGACCAAGGTACCGCTGATTTGGTTGATGCCTATGTGCAAGAGCAAGAAAAGCTTATTTGGATGTATAATGCCTTTTTGGGCTAATGATTCTATTGAAATCCAATAAGAATAATGATATTTAAAGCAATAAAAAAGCACCTAATATAGGTGCTTTTTTATTGGGCTTTTATAAAAAAAAGCCTCTATTTTTGCATCCATTGACGCATTTTTTCACGCTCAGCAGGCGTTGCTTGTAGCCAAATTTGCATAAATTGATCCAGCGTATTGGTCGACGAACTAACGCTTGTGGTTTGAGTAGTTGTGGATACTACCCCAGTATTGACATTGCTTTGAGTAGTGACAGTCGGTTGATCTAGTGCTGCAATCGCACGCTGGTTTTGTAGTTCAGCATCACCGCTACCGCCAAATACTCCGCCCAGTGCTTTACCCAACCCTGAGAATAAGCTACCGTTATTGCCGCTGACACTTTGTTGACTGGCAACAACAGTATTGTTCTGTTGTATTGCCAACGTTGGACGCTCAGCATATTTCTTGGCCGCTGCATAGTCTTCTGGTTGGTTTGGCATGGTTAAGCGATAGGTTTGATTGTCTGCCATTTCGGCTGCGACACTGATATTCCCTGAGCGCAAATAGTCATGCTCATCGCGGCGCAAGTTATATAGTCGATCATACTTAGCCGTAATCACGTGTTTACCAGGCTGCAATGTGAATGATTTAGTTAAAGGCTGAAAGACGCTCTGTGTGAGTTCTTGGCCGTTAATCGCAGTCACTTTGATATTGTCATCAACCAGCAAAGTCACTTCTGCTTGTGACAACATCGAGACAGAGCCAGCCCCAATAAGTAAAGCGCTGATAGACAGTTTTTTGAGCAAAGACGCATTTGATTTCATAAGTTTTCCAGTAATAGTAAAAGCGTTTTGGATAGAAAGATTTGTATTCTTCGTGCTAGAAATCAAGTGGCATTGTATGCTGGGTATGCTGATCTTGATCGGCGGCATCGTTATCTACTTGCGTCTCCTGCGCGATATCGGCAAGCTCTGCGGCTAGCGTCTGCTCATCAATAGTACGTAGTGCATCACTGATGACCGCTTTGGATATATTACTACGGCCAAGATTAGAGAACATGGGCTGAATGTAGTTTAGCACCTCCATCATTGCTCCGATACGATGCGGTCCTTCGGTAAGCAGATGATGGATAATACGCTCATCAAACTGCCAACCACGCCGACGTAAGATAGACTGCAATAATGCTTGACGGTCTGCCAAGTCATGACCAGTAGGTACTTTAAAAGCAGGCGCTTGTGCTAAACGGGTGAGCAGATCTCTCAACTGAAAAGGCAATTCAGTCGCCGGTTTATTGGAGGCAAATAGTAGCTGACGCTGTCCTTCACGGCTGCGATTGATCAGATGAAATAAGGCTTCTTGCCATTGGCTACTTTGTTCAAGCACTTCTAAATCATCAATAGCAATCAGTGAAAAGTTCTCTAGTGATGACAACACATTGACATCGGTATGAATCAATTCATTCAATGACAAACAAATCGCTGACTTGTCCATCTCGATAAATGACTCACAAATAGCGGATAATAAGTGCGATTTGCCAGTAGCAGGACTGCCAAATAGGTACAGCTGACCAATCAGGCCAACATGTAGCTGCCGCACTGCATCGATAATAGACATCCAACCCGGACCGGCAAAGTCGCTAAGACTTGCATCGTGCTTAATGTCCAGATTGAGACTTAGCTGCGCTTCTGCCATGAATCATCAACTCGGTTTGCGTAGCACAATCAATAAAAAGGCTAAACGACTAATATTTTTTAAACTGGCTTTAGTAAAATTCACTTTAACCAAAGCCAACCTAGTAACGGCTAATACCGTTAACACTGCGCCTATATATAACATATTTGCAAAATGACTGACAAGTCTTTTACTCATTAAGCACAATCAATCGTCATTTATCAAATTTACAACTGCCTTTGACAGGTTATGCAACCTATTGGCTTTGGATCGATTTTAAATTAACTGTAAACTAACTTTAAATATAGCGTCGCTCATTTTCTGTCAAATAAAGCCAATTGCTTGCGTCCTTTATAAAAATCAGTCGATTGATAATAACCATATAAATGACGGAATAAAACATTAAGAACAGCAGACACAGGCAGTGCTATCAGCATACCGACGAAGCCTAATAAACTTGCGCCCGCCAATACGGCAAAGATAACCCATAATGGTGATAGACCAATTTTGTCACCTAATAGCAGAGGCTGCAAGATGTAGCCCTCCGCAGCTTGCCCGACCAAAAATGCACCAACAATCAATGATAGATACGTCCAATTTAAGCCAAACTGGAACAGACAGGCGATAATCGCCGCAATAAAGCCGATACCAAAGCCCAAATACGGCACAAAGCTGGCAACACCGGCAACCATACCAATAATCAGTCCAAGCTCAAGCCCGATAAGCTGCAGCTGCACGGCATAAATGGCGCCTAGTAACACCATCACCAACAGCTGACCTTTAATAAAAGCCATCAGCGCACGATCACACTCTTGCGCAATCTGAATGACTGCTTTGCTATAATTAGCGGGGATTGCCATCTTCCACGTCTGTAAGCGCTGATCCCAATTAAATAAGAAATAAAAGGTCAAAATCGGTACCAATACTATGAGTCCCGCATTATTAATAAAGTTCATACTTGAGGCGAGTATTTGACTCATCATGGTACTGGCATCTTCAAACTTATAATTGGTTTGCATGTATTCAACCAATGTCTCAGAGAAACCTTTGGATTCCAACTCTGGCAAGCGTATGCGACCATGGCTAGCGAACCATTCACGTACCACTTCATTATACCAAGTTAAAACCTTGGGCAAATACTCCCATGCTGCTTGCAGCTGATGCCACAATGTCGGTATCAACCACCAAAGCAGCAGCACCATTCCCAAAGTAATCGTAGAATAAACAATAATAATCGCAATCCAGCGTTTGATATATTTTGATAAACGCTTTACCAGCGGATTAAATAAGTAAGCCAGCACAAAAGCAAAGATAAACGGTACGATGACCGGCATCATCAAATACAATAAAACCACCGCCACAACAATAGCTACGACAATAAATAAGCGTCGAAAAAAAGGGTCTATTGGTTGGTTTATCATGAAAGGTAATCCTAAGATTGGCTGATTTAAGTTAGTGGCTTGATTAAGATTGATTAAGATTGATTATATCTCTTATTAAACAATAACACCCTAATAGCAAACAGTTATTGACAATAAATTTAGCGTTCTATTATCGCAGAGTACAGTAAAAAAGCAGTCTTTTTTTGTTTCTTAGTTTTTATGTTAGTTTTTATGCCAGCCTTATTATCAGTCTTTATTAAATAATAGCCAAATTCAGTCAAATATAGGTCAAATAAAAGCAAGTTGCTTTGCGAGTAAGGGTCATTTTTGGGTATAATGCGCGCATTATCTACAAAATTCACACGATCGACTCGCTTTGCTACTGACTGACCTTCATTCCCTATAAAATTTGTGAGATGACCATGAGTAATAAGCCTTCTTTAAGCTACAAAGATGCTGGCGTTGATATTGATGCTGGCGATGCGTTGGTTCAACGTATTAAATCCGTGGCAAAAGCCACCTCACGCCCTGAAGTTGTGGGCGGACTTGGCGGTTTTGGAGCGCTTTGTCGTATTCCGACTGGTTATACCTCACCTTTATTGGTCTCAGGTACTGACGGCGTGGGTACCAAGCTCAAACTGGCATTACAGCTTAATCGTCATGACACGATCGGTATCGACTTGGTCGCCATGTGTGTCAATGACTTATTGGTTTGTGGTGCTGAGCCGTTATTCTTTTTAGATTACTATGCAACGGGCAAGCTTGATGTCGATGTCGCGGCTACTGTCGTCACTGGTATTGGCGAAGGCTGTAAGCTGTCAAATTGCGCGCTTATCGGTGGTGAGACCGCTGAGATGCCAGGCATGTATCAAGATGATGACTATGACTTGGCTGGATTCTGTGTGGGCGTGGTTGAAGAAGCAGAAGTTATCACTGGTAAAAATGTCGCCGAAGGTGATGTGCTAATCGCCCTTGCTTCAAGTGGTGCGCATTCGAACGGTTATTCATTGGTACGTAAAGTTATCGAAGTCAGCGGTATTGACGTGACGAGCAGCGACGAGCAGCTAGATGGTCAGTCTATCCAAGACGCGCTGATGGCCCCTACTCGCATCTATGTTAAAGCGATTAAAGCCTTACAAGATACCCTTGGTAGCTCAGCTCTACATGCAATGTCACATATCACTGGTGGCGGCTTAACGGATAACTTACCACGTGTATTGCCGGATGATTTAGCGGCTAGCATTGATACCAATAGCTGGCAGTTCTCAGAGCTGTTTACTTGGTTACAAACCCAAGGCAATATCGCGCAAAGTGAGATGTACCGTACCTTTAACTGCGGCGTTGGTTTCGTCATCGTGGTTCCTAAAGACAAAGCTGAAGCGGCTATCAAAACTTTAAACGATGCTGGTGAAAATGCTTGGCAAATCGGTGAAATGGTTAGCCGTGAAGCGGATGCCGTGGTGTACCGTTAATGTCAGATAGTCATGCAACTAGTCACGTAATAGTTAATAACAAGCCTTTGCGCATTGCCGTTTTGTTGTCTGGTAGTGGTAGCAACCTGCAAGTATTAATCAATGCGATGCAAGCAGCTGAATTACCGATTGAGATTGTTGGCGTCATCAGCAATCGTGAAGATGCTTATGCTATCACACGCGCTAAAGATGCCTCTATTCCTGTGGCGGTGCTATCTCACGTGGCAAGTGGCAAACGCATGGGGATCAAAACCTTTGAAAGTCATGCTAGTGAACAACTAAACGCTTGGCAGCCTGATTTGATTGTCTTAGCGGGGTTTATGCGCGTATTAAGTGGTTCATTTATCGATAGCGCGCCAGCGCCGATGATCAATTTGCACCCTGCTCTGCTACCTGCTTATAAAGGTCTTGATACGCACCAGCGTGCTATACAAGCTGGTGAACGTCATCATGGTTGTAGTATTCATGTGGTCACTGCTGAGCTCGATGCTGGCGCTGTTTTAACCCAAGCTCTGCTAGAAGTAAACCAGAAAGATAGTGCCGATAGTTTACAAGCACGTGTGCAAAAGCTTGAGCATCAATTGTTACCGTGGACGATATTGCTTATCGCTAAAGATGTCATCAATTTAAGCAATCAAGGTAATGAGAATAAGGCCACTTATTTACCAGCCTTACCTTTAAAACTATGGTTAGATAAGTAGACATTAAATACGGTTAATCGATTTATTAAAAAAGCAGAACAATGATTAATTGTTCTGCTTTTTTATGTCTGCTTTAATCGCTATTTTTTATAGAAAAAAACACCCCGCTACTCAGTAACGGGGTATTTAAAATGCCATAGCTAAAGAGATTTAAAATTAAGCAGGTTTTTTACCAACCACATGGACTGCTTTGATATTTACAAACTCTTTTATACCAAAGCCACCATGTTCACGACCATAACCTGAGTCCTTAACACCGCCAAATGGCAGTCCTGGATTGACCAAATCGTAGCCATTGATATAAACCATACCGGTATCGAAGTGTTTCTTAGCCAATTCAATCGCTTTTTCTTCATCTTTAGAGAAAATAGCGCCACCTAACCCATAACGGCTATCGTTAGCAATTCGGAACGCATCGTCTTGATCTTTAGCACGAATCAGCGCCGCAACGGGACCAAATAGCTCATCTTTATAAGCGGGCTGTTCTGGGGTGATGTTCTCCAGAATAGTTGGTGGATAAAAAGCACCTGCCTTATCAGAGACTTCCCCACCTAGAGTAATGGTTGCGCCTCTTTTTACACTCTCTTGAACTTGTTTATGCAAGTTATCACGCTGCTTACTACTTGACATTGGACCCACATCAGTAGAGTCCTCCATTGGGTCGCCTACCTTGTAGCTATTGAATTTTTCAATAACAAGGTCGCGGAACTTATCATAAACACTATCGACGACGACAAAACGTTTGGCGGCGATACAAGTTTCACCATTATTGTATAAGCGTGCATGAGCACAGGTTGCCGCGGCTAAATCTAAATCGGCATCTTCTAATACAATAAATGCATCATTAGAACCAAGCTCCATGACGGTCTTTTTCAGTACTTTAGCCGCTTGTTGTGCCACAACACGACCCGCTACGTCACTACCCGTTAATGTGACACCGCGTACTTTCTCATGTTCAATCACTTTTCCAGATTGATCATGACTGATAATTAATGCTCGGAACAAATCATTTGGTAGATCAGATTCATGCATGATTTTTTCAATTAATAAGCCTGAACCTGTGACGTTAGAGGCATGTTTAAGTAAAATACTGTTACCTGCCATTAGATTGGCAATGGTATAGCGGAATACTTGGTAGGCTGGAAAGTTCCAGGGCTGGATACCATAGATAATACCGATAGGATCATAGCTAATTAAACCCTGCTTAAGGCCTTCGATATCACGCTCATCATCGGCTAGAGCGGCTGCACCTTCACTGGCGGTAAAATCACAAATACCTTTACATAAATCAACTTCGCCTAAGCTGGCTGCTAATGTTTTGCCACGCTCTTCGGTCATCAGTTTCGCTAATTCTTCTTTATACTTCATCAACGTATCGCCAATGGAATTAATCACTTTGGCACGCTCTTCATGGCTAACCAAACGCCATTGTGTAAATGCCTTATGAGACGCATCGATGATTTTATTTACTTCATCATCGCTCATATAAGTATAGTCTTTAATGTCTTTACCCGTCGTCGGGTTCACAGTGGTAATATCTGCCATGATAATTATCCTTATTTATTTGTTTGTTCTAACATAGTTAAAATCATATTAACTAAGCACTGTTTATTAAGGTTAATAAAAATCTCGATATTGTTGCTTACCTTAATAATGACTGCTCTGCTTATCTTTTTTCTTAATAGACAATTATCATAACAAAGCATAGGGGTTGAAATTTTACAATTTATGAAGAAGTGTGCGTAAGATGTTAAGAATGTGACTGTACTAGTATTCATCACGATGAGATGTCGAGCAAAAAATCAGACAAATAAAAAACCAGCACAATGGCTGGTTTAAGAAATAACGTGGATAGATTATGGATAAAAGCTACTTAAGCTTGTGCTAAGTTATTTAATAACTTAGCAGCAGCACCACTAAAATAAGTGGTTAATAATAGGGATTTCTTGTGGTGGATTCTCTTCATCATCGACGATTTGACGTGCTACATGCATGATAAGCTGGCGCAACCAGCGATGCGCCGGATGATGCTGTAATAACGGTGACCACGCCATGGTCAGCTCAAATTCAGGGATAAAAAATGGTGGCTCGACCATCATAATGCTGTCGTTATTGGCCTGCATTTTTGCCACTCGAGTGGGTAAGGTTGCAACCAAATCTTTATTTGCCGCGAGCATTGCTGGCATTTGATAGTGACGGGTAAAAACGCTAATTTGACGCTTTTGTCCCAAACGCTGCAGCGCTTGGTCGATAGACCCTAAGCCACCAGATTTCTCTGGATTGACACCGAATCCCACGCCCATACCAGTTTTAGAGACCCAAACGTGCTGCGCTTTAAGATAGTTTTTAAGATTAAAGCGATGAGCATAAGGACTGTCAGAGGACAGTAGGCAGCTAAAGGTATCGCGCCATACCAACACTTGATGAAAACTTTGCGGGATTTCATTAAAACGGTTAATGGCCAAATCGACTCGCCCCTGCTCCATATCACGATATGAGACGTCCGATGGTGTCAAGAAATCCAAAATGACATTGGGTGCCTCTGAGCGTAGCGCTTTCACCAATTTTGGCACCAAGGTCGCCTCAGCATAATCTGAGGTCATGATACGGAAAACGCGTGAGGTGCTATAAGGACGGAATTCGGTGCGCGGCTCTAACACTTGTGTCAAATCAGCCAATATCTCACGGATACGTGGCTGCAGCTCAAGGGCGCGTTCGGTCGGCGTCATACCTTCAGATGAGCGTACCAACAATGGATCATTAAACAGTTTTCGCAGACGCCGCAAAATATTACTCATAGCAGGCTGGGTAATACCAAGCTGCTCAGCGGCGCGCGTTACGTTTTTTTCTCGCAATAACACATCCAAATGTACCAGTAAATTTAAATCAACCCGCTGCAAATTCATATATTTGTCTCTTTACCTTAGAATAGATACCATTATAAACGCGGCAGATTTTGCCCTGTTATGTGGCAAAAAATTCTCTATAACAGTATGATTTAAGGATATTTTTATGTTAATTATTTTGGAATATGCTTATTATAACTGAATTTACCCATCACAAGCCATTGTTTTACCTATACTATAACTAAATAAAATACCCAAGATAATAATCATAAACTAGATAAATCAAGGTAACCTAGCTATAGTGGCTAGCAAGCGCTTAGGGGGCAGTTGCTAAAAGTTAGACAGTTAGCCTGCGTTTTAATGAATAAGCTACCAACTATATTTTATCGTATTTTTATGCAGAAATACGGATATAAAATTTACTATATAACCTTACGCAAACTTAATTTTGTGCTCTGATTTGTCTTTAAGCTTGAATCAACACCTTATATCGTTTAGGGTAATAAGCACTTTGGTAGACGAATAAGTCTTATAAAATAACCATTTACGTCTGAAATAACAGTCCAAACAATACGCCAAATAATAAAAGCTGACCAGAGCGACAGGTTTTTATTGCTTTTATGACGATTTTCTTATAGTTTAGTAGAGATTGCTAACGTAAGAGGTTTAAATTCTTACCTCTGCCAGCATCTTTATATATATACGGAAGTTATTTAAATTATTTTAATTTACTAATTTATACACCACCAATGGAGAAGTTTAGATGTCAACTGCATATAAATCAGCGATCGATTTAGTACGTGAACTAAAACAAAAGCACGGTAACTGGCAGAATATCAGTGAAGTCGATGCGGCACGTATGATGTCACAAAACCGTTTCAAAACGGGCTTAGATATCGCAAAATATACTGCAAAAATCATGCGTCAAGACATGGAAGAGTATGATAACGATAGCTCACAGTACACCCAGTCTTTAGGTGCTTGGCATGGTTTTGTTGCACAGCAAACGATGTACGCTAAGAAAAAATACTTCGGTACGACGTCTAAAACTTACATCTACCTATCAGGTTGGATGGTTGCAGCACTTCGCTCTGAGTTTGGTCCATTACCTGACCAATCTATGCATGAGAAAACTTCAGTTGCTAAGCTAGTTGAAGAAATCTACACTTTCTTACGTCAAGCTGATGCAAAAGTATTGAACGATTACTTCCGTGAGCTAAACGCTGCTGAAGAAGCGGGTCAAGATACTGCTGCTATTTTAGAAAAAATCGAGAACTTTGATTCACACGTTGTGCCAATCATTGCTGATATCGATGCCGGTTTTGGTAACGAAGAAGCGACTTATTTACTAGCTAAACAGATCATCGAAGCGGGTGCTTGTGCACTACAAATCGAAAACCAAGTATCTGA
The DNA here is from genome assembly GCF_028895345.1 of Psychrobacter sp. DAB_AL62B. Taxonomy (NCBI): domain Bacteria; kingdom Pseudomonadati; phylum Pseudomonadota; class Gammaproteobacteria; order Moraxellales; family Moraxellaceae; genus Psychrobacter; species Psychrobacter sp. DAB_AL62B. Next base: position 324,397 of record NZ_SAXC01000003.1, read on the forward strand.
CGCTAAGCAATGTGGTCACCAAGCGGGTAAAGTTACTGTACCGCATGAAGACTATATCGCGAAAATCAACGCACTTCGTTATGCATTCCTAGAGCTTGGTGTTGAAGACGGCGTGATCGTTGCCCGTACTGACTCTGAAGGCGCATCACTAACACAAAAAATCCCAGTATCAAATGAACCAGGTGATTTGGCTTCTAAATACATCGATTTTATCGAAATGGAAGAAGTAACACTAGAAAATGCAAAAGAGAACGACAGCTTGCTTAAGCATAACGGCAAACTAGTACGTCCAGTGCGCCTACCTAACGGTCTTTACTCTTTCCGTGAAGAAACCAATATCGACCGTGTTGTACTTGACTGCGTAACTGCTCTAGAGAACGGTGCTGATCTACTATGGATCGAGACACCAACGCCAAACGTTGAACACATCAAAATGATGGTTGATCGTATTAAAGAGCAACAGCCAAAAGCCAAGCTTGTTTATAACAACAGCCCATCATTCAACTGGACGCTTAACTTCCGTAAGCAAATCATCGCTGAGTGGGAAAAAGCAGGTAAAGATATCTCTGCCTACAACAAAGATGACTTGATGAGTGCGGATTACGACGGTACTGAGCTTGATACCGCAGCTGACGAAGCAGCTAGAAACTTCCAACGTGATGCGTCACGTGAAGCTGGTGTATTCCATCACTTAATCACCCTACCGACTTATCACACTACTGCACTTAGCGTGCATGAGCTTGCTAAAGGCTACTTCGGTGAAGACGGTATGCTTGCTTATGCTGCTGGCGTACAACGTAAAGAAATCCGTGAAGGCATCGCTTGTGTCAAGCACCAAGCAATGGCTGGTTCTGACATCGGTGATGATCACAAAGAAATCTTCTCTGGTGACAACGCGCTAAAAGCTGGCGGCGGTAAAAACACAATGGATCAGTTCAAATAAGAACTAATCTATAAGCACTTTATAGCAGTAACATAAAAAGCCGCTCTACATTATGTAGGTCGGCTTTTTTATTTGTGTTCATTAGGAATTTAAATTAGGGATTTAGGTTTTAGTTAGAAGGCTTATCATCGCTACTGTCGGTGCTATCAATATTGTTAATGTTATCGGCATCATCTACCCGATTTTCCTTTAACTCTGCTGAGTATTTACGTACATGGTTTTTATCCATCAACTCACGCTTCAGATTTGTTAGGTGTGCATCATTTTTGAATAATTTACGATAGAGGGCTTTTACCATTCTATAAATTAAATACAGAACACCAGCAAGTACGACTAACCACCACAATTGTATTAAGCCCAGTACAAAAGATCTCAGCATCTCCCAGCCATGTTTAAATGCTTGCTTCACTTGTGCGCCAAAACTTGGACGCTCAGCATCTAATAGCACATCTAGATTTTGCGTGATTTCTTTATAACTGATATCCGGCTGCATAAAGGTCAAGCGGATGGTGCTGTATTTAACTTTGTCAATGATATCCATCTGCTCAAGCTTAGCCAGATCTTGCTGACGACGCGCGGCATAAGTGGCAGTGATAGCATCGACATTACTGCTTTGATCTTTATTATTCTTACTATCTAGTCGCTCTTGGCTGAGCTCACTTGCCATATCACTACCCAGCTGACTTGCCAGCTTTTCGCGATAAATATCTAAGGTGACGTCCTCAGCAGTAAATTCCTGTCCATTTAAAAAAGCCACTTGCGGTTGTAGTTGTGCTAAAAACTTATTGATGTTGACACGCGGAACCCGAACCGTCATTTCAGCTTGACGAGTATAAGTGGTGATCGTAATGTTTTTATCATCTTGTACAAAGGTACGGCTATCATTTGGATGGTTGCTAATATTACTGAGCGCCACATAGCCACCCTGTTGCCGCGTCAAGTTCTCAATGGCAGCGCTACTCTTGACGACGTCTTTGACCTTAAAATTTGCACTTGCCGTTATCAGTAGCTCTTTGCCAGCGATTTGAATATCCGCCACTTGGCTGCCAAGTGTTTGTTCACTGTCACCTGATAGATTATCAATACTTAAATCGTTAGAAGTAGGCTTAGCATTTGATGTATTATCAGCTGAATCAGATGAATCAGATGAATCAGATGAATCAGCTGCCACATCGGACATAATGCCATTTATCTCACTATTATCAGTAGCCTCCTCCGTTGCAGACTGAACCGATTCCATATCAGCACTGCTCTCTGCATATTCAGAAGAGTCACTACAACCGCCTATGAATATCAGTGAGCCTAATATTGTCGGCAGCACTATTGGTAATACCAAGGTTTTAAAACTCACTACTTTGTAAGAGTCACTGGCGTCACACTTATTTTGTTCACATGGCTTTATTGTTTTAACATCCAAACCAGTTTTGGATATATCAGCTGTAGGTTTTATCATTTGATCAATCGCCTATAATCTACTTTTGTTTAATAATTAACTTTGATTATAATGATTACTTATTAAAAGTATATCTTTAATGTTTGGACTTTCTACTTATACAAAAATCTTTACTTGTCATTAATGGATAGCTTTCATACGATGGTAGTTACTTAAACTTATTAGAGTCATTAGGAGCCGTCATGCAAGAGATAGAGCTGAAGTTTTTGGTGCCAGAGTTGCGATTAAAAGGTTTGATGCGTCAAGCGAAAGTCAAATCTTCACAGGTGACGCAAATGGCTGCTCATTATTATGATACACCTGATCAGCAACTTGCACAGGCCGGTATTGGCTTGCGTATTCGTCTTGAGGGTAACACTTGGGTACAGACCATCAAAGCTGGCGGTGACGGTATTGCGGCGCGTTTAGAGCACAATTCGACGTTGGACAATGAGCAGGTACAAGCGATGCTCGACAATAACGACCTAATGCCTGATTTAAGCATTTATAAAGACACCGCTATTGCCCCAGCGTTGGCAGATTTTAAGCTCAAAAAACTGGCTAAAAAATTGACACGGCTTTATGTAACTGATGTAGAGCGCACCACTAGATTACTCATAGAAGCTGGCAGCAATGAAATTGATGTTAGCGATAATAGCATTGAAGTGGCATATGACCATGGAGAAATCATCCATGGTGGTGACGATACTCAGCGAGACGCCATTCAAGAGATAGAGTTTGAGTTCGTATCAGGAGATTTGGATTTTTTATTTGCGACAGCTAAAACTTGGTGTAAGCGCTATAAATTATGCTTATCCACTGTGACCAAAGCCGAACGTGGGGGCTTACTTATCAAAGGACAACACCACAGCCCTGCTATTAGCGCTAACCTTAGTGAGCTTAATATAAATAAAGACAGTAGTATGCCCGCTTTTTTACGCGCAGTCGTCCATAACTGTCTATTACAAATACTACCGAACAGCAGTGCTATCGTGGGTGGCAGCACTTACCATGAACACGTTTTGCAACTGTACATCGGTATTTGCCGCTTACGTACTGCGCTAAGCGCATTTGCCAGCTTCTCTGATGAAGTCAATCCTGATTGGTTGCTCATAATCAAACAAACAGCGACTTTACTCAGCGACTATTACGATCTTAGCTATCTTGCTACCCATATTGAGCCAATGCTACAGGAACATGGCGCACCAATGGTAGATTGGACCGCAGATGTTGAAGCTATAAAAATAACACCTATCGATGCGGTCAGCGCCAATGACTTTCAGCTGACTTTACTGGAGCTGATTGCTTTTACCATGAGCGACCCTAGCCTTGAACCACAAGCAGATAAGATTGCTTTAGATCATCTCACAAAAATACTGTCTAAACAGCAGGCAAAGTTTCTTAAAACCGAGGAAAGACTGAATGATGTAATCAATGCTAAGCCTGACAGTGACAGCCTTGATTCAACTAGATCTGATTCAACCAGTGCTGATTCAAAAAATATTGGCTTGAAAAACAATGATAAATATCAAGCGCAGCAGCAATTACACTATCAGCTTAACAACCTACGTTATATTGGTGAGCTTGCCGCACCTTTATATGGCAAAAAGAAAACCAAACGCTGGCTGAAACGCGTGGTAAAAGCACAAAAATCACTCGGTAAACAAGTCGATATGACTTATTATCAGCAGTGCTATCAACATAAAGCACTCACTGATCTTAATGCCTTATACGGCGTGGGATGGTTTGCTGCTATTTTAAAAGATGACTCCAAACGCTTACAAAAGCAGTTAGACCGTATTGAAGGTTGTGCAACGTTTTGGTAAAAATGAATAGTATAACTTTGGCTTGCTCGTATTAACCTTATGAGCTATTAAATTGGTATAAACATAAAAAAGACAGCATCATGAATATGAGCTGTCTTTTTTATGTTTTTTTACTTTATTAATAACTGATCAATCATTTAATCCAAATACTTTCATACGCTCATTAAGCGGCTGATAAGTTTTTTTACCAGCAGGTTCAAGGATATTGCCAAATGGCATTTGCGCGATTAGATCCCAATTTTTAGGAACTGAAAATGCCACTGCGACATCCTCATCAATCAGCGGATTGTAGTGCTGGAGACTCGCACCAACATCTAGCGTACGTAATTCTGTCCACATAGCATACTGATGCATTGCTGAGGTCTGATGCGCCCACAGAGGGAACTTATCAGCATATAAGGCAAAATTATCTTGCAACGATTTTGTGACTTCTTTGTCTTCATAAAACAGAACCGTGCCTGCCCCTGCTCGAAAGCTGTCCATCTTTTGTTTGCTACTTACAAAATCACCATCGCCTATTTCTTGACGCAACTTACCTTCGGCAATATCCCACACCTGTTTATGTTGCTCGCCAAATAACACGATTAGCCTAGATGACTGAGAGTTAAAGGCAGATGGTGTATGTAGCAGCACGCGCTCGGCAATATTAACAATCGCTCTTGGATCTACTGGTAAATCGTTACCTAAAGCATAGATAGTACGACGTTCATCAAAAGCTTGTTGTAGACTTACTAGACTGGATGTAGTCATTATTATTTTCCTCGTAATTATTATTAATATACTTAAGAGAGTAGGATTATATATTCTTGATAGTTAGCAACTATTTTCAAAGATTCACCATCTAGGTAAATATTGTAGCAAATAACTTAATATCGGTACGTTATTGTTAATTTTATTTTATAAATAACCTTGTAAGTGACTGTTGTAAACTCGTCTGCTATAAAGTCATCTTCTATAGCGGTAAGAATATTAGTAAATTTTATGACGCCGCATATGATTACTGTTTTAGACTATTCATAAATATTAGTGATGTGAGCAATGCCACTAACGTCATCGATATCATAAACATCATTAATAATAGAAACGGGCGTGCCTTCATCTACCTGCGCGAACAATTCAATAATATCCTGATTGCGCATACGTATACAGCCATGTGAAAGCGGTACACCCATAGGCTCACTGTCTGGTGTGCCATGAATATAAATATAGCGCTGATAAGTATCGCAACTGCCTTCGCTATTGCTACCTTTATTAAATCCTTCCTCAATACCGCTTAACCATAAAATGCGGCTCAATATCCAATCGCGTTCAGGATATAACGCACCAAAAGCTTCATCATATATCTCGCCAGTAGCTACACGACCAATAAATACGGCATTACTAGGCGCGCTTAAACCTATTTTTTCTGCGATCACATGTTTGCCGAGTGGCGTACAGCCACTGTCTTGTTGGCTGCCTATGCCGTTTTTAGCGGTAGATACGGTGTATTGAGCAACAACTTTTTGCTGTTTGTATAGCGTCAAAGTTTGCTGAGCAATGTTAATGACTAGCTGCGTCAAAAGGTTTTCGTTATTTATCATAGCTGTATTCCATCTGTCATGCAGTTCATATATATCATTACTGACAGCGTTATAAAAAATGAATGAAGTTTTCTATTATTAAGGGATTGTATCAAGACATTTGGCACCGTAATATAGGGGCACACTTTTTGATGCTAGCAGATTATGACGACTATTTCACCGGCACGTGTGTCGATGTATGATTTTCTATATCAAGATACCAAGCCTATGGTGTCATTATTGGCAGATGCCGCTCAGCTTTCACTACCGCAAGCGCGTTTAGCCATGGACGCCAGTTTACAAGCGATTGTCAGTGCCCTTCTCGCTTATCAGCAGCGGCACACAGGACAAATTGTTAGCAAAAAACTGTTTGGGCGTCATGCGGTCAAAGAGCTACGGCAGTATAACTCTATGAACTTTGCGACCCTCAATGCAACGTTATATCATCGTCATGATGCAGCCGATGCGATATTCAATGATAATGCGCGTGTGATCAAAGCCAGCGCTCATATTGCCGCACAGATTGACGCGACAACGCCACAAGTGCAAATTTTACTTACCTCTCTATGCGTTATCGTGCTGCGTGAGCTGGCTATTTTAGTGGAATATAGCCAACTTGATAATGATGAAATTAATAAATGGTTTGCTTTACAACCACAGTTTTTATCCGCAGCACGTTTTGCGGCCAGCCAGCCAAAGCCAGCATCTGTCGCATTAGCTGATACTAACGATGACAAAGCACTTATTTTACCAGCAAAAAACTCTTTAGAAGTAGAGTCAGAAGGTAGCTCAGAGCGGCGTTTATTAAACGCTGAGCAGCTGTCAGGTAAACCGCCACCTTTTGATCCTTACTGGTACGAGCTGACAGCATTCCAACCCGAGCATTATGAGCCTGTGCAAGACATGCAACTGGCCACAGGGAATTATTTAAAAGTGATTGGCCGCTCATCTGAAAACATCCAGCAAGGCAAGCATAATGATTTATTGGTGTTTGCAAAGATGACTGCTATCACCTTGCCACACCAGCGCTGGTTGCTACAATTGGCCAAGATTTCAGAAATATACTTGCAGCGCAATCGTTTAAGGATAACATCTGAACCTGCCAACCCACCAAAGCCGCCGCTGGTCAGCTTAGGATTAATCGGTGGCAATAATGACAATACGCCGACAACAACCAGCGAAAAGCCGATTGAGTACGAGGCATCAATACCCCTCTGGAAAAACCCTGTTATTTTGATTATCATTCTTGTTATCGGTTTGCTTAGTGGACTAGCAACCCTCAAATACTACAAGCAAAAATCTGACAGTATCAGGCTTGCCAAAGAACAGCTGTTAGAGCAGAAGCCTAGTGCGGAAGAGCGTCAGCAGCAAGATGTGGCTATCGTAATGGTAGACGAAGATGAGCCTAATGATGAAAAAGTAGAAAAAACTAAGTAGAAAAACCGCTATCAAAAACTAGTATTTAAAAAGTGTATTAATAAAAACATATCAGCAATAAAAAAACAGAGGCGCTATATAAATAGCGCCTCTGTTTTTTATGTGTGATTTAACTGAAAAGCTTTCAGCTAAAAAAAATTATTTAGATAAATCGCGACCACGGCTGGCTTCAATCGCCAAACGTAGACCATTTAAACGAATGAAGCCTTCTGCGTCTTTTTGATCATAAGCGCCTGCATCATCTTCGAAAGTCGCAATTTTTTCATCAAATAATGAATCATCTGATTTACGACCCACGACGCTAACAGCACCTTTATATAACTTTAAGCGTACCGTACCATTGACATATTCTTGTGATTTATCAATCAAGGCCTGTAGCATCATACGCTCAGGGCTGAACCAATAGCCGTTATAGATAATCTTAGCGTAACGTGGCATCAGCTCATCTTTTAGATGCGCCGCTTCACGGTCAAGCGTCAATGATTCAATACCGCGATGCGCTTTTAGCATAATAGTACCAGCTGGCGTTTCGTAACAGCCACGTGACTTCATACCAACATAACGGTTTTCAACGATATCTAAGCGTCCAATACCATGCTTACCACCAATATCATTAAGCTTAATCATAATCTCGTATGGCTTAAGCTTTTCGCCATCGATAGCAACGATGTCGCCTTTTTCATACTCTAACTCTAGATATTGCGGCACGTCCGGTGCTTCTTCAGGGCTGACTGACCAGCGCCACATATCGTCTTCTGCTTCAGCATACGGATCTTCTAAGATGCCGCCTTCATAAGAGATATGTAATAAGTTAGCGTCCATTGAGTAAGGAGATTTGGTCTTATTACCGGCATAATCAATGGCAATATTATGCTCTTTCGCATATTCCATCAAGCTTTCACGGCTAGACAAATCCCATTCACGCCACGGCGCAATGGTGACCACATCAGGAGACAAAGCAACAGCACCGAGCTCAAACCGGACTTGGTCATTACCTTTACCGGTCGCACCATGACTGATCGCATCAGCGTTATGTTCTTTTGCAATTTCAACCAAACGCTTGGCGATTAGTGGACGCGCAATAGAAGTACCGAGTAAATACTCACCTTCATAGATAGCATTGGCACGGAACATTGGGAACACATAATCACGGGCAAACTCTTCGCGCAAGTCTTCAATATGGATATGTTTGATACCCATTGCTTCAGCTTTGGCACGTGCAGGCTCAACTTCTTCACCTTGACCAATGTCAGCGGTGAAAGTAATCACTTCCGCATCATAGGTTTCTTGTAGCCATCTGGCGATGATTGAGGTGTCAAGACCACCTGAATATGCCAACACGATTTTATTAATAGTTTTCGGATCAAGCTGAGCCATGAATAACTCCTAATATAAGAATTTATTGTCGAATAAATTTAATGGGAAGTAAAAATACTAATGATAAGTCGAAATTAAAGAAAAATAGGTTGCCTGCTCAGTGTACATCATATTTACTATCGGCAAAAGTGGCACTGCCATTAGCTACGAGGTTTTCGCTTATATTTAGAAGCTACTTAATCAATAATTACACTTTTTACAGTAGACTTAACACACTATCAAACCCTGATATATTAAAAAATCGCCGATAATTTATGTATAGATATCTAGCCACATATTTAGTCAAGTAGGCAAATCTGTTATGATAGCAGCACAGCAAGACTCCCTTTTACTCCCATATATGACGATATAGAGCGCGATGTTACTATGACTGATTCGATTAGAGAATTAACCATCCTTCAGCCAGATGATTGGCATATTCATTTGCGTGACGATAAAGCGTTGGCAACCACAGTCCCTCATGCAGCAGAGAGCTTTAACCGCGTTATCTGTATGCCAAATCTGGTGCCGCCTGTTAAGAATGTCGATGATGCTCATGCCTACCGTGCGCGTATCATGCAACATCTAGAAGCCAGTGATTTGACTGCTGAGCGTAAGGCTGCTTTTGACCCGCGCATGACTTTGTATCTCACCGATACAACCACCGCGCAAGATATCGAGATGGCCGCAAAATCAGGTATTGTACAAGCGGTCAAACTTTATCCTGCTGGTGCCACCACCAACTCTGCTGATGGCGTCACCGACATCAACGCCTGCGTGGATATATTTGAGGCATTAGAAAAATATAATCTTCCACTGCTGCTACATGGTGAAGTGACTCACGATCATGTCGATATTTTTGACCGTGAAAAGCGCTTTTTAGACGAGGTGTTGGCACAAATTATCACAAAATTCCCCACCATGAAAATTGTGATGGAGCATATCACCACCAGTGATGCAGCTGACTTTGTCTTGTCACAAGGTAACCAAATTGCCGCCACTATTACGCCGCAGCATTTGATGTTTAACCGCAATCATTTATTGCTTGGTGGTATCAAACCACACTTTTATTGCTTGCCTATTTTAAAGCGTGAAAGCCATCAAAAAGTATTATTAGATGTGGCGACCAGTGGCAATCCAAAATTCTTTTTAGGCACTGACTCTGCTCCCCATGCGACCGATAAAAAAGAAGCTGCTTGTGGCTGTGCTGGCTGTTATAGCTCAGCGACTGCGCTACCGCTATACGCTACAGCGTTCGATAGCGTTGGTAAAATCGACAAATTAGAAGGGTTTACTAGCCGATTTGGCGCGCAATTCTACGGTCTACCCATCAATGAGAGCACTATTACTCTCATCAACGTACCTATGCAAGTGCCGACAGCCTACCCTTATTTTGATGGTAGCTCATTAACACCGCTGATGGCAGGCGAAACCTTACCTTGGTCTATTAAAGGCTAACGTTTACTAAGTATGGCCTAGCGCACTCTATTTTTATAGATTAGAGTTACCTCTATTTTATCCTACAATATCAATGCCGCCCTTATATTAAAAGGGTACATTTATATCGTAGGATGTTTGTTTTTTAACTCAACTCTTTCATTAAATACCACAGCTCGACTGATAAAAGCGATTTAACCTGATATGACCACTCAAAATGATGCCGCCTTACCTAAAAATAATTTATCCAACAATGTAGAAGACCACCTCGATGTTGCGCCAAGTATTTCTACTGAAAACACCGCAACAAAAGAACCAGCGCCCATGAGCTTAAAAGATCGTTTTCGTAAGTTTCTACCTGTCGTCGTTGATGTTGAAACCGCAGGCTTTAACGCGCAAACCGATGCGTTATTAGAAATTGCTTGTATTCCTGTGCTACTTAATGAGCAAGGCGTATTTTATCCAGGTGAGGCTTTCAATGCGCATATCGAACCTTTTGAAGGCGCAAATCTTGAGCCAAGCGCGCTGGCTTTTACCGGTATAGATCCAAACAATCCGCTACGTAAAGCGATTGCTGAAGATGAGAAAACAGCTCTACGCCGTATTTTTAAAGGTTTAAAAGAAGTACGCCGTGCTGAAGACTGCCGTCAATGTGTTTTAATTGGACATAATGCGCACTTCGATTTGGCGTTCTTAAATGCCGCGGTCTTACGTACCAATAATAAAAGCCACAATCCTTTTCATAACTTCTCAGTCTTTGATACCGTGACCTTATCAGCACTCGCATTTGGACAGACGGTGCTTGCACGCGCCTGTAAAGCGGCAGGGCTTGATTTTGATGGCAATGACGCTCACTCAGCGCTATATGACACACAAAAGACTGCTGAGCTGTTTTGCCACATCCTTAACTCTTATCCTATGCTAAGCAATGCTTTACACGCACCGGCCGTTGAAGAAGCATCGAATGAAGACACATCAAACAATAACTAAACAATAGGGAGCTATTTTTAAATTATACTTATTATTAAGTATTAGAAAAAAATAATACTTACTTGTTAACTTTATGACTTATTAAATTTATAACTTTGTTATCTAGATTTTTTAATTAATATGGATATGGTTAATGCAATAATAAGTAGGTCAACTGTCAGCCCAGCTGGTCATTGTGTATTATCTAAGTGGAATTGATAGCTCACTTATTGTTTTTGTCTTTGAGGACACCCTAATATCCTATAAATGGTTTAAGTAGTTCACACTAACTTGATAGCAATTGTTATCAGGGCTTAATAGGAGGGACTTTATTATGGATCCACAACTCAAGTTATGGGGCACCATTATCGGTTATATGCTGCTTGCTTTAACCATTAGCGCATGTACCTCCTTATGGATTCGCTATCATTTAAAGCGTAATGACCTACATCCGCGCCGAGCCCTCAAAAAAAGATATTTAATTTTAAAAAGACGAAGAAAAAGGCTTGACAGAAAACGCAGAGGCTATTAGAATACGCACCACTTCAACATAAATGGTGAAAGCAGTTGAAGCGTTGTTACTAGTCCCCATCGTCTAGAGGCCTAGGACACCGCCCTTTCACGGCGGTAACGGGGGTTCGAATCCCCCTGGGGACGCCACTAACTGGCGTCACTTGTTAGCAAGTTTGCTGCAAAGCATTCAATAAGACTGATAAGCGTACCACCGAAAAGCCCCCTCATAATTTATTATGAGGGGGCTTTTTTTATGTCTATTGCTTTCTTTAAAGCTGATGCAGCTATCGTTAATTCACTTTAAAAACGAGAACGTGTTGCTGAGATTGGTTTTTCACAGTCTCTGCCACGCTTGTAAGTAGCAAGATAAAATAATTTATAGCAGTAATACATGGTTATCAAAGCACCGATTCATAGTATCGATTTTACCTTGATAGCTATGCTATTCCACTTCTCAACTACTCGTAATTATCTATGCGCTGTGATTTTACTTCTAACCGTTAATTTAGCTTTCATATTTTTAGGAAAATAAAAAGCCAGCAATTTATGCTGGCTTATTACTTAATGAGCGAATGAACGCTGTATATCTAGAAACCCCACCAAATTTTATCTGCTAATATCAACCATAATAGTGCCAATACAATTAGCCCACCCAATACGGTCTGAATTAAGAAGAAGGCTTGGTGCTGCCCCACTACTTTTCCTAACGTCAAACCTAAGGTACTATACTTTATAGGATGGGTATCAATATCGACGTTTTCTTGCTGCTCTTCGTAGTGCTGTTGCAAAATATTTAAAAACTGCTGCCATTCATTAGGCTGCCAGCTATCGGGCTTAAATGGCATAAAGGCTTTAAGCTTGGGCTCATTAACCATCCAGCGCTCAAGCGTAATAGAGCGTAATGACCAATTAGAAAAATGGCGCTCAGAGAGTACTGAAAAATCCAATATTTTTAGGTCTTTGTGGCGATCATCTACCAATAAGCGATTTTTGAGATTGGTCAATGCTTGCTCAGAACCTTCTACATATTGGAAAAAGTAGCCGTTGCCGTAGCAAAGAATACCTGTAATATTATCGACTTTGTTGTGCTTAATCGCGATTTCTGCAATGTCGTTAAGCGTGCTGGCATTTGAAAGCCCAGTTGCAGTAATATGGCTCAGATATACAAGCTGGCAGAGATCTGGCGTTACTGGATTGGTCGAATCATTGACCGTTGACAATCAGCTTCTCCCTATTATTAGGTAAATATAGCTAAGACAACCATACTCATTTTAGAAAAAACATAGAGACAAGACCTTAAAAAACAATCATTCGGCTTGGTATATTATTGATTTTATAAATGTTTATATTAATTGTATTAAGTTGGTTACATCATAGGTTAGTTTAGTCATCAAAGCAATATATCTTTATCTTGGGTAACAACTTATTAACTTCCAACAATGTTTTAGAAATATTCTTATTAGGGTTTTTAAATATGTTTTTAGAGAAGTTATAGAATAAAGGACTAATACTTTATCGTAGGAAGGAAAAATTTGTAGGGTTACTTAGACAATATCGAACTGACTTTGGTTAGCTATAATCGATAAATTTTAAAAGAATAGAGTGGTGATGAGATGAATTTCTCAAGACCTCTAAGATGCAAAGAGCACAGCACGCGAAAGAGCCTCATGTTAGCAAAAGGCTATTGGGGGTGTATTTCTTATGTACTAAGTTGACTATAGTGATGATTATTGTGATTGAGCAGTAAGAATCGCTGCGAGCAATATCGCATCGTCAGGATAAGTTAGCTTAATATTTTGGCGACTGCCTGTGACTAGACGAATCGGCAATTTCAAGTATTCAAAAGCACTGGCTTCATCGGTGATAGCAAGCTTATGCTCAGAGACATAGGCTAATACTTGTTTCAATTGACCGAGTCGAAATACTTGCGGCGTTTGTGCTTGCCACATATTACTGCGATCAATCGTTTTTTGGGCATAAGCGTGCGGGATATGATGGTCGCTACAGCCATTGATAAGCTCAGCTTTAGCGCTAAGCTCCTTGCAGAGTAATGCTGTGTCAGACGATGAGTACGCCTGCTTTAGAGTGTCAGTAACCGGTGTCGCTAAGATAGCACCGTAAGGCTCTAGCATCGCCGCCTTAATGACTTGATCGATATCATGGCTGGGCACAGCGGGACGCGCCGCATCATGGATTACAACTAAATCCGTTGTAGCAGCGCCTGCATTGATAACCGCCTCTACTCCTGCCTGTACCGATTGCCAACGTTCAGCACCGCCAATAGCATAATAAATAGGAAGCGCAAAATTTAGTGTCTGTGCAGTGCTGTCATCTGCTGCCACGACCAATAAGCAGCTATCGATATAAGCACTATCAGCAAGTCGCGCCACACTGTGCTGTAGCAATGTTTGCCCTTGAAGCATCGTATATTGCTTGGCAATAGAGGCGCCAAAACGACTACCACGACCAGCAGCGACAATCATAGCGTGTATATTAGGGGTGGTATTCATAAGACGGGGTTCATAAGGCGGGGTTCGTAAAATAGTATTCATGGGTTGATTCCATGACTATATGATTGGAGCTGAATAAATACTGATAAGAACAGAGGCTTAAAGTTGCGCGAAACCATCATTATTAATAACGGCTCATTGCGATGGGTGCAAAAATTAATAACGACTGTGTGTGGTTGGTGCCGTTGATACTTGTACAAAGGTTTCATTTGGCTTAATCAAGCCTAAATCTAAACGAGCATGTTCTTCTACAGCCTCAAGACCTGTCTTTAAATCATTTACGTCCGTACGTAATAAGTTATTTGCTAATACTTGGTTGTCATTTAAGCGTTGCTGCTCTTCAACCTGAGTCAGGAGCTTATTATGCTCAAATCGACCATTTTCACCCAGCCAATATTGATATTGCAGTCCTAACAGCACGGCAACGGCTAAAGCAAGTAGTATAAATTGGCTAAAGTATTTCATAAGCTGATAACGCCAAACGATATAGAGATAATAGAATAAAAACTGGCTAATCTTGCTAAGCGATATATAAACAATTATATATCGCCCAGCGTTAGCTATAAGTTCAGCTCATTAGCCACGTAGACCGATAAACTCTTCACGGCCACGATAGCTGGCACGTACTTGCTGCTCGATACGTAGCAGCTGATTGTATTTTGCGACACGGTCTGAGCGGCATAATGAACCAGTTTTGATCTGACCAGCAGCAGTACCAACCGCTAAATCAGCAATGGTGCTGTCTTCGGTTTCACCTGAACGATGTGAAATGATGGTTGCATAGCCATTTTTCTTCGCCAGATAAATAGCATCTAGGGTTTCTGATAACGTACCGATTTGGTTAAATTTAATCAAAATGGCATTGGCAATATGTTTATCAATACCTTCTTGCAAAATAGCGGGATTGGTCACAAATAAATCATCACCGACCAATTGAACTTTATCGCCAATCTGCTCAGTCAAATATTTCCAGCCATCCCAATCTGACTCATCAAGACCATCTTCGATGGAAATAATAGGATATTGACGTGCTAATCCTACTAGATAGTCTGAGAATCCTTGGCTATCAAAGGCTTTATTACCTTCGCCTGCCAAGATATATTTACCATCTTTGTAGAACTCAGTAGCTGCGCAATCTAAGGCTAGATGAATGTCTTCACCTGCTTTATAACCGACTTGCTCAATCGCTTGCATGATAACCGTAATAGCTTCTTCATTGCTACGAAGATTTGGTGCAAAGCCGCCTTCGTCACCCACTGAAGTACTTAAACCTTGTGATTTTAGAACAGACTTTAAGCTGTGAAAAATCTCAGTACCAGCACGTAGCGCTTCTGAAAAGCTGGTAAAACCAACTGGCTCAATCATAAACTCTTGAATATCAACCGTGTTATCCGCATGCTCGCCACCGTTTAAAATGTTCATCATTGGCACAGGCATCGTCAACGAAGTCTGATTACGCAAATTGGCAATATATTGATGCAGCGGTAAGCTTTGCGACTGCGCGGCAGCTTTTGCGGCAGCAAGTGAGACCGCAAGTATAGCATTGGCGCCAAGGTTGTCTTTGTTGTCTGTACCATCCAACGCAATCATAGTGTCATCGATGTTCTGCTGCTCACTAACGTCCTTATCCATTAAAGCGCTACGGATTTGGCTATTGACATTGGCAACCGCTTTTCTGACGCCTTTACCCATATAGCGATCTTTGTCACCATCGCGTATCTCAACGGCTTCACGTGAGCCAGTTGATGCGCCACTTGGTACTGCGGCGCGTCCGATAGTGCCATCCGCTAAGATAACATCGGCTTCAATCGTTGGGTTACCGCGCGAGTCTAAAATCTCACGAGCGCGAATGTCTTTAATTGCGGTGACGTTGTTGGTTTCTTCAGCGTACATAATGTCTGTTAATTCCTTTGGTCATGCCAAGTTTGTGGGATAAATAACGGCAACTAGAATACAAAAAAGATAAAGCAAAATATCGTATAGCATATGCGCCCAAAACAGCTTTGCATATTGTTACAATCGGCTGATTTTAAGCACTATTTTTTAGCTATATTAAAGGTCTATTTAGTGTATTAATAGCCGACTATAATGTTTGGCATCATAGCATATATTTTGCCAAACTTCCTTTATCTTACCCCAACTTGCGGTCATAAAATAAAACATAAATAGCAAGATTGGCAATTATCGATTTGCTCAAGCCAGGGTGATATCGCAAATACTAGATCTTTATAATCATCAAATTTTTGTAATCATCAAACAAAAACTCGTTATCAAAAAAAACCTAAACTTTCACTGGACGTTTTATATTCTTATTAGAAACAGATACCGTATTGTCTAGCTCAACCTCGGTTTTAAACCGCGTTAAGCGTAGCGCATTCATCAATACCGAAATGGAGCTGAGCGCCATAGCAGCAGCCGCAATCATAGGATTTAAAAAACCAAAAGCGGCAAGTGGAATACCAATGCAATTATAGATAAAGGCAAAAAACAGGTTTTGCTTGATATTGCGTAGCGTTGCTTGGGCAATTTTTTGTGCCGCATCGATATGCATGAGCGACTCACCCATCAAGCGTGCAGAGGCGCTATGCTGTGCGACATCGGTACCTTCAAACATCGCAAAGCTAGCATCAGCGGTCGCCATCGCTGGCGCATCGTTAACACCATCCCCTGCCATAGCAACCTTATGTCCAGCCGTTTGCAATAAAGCAATTTGGCTGGCTTTGTCACGCGGGCTCATCTTACCATAAGCTTGTTCTATACCCAGTTGTCCTGCCACATGGTCGACGACAGATTGTTTATCACCGCTCATCAAAATCACATTGATGCCAGCATCTTGTAGCGCAGTAATTGCTCGTGGCGTATCCGCTTTTAAATCATCAGCTAAGGCAAAAGCACCCAGCGGTTCATCGTTAATACTAATCGCAACGGTACTAGCAATTTGCCATACTTTTGGCATCAGTTTTGGCAATACAAGATTTGCAAACTCTGCGGTACCGACCTTTATAACCCCAAGCCCTTCAATTTGTGCCTGTATACCCGCACCCTTTACTACGCTAATGTCATTAACAGTTAATAGTGGCAAATGACGCTCTGCGGCAGCATTGATCAGCGCAGTAGCGAGCGGATGACTGGCATGCGCTTCAACGCTCGCTGCTATTTGTAATACATCATCAACAGCAAGTGACTTATCAACCATCACTTCATCAACGATAGTAGGCTTACCAATGGTCAATGTACCTGTCTTATCCAAGACAACGGTATCAATACTACCTGCAGCCTCAAGACTTTGCGCATCTTTAAACCAAACACCATGCCGAGCAGCGACACCCATTCCAGCCATGATAGCCGCTGGCGTGGCCAAACCAAGCGCACACGGACAGGCAATCACCAATACTGATACTGCATGCATCAAGGCGGTATCGACCATACCTGTCAGCCACCACGTCACCCCAAAGGTAACCAAGGCAATGGTCACAACAACTGGCACAAAAACTGCCGTTACTCTATCGGCAAGACGAGCCAAATTGGCTTTTGAGCCTTGTGCGTCGCTGAGCGCTTGTACCATATCACCGAGCTTAGTATCGCTACCTTTGGCACGTACGCGGTATAGCAAGCTGCCATTCTCAACCAAGGCACCTGCCAGCAGCTCGCTACCAGCTTCTTTTTTAAGGGGTACGGACTCTCCCGTTAAATGACTCTCCACACACCAACCACTACCATCGATGACCGTACCATCGGTTGCGACTCGGCTGCCTTGCTTAGCGCGCAAGATATCACCCACTTGTACCTCTTTAAGAGCCACATTATGGAAATCGCCATTTGGCTGTTGCTGCTCGACTTCGTCTGGTGTCAGCGATAATAGTAAATCAATGCTGTTTAAACTGTGCTTTTTGGTACGCTCTTCGAGATATTTACCTGTCCGTACAAAAGCGATGACCATCACGCCTGCTTCAAAATAAACGGCAGGGCCATTATGAACGCCATGACCGCCAGCGTGACTACTCTGCAATAGGCTGTTCAAAGTGCCATCGCCATGCGTCAGCCATAGATAAGTCGAATACGCCCAAATAGTCACCGTGCCGATGACGACTAGGACGTCCATATTGGCAAGACCGCCTTTGATTGACGCCCAAGCACTCTTATAAAACGGTAATGCGAAACCAAATTGCACAATCGTCGCTAGTATGAACTGAATCCAAACCGGTGGCATCCATGCCATACCTTGACCAACAAGCATGCCTGCCATACCCACCAAAAATGGCAGCAAACAAACCCACAATCCAATCAAGCGCCACGGATACTGAGTTGCTGTATCCTCATCCGTCTGTGAAAACAAACTATCGGCTGCCTGCAAATTAGCGACAAAACCCGTTTTGTTCACCCACTCCGTCACCTGCTCTGGCGTTGTCTGCGTCGGATCATAATCTACATTGGCGGTCTCGCCTGCAAAGTTCACACTGACTTCATATACCGAAGGCTTTTTATTAAGTGCCTTCTCGATTCGTGAGGCACAGGCCTGACACGTCATTCCCTCAATTGCCAGTTGCAAATGCGCACGATGCGGCGCAAGCGTCGTATTGGACTGAATATCAGTCTCAACATCGTAAGAACTATGGGTATCGGTACGGGTATAATCATTCATAAATAGAACTCGTCATGGCGTTTATAAATTTGTATAAGCTATAAAAGTATATCAATGGAAGAATAAAAATCTAAATCAAACAAGCAGTGCTCTCTAAAGGCAAATATCAGACTGCCTTTCAGAGCATTTGAATAGCAACCTTCTTACTATCGCAACATATATATTAAATGGTCATGACTAGCACCAATTCAACTATTTCAGCTGAACAACTATCTCAGCTTAAGCACACGTGTTACAGAAATAGGAAAGCTTATAGCTCTACTTTAATATTAATAGTTTTTAACCATTAAAAAACCAGCCATGATAGCTGGTTCGTTTATAACAACGAATAAAATTAAGCGTTGGCAACGGTGGCATCGAAGCCCGCATCATCAATAGCAGCTGCAATCGTCTCTACACTGGTCTTGCTATCATCAAAGGTTACTGTTGCTTGATTATCAGCAAGCTCGATACTGATATCGTCTAAACCATCGATATCTGCGGTTGCGTTATGGACACTTGCCACACAGCCGCCACAAGTCATGCCGTCAATTTTAATAATACGTGTTTGGTTTGCCATGTTAGGCTCCTTATTTTTATCTGTGAATGAATGGTTTTTATACTTTAATTGTATAAGGCTTTATGAAAATACCCAAGACCAGCATAAGAGGTATTGGCGTTGACCACAAGTCAGTTTGGTTATCCTCTTATAAACCAAACCTAATCATGATAACGCGGATTTTGCGGGGCATCGATAGGAAATGGCTGTGTGACATAATCGACCATGCTGATTGCCGCTGTAAACGCATGGATACTGGTTTCTGTATCATCGTAACGCACAAACGCAGTATGGCTATCAGTATCCAGCTCAATCGCCGTTACGCCGGTGATGTTCTTTAACGCCGTCATCACGCTATCTAAGCCTTCGGCGTCATCGATATTTTCGATACTTACCTGTGCAACTTTAATCGCCATTGTCTTGTCCTCTTATGATCTACTTTATTAATGAGTATCTAATACCTCAAAGCCTTTGACCAAATCATCAATCTGTTTAAGCTGACGTAAAAACGGCTCTAGTTGGCTCATACGTAGCGCACAAGGACCATCACATTTTGCCGTTTCTGGAGTGGGATGTGCTTCTAAAAATAGCCCTGCCAATCCTGTTGCCATACCTGCGCGGGCAAGCGTTGTGATCTGCTCACGGCGTCCGCCAGCACTGTCGCTACGTGCGCCCGGCTGCTGCAAGCTGTGCGTCACATCAAAAAATACCGGAATATCCATTTGCTTCATGGTATCAAAACCCAGCATATCGACCACCAGATTATTATAACCAAAGGCGCTACCACGCTCACAGAGGATAAGCTTATCGTTACCGCCCTCAAGACACTTATTAACGATATGACGCATCTCGTGCGGTGCTAAAAACTGGGCTTTTTTGATATTAATAATCGCATCTGTCTTCGCCATCGCGTGTACCAAATCAGTCTGACGCGATAAAAACGCAGGCAGCTGAATAATATCAGCAACTTCAGCGACTGGTGCCGCTTGATAAGGTTCATGCACATCGGTAATAATAGGCACTTGGTATTTTTCTTTGATTTGCCCAAGCCAGTCGATACCCTTCTCTAGTCCAGGGCCACGATACGAATGCAGGCTAGAGCGATTAGCCTTATCAAAGCTGGCTTTAAAGACATAGCCAATCCCTAAGCGCTGGCATATCTCAACATACTGCTCAGCAATCTCAAATGCCAATTCTTTAGACTCTAAGACATTCATACCACCAAATAAGACAAACGGCTGATCATTACCGATGTTGATAGTATTGTTATTAGGGGTATTAAGTTGAATATGTGATTGTGCGGTTAATAAATTTTCCATAAATTATTGTCCTCTTTATTATTATCAGAATTTCTATTCCATATTGTAACCGATAGACCAATTAAAAAAAGTGTACAAGCGTAATTACATGCAATAGATCATAAGAAACATAAAATTCGGGGAGATATAAATCATAACCGCTATCATTAAAATCAGGCTCAAAAAAAAGACCGATCCGAAGACCAGTCTTTTAAGTTATTTTATAATGGTAATGCCTGAAGCTTATTTATTATCGCTATAAGTTCTTGCTGCTTTGACAAAGCTATTGAACAATGGATGACCACCACGCGGCGAGCTGGTAAATTCAGGATGGAACTGTACCGCGATAAACCAAGGATGATCCGCCAATTCGACCGACTCTACCAGGTGCTGTTTAGCAGAATAACCCGATACCGTCATACCTGCTTGTTCTAATGGTTCGATGTAGCGGTTATTCATCTCATAACGATGGCGATGACGCTCAGTGATGTTGGTTGAGCCATAGATCTGGGCAAGCTTACTACCAGCAACCAACTCGGCTTGCTGAGCGCCTAAACGCATCGTACCGCCAAGGTCGGAGTCATCACTACGAATCTGCAATTCGCCACGCTCATCTAACCATTCAGTAATCAAGCCAATGATAGGCTCAGCCGCCGTGCGATGGAACTCAGAAGAGTTGGCATCGATATGTAGCACATTACGGGCGTATTCAATCACTGCCAGCTGCATACCAAGACAGATGCCTAGATATGGCACTTTATTTTCGCGCGCATAAGTAATGGCTTTCATTTTGCCCAGCGTACCGCGCTCACCGAAACCGCCTGGCACCAAAATAGCATCGGCATCATTAAGACGGGCAAATAAATTATCATCAGTTTCTAAAAGTTCAGCATCGATATAGTCTATTTTAACATCGGCTTTATGTGTAATACCGGCATGTAGCAAGGCTTCGTTGATAGACTTATACGCATCAGGTAGCTCGACGTATTTACCTACCATCGCAACCGTCACGGTCGCTTCAGGATTCAACTGCGCTTCAACGACTTTATCCCAATCGCTTAAATCAGCTTCTGGCAAATCAAGACCAAAACGCTCACAGATTAAATCATCAAGATCTTGCTCATGCAAGGTACGCGGTATCTGATAGATGCTTTGAGCATCTTCACACATAATGACTGCACGCTCTTCGACGTTGGTAAATAGCGCAATCTTACGACGGTTGTCTTGTGAGATATGATGATCAGAGCGGCAAATTAAGATATCAGGCTGCAAGCCGATAGAACGCAGCTCTTTCACTGAGTGCTGGGTAGGCTTAGTTTTTGTTTCACCCGCACTAGCGATATAAGGCACTAGCGTTAAATGCATCAGCATCGCTCTATTACGACCTAGCTCCACTTGCATTTGACGTACCGCTTCCATAAATGGTAACGACTCGATATCACCTACCGTACCACCAATCTCGATAATGGCAACATCATAGCCTTCGCCACTGGCAAGAATTTTGCTTTTAATTTCATCAGTGATATGCGGAATTACCTGCACCGTACCACCAAGATATTCGCCGCGACGCTCTTTATTCAAGACGTTCTGATAGATACGACCACTGGTGAAATTGTTACTCTTACTCATCTTTGAATGGCGTAAAAAACGCTCATAATAACCCAAATCTAAATCGGTCTCCGCCCCATCTTCGGTCACGAATACTTCACCATGTTGAAATGGGCTCATCGTACCTGGATCGACGTTGATATACGGATCCATTTTGGTCATCGTCACGTTTACGCCACGTGCTTCTAAAACGGCAGCAAGAGAAGCAGCGGTGATACCTTTTCCTAGTGAGGACACTACCCCACCGGTCACAAATATAAACTTGGTCATAGTACTCTGTCGGTAATTGGTAAAGAAGGATTTTACTAAAAATACGCCACAAAATATAGGGCAAAAGCATAAACTTGCTTAAACTCTTAGTTTTTAGCGTTTTCAATAACAAATTTTCAGAAATTAAAAATCTTCACAACAAAAAAACTCACCCCGAAGGATGAGTTTTTTATAATCAAATTCTAATATTTAAATTAGAATTTGTATTCGATACCACCACCAAGACCAAAGCCATCAAACTCGTTCTCAACTTTTACACGAGTTGCAGTTACTGTAGACTCTGAGCTTAAATAGGCACCGTATAGATGACCAGTCGTTGCTTTGTTGATAGCGTATTTGCCACCTACAACAGCACGGAAAGCTTCAGCGTCGTCAGCACCACCAACGTTGTTTACGAAATCACCTTGGGCATAAGCAGTCCAAGGAGTAGCAGTTGCCATTTCACCGCTGATAGTAAATGCATTTTCGTTATCATCACTATCAAAGTCAGTGTTTTGATACAAAGCACCTAATGTGATAGCTGGGTTAATTGCATAGTTACCACTTACACGAGCCACTTTAAAGTCACCAGCTTGGATATATGTAGCACCAACATTCATTGGACCTGTTTCGTATTTACCACCAAGACCGAATGCATCACGACCTAGTGTATCAGTACCGTTATCTTCGTCCATTGCGTACATTGCCATGAACTGCATGCCATTGATGCTAGGAGTAAAGTAGTTGAAAGTATTGTTAGTACGTGGGCCGTCAAAGCTAGCAAGTACAGCATCGCCACCTAGTACGCCACCTTGGGTAACGTTAGCAAAGTTAACGTAGTCATCAATCGCAGTCAAACGACCAGCAAGTAAAGTACCATATTGTGCATTTTTCACACCAAGGTAAGTATCACGAGAATAAAACTGATCTGATTTTTCCATACGGCCGCCACCGGCTGCATCTACAAAACGATCGCCAGCATCTATATCGATACCATATTCAAGTTGATAAAGAAGATCGGTATTAGCGGTTAAAGCTTCTGAGCCTTTTAAGCCAATACGTGAAGCATTTGAGTTTAACTGGCTACGACCGTCTGCGTCTTCTGAACTTTTGACAACAGTATCAACACTTCCATCAATGTTATAAGTCGTTGTCGTTGTATCAACGTCGCCAGTATTCAAATCTAAAGTTAAAAAACCTTTACCATAAATAGTAGGAGCTGCGTTGGCTGCAGATACAGATAGAGCAGCAATTGCTGTAGCTAGAAGTAGTTTTTTCATGGGTATATCTCCACTTTACAATTTTAGTAATGAACGAGCTATGATTAGCTGGTGCTCACAATGGTATCGTCACAAATCCTCAAAGATATAATGTGTAACTGGCTACCGATATTAGTCAGAAACAAGTGTGGCGATTTTTTGTTACCGTAAGATGAAAAAGCTATGGCTTACATAATTAGGATTAAAAAGTAACTGCCATGTAAACTTAGGTCTTTTGCACTCTCTTGTGTAACATCCGTTACCAAACTCATACTTCAGCTACAAGCATAACAACTTTGACATAATTTGCAACATATTTTTCTATTTTTAATTACAATGATTGCTGAAGACCTTAGCTAATATAAGATTCAACCTGACTTTAAGTATAGACAAAAAAACACCCCTACTTACCATAGGCAAATAAGGGTGAGCTTATAAATATAAGTAATGGAATTTCAAATATTCCGTCATAAGGCGCGCTAAGCTTATAGATAATGCGTTGCTGATCAATCAGCAACGCCAATCACCGTCAACGCTCGATTAGCACCGAATATAAGCATTATTTAGCAAGTAGTACTGGCTTTAAGATCTAAGCGTGCTTGATGTAGTAATGGCTCAGTGTAACCATTTGGTTGTTCGCGACCTTTAAACACCAAGTCACAAGCCGCTTTGAAGGCATAGGAGTTATCGAAGTCATTAGCCATTGGCTGATAGCTAGCATCACCCGCATTTTGCTCATCGACGACTTTTGCCATACGTTTCATAGTATCCATCACTTGCTGTTCGCTCACTACATCATGATGTAACCAGTTAGCGATATGTTGACTTGAGATACGTAAAGTTGCACGGTCTTCCATCAAGCCAACATCATTGATGTCAGGTACTTTAGAACAACCAACGCCTTGGTTTACCCAGCGTACGACATAACCTAAGATGCCCTGAGCATTATTATCAAGCTCTTGCTGCTTCTCTTCATCTGTCCAATTGGTATCTTTTGCCAATGGAATGGTCAAAATATCGTCTAAGCTTGCACGCTCACGTGATTTTAGGCTGTTTTGAACCTCAACGACATTCACTTGATGATAGTGCATGCTGTGCAAGGTCGCGCCAGTCGGTGATGGAACCCATGCGGTGTTGGCGCCTGCTTGTGGATGGGCAGCCTTGGTATCCATCATCTCTTTCATCTCGTCAGGCTTCGCCCACATGCCTTTACCAATCTGAGCGTGACCTTGTAGACCAGTCTCAAGACCGATATCAACGTTCCATTGCTCGTAAGCTGGCTGCCACACTTGTGATTTCATATCACCTTTACGCACAAATGGTCCGGCGTTCATGCTGGTGTGCATCTCATCGCCTGTACGATCCAAGAAGCCAGTATTAATAAAGATAACGCGCTCTTTGGCTTGGCGAATCGCTTCTTTTAGATTGACCGTCATGCGACGCTCTTCATCCATAATACCGATTTTTAGGGTATTACGCTCTAAGCCCAATAAATCTTCTGAGGCATTAAACAAGTCATTCGCCATTTTGACTTCTTCAGGACTGTGCATTTTTGGCTTAACGATATACATCGAACCTTTACGTGAGTTCGATAGCTCAGTTTTACCGTTAAGGTCATTTAAAGATAATAGCGGCGTAATCAAACCATCCATTAAACCTTCGAATATTTCTTCTTGACCGTTACCCAAATCGACTAAGATTGCAGGGTTTTGCATCAGATGACCGACGTTACGAATTAGTAATAGCGAACGACCTGGTAAGATTAGCGTACCGCCATCTGGGGTAGTGTATTCACGGTCTGGGTTTTGTTTACGCGTACGGGTTTTACCCCCTTTTTCAAAGGTCTCTTGCAAGTCGCCATTCATCAAACCAAACCAGTTACGATAGACTTCGACTTTTTCTTCCGCATCGACAGCAGCAATCGAATCTTCACAATCTTGAATA
Organism: Psychrobacter sp. DAB_AL62B; assembly: GCF_028895345.1. Classification (NCBI taxonomy): domain Bacteria; kingdom Pseudomonadati; phylum Pseudomonadota; class Gammaproteobacteria; order Moraxellales; family Moraxellaceae; genus Psychrobacter; species Psychrobacter sp. DAB_AL62B. The sequence continues at coordinate 349,917 of NZ_SAXC01000003.1, forward strand.
GCAGTAATCGCTGATTCTAATAAAACGTCTTTAATATTTGCTGGGTCATCTTTACCAACGGGATGATTGCCATCGATTTGAATCTCAGCATGCAAGTTATTGTTCTTTAACAGTATACCCGTTGGGCTTTCTGCGTCACCAACGAAACCTGCAAACTGAGCAGAATCTTTTAGTTGTGTGCTGTTATCGCCTTGAGCAACTTCAAGCTTACCATCGACCACTTTAAAGCCAGTCGCATCATTGTACGAGCCTGATGCTAGCGCAAAGTTTTCATCTAAGAATTTTTTGGCGTAAGCGACGACAGCTGCGCCACGCGTTGGGTTATAGCCACCTTTTGCTTCTTGACCATTTTCATCACTGATCACGTCTGTGCCATATAAAGCGTCGTACAAGCTGCCCCAGCGAGCGTTGGTCGCGTTTAATGCATAGCGAGCGTTACGTACAGGTACGACCAACTGCGGTCCGGCAATCTTTGCAATTTCATCATCGACATTTTCTGTACTTACTTTGAAATCATCACCTTCTGGTAATAAATAGCCAATTTCTTGCAAAAATGCTTTATAAGCTGGGTAATCAATATCGCCATTGTTGGCAGGGTGGTCCAAATGCCACTGGTCAATTTGCGCTTGGAGTTTGTCACGGGTCGCAAGCAGCGCTTTATTACGCGGGGTAAATTCTTTGACGATCTTTTCAAAACCTGACCAATAACTGTCTGAATCAACACCGACTTTCGGCAGCACTTCGTTTTCAATAAAATCGAACATCTGCTGATCGATAGCAAGAATGCCTTTCTGAATACGATTGGCGTTAGAAGACTGGCTCATATTGTTATCCTTATCTATTGGTGAGGTTTGTTGATGCTGGGCTGCCAAAAAACATAGTAGCCATGTAAACGGGTATGTAAAGCAGGCATGCAAAGTAATAAATACTGGATCTTAAAAGACAATTCAAGTGAATCTATTAGTACATTACATTGGCTGTTATGCCTTTAGCTGTTATTAGTCATTTATTGAACATTTTACTATCAGATAGTATCTAGACTGGTTTTAAGCAAAGATTACTTATAAACCTTAAATTTTGAGACGGCATTGATAGTTGATATAATGCTAGCCATCCACTATTAACTGACCATCAATAGTAAGACAAAATATCCCAAAAGCAAAATATCATCCTACTATCAAATAATGAAATAAACAAGAAAAGCTCATTCAGCAAGTAAATACTTAGGCTGTATATAAATGATACCCTATAAGCCATATGATCTAGAAGCTTTAAAACCTCAGTTTAAGTGTGCTGACCTAAAGGTAAGTATAAACTGTAAGTAATCATTACAGTACTAATTTATACGTAATGGTTATCTATCACACCAAGATGTGTAAGAAGGTTTGAATATATTCAGCTTATGATATGTCATTTAGTTAATATCGCTAAAAGCTCAAAATAGAGGCGTAATATGACAGCGTCGCACGCTTATTTACTCTTATTGTAGAGTCAGCTCAATCTAAAGAAGATAGACTCGTAGCACGTGTAGCTAATATTGTTTTTACATTGAAGCGCTTATATGTCTTATTCTTTAGTTTAAATATCACTCTAAACATTCACTCGCAAATAAAGCCTAACTAAACTATGACCATAAATTCGAAAAACACTTCAATAATGCAGTCGCCAATAGCTAGTATCAAAGAGGACATCTTTGAAGAAAACGAAACGCAAGAAGACAATACCAAAGAAGACAGTATTGATATCGCACAGTTACGATCGCCTCTAAAGGTAGACCTATCCCCTATTTATAATTTTTTGGGTGCGCGAACCACGCAAGCTTGGGTTAATGCAGCCATTGTTGACTTGCCATTAATTATTCAAGATCATGCCAATTGCGAAAAAAAGGCCGCTGGTACGGCGATGAACTTAATATTTCGCTATGAATTTTCTTATGATTTGCAGCGTAAATTGGCACAGTTAATACGTGAGGAAATGCTGCATTATGAGCAAGTGCTCGGCATTATGCATGAGCGTGGGCAAGAGTGGAAATACCTAAGTGCGGGGCGTTATGCTAAAGGTATGCTCAAACATAAGCGTACCTATGAGCCAGCAGCGATGGTAGATGTGTTGATAATAGGCGCATTTATTGAGGCTCGCTCTTGCGAACGCTTTGCTGCGCTTGCTGAAGTCATCGACGATGAGCGTTTGGCAAAATACTATCGCTACTTACTAAAGTCAGAAAGTCGCCATTTCCAAGACTATTTGGCATTGGCACAATCTTTATCGGATGAAAACATCGATGAGCGGGTCGCATTATTTAAAGAGGTGGAAGCAGAGTTGATAGTTAGCCCAGATCCTGAGCTACGCTTCCATAGTGGCACCCCCTGCTTCACATAATCTATTAGATTTTGTCTTAGATAAAATAAAAAAGTGCTGCAAACAATCTATTTAGCATAGCTGTTTACAGCACTTTTTTTGTCCAAGCCTAGTCATTCAAAATTCGTTTTTATGACAGTGGTTATTTATCATCTACCATTAATGCACTATCATACTGTTTATGATCTTTTGCTACGTGATTCGGATCATGGTCAGGTGTTAATTCTTCTGCGGCGGCTGGATTGACTTTCTGCAGTGCATCATCGGGAACAATACCATCGTTATCATCTGCGTCTTTGAGCTTATAATTTTTCTTGTCGTCTACTGCTTCATCATCTGGCGTATTCATAGCGATTCCTTATGCTCGATACTTAATGCTTAGAACTTATTATTTCTTAAGTATTTAGTAAATGACTTTTATCAACTGACCATTCAAAAACTATTAATCTTTTTCATCAGGATTTAATACACGTGTTTGAGCATTATCGACGTTTGCATAGCGGTTCAAATCGTTTATAGCTGCGCTTTTAGAAGCGTCGCTAACAGTAGTATGCTCATTGATACCTTCATCAAACGCACTTCCTTCTTGGTCACGGCGATCTGGCTGACGCGCGGCGTTATCACCAGTATTAACATGCTCTGAATTTACCACTCTCTCTTGATTTACAATGCTCTCTTGAAAGGTATCAGTGCCTTTATTGGTAGTGGTGTGATTTTCAATGTCATCATCAGTAGACATCACGTTATAATTATTGTGATGAATGTCTTCATGCGTATGTTTACCATGGTCTACATCATCACTGACATATCTTGTGCCAATCACTGTTTCTTGAAACGTCTCTGTACCTTTAGGTATATCGTCAGGATCTGCAATATTGTTGGCAATCGTATCATGACTGCTAGCATGAGTATCGTCATTATCAATGCCAGTACCATCAATACGAGATTTAGTTAATTGAGGATCTTTGGTTTGCATGTCTTTGTTTTGCATAGTGATATCCTTATTTTTTTAACTTGTTATATTTTTAACTTATCTTTCTTTTTTTTGTTAGCCATCAGATGGCTATCGACTATCTAAGATAGAACGTTCACTCATATTGAAAGCTATTCATTACCTTTTTGGCTGAGGTCATAAGCATTCAGATCGCCGACATTTTTGCCACCATCGGGTAAATTCTCTTCCTTGCGCGGATCAGAGTAAATTTCATCGGTTTCCTGCGATTCTTGCTGCGGTCCATCGATTTCTGGATCGTGCTTGCGTCCCTCATAACTGTCTCTGGTATTATCCGGCTCTAATGCTGCTGGATCATCAATAAATACGGGTTCTTCATTATTTGGATGGGTATTGTTTGGGTGGGTACTGTTTGGATGAGTATTATTTGACATGGCCTTTTCCTCACGTTTGGTAGTCTTGTATTTATTTAAATAGTAAGTAACTCAAATGATTATGGCCGTTAGCCAAAACAATTACTATTTATCTGTACGCAAGTCATCATCAATAAAAGAAGTTTGTTCTGCTTCGCTCAATTTTACTGGCGCATCGACTTGTTTTTTATTTTCTAAGTTTTGCTCAATTTGCTGACTATCCGCTTGCTCTGCTGCTTTTTTAATATCTGAGGTATCGTTATTATTACTCATGATGACGTTCCTGTTTTTATCATTTATTAATGGTTGCTTAGTACTTATATGTTCAGTACTTATCAGCCGTCCCTAACTTATTGAGCTTATATTTACCCAACAACGATAAGACTGACTTTGATTATAAGTAGAAGTTTCGGTATCTCACCAGTGTACTGCGGTATCAATATGTGAATAAGTGTGAGGTTACAAGCCGGTTTGTAACTTATTGGCTGCATTTATCAGCATAAAAAAACCAAGCGTAGAGTGACATCTACGCTTGGCTTTTATTTTAACTGGACATTTTGATGCGATTAATAGGTCTCTGAGAGAGTATTAACCAAGTTAACTAGACAGGCTCACCCACTCCATTAATCATTTTTAACAAATGCTCTTGGGCAATATGTGGCAGCTTACCTGCTGCTGGCGCATTCTGTTTCCAAACACCATCACCGCTGAGCGTCCACGCTTGCGTGTTGTCTTGAAGATAATTTAATAAGCCATCTTGATAAATCTGCTTAGACAGTTTTTTATCTTCAATCGGAAACGCAACCTCTACGCGATGGAATAAGTTACGATCCATCCAGTCGGCACTGCCGCAATACAGACGCTCATCACCATCATTATGAAAATAGTAAATGCGGGTGTGCTCCAAAAAGCGACCGATGACCGAGCGCACCGTGATGTTTTCAGACAGACCTTTTACTTGCGGACGTAGACAGCACATCGAGCGTAAAATCAGCTCGATTTTGACCCCCGCTTGTGAGGCGTCATATAGCTTATCAATCAAACGACGTTCGGTTAAGGCGTTCACTTTTATAATAATATGGGCGCGCTTGCCAGCTTTGGCATGAGCAATTTCATCATCAATAAAGCCCATCAATTTATCATGCAAAGTAAATGGCGCATGTAAGAGCTTCTTGAGGTTAGCAGGTTTACCCATACCGGTAAGCTCATTAAAAATCTTATGAACGTCTTCAGAGATATCAGGATCAGCGCTGAATAACCCATAGTCAGTATAAACCTTGGCATTGGCTGCATGATAGTTACCGGTACCTAGGTGTACGTAACGGCGGATTTTATCATTCTCACGACGCACGATGAGCATGAGCTTGGCATGGGTCTTATAACCGACAATACCGTATACCACGACCGCGCCCGCTTCTTGCAGATAATTGGCCACTGCGATGTTTGAGGCCTCATCAAAGCGCGCACGTAACTCGATGACGGCAGTGACTTCTTTGCCATTCCGAGCTGCTGCTGCAAGCGCTTGAACAATCTCTGAATTTGTCCCTGAGCGATATAGTGTTTGCTTGATAGCCAAAACTTTTGGGTCGTTGGCAGCTTGCCATAGTAGATTTACTACTGGTGAAAAGGCATGAAAAGGATGATGAACTAGGACATCGCCTTTACGCATGGCGGCGAACATACTGGTGGTTTTATCAAGCTTATCAAAATCACGGCGAAAGGGCTTAGGAACGATATGAGTAAACGGCTTATAGCGCAGCGCTGGAATATTAAAATCAAATAGCAGTCGCGTTAAGTTCACGGGTCCATTAACACGGTAGAGCTGGTTATCATGTAGATCAAACTCATCGAGTAGATAATCACTAATAGGCGTCGGACATTCTGTAGTGACCTCAAGGCGTACCTTGTCACCAAAGCGGCGGTTTTCAAGCTCGCCTTCCAGTGCCTTGGCGATATCTTCAACATCATCTGCCAAGTCTAAATCAGCATTACGTGTGAGCCTAAATTGATGACAGCCGGTAACATTGACTCCCGGGAACAGCTCACCAACGTGCTCATGAATCACTGCCGACAGCATAATATGATGCTCTTTGCCACCAGTCAGCTCATCAGGTAGGCGAATCACACGCGGCAAACTACGCGGTGCAGGGACGATAGCCAGATTGATATCACGACCAAAGGCATCTTTACCGTCTAAAGTGGCGATAAAGTTTAAGCTTTTATTCACCAGACGCGGAAAGGGATGCGCCGGATCGATGCTAATTGGGGTCAATACTGGGGATACTTGCTCAATAAAATAACGCTTCATCCATGCTGATTGCTTGGCATTAAGCTCATCACGTTTTAAATAACGAATGTCTTCAAGCGCCAGCGCTGGCAAAATATCTTCATTTAGAATACGGTATTGCTCATCAATGGCATCATGGGTCACCGCTGAAATTTCATTAAGAATTTCACTGGGGCGCATACCGTGAACACTGGTCGATACATCGCCCAGATTTAGTTTTTGCATGATGCCTGCAACGCGAATCTCAAAAAACTCATCTAGATTCGATGAAAAAATCATCAAAAAGAATAGACGTTCAAGTAAAGGATGGCGGGGATCTGCCGCTTGTGCTAAAACGCGCAGATGAAACTGCAATAAAGACAAGTCGCGATTGATATAACTGCTAGGTGAATAGCTACCATCCTCCGAGCGTTGCCACTCAACCTCAGTTAAGTTAGGGCTACTATCGATAAGAAGATTGTTTATTTTCCCAGCACTGTTGGTGCGGCTCTCTGTATTGATATCATGGACGTCAGGATTGGTCTCAATAATGTCATCAATCTTATGACTCGTATTGTGCTTATTATTCATCTCTGCCACGTTATTACTCCTTTATCATTATCGATATGCCATCATCTTTTATATTTGTCTTTATACTAAACGTCTCTTCTACCTTATCATTGTTATTTTTTATAAAACTGACTGCTACGCCTCAAACCTACTGCCATTTGATTGCATTCAATTAGCGCTCTAAGCAGATTGTGGCAATACGGCATTTTTCATGCGTTTTTTAATGATACGTTGTTTATTACGCAGGCGTTTGTCGCCTTGATTGTCTTCATAATATTTTGGATTGGTCAGCATTGCGATCAGTAAGGCTGATTCATCACGGTTCAGGTTGGCAGCTGATTTATCAAAATAATGCTGCGCTGCTGCCTCGACACCATAAACACCATTACCAAACTCTGCCACATTTAAATAAGCGGTCAAGATACGCTGCTTATCCCACAAGGTTTCAATCATCAATGTGATAATAGCTTCTTCGGCTTTACGCGTATAAGAGCGATGCGAGGTTAAAAACAGGTTTTTAGCCAATTGTTGGGTGATGGTTGAGCCACCTGCTGACATTTTACCAGTCGCTTCATTCTTCTTTTGCGCCGCTTTAATGCCCTTAAAATCAAACCCATCATGTTGGCTAAACGTTGAGTCTTCACTCACAATCGCCGCTTGCTTGGCAGACTTGGCAATCTGATCATATTTAACCCAAGTCTGGCTAACATCACCACCCGTCAAACGATGGGTCAGCATAAACATGCTGTTATTAATCGGCTGGGTTTTCCAAATTAACAGTAGCCCGGCGACTAACACATGGAATGCGATGACCAATACCATGAATGCCAAAATCAGTCGTTTGATAAATTTGCCAAAACTTGCCATGCGTGATATCCAAGTGATTGAAAAGATAATAAGATGAAGTAAGGAGCTGTCAGTAAAAAGCTATCAGCCAGTAGTTATGAACCGATAGTTATAAATCGATAATTTTGAATCAGCAATGATAAATAGCAGCTCATCTTACCTAATCTCACAATCGCTGTCATTATTTACCCCACTTCTTTATCATGTCATAAAGGTTGAGCGATATTGACGTTTTTGATTGAAGTCTGAAAACAGGCACTTTGCAACAAGTATTAAATAAGAGAATCAATATGCAGGATGATAATAATATAACATTACGGGCACGTATGATTGAAGCACAGCCTCAGCTCGGCACTGCTATAAATCTTGATAAATGGTGGTTACTTGGGACTTCTGGCTGCCACTTATGTGACATCGCTGAGCAACTCATCATACAGTTTCAAGCGGTACAGCCTATTATTTATCAACATGTCGATATCGCCGATTTTGATGAGCTTCTCATGATGGAATTTGCGACTACTATCCCCGTGATACTGACGCCGTCCAAACGTTTAAATTATCCATTTTCTGTTCTGGATTTGCAGCAACTGCTAACGACCTAATATGGATAATAACCCCATAGTAGCAATAACCGCTGCTGGCATGCCCATCGTAAACATTTAGCTGCTGGCATGCCCATCGTAAACATTTAATAGCGAGAAACTCATGAAAAATTTGAGCAAAATTACTGAAATTGAAGATTTACGCCGTGTCGCCGAGCGAAAGATACCACGCATGTTTTATGATTATGTCGACTCAGGCTCATGGACCGAGACCACCTATCGTAATAATGAAACTGACTTTGACCGTATCAAACTGCGTCAGCGGGTATTGGTCAATATGGAAGGACGCTCGCTTGCCACCGAGATGCTGGGCACGCCAGTAAAAATGCCGGTTGCGATTGCGCCAACAGGCTTTACTGGCATGATGTGGGCAGACGGAGAAATCCTCGCGGCACAGGCAGCAGAAAAATTTGGCGTACCGTTTTCACTATCGACTATGAGTATTTGCTCTATTGAAGATGTAGCAGAACATACTAGCCAGCCGTTTTGGTTTCAGCTATATATGATGCGCGATATGGACTTTATAGCCAATTTGATTCACCGTGCAAAAGAAGCCAATTGCTCAGCGTTAATCCTGACCGCCGACTTACAAGTACTCGGCCAACGTCATAAAGACATCAAAAACGGTCTATCTGCGCCACCAAAACCAACGCTTGCCAATATCTTAAATTTGATGACCAAGCCGGAATGGTGTATGAATATGCTGGGTACCAAGCGTCGCACCTTTGGTAATATCGTTGGTCATGCCAAGAATGTCGAAGATATCTCATCGCTATCAGCATGGACAGCTGAGCAGTTCGATCCTGCGCTGAGCTGGGATGATGTCGCTCGTATTAAAGACATGTGGGGTGGCAAGCTAATTATCAAAGGTATTATGGAGCCAGAAGACGCCGTACTGGCAGCTCGTAGCGGTGCCGATGCGCTAGTGGTCTCCAATCATGGTGGACGCCAATTAGATGGTGCGCCCTCTTCCATTTCATCCCTAGCCGATATCGTACAAGCCGTGCGTGCTGAGGACAGTCAGATTGAGATTTGGCTCGATAGTGGTATTCGCTCCGGTCAGGATGTACTTAAAGCGATGGCGCTTGGGGCAAATGGCACGATGATTGGCCGCGCCTTTTTATATGGTCTTGGCGCGTATGGCGAAGATGGTGTCCGCCGAGCGCTTGAGCTGATTTATAACGAATGTGATATCAGCATGGCGTTTTGTGGTCATACCGATATCAATGAAGTGCGCGATGATATCTTAGTCAAAGGTACCTACGAGCATCTTAAAACTGCCTTGCCTTACGTAGCGCCGATGCGCTGGTAAGTGTAGACAAGATAGGCGCTTAGACTGGTTGATAGCTTTCTTTATACTATCCATACCCTTTATACTCTACCTATACTCTTTGATTGATATCTCGTTTTATGACTATCCAGCAGCTGTTTAAAACCGCACCGGTCACTACTTTACTATTAATCAGCTTTATCGGACTGTATATCGTACAAGTACTGACTGGCGTCGATGCCAATAATCCATCGACTGAGGCGCTGATAAAGTGGGGTGCCAATGCGCTGCCCTACACCATGGACAGTGAGCCGTGGCGCTTGGTCAGTAGCGCGTTTTTGCACATTGGTTTGATGCACTTATTGTTCAATGGTTTTGCCATGTATTTCTTTGGCCAGATTGCCGAGCCCATGTTTGGTTCTGCTAAGTTTTTAGCATTATTTTTACTGGCGGCAATCGGTGGCAGCTTACTTAATAACTACGTCACGTGGCAGGGTATTTTGGATGGTACTGGACAACCCGGTATATCGGCGGGTGCGTCTGGCGGCATCATGGGTATTGGTGCGGCACTATTGATCGCCGCGCTGTTTAAGATATCGGTCAATGGCATGGTGCTCAATTTAAAAAGCCTGATATTGATCATGGGCATCAACCTTGTGTATGGTTTTGCCGTACCGGGTATCGATAATGCTGGACATATTGGTGGCGCGATTACCGGACTCATCATTGCACTGGCTTTCGCAATTGCTTACCGTCAGCGCATGGCAGCTGTTATACAGAATACTGCCATTAATCAAAGTAATTATTTACCGCATTATCAAAGTGAGCAACAAGACGAATACCACACCACTTATATTAATATGCCAGTGAATAACGAGACTGGTTTTAATAACGATTCTAATTTGAATGATGCGCGTTTAAATAATGCCAGTTTGTATAATGAGAGTCATGTTGATAATAATATTGGTGTAAACTCAAACATCAATATCATCCCTAATTATCCGATTCTAAGCGCAGAAAAAGCCCCGCCTAAATCTATGCTTATTTGGCAATTGCTGCCATGGCTAGTGATGCTACTTCTTAGTATCGGCTTTATTTGGTGGTGGCAAGATATTCATCAGCAGATATTACAAGTACTAGCAGCCATTGAGTAAGGTGGCTGAGTAAAGCATCACCGTTATTTATTATGGTTAAAAGGTTCGATCGCTCACACAAATTAATTTTGGCTTTCCTTACTCGACTATTTTTACCTATCTATTCTACCCACTTATGAGAGCAAATCATGTTTAAATCATCAGCGCTATCCAATTCCGCTACGCGCACTTTGCTTGGCGCACTAACGGCTACTGCCTTATTTAGTGTCTCCAGCCTATCGAATGCTGCTCTATTTAATAAAAACCTGCCGACTGATCCAGACGCTCAGCTAAGCGTCGGCGTCAACGTCCTAGCAGTAAATTCAGCCTATGACTTGGAAGATAGTACTGATGTGCTGGTATTACCGGGTGTGTTTTATGATAATAATAGAATATATGCGCGCGGTGCCCAAGCTGGTGCTTATATCATTAATGATGGCACCAATCAGTTAGCTGCTTACGCTCAGCTGGCTGGTAGCGAGTTTGACCCTGATGATGCCAATGGTGCACTTCAAGGTCTTGATAAGCGTAAAGCATCTGCTGCAGCAGGTTTAAGTTATCAGCGCCGTACTCCGATTGGTGCCTTTCGCGTCCAATATGCGACTGATATTTTAGATAATAGTGGTGGAAATACTGCTCGCTTGTCTTATCTTGCCAAAATCACCAAAAACAAGCTAACGGTCTATCCAAGCGTTGGATTTGAGTATCATGATAACGACTACAATCAATATTATTACGGCGTGAGCGATACAGAATCAACGAAAACAGGCGTTGCAGCTTATACTGCCAATTCAAGCCTAAATCCATATATCAATATTAGTGCCAACTATGACTTTAATGAGCGCTTTGCAGGATTCTTTAATCAAAGCTTAAGCTACCTGCCAAACGAGCAATATGACAGTCCAATGGTTGACTCACGTACTGACTCAACGACGACGCTTGGTTTGTTGTATAAGTTTTAGAGTTTGAGATGATTAATATGATGTGAAAAAGCTGAGCATTTTGCTTGGCTTTTTATTGCGTAAAACTGAGATGCAAAAAAAATAATTTTAAAGAAATACCTGACTATATTTATTACAAGGACGTCCAAAATACCTCTTCATGCTTATTGCCACTTTCATCCTCCCAAGTTATCCTAGATTGGTATTTGCTAGGGCTATTCATATGTAGGGATGCTAAGAGCTTGATTCTTGAGCTCGGTTTCATCTCTTGATAAGGAAATATATCTATTAACTCAGAAGTAAATAGAGGACTGTCCTCGCAATCAATCAACTCAAAATTAACATTGTATGCACTACCTTGTCCTGTGTTAGATATATAAAAATTATACGCCTTTCCTAATTTTGTCAGACTCACATTGAATTTAGGCTTAGTTTTATCCGTTTTTTGCTCAGTGATATTTTCTATTTGAAGCTTAGATAGCTCTGCTGTGACCTTTTCAAGCTCTAGTTGCTCCTTAGCTAACTCTCTTGTGCGAACTAAGGAAATAGTAGAAACCACTACTGCTAGAATAGAGATACCTAGGCTTAAGACTTCAAATTTGCTCATTTGAAGCCTTTGAATAAATTTTTAAATATTTTCTCAGCTTCTGCTTTCGCTTCAGGAATGATTACATCTTTCGCTTGCTCCATACCTACTTCTTTTAAATCAGCTAACATGATTTCAAAATGACAATTATTGCACTTAATAAAGTCATTATCTTTTAATTTCTCTGGATGCTCAAATTCATTATGCCCACATTGAGGGCATTGAATTTCTATGCGATCAGTTTTAATCATACTTTTACCTTTTTAGTGTAATGAATCTTATTTTTTAACACTAGCATTCAAATTATAGTTTTAAAAACAAGCACACCCATTAAATACATTCGAGAAACCCTGCAAAAGTTTATTGTATCATAAGCTATTCTTTGTACATTGATATCAGAGCTAAATTCAAAAACTGATAAAAACATAACCAAAAAAAAGACCTTGCCACATTACATGACAAGATCTTTTAGTTATCTAGAACAAAATCTAAATTAAGAAGGATGCACCATATCAGCAGGTGTTACCCACTCATCAAACTGAGCTTCAGTTAATAGCTCCAATTCAACCGCAACTTGCTTTAACGTTTTGTTTTCTTTATAAGCAGTCTTAGCAATTTTGGCTGCGTTTTCATAACCAACATGACGGTTCAATGCGGTTACTAGCATCAATGAGTTGTGCAAGAAATCATCGATTTTGTCTTTGACTGGCTCGATACCAACGGCACAGTTTTCGTTGAAGCTATTGCACGCATCACCAAGTAGCTTGATAGATTGCAATAAGTTAAAGGCGATTACTGGCTTATAAACGTTTAGCTCAAAGTTACCTGACGCGCCTGCCATGCTGATAGTGACATCGTTACCCATGACTTGCGCCACAACCATCGTCATTGCTTCTGACTGGGTTGGGTTTACTTTACCCGGCATGATAGAAGAGCCTGGCTCATTTTCAGGAATCGTCAATTCGCCCAAACCACAACGAGGACCTGATGCTAACCAGCGTACGTCGTTAGCGATTTTATTTAAGCTGCCTGCTAAGGTCTTTAACGCGCCTGAAGCAAATACTTCGGCATCACGAGCGGCTAGTGCTTCAAATTTATTCGGTGACGTCACAAATGGTAGACCAGACAATGTCGCCAATTGCTCAGCTGATTTTACCGCATAATCAGGATGGGCGTTTAGACCTGTACCTACCGCAGTACCGCCTAGTGGCAATTCATACAAACCTTGTAGCGCATTATCAATACGTACCAGTGAGTGATCAAGTTGGCTAACATAGCCGCTAAACTCTTGACCTAATGTCAAAGGCGTGGCGTCTTGCAAATGCGTACGACCGATTTTAACGATGCTATCAAATTCTTTCGCTTTAGCATCCAAGGTATCACGTAGCGCTTTTACCGCTGGAATCAATAAGCCATTGATTTCACGCGCTGCTGCCACACGAATAGCTGTTGGGAAGCTGTCGTTAGTAGACTGTGCATGGTTGACATGGTCATTTGGGTGAATCGGCGTGTAGCTACCGCGCTCATTACCAGCGATTTCGTTGGCACGATTGGCCAGTACTTCGTTCATATTCATGTTTGACTGGGTGCCAGAACCGGTCTGCCATACGACTAATGGAAACTGATCGGTTAGCCCACCGTTGATAACTTCATCAGCAGCTTGAACGATTAAGTCGCGCTTGTCCGCATCGATACGCTCAAGGCTGGCATTGGTAATCGCAGCAGCTTTTTTGACCAGTGCCATCGCTTCAATCATTGGACGTGGCAAGGTCTCGCCACCGATTTTGAAGTTTTCGCGGCTACGCTGGGTTTGCGCGCCCCAATAAGCATCAGCTGGGACTTCCACATTGCCCATGGTGTCTTTTTCGGTACGAGTTGCCTGATTCTGTGTCGACATAACTACCCTCTTCGATGGTTTGTTGGTAAATGCTTTATCATAAAAAGTGCAACGCCTGCTGCACATAAAGAAAAATACGATATAAAGTGGCGTTATGATAGCATGACTAGGGCGTGTTGAATATTGACAAATAGACATTACTGACGCCTAAAAGTGCCAGCCATCATCAATTTGCTACATTATCGGATAGTCTATCTATGCATCCTGAGCTAAAAAACATTGAGACAATTGAACTTAAAATTAGCAATCCGCCTAGACGCCATTTTACTCACCAGCGTCGCCAATTAAGTGCGGGCGCACGCCGGCAATTTGCGCGTCAAGCAAGCTTGCATTTGTTTAAGCTGCAGCAGCGTTTGCCGCCGCGTGCGCGTATTGGCTTATATTATGATGGCTTTGGCGAGCTACCCACTCAGCCAATTTTAGACTGGTGCCAACGCTTAGGCTATCTGCCGTATTTACCTGTGGTCGGCTCATTGGGAAATGATGATAAACGTCTGCGCTTTGTACCTATTTACCATGCAAAATTATTAAATATACCGACGCGCATTCACAGTTTAGGGATGAAACAAAATCATCATCGCAGATTATTGTGGGCGCGCGAGTTGGATATGATTATCTGTCCATTAACGGCAGTTGATAAAAATGGTAACCGTATGGGTATGGGTGGCGGATTTTATGATACGACGCTTGCCAAAAGCTATCAATCAGGGGCAAAAAAACCGCTAAAAATTGGCTGGTGCTATGATTTTCAAGTGATTGAGCAACTAGAGCGTCAGCCTTGGGATGTGCCGTTAGATGGTTTGATTACGCCAAGTGGTGTGAGGTGGTTTCGATGAAAGGTAATAAAAAATCTATGGATACTAACTCTAGCGCAGAGCATGTCGAACGACATTTGCAAGAGTTAGAAAAAGCGGATTATGAGCTGCTATATTATAGTCAAGAGCAGATTTTTAGCGCTGATGAGTTGGCACGGCTTATTAATGAGCGACACTTAAATGAGCTGATGGCGCAAAGTAATGAGTTTTTAAAAAGCTTGAATAGTGAGATTGAGGATTTTGATAAATAATTTAGTATTTAAAGATTTTTTTGCCAAACCTCTCAAAATCATGCATTGAATCTAAACAAGGTTTTCCCCAGTCGCTATCTGTCTCTAAAAAAGCTCGTGATAAAGATGACAACCTATGAAATCTCAGTTTTAACTTTTCTACATCATTATTATTAAAGTTATCCAAAAAACTTTCATACAATAAAGCATACTCTTTTAAAACATCTGACTGTTGATAATTTGGCTCGCTTTTTATGGACTTAACTGCCATAGAAGCTAGATCTATTAAGTGCTGTAACTCGTTATTATTAACATTCATAGATGTAGCCTCGCGTTAAAAGTATGATTTAAACTTCAAAAAGGCGAGCATACTTTATAACTATACTCGCCTTTTCTATATTAACTTTAAGAGTCTATATGACTAATTAAAGCACCATCGCTGCAATCCAACCAAATATCAATAACGGAATGTTGTAATGAATAAAGGTTGGTACTACGCTGTCTTTGATATGGTCATGCTGTCCATCAACGTTGAGACCAGAAGTGGGTCCAAGCGTCGAATCTGACGCTGGAGAACCGGCATCACCAAGTGCGCCAGCCGTTCCGATAATCGCCACCGTAGCGAGTGGCGAAAAGCCTAGCGAAATACATAACGGCACATAAATAGCGGCAATAATTGGGATGGTTGAGAATGATGAACCAATGCCCATCGTAACTACTAGACCTATGCTTAACATGACTAAAGCAGCAATGGCTTTATTACCAGCAAACAAGTTCGTCGCCCCGTCGATAAGTGGTGCAATCTCACCAGTCGCTTTCATTACCTCGGCAAAGCCCTGCGCCGTAATCATAATAAAGCCAATCATCGCCATCAGCTTGATACCATCGTTAAACACCGTATCAGCTTCACGCCACTTAACCACACCCGTCGCCATAAAAACGCCAAAGCCAAACATCGAGCCAAGCAATAGCGAGTCAGTATAAAGCTGCACTACAAAGGCTGTCACAATCGCAGCAATCGCCACCAGTGTTTTGAGCTTACTTTGCGTTTGTGCATCAGCCGCGGTTTTGCTCAAGGCATCACCTTCTACAACCACATCATGCGCTTCTCTATCGATTGCAAGCTGCTGATATTGACGAGGTTTACGATAGCTGATAAATACTGCGATCAGTAAGCCCACGAACATACCCAAGGCTGGAATCGCCATCGCTTTGGTGACCGAAATATTGCTAATATCAATGCCCGCTTCACCAACGTTTTTGAGCATAATTTGATTGAGATAAATATCGCCAAAGCCATAGGGAATAAACATATAAGTGGTGACCAGTCCAAAAGTAATCAGACAAGCAATCAGGCGTCTATCAATCTGCATGCGGTTAAAGGCGAGTAATAATGGTGGTACCAGCAAGGGAATAAAGGCGATATGAATAGGGATTAAGTTTTGGCTAAAGCAGCTCATGGCGACCAAGCCTGCAAACAGCATATACTTAATCATGCCACTGGTGCCACCAGCATCGATACGTTTGATGACTGCACCTGCTAAAGACTGTGGCAATCCAGAATGTGCAATCGCGACCGCAAACGCACCTAGCAGCGCATAAGATAACGCAATTTGTGCACCGTTTTTAATCCCTTCTTGAAAGGCGTTCAAGGTATCGGTCATACCGAGACCAGCGATGAGTCCACCTGCCAGCGCACCGATTAATAAGCTGAGCACCACGTGTACTCGCGCTAGTGACAACCCCAGCATGATGACAACTGCCAGTAGCACCGCATTGATAGCCATATTCTTGCCCCTTACCCTATATTTTGTAGCCCGTTATCGACCCATTTTGACCTGCTGCCAATCTACTTATTTCACCCTAGCCTCTTAATTCACGCAGCCGTTATTTAGACCGAGTGGTTAAGACGCGCGTCAGTTTACCTGATTTTGCACATAAAACCCACGCGCAGAACCGAGTAGATATGAGAGAAAGCGCAAATAAACCCGCAATATTCTCTCTCCTGCTAGTGAGTAAGCCTTGCAATTTTATATAGCAGCACCATTTATCTAAACATGAACCACGAACTTGACTTTACAAGTCTGGTGAACGAGGAAAGAATATATGAGTGAACATAAAATTGACCAAGACAATATCGACATCGATGTCGACGTTTCATCTACCGTTGCTGATGATAGTACGTTAGATAATAGTGCTGTAGATAATGTTGCTTTAGATAATGTCGCTTTAGATAATGCCAGTGCTCAAAATGATGAGCATTCAGCAGACAATAAAAAAGAGCAGGCAAAAGATAATGCTGCTGAAAACTATCTACCGTTATTGGCACTGCGTGACGTTGTCGTTTATCCGCATATGCAAATTGCCTTGTTTGTCGGGCGTGAACCTTCAGTCAAAGCTGTCGAATTGGCACAAGCCGAGTACGGCAACAAAGTACTGGTTCTTGCCCAAAAAGACTCGCTCACCGAAGATATTGATCACGACAACTTGTATCAATACGGCACGGTATGTCGCATCGTCAGTACCATGCCGCATGATAGCGATGAGAATTGCATCAAAGTATTGATTGAAGGGCAATATCGAGCGCGCGTAGATTCAATAGAGAGTCATGACGAGCTATTGATGGCAAGCTTTGAGCGTGCTGATCTTGACGTCAGTATGGATGAGAGCCAGCAGAAAAACACCATTCAAGCTTTGACCACGCTGTTTGAAAGCTATGCGGATGCGCGTCTGCGCAATGCGCGTGAGCTAACGCGCGTCGCAAAGCGTATCGATGACTTGCTTGAGTTGGTCTATTTTATCTCAACTCGTGTGTCGATGGATCTTGATATCAAACAGTCATTTTTAGAAAAAAATGATATCAAAACCCATATCAATACTTTGACCGAATATTTGGTCAAGCAAAGTGCTGAGCAAAACATCGAGCAAGATATCCAAGAAGCTGTCCGTCAGCAAATGGAAGACAATCAGCGCGAATACTTCTTAAACGAGAAGATGAAAGCCATTAAAAATGAGCTGTCAGATATGAATGACGGCGCGTTCGATGGTGATGATGATGTGGCTGAGCTTGAACAACGTTTAGATGAAGCTGACCTGCCGGAAGATGTGCGCAAAAAAGCCGAGCAAGAGATGAAAAAGCTCAAAATGATGCCGCCAGCGTCCTCTGAGTCTTCAGTAGTCCGTAACTATATTGAATGGATTTTGGATACGCCGTGGAATGCGACGACCAAAGTTTCTATCAATTTAGATAAAGCTAAAACGGTTTTAGACGAAGACCATTATGGCTTGCAAGATGTGAAAGATCGCATCTTAGAGTACCTCGCCGTGCAATCACGGGTGAAAAAACTTCGTGGTCCGATTCTATGTCTTGTCGGTCCTCCTGGTGTTGGTAAAACCTCATTAGGCGAATCGATTGCTCGTGCCACCGGTCGTAAGTTCGTACGTATGGCACTTGGCGGCGTCCGTGATGAAGCGGAGATTCGTGGTCATCGCCGTACTTATATCGGTGCGATGCCGGGTAAAATTGTTCAGTCATTGGCAAAAGTCGAAGTCAAGAACCCACTATTCTTATTAGATGAAATCGATAAGATGGCACAAGACTTCCGCGGTGATCCAGCATCAGCGTTGCTTGAAGTATTAGATCCATCACAGAACGATACTTTTAACGACCATTATTTAGATATAGATTTAGACTTATCGCAAGTGATGTTTATCTGTACCGCTAACAGCATGGATATTCCAGCAGCGCTGCTTGACCGTATGGAAGTCATTCGTCTACCGGGTTATACCGAAGCAGAAAAGGTTAATATCGCGCAGAAGTATCTCGTGCCAAAAGCCATTAAGAATAATGGTCTCAAAGAAGGTGAGATTGAGATTGTTGAGGCGGCATTGCATAGCATCGTCCGTAGCTATACCCGTGAAGCAGGTGTACGTAACCTTGAGCGTGAAGTCAATAAGATCTGCCGCAAAGTGGTGCGCGGTTCGGTTGAAACGCATGGCGCTCGCGCTCCGAAAAAAGCAGAACGTCAGCTGGTTGTAGTCGATGACAAAAATATCGATGACTATCTGGGCGTCCATCAATATGACTATGGTCTCGCGGAAGAAGAGCCTGAGATAGGTCGTATTACTGGTCTAGCATGGACACAAGTCGGTGGCGAGCTACTCACTATCGAAGCAGTAGCCATGAAAGGCAAAGGTGAGCTTATCTTTACCGGCTCATTGGGCGATGTGATGAAAGAGTCTATTCGCGCTGCCATGAGTGTGGTACGTGCTCGCGGCGATAGCTTAGGGATTGACTACGAGACCTTTAAAACGACTGACGTCCACGTACATATGCCAGAAGGTGCGACACCAAAAGATGGTCCCTCTGCTGGTGGTGCACTGACCACAGCACTGGTCTCTGCTTTAACGGGTATTGCTATTCGTCCCGATATTGCCATGACAGGTGAGATTACGTTACGCGGTAAAATCCTACGTATCGGTGGTCTTAAAGAGAAGCTGCTAGCTGCTCATCGTGGCGGTATCAAGCATGTCTTGATTCCAGATACCAACGAGCGAGACTTGGCGGATATTCCTGATAACGTCAAAGAAGGCTTAACCATTCAGCCAGTCGCGACGATTGATGAGATATTAAAAGTAGCATTGGTCAGAATGCCAGTGCCACTAAAACCCGCTAAAGTGACGGTTGATAAGACCAAAGGTAAAGCGCTACATAACTAAGTGTAACCGCTGACAGTCATTATTAAATAAAAAAGCCGCTTACAGCAATGTAGGCGGCTTTTTTTTGGCAATAATAAG
The DNA here is from genome assembly GCF_028895345.1 of Psychrobacter sp. DAB_AL62B. Lineage (NCBI taxonomy): Bacteria > Pseudomonadati > Pseudomonadota > Gammaproteobacteria > Moraxellales > Moraxellaceae > Psychrobacter > Psychrobacter sp. DAB_AL62B. The sequence goes on from NZ_SAXC01000003.1 coordinate 369,593, forward strand.
CAACAATCTAAATAAAACCTTGTGCTATATTTTAGACAAATGTTTATTTAGTGATTATCATGATTTTAAACCGCTTAACTTTATCCTTATTGCTCGCTATCTCGCTTCCGGCAGCGTTAGTAGGCTGTCATTCTAGTCTTGCAAAAGATAATTCTATACCTACTAACTCAATGGTGAACAGCTCTAGCACTTCTGCCCCAATAACATCTCAGCTCATCATAAAAACTGAAAAGCTAGAAGAAGAAATTGTAGTGGTAGCTAATGAAACAGCTACTGAAGCTACGACGTTGCAATGGGCAAGTAATTATCATTGGCAGTTAACACAAGTTAAAGACAAGAAAAATAACGCCATTAATATCGATACTGATACACCGATTACTTTAGAAATCGCACCCAGTTCATTGAGTTTATCTCAAGGCTGTCAGCATTTTTCAATCGACTTTGGATGGATGGATGCGCCACCTTTTGAGTATGGTAGCGATCTTAGGAAAAAACCCTCTGACTGTAAAAACATCCCTAACGATAAAATGGGTAAAGGCGATATAGAAGCGCTATTTCCTAAAAACGGCATATTAAAATTAGGCATTACGCTGTCAGCAGTAGCAAAAAATGAACCCGATAATACTCAAATGGCACCGAAAAATTTGATGGTCAAAATCGAGAATGGCAATACATTAATATTCACGGGCAAGCCTATAGCCTTTAGAAAACCAACGGGATTACCAATTGATAATGCATTACTAGAGCGTTATGACTGGCAGCTAAAGAGCGCTGTTCGTAATACTTTTGATGAGAATGGAAAAATCATATCGCGGCAGTCTATTGGTCATTTTTACCATCCAGAGTTTCCAGCATCGTTGATATTTAGAGGATATGACGACAGTCAATATGCGTCATTTAACTCAAACTGTAATGGCGTCGGTGGTCCATATATCTTGATGACCGACCATATATTGTTAGTTGGCTCAGGAATGCAAACCGTCATGGGCTGCGGCGTTACTGGTAATAGGATTGAAAACGAGCTTTCTAAGCTGGTTAGTAACAGTAAAAGCACCCTTAGCTTAAGTTTACAGCCTTCCTCTCTATCAGAAGCTCAGTCAAAAAACCAAAACGATTTTCCGCGCTATGACCTATTGCAAACTTTTGATTCAGGCGAAACCTTGGTTTGGCAAAACGAAATAAAAGATACGCCTTAGCGATATCTAGAATATTTATATGGATATAAATTTAATATAAAGACGGACAAGTGTTATGACCTTTTCATGCCATTTATTAATACCAGCTCGTACGCTTACTTTTATAAGCATGTTGGGCGTGACAGGCTTAGTCAGTTGTCAAAGCATAGACAGTAATACCTTTATACCGATAACCGCTAAAGCTCCAAAACCAGTAGATACCGATGAAAAAATCATCACATTTCCACAAAGCGAAGATAATGAATATATTGGCTCATGGAAGCTACCTGAGCTGCCAGTTGAAAGTCTGAATCGCTTTGATTGGAAATTGGTGCGCTGGATAGATAATCAAGATATTGTCACTTATATTGATTCTGATGTTTATGCTGGGGGCAATACGGTGCCACCATTGATGCTTGATGTGCGCCCTAGTAATCTAGTATTTAAATACGACTGTCAACGTTATAGCCTGCATCATGATGGCTACCATGATTATACGTATAGCTCCTATGGCGTAACGACGACCACACCAGCATCTTGCTTAATAAATGATACACAAGCGGCTAGCGATGTCTCAGATTATTTGACTCAGCTGTTTCCTAAATATGGCAGAGGACGCTTTAACCTTAAAGTCATCTCAACGCCAAAACAACCGCCATCAAAACAACAATCACCAAAACTATCATCTTCCTTAAATAAAACTACTTCAAAACAATCAATCCCTTATGAATTGGCATTAAACGCCCAAGATAAACAGTTTATCTTTGAAGGTACGCCTAAAAAATTGCAGTCAATATCTGGGCTTCCGATTAGCTATGAGTTTTTAAAGACCTATCAATGGCGACTTGTCAGTGCTGTTGATAGTAATAATAAAGCCATTATTGAAGTCAGTCGCCCAGGATTTCCCGTCAGCGCCTATTTTGGTTATCCTATATATAATGAAGAACATCATGTTGGCTTTAGCTCAGACTGTAATGGCGTTGGTGGCCCTTACATTTTGACCGCTGATAACATACTATTAATCGGCTCGGGGGCACAAACAATGATGGGCTGTGGTCCGAAACGCGAGGCCGCCGAAGATAAAATCCGTGAGCTTGAACAATTGAGCAAAAGCCAATTGACCTTACAACAACTCTCAAATACCAATGTCGATAACCCAAGCTTGCCTTATTATCTGCTCACCCAAAAGCTTGATACAGGCGAAACGTTGATTTGGAAAAACGAGAAAACAGTCACACGTTAATCTAAACTCAAGGCACAAAAAAGCCAAGCATCACTCGCTTGGCTTTTTGTTTTCAACTTAAATCTTTCTAATTATAGATAGCGCTTATTTAATCGTAACCGTCATATAATATGGCTTTGGCGTATTACCTTCGCGGGCTTGATTGCGCGGTTGTAGTACACGAATGGTATGCTCACCAGTTTTATCCAATGTCACCGTTTCAGTGCTGATATCTGGCGAATTAGTGCCATAAAGTACCGGGTATAAGTCATTACTACCAACAATAGTTGCGCTTACCTTTTGACCCTTTTTAGCATAAAACTGATATTCGCAGAAGCTGCTGCCTTTAACCGCACCAGCACGATTCACATCGTAGCTGCCTTTTGCCATGCGCAGCTCTTTAACACCACAATCGGCATTATAGTGTAAGTCGCCCGTTTTCGATGCTGCTTGCGCCGTCATCGTGCCCGCGCTCATGATACCTAAAACAAGGGCTGTAGCCCCAGCCAACTTAGACAATGTTTTCATATAAAAACCTCACATAAATTATTATTAAAAATCTAATTATTGAAATCGATATTTCTTACCGCTGCTATTTTGCATTACCGCTCATCGATTGACCGTTTCATTTCGTCATCTTATTTTATCATCTCGTTATGTTAACTTAAGCGAATGTTAAGCCCGTCTAATTATATGTTCTATATAGGACTTACATATATTAACGCTTTGTTGCGCTTTTAATGGATATCTGCCGACGAGGCTTAGCTATACTAAGGACAGGATTAACAAAACTCGATAAATTTTAAATATAAATGGAGATAATAATGAATAAGACGATGATTGCCAGTGCCCTATTATGTGGTTCAGCCTTAGCGATGACAGGTTGTCAGACGGTAGAAGGTCAAATGCAAACGGGCAACCCTTTAAACCAGCCTGTTTTGAAGTCGACAATCAACGCGGTTGCTGGCAACAAAAATGAAATTGGACAAGTTTTCTTACGTCCAGTTGATGGCGGTGTACAAGTTTACGGTAAGCTCATGAATTTGCAGCCAGGTAAAACAGTATCTTTGCATATTCATGAAACGGGCAGCTGTGGTGATATGGGTAAAGCAGCAGGTGGACACTTTAATCCAGACAATAAACCACACTCTAACCCAGATGACATGAATGGTCATGCCGGTGATTTGCCAAACTTAACTGCCAATGCAAATGGTGTTGCTACTATCAATTATGTAAATAAGAAAATCTCTGCTGCTGAAGCGGGTAAATATAGCGTTAACCGTTTAGCCTTTATCGTTCATGGCGGCGTTGACGACTACACCAGCCAACCAGCAGGTAACGCAGGGGATCGTGTCGCTTGTGGTATTATCGAAAAGAACTAATAGCATTTAATACAAAGCTTTGTTTTTGATATAAAAAAAGCGATATAAAAAAACCTCTTAGATTATCTAAGAGGTTTTTTTTGGCTTAAAGGTAAAGGAATTTTACTCCTCTACCCACTTGCCGTTACGCCAGTACACACCCCAACGTGTGGCTTTACCATTTTTCTCAGAGCCAATATACTGCTCTTTTTTCTTACGCGACCAACGCAGAATAGTCGGATTACCATCAGGATCTTCATCTGGTCCTTCAAACAGATACTGGAATTTATCTTCCATCTTATCTTTGATTTCGCGTAGCTCAGCAAGCTTTGGCGGACGCGTTTCCCGCACTTTAGGAAACTTAGAAGCTGCTAAGAACATACCAGCAGCACCTTCACGTAAGATAAAATAATCCTCATGCTTAACTGATTTTAGCTCCGGCAGATGGATGGGGTCCATACGTGGTGGCGCAGCCTCACCCGTTTTAAGCACTTTACGTGTGTTGTCGCATTTTTGACAAGCAAAGTAAGGACCAAAGCGTCCGGTCTTAAGCTCCATTTGTCCATCGCACTTATTACAGTCAATGGTTGGAGAATCAGAGCCAGGCACTTCAAACTTACCTTCTTCTAAAATATAACCATCACAATCAGGATTATTACCACAAACATGCAGCTTAAGACCGCCATCGACGATATAACCATTCATTGCCGTACTACATTTCGGGCAACGCTTTTTCTCCATCAAATCTCGGACTTCTGCCGCTTCATCATCGCCTTCCGCCTCATCAAGATTAGCAAAAGCTTCGACTGGCATTAAGTTCTTGGTGCCTTTACAGCGCTCTTTCGGTGGTAAGTTATAGCCTGTACAACCTAAGAAAACACCCGTTGAACCGGTACGCAGTTGCATCGGACGATCACAAAGATCGCAATGTACGTCTGGTACATCGGTCGGGTCATTCGGACGCATGCCGTCTTTTTCTTTGGCACGATCGAGGGTAGTTTTAAACTCGCCATAGAAGTCATCAAGCACATCTTTCCAATCTTGCTCGCCTTCTGCAACATGGTCAAGCTTGTCCTCTAAGGCGGCAGTAAAGGTATAATCCATCAAATCTGGGAAACTTGCCGTCAGTCTGTCGGTGACGATATCACCCATCTTTTCAGCAAATAGACGTTTGTTTTCAAGCTTCACATAACCACGATCTTGAATGGTCGAGATGATAGAAGCATACGTCGATGGACGACCGATGCCTTTTTTCTCAAGCTCTTTAACTAGGCTGGCCTCAGTATAACGTGGTGGCGGCTTGGTAAAGTGTTGGCTCGGATCAAGCTTATCTACGGTTAACTTATCGCCTTTTTTGACATCAGGTAATAAGGTATCGTCGGTCTTGGCTGGTGGCATAACTTTAGTATAGCCATCAAATACCAAAGTACGACCGCGCGCTTTGAGCTCGACATCATCAGCAGCCACAAATAAGTTCACTGACAAATATTTTGCTGGCAGCATCTGACAAGCCACAAACTGACGCCAAATCAGCTCATACAAGCGTATCGCATCACGCTCAACAGCTTTAAGCTGGGTTGACTTCATATTGACATTAGACGGACGAATGGCTTCATGCGCCTCTTGTGCGCCTTGTTTATTACCGTAGAAATTCGGCTTTTCTGGCACATATTTTGCGCCATAGCTGTCTTCGATGTAGCCACGTACAGCAGCAAGCGCATCACCAGATAAAAAGGTCGAATCGGTACGCATATAGGTGATATGACCCGCTTCGTACAAACGCTGCGCCAAAATCATGGTTTTCTTAACCGAAAACCCCAATCGTGTACTGGCTGCTTGTTGTAGGGTCGAGGTAATAAATGGCGCGCTTGGACGTGATTGCGTTGGTTTCTCTTCGCGTTCTTTAACGATAAAGTCGCTTGCTTTAAGAACCTCTAATACTTTATCGGTCTGCTCTTTATTAACGAGCTTTAGCGTTTTTCCGTCTTGCTTGGTGGCTTCTAAACGAATAGCAATTTGCTCAGCGTCTGTGGCTTTTTTGTCTTTGCTATCAGCAATATGGGTATCTGCATGAATCTGCCAATACTCTTCTGGTATAAAGGCGCGAATCTCATGCTCACGCTCAACGACCAAGCGCATGGCAACGGATTGCACACGACCTGCAGACAAGCCGCGAGCGACTTTTTGCCACAGTAGCGGCGATACCATAAAACCAACCACACGGTCTAAAAAGCGCCGTGCTTGCTGAGCATTAACGCGATCGATATCGAGTTTAGATGGTTGTTTAAAGGCATTTTGAATGGCGGACTTGGTAATCTCGTTAAAGACCACGCGCTCGTATTTACTATCTGCGCCGCCGATAACTTCTTTAAGATGCCAAGCAATCGCCTCTCCTTCTCTATCCATATCCGTTGCGAGATAGATTTTGTCAGCGTCTTTGGCTAAGGCTTTAAGCTCTTTAATGACCTTGGTTTTATTTGGCAGTACTTCATAAACTGCTGCCCAATTATGCTCAGGATCAACGCCCATGCGCCGTACCAATGCTTGCTGAGTTTTTTCTTCTTTGCTTAGACTGTCATCTTTTTTAGTCGTTGTCGGTTTCTTTGCGCTTTTGCTCGCGCCAACGGGCAAATCTCGGATATGACCGATACTTGAGCGTACGATAAAGTCATCACCCAAGTATTTATTGATGGTTTTTGCTTTGGCGGGTGATTCGACAATTACCAAAGACTTACCTTTTGGGCTGCCTTTGGGTTTGTCAGCAGCGGGCGCTGCGCTTTTTTTAGTTGTGGGTTTTGTCATATGTGACGACACCATAATAAGTAAATTAAAATAAAAGTTGTCTAGCAGCATGCCATTTATAGGTTTGGTTATAAGGGCGTGGCAAATTATTGTAGTAATGGCTGCTAGTAAAATTGGTTATAAAACGAACGATAACTATAACGAAAGAATTCAGTTATAAAGACGTTACACTGCTAAGGCTTAAACTGTCAACTGAAAATGACTGACCGTATGTCAAAAGCACTTGCATATCGTCCGTTTATGGAGACGAAAAAACAATTTGCTACCTTGTAGCGATATTTATAGGCTCTTCTGCATCTGTAGCGCCCATTGCTCAAGCTTTTGCTTAAGTGCCAATAAATCGCTCTCAATCAATTTCTGCTGATACGCAGGATTGGTCGATGGGCGCACATAAGCAATATCTTCCCAATAAATAACAATGCTATTAGCCTTAGTCAATAAGCCCTTTACATGTGGCTCAATACTGACTGGCAAATCCAGTGCTACCTTGTCCAAACTGAAATTGGTCTTCTTAACAGTCGTATTATGAGTGCTTTGACTAGACCGGATGGCACTTGGAATACTAAGCTTAGTAGCATCTGTAGTGGTATCGACAAAGTTGCTATCTGGGCGCCATTGCCCATCAATCACTTGATAGCGTGTATATGGCAGCTGCGTATCTTCTAATACTAAGCAATATTGCCCCATCATCCCGCGACCATACTCGTTGTCTTTACCCTTTATCCAGTCAGGACAGCTAATGAGCTTTGGATTCAACTGTAAGCGGCGCGCAGTCATGCGCAGCTTATCTAAACGCTGATCGATACCGTTAGGTTTGAGCGCCATCATACTCCCTAATACGAATAGTACAATGAGAATTGCAATCCACATACCCATGACAATCTGACCTTTTAGCTAATAAGTTCGCTCATAGCAGCGCTAATTTTTATATATGACTGACTTTGATTATCGTATTTATAATGCGTGTGAGCTCTCAAAAATCAAGAAGAATAGAGAGCATGTATATAAATTATCGCTTGGTAGAATATCTATTATCGTAAGACAAGCAAACAGACAAAGCCGCTAATATTTATAGTGACATATCAGATACTTAGTACAGAAAGCTACTCGTTCAATAACAAGATACAAAAAGTTGTACGTATAAAAAAGTGCTATGATAAACCATAATTTTAAACGCGCGCAGGTTTATTATGAATAATATTATTAAGCGAAACTCATCGACCGTTATTTTTGCTACTCAATTGGTCAGTAAAGTTATGAGTAAATCCAGTATTACCCTATCGCTGATGGGCGCGGCTTTGTTCACTTTATCGGGCTGTGCAACGACCCAGAGCTTAACGCCGCAGCAGTGTCAAAGTAGCAACTGGCAAGAAGTGGGCTATGCTGACGGTATCCGTGGACGCTCAGGCGCTTACTTTGGTCATTATGCCGATAGCTGCGCAAAGGTAGGCGGTCCAATGCCTAATCGTATCCAGTGGGAACAAGGACGCCAGCAAGGACTGAAAAAATACTGCACTGAGCTCAATGCCTATAAGCTTGGTCGCGAAGGTTATGACTGGCAGCCTGTTTGCCCACTTGAGGGTATCGAAAAGCTGGAAGAAGCCTACGCACAAGGGCGCTACTACTATATCCGCCAACGCGACCTTGATTACTTGCGTTCGCCTTATCCCTTCGGTTATGGTCCTAGACCCTTCGGTTATGGTTATCGTCCATTTGGTTATGGTTGGTAATGACTTAGGCAGGATAATACCTTATATAAATGTGATTAATTTTGACTGAGTTTGAGAGCAGTTATTGTAAGCATTAAGTCGGCGATAAAATAAAGGAATCTTACATAAAGGAAACCTCACAAGGTTACCCATGCGAGGCCGGAGGAAAAATTTATTATTTTAATTATTCTTCTTATTATCTTGGTTGTTTTTTTATTGATAAGCGTGCTGGTATTTTTAGCAGGCTTGTGGCTTTAACGATTATTCATTAACAAAAGCTATTTTAGTCAATCCTACTTGACTGGCAGCCGCTAATACTTGCGCCACGGTATCGTATTTACCTTCTTTATCCGCGCGCAGTTGTACCGAAGGATCTTTACCCGCTGCACTTTGTTGTTGCAAGCGCATCTCCAGCTCTTCCATACTAATGGGATCACTGTCCCAAAATATTCCTGCATCTTTATCGATACTGATTTGAATAGCCTCTGGCGGTGTCTCATTTAACTCAGCGCTGGTCTTTGGTAAATCTAATGGCACGGTCGGGTTTAGCACGGTCGCCGTCAATAAAAAGATAATCATCAATACCAACATGACATCGATTAGCGGAATGAGGTTCATCTCATTCATGCTTTGAACATCATCATCACCCAATTGAAATGCCATAATTATTCTCAATACGTTTTTTTATCATCATTGCAGCTATTAATTTCTAGCTTATCTATAGCTTTGTTTTGTTTTCTTTTAACTTACTGCCCTATCAGTGAATAAGGGTTACAGCTGCGATGGCGCTGATTTATGATAATGTTCTGTTTGTTGAGTGGCTTGTGTATCTGCATTAATACCTTTCGCTAACTGAGCTTGAATAGCGGTAGATTTACTGTCTATTGACGGTTGTTGTATGGCTGCTAGCTCAGTAGATTGCGCCAATAAATCATGCGCTCTATCATTGGCATGGTACATGACGCGGCGATTGATACGCACTGCAAGGTTATAAAACACCACTGCTGGAATCGCAACTGCGATCCCCAAGCCTGTCATAATAAGCGCTTCGCCAACGGGTCCTGCAACTTGTCCCAATCCCGCCTGTCCACTCACACCAATATTATGCAGGGCATGAAAAATGCCCCATACCGTTCCAAACAATCCTATAAATGGCGCAATCGCTGCCGTCGTACCGAGGACAGGTAATCCACGCTCACTGGCAAAACGGTAACGACCGATATGTTTAAGTAATGTCTGCTCAGTAATCAATCGGCGAGTAGCGGCGTCAGAATCTATCAAATAAGCTTGTTTGCTCTGTATCTGTTGACTCAAATCGTTGGCAACATTGGCAGCCAATTTGCGGCTTTGTAGTATCCGTATGATACCGGTTACCCAAGAGATAATAGATAAAGCAAGTAGCAAAAAGAACAAGGTTCTGGTCACCATATCGCTATATTGCCAGTAGGTTGTAAAGTCCATGTCAGACTCCTTAAGGTGTTATTGCATTACTTGCTATTTTGTTATTGATGACAGTAGCGCGAGTTAATATATTATGCCGTATGTCTACGGGACGGTATAAGCGATGGGCAACGTGACATTACCGACGACCGCTGCACCATTTTTCATAAAGGGTTTAAATTTGCCAGAGCGTACTTGACGCTGTGCTTCTTTATCCAATGCCGCATTTCCAGAAGACTGGGCGACACGCACACTATCAATGCCGCCCTGTTTATTGACTCTCAATACCAGCACAACGTTGAGAGTATCACCTGAATGAGCTCGACGGGCTGCGCGATCGGGAAAGCTAAAGTTCGGTGCAGATGACCAATTGGCAGCGCTGGCGGTAAAGTTTACAGGTGTATCACTTGCGGCAGCCGCAGCGGCTTTGGCAGCGGCGTCTGCTTCTTTAGACGCTCTTACTTCTGCCGCTTCTTTAGCATCCGCTAATCTTTTAGCTTCTTGAGCAGCTTTGGCATGAGCTTGCTGTGCTGCTTTTTCAGCTTGTGCTGCCAATATTTTACGTTCGTTATCAGCGGCTAAAGCATCCGCTTGAACTGTTGATATTGACTCTTGCGGTTTTACTTTATGTTTAAAAGGTTCGTTTTCTACAGCCTTGGTTGTATCAGGTTGCGTCTTCGTTTTAGGATTTTCTGATGTTGCCGCTGGTTTGACAGCTGGCTTAGTCTTCGCTAGCGGCTGAGATTCTTTCGCTATTTTAGGTTTAGTGGTAGCGACAGATTTAGGCTGTGGCTGTATAGGTTTTACAGGCTCAGCTGTATCCATCGCAACCTCTGGCTCTTTAATCTCGGCAGGCAGCGTCACCATTTGTATCTCAATAGGTGGCGTTTCTTTTGGTAACGCCACTTTAGGTGCCGATGGTTTCATCGCCACTAGCGCGACCGCCGTGAGCACGTGTAGTCCCACCACTATAATAATAGCCATGAGTACTGATCTAAGTGGTGGCGCGTCTAAATCCGTTGAACTCATAACACCCTAACATTTAACCGTCATAGAATGATGGTGATAATAATGCAAACGATAACTATTATCAATAGTAAATTTCTAATATTTCAGCAATTGCATACGATTTCTCGGACTAAAACTAAGTTTGGCATAGGTTTTTATAGTGAGACTTAGCCTTGATAACGATCACTGTTAATAAAAATCATTATCATTAATATTGATAATAAGTCTCAATTACTTTATTATGGTTGCTCGTTTGTCATTCCAATTACAAATGAATCGTCGAAAAAATTAAGACTATAAAATATCCAACCATCGATGAAAGTCAGCATAAAAAAACACTTTATTAACGTCAAACAAACCATTTTTTATCTAGCAGATTTTATAAAAAACTGCTCAAACCCATGATATACCGAGTTATTTATGTCTACTACCCTCTCTTCTAGCCACAAAGCTACCCCTGTTTTTAAACGTCCCTTATTGGCTGCCATGATGACAGCACTCGTTGCTACTATCAGTTTGGCAGGTTGTAGCTCACCTGAGTCAAACGACTCTGAGCCAGCAGATGCCAAGACTGAAAACCAAACGGCTGATAATGCCTCGAATGTCGCCAATAATGACGCTGTTTCTGTGGCAACTATCGCCGTCGATACGGTGAAAGGAGATGTCGAATTAGCAATGAATCCATCACCGCTGGTGGTCTATGACATGACGTTAATGCAGGACTTAGCAGCACTTGATGTCGCTGTCGATGGCATGCCAAGTGGTCTAAAATTAGATAACTTACATTCTAAGACACAGCCTGAACCAAAAGATGTCGGTACGGTATTTGAGCCAAATCTTGAAGCGTTAAATGCGATGCAGCCACAAGCTATCTTGGTCGGCTCGCGTATGGCAGAAAAATACGATGCGCTATCAAGCATCGCGCCGACGCTTGATATGAGTATTGATACTGCAAATATTTATGCATCAAGCAAGCAGCGCTTACATGATTTGGGCGCATTATTTGGTAAAAGCGATCAAGCGGCTAAGCTGCAAGAAAATATCGACGGTCTCATTGATGAGACTAAAACCTTGACTAAAGAAAAGGGTACAGGCTTAGTCGTCATGGTCAATGGCAACAAGCTATCCACCTACGGTGACAAGTCGCGCTATGGCTTTATTCATACGGTACTCAATATCCCAATGGCAGATGACCAAATCTCAGATGCGCGTCACGGTCAGCCCATCTCTTTTGAGTATATCCAAAAAACCAATCCAGACTGGCTATTTGTCATCGATCGCAGCGCAGCAATTGGTGAAGATGGTGCCGGTGCCAAAGCAGTATTGGATAATCCATTAGTCGCACAAACCAATGCATGGAGTAAAGATCAAGTGGTTTACCTTAGCCCAGACTCTTATCTTGCCTTTGGTGGCTATTATCAGTGGATGCAGGATTTAACCACGATTAAAAACGCCTTTGCTAGCGCTAAATAAACGCTATTACTTTTCGGGCAGCTACTATTAATGTCAGTTGCCACTCCTTATTTTTAAGCCAGTAGCCGTTATGTCGTTATTTTCACCTCGTGCTCACGCCAGCGCTGCTTTACCAGCCGCTTCGTCAAGTTGGCAAAGCACCAGCAATAGCATTAATCCCAAACATCGACGTGCCGCAATACCGCCGTGGCTGATAAATACCGCTAGCTTCATTATTATGGGGCTATTGGTGTTATTAAGTTTATCAATTGGCGTGGCGGACTTTTCATGGTCGGGTATATGGCAAAGTCTTATCAACCATAGCGCCAACTCCGACAGCTCACTGCTGCTGGTCAGCCGACTACCACGTACTATTGCGATCATTTTGACCGGTGTTTCCATGGCGGTTGCTGGGATGATTATTCAAGTGGTGCTAAAAAACCGCTTCGTTGAGCCATCAATGGTCGGTGCTACTCAAAGTGCAGCGCTAGGATTATTAGTGGTCAGCTTGCTGTTTCCAGCCAGTGCGCTCATTGTCAAAATGGGCGTGGCAACCATTACTGCGGTATTTGGCATGATGCTATTTATGCTGTTAATCCACCGCATTCCGCCGACTGATTTTTTGATGATTCCACTGATTGGCATTGTTTTTGGCGGCATTATTGAGGCGGTGACGACGTTTATCGCCTATCAAACTGAATCGTTACAGATGCTAAGCGTTTGGCAATTTGGTGACTTCTCTGGTGTATTAGCCGGTCGTTATGAGCTGTTATGGCTAACAGGTGGGCTGTGTGTCATCGCTTATATTATTGCCGACAAACTGACCATCGTCGGTTTGGGCGATAATATAGCGCTCAATTTAGGCATTAGTAAACGGCAAGTCACGTGGATGGGCGTTGGGATGGTGGCGATGATGAGCGCTGTCGTCGTCGTGACGGTTGGCATGATTCCCTTTATTGGTTTGGTCGTGCCCAATATTGTCAGCCGATTGATGGGTGATAAGTTGCGGCGTAGCTTGCCAGCAGTCGCGCTATTGGGTGCCTCAGCTGTACTGCTCTGCGATATTATCGGGCGCTCCATCCGCTATCCATTTGAAGTGCCTGTTGCTACTGTTTTTGGGGTGGTCGGCACGGTATTGTTTTTATGGCTATTATTACGTGCTCCTGCGGAGTCATGACATTTATAACAGGCTCATTATAACGGACTCATAGTTTTTGCCATAACTATGACACTTTGATCATCTTACTTGCCATTCTCTTTTATAAGATTAGCGTATGCTTTTACATTCTGCCTCCACCACCACAGATACGGATACTCATAGTGAGTCATCAGGGCATGCCGAATTATCATTTTTAGCAAGGCTGTGGTTACGACTTTGGACAACAGTCACTCAACATCCAAAATCCATTGCTACCATTATCTTACTCATCTCAGCTATTTTATTTTTGACCATTAACGTCAATGGCTATTGGGATTTTGCTTTGCCGCTACGGGGTAAAAAACTGCTGGCATTAATGGTGGTTGGTTATGCAATTGGCGTCTCAACCTTATTGTTTCAAACCTTGACCCATAACCCTATCCTCACGCCCTCTTTATTAGGTTTTGACTCGCTATATGTCTTGCTACAAAGCTTATTGGTGTTTTTCTTAGGCGCAATTAACTTTACCAGTATCAACCCAATCGTCAAATTTACGCTTGAAATCATCTTAATGTTTGGCGCGTCATTATTGCTATTTCGACTGCTGTTTTCAAAAAGCAGTCAGGATTTGACGCGGCTGATATTAGTGGGTGTTATCTTTGGGGTATTGTTTCGCAGCCTATCCGCACTAATTGCACGGTTGATTAATCCTGATGACTTTGTGGTGGTGCAATCTGCCAGTTACGCACAATTTAATACGGTCAATCCGCAGCTACTGGGTATTAGTATTTCTATTTGTGTTATTAGTGCGCTGTTTATCTGGCGCTGGCGCTATCAATGCGATGTATTGATGCTTGGCAAGGCACAAGCGATTAATTTGGGTATTAATTATCAACGCCTAGCATTTGGGCTATTAACCGTCATTGCAGTATTGGTTGCCACTGCCACCGCATTGGTGGGTCCAGTGACTTTTTTCGGCCTATTGGTCTGCGCGTTAACCAATCGCATCGCTCGTCATATGTATCACAGCGAGCGGCTGATATTGGTCAGCTTGGTGGCGATGATTTGCTTGGTACTTGGTCAGACCATATTTGAGCAAATACTGGGCATGGCAGGCGTATTATCGGTCGTCATTGAATTGGCAGGCGGCTTGGTATTTTTATTATTAATTTTTATGACCCAACGTCGTTAATGGTTAATCATCAACAGTCAGAATAAAAATAACAAATTTGACCTTTTCTAAAGACGGAAACTCTAAAGACAGAAATCCTAAAGACAGAAACCACTATGATTAAACTAGATAATATCTCGCATCACATTGGTAAGCAGCAGATTCTACATGATATCAGCCTATCGTTAGCAAGCGCACAAGTGATTGCCCTTATTGGCCCTAATGGCGCTGGTAAATCCACCTTGTTTTCACTGATGGCACGCCTGCAACCATTGCAGTCTGGACAAGTGAGTTTTGCTGAACATGATATCGTCAGCTGTCATGCACGAACCTTGTCTAAAACGGTGGCAATGCTTGGGCAAGACAATCAAGTGCAAGGGCGACTGCGCGTGCATGAGCTGCTGATGTTTGGGCGCTATCCATATCATCAAGGGCAGCCAACAGCGAACGATCAGCAAAAAGTGCAAGAAATAATCGAACGCTTTGAGCTTGAGCCACTTGCCGAGCGCTTTTTATCGTCCTTATCAGGTGGACAACGGCAACGGGTGTTGATTGCGATGATTGTCTGCCAAGATACGCCGTATTTATTGCTCGACGAGCCGTTGAACAATTTGGATATGTATCATGCTGGACGCTTGATGCGCGAGCTGCATGAGTTAAGTCATCACCAGCAAAAAACGGTAGTGATCGTCTTACATGATATCAATCAAGCCGCCCAATTCGCCGATACGGTAGTAACAATGAAAGAAGGTAAAGTGATGGCAGTCGGTCGACCGGTTGATGTCATCACGCAAGCAACGATGAAAGAACTATACAATGTTGACGTTACGGTGCTGAATCATCAGGGTCGTCCAGTGATTGTTGATAGTTTTTGATGAACAGCTAGGTGTTGAATAACGCTATACGTCAGTAATGTTTATTATACTTTTCTTTATATCTCGCGACATTTTTAAGCGTTGTTGTCGTCCTTTCCACCACAAATAAACCCCAGTGGCTGACAATATAATGACGGCTAGACCAATTACTGCTAAGAAAATCTGATATAGCAGATGTCCCAAGCCATAACTGATATGACCCATATGCAATGTTGACAGCCATTGGTCGACTTTACTGCCAAACGAGCTTTGATAACCAAAATTAACGCGCTCGACGCTGCCTGTTTTTGCATGGACCGTGATCGATGACGCCCCGCCTTTTTTGCCGATGTCTTTGTTGGTTTTAAAGCGCATTTGCCATTGATTGTCCTCTTCTACCCAGCGAATACCCAATAGCTGTTGTATTTCTACGCCATTTTTTTGGGCAGCAATATCTGCTTGCCTGCTTAAATAGGCAATACTATTGGCTTTAGTAACCATATCGGCTGCGTTAGCCGCATCATTAAATGGCTTAGCATCTGATACAGACTGTGCGCTTGGTTTACTGAACTTGCTGGACTTCTCCTCTCGCCCCTCAAGTCCCACCACTGCTTGCATGACTGGCTGATAGACTTGCTTTAAATTAAAGCCAACACTCGACCATGCAATGACCAATAATATCAGCCAAAGCCACAAGCCAAACGCATGATGCAAATCATAATTGAGCTTAAATATATTACTCTTGGTACGAATTTTCCAAGCAGGAAGCCAGCGTTTAAAAAAAGAGGCGCGTTTTTTATTGGTCTGCTTATTCTTAGCTTTATTATTCTTATTGCTATTTTTAACGGCTCTTGGAAAAGTTAAATAAAAGCCAATAAAGCAATTAATCGTCCAAACTAACGCCACAATGCCTAATATTAACTTACCGATATCACCTAGCAGTAAATCTCGATGCAGCCAAAATACCTTATACATGGTATTACGCCACGCCCATTCATCCTTATCGCGGGTACCAACGATATGACCATTGTAAGGATTAACATAGACTTCTTGAAACTCTGATAGTGGCTGATTTTTTGACTGGGCTTTGGGCTGTTTTTTCGCCCCTTTATCTCGTACTCTATCAACTGTAAAGACTGCCGATCTATCAGGCTCAATGGAGGTCGGCATACTCGAAAAATCATGTTTTGGATAAGCGCTAATAACGGCGTCATGAAGGACGGCAATCGGTAGTTGCGGTGTGTCTTGGTTGTCTATATAAGCCAGTTGATGATTAAACACCTCATCAAGCTCATGATGAAATGCCAATAGCGTACCGGTAACTCCAGCAATAATTAAAAAACCTGCCATCGCAAGTCCAGTATAACGATGAACCCATAGGCAGGTATGACGCAAATTAAATGGGGATGAAATCATTGATATTGGTTCTTTATTATTTGTTATTTTGATTGGCGGTTAAAAATGGTTTGTTATTGCTGTTAGCACAGATTTGGAAACTCACTGGCAATAAAAAAGCCAGCGCTCATATAAAGACAGCTGGCTTTTTACATACAATCAAACTTTAATGTGCTTAGAATTGATACGTTAAAGACGCTTTGATATTGCGACCCATGTCAAAGTCAGTACTCTCATCTTTAATAGCGTTGTAGCGAGATGAGTGACTTGCATAAGTTTCATCAAACAGGTTGTATACTCCAACTGTTGCTTTTACGCCCTCAAGCTGACGTGGTGAATAGTTCATATACACATCGTGCACATCATAATTTGGCTTAGTATCTCCATTATTATCTGTAATTGATGCTACGTAAGTACTGCGCCAGCCTAGACCAACGACATCACTTGGCTCATAATTTAAGTTCACCATGTAACGATCGCCCGAGTCAGCACTACCGCCACTCACTGATGGAATGCTATTGCCTGTTTCACTGCCTTCACTACGCGCTCGCGAATAGCTTAGACCCATACCAAAGTTACGAGTGCTATAGTCGGCTGCTAGCTCAACCCCTTTAATCTCATAATCTTCAGCGCTATTATATATACCTTGGCAATCACCGCCTATTGCACCGGTCTCACAATCAAGCCCTTCTCTACCCGGTCGATTACCTGTGCGCATAAACTGCTGAAAGTTTTCAATATTCGACTTAAAGTATTTTGCGCTTAACTGCAGAGCATCATCAGCTATAGTTAACCCTCGCAGTGTCGTCGCAACACCCACTTCAGAGTTATAGCCTTCTTCTGGCTTTAGGTCATTATTGACATAAATACCATCACCATTGCTATTAAATGTAGCTTGTCCTAAGTCTGGGCCATTAAACAACTGCGTATAGCTAGCGAAAACCTGTGTACTCGGTGCAATCTCATAACTGGCCGCTAAGGCACCAACCACATTATCATAGGTCTTACCACCAGCCACATATTCAGGTGACTCGTAACGATCATAGCGAACGCCTGGCGTTAAGCTAAACTTACCCATCTGCCACTGATCTTCTAGATATACTGACGTATTTTTTGCACTGTCGCTACCTTGACTCTGATTATCTCGTGACATATCAGATTCTTTTTTATAATGCTCCGCACCTGCAATTAGCTTATGACGGCCCGTAGCAGTATCAACAACGCTGGTATTTTCAACTTTGGCGCCCGTGGTTTTTACTTTAGCGTTCCAGTCGTAACCTGGCGATATTTTGGGTTTGTTATCACGTGAAATTTCTGTTTCAGTTTTGTAGATATCTACATCTACATCTACCAGCGAACTTGACGGGTTAAAGTTGTAATCAAGCGTATAAGTATCTCGATTTACCTTTTGCGGTATTGGGTCATCGGTTAAGCTCGGAAAGTCTGGACGAAAGGGAAAGATACCTTCTTTATCAGTACGACTGAAGCTTGCGCCTACGCGGTGATCATCGGCAATATAAGCGCCAGCTTTTAGCAAAATATTTTCGCCTTCGCTGTCTTCAAAAAGCTCACGACCTTCACCGTCTTCGCCAGAATTTGCATCACGCTTACCATAATAAGCAAGCAAATCGATATTATCAGTTGGTGCGGCATAGACGGTTGCAGAAGTTAATAACTCATCATTATTGCTGGCATAACCTGCGTGTAGTTTGGCACCGATTTTTTGACCTGGTTTCAAAAGATCAGCAGCATCCACCGTCTCAAAGGCGACAGCACCGCCTAAAGCGTCATTACCTAGCGTCACTGAGTTATTACCGACTGATACTTTTGCCGCTTTTAGCAAGTCAGGATCGATAGTGACATCGCCCATATGGTAGAACAATGCGCCTTCTTGACGCGCACCATCAATCGTTACTTTTAGGTTGGTATCATCAAGGCCGCGTACACGTATACGCTGATTGATTGACGAGGTACCACCCACAGTGACCCCTGGCACAACATCCAAAAAGTCGTTCAAGTGACTCGCTTGTGCAGCTGGCGTATAGTCATCTATATAAACAGAATCCGCTTGCACGCTATCACGTACCGAGCGATTGGCTGTCACCGTGATGGTTTGTAATGTGGTACTAGGCATATCTTCTACAGCGGCTGCACTCGCCGCTTGCGAGCCTTGTGACCATAGTACCGCTGCCACGCCCATGGACAATACGCTCAATCGACTAGAAAACTTTACTTCACGCATAACACACTCACTTTATCTACTATCAAAAATTAGGATTTTAAGAACGACGTTTGAAAATTAATTTCAAAACCAGCTATCAATGGTCTGTACCAAAACAACCTTTTAAAAGGTTGGTGTTTGAATAAAAACTAAGCTTGGTATTTAAATAATAGCCAAGGCAATACGCGAATAACATTATTAATGTTAATGATAATGATTAGCGTTTAATAATGAGAGGCATAATAACGAAGTATTAACAATTTGGCAATAATTAATGTCAGAAATTTATATCGATAAATTATGTATGCTTTTTACTTTGTCTCTGCTAGATATGTAAACCTTTAAGATACGGCTCTCTCAGTGATTTTAGCCACCAACAAGTTGTGCTAATCCATCAGTCAATTTCGATCAATAAACCTTTTATATAAAAAAATCATTGCAATATGCGGTCGTTTGCCTATACCCTTAGATAGTTGACTAATTAGTCAGGTTTAAAATTACGACTATTAGTCAGATTAAAAAACAATAGCTATCTGCTTATATTTATTAACATCAAGATAAGTGCAACGCTTTGGTAGATGGATTAGCAATGTGTATCTTTAGAGAGCTAGCAATTTGCCTATCTCATTTGTTTATTCGAAATTTTGCTTAATTATCTGCACAGAGTTTGGACTAAAACTCACTTTACAAGGAAGTTAAGATGAGTGAACATACTCAAGGGAACCCCGATTTACTGTATGGACTGCATGACCGTCCTGCCCCCGCCAAAGCATTTTTGGGTGCTATACAGCACGTACTTGCCGCTTTTGTCGGTATTATTACCCCTTCTTTAATCATTGGCGGTGCCTTAGGCTTAGGGGAACACATTCCCTACCTGATCAGTATGTCTTTGATGGTATCTGGGGTTGCGACCTTTATTCAGACACGTAAGGTTGGTCCGGTAGGTTCCGGCCTTATGGCACTACAAGGCACCAGCTTTGGTTTCTTAGCCGCCGTGCTTGCCGCTGGTTTTGTGGTAAAAAATAAAGGTGGTAGTCCAGAAGAGATTCTCTCTGTCATCTTTGGGGTCTCATTCCTTGGCGCATTCATTGAGATATTCTTAAGTCAGTTCATTACTAAGCTTAAATCGTTGATGAGCCCTATCGTGACCGGTTGTGTCATTGTCACTATTGGTCTGTCATTGACCAAGACTGGTTTGACCGATTTGGCAGGTGGCGTTGGTGCTGAGAACTTCGGTAGTATGGAGAACCTATTACTAGGCGGTGGTGTACTGGTGAGTGTGGTACTAATCAGTATTATCGATAACAAAGTCATTCGCTCTAGTGCTATCTTTATTGGTCTGATGCTAGGCTTAATCGCGGCAATGTTTATGGGACGTATTGACTTCTCGTTAGTCTCTGAAGCACCTTTACTTACTATACCAGTCCCTTTTAAATTTGGTTTTGGCTTTGACTGGCAGGCGTTTATTCCTATCGCCTTTATGTATGTCATCACTAGTATTGAGACCTCAGGTGACTTAACCGCGACCTCAATGATTTCAGGCGAACCTATTAAAGGTCCGGTATACGAAAAACGTATTAAAGGCGGCGTATTAGGTGATGGTGTTAACTCTTTGATTGCTGCCGTATTTAACACTTTCCCAGTGACGACCTTTAGCCAGAATAACGGCGTGATTCAAATGACTGGTATTGCCAGTCGCTATGTTGGTCTTTATGTCGCTGCTATCATCTTCACGATGGGTCTGTTCCCTGTCCTTGGTGCTATCTTTACCCAACTACCAAAACCAGTGGTTGGCGGTGTCACGCTATTAATGTTTGCCACCGTAGCCACTGCTGGTATTCGCATTTTATCAACGGTTGATTTTACCCATCGTAATATCTTGATTATTGCAACCACACTAGGTCTAGCAATGGGTATTGCCTTTGTCCCTGATGTATTCGCCCAAACACCGCAGTTGTTCCGTAATATCTTTGGTTCAGCCGTAACGATGGCGGGTGTAGTCGCTATCACCCTTGATATGATTTTACCGAAGAACTATGGCTCTGAATACGACACACCAGAGCAAAATGCTAAAGTTGAAGAACAGATAAATATTCTCAAAAAAGCCTCTTAAGATAGCAATGTTATTGATGAGATAAAATAAAGACTCAGCAGAATATTCTGCTGAGTCTTAAGCTCTACTTTAATGATATCAATCTTAATAAAGCTTGTATCATTAAAGGGGTTTTAGGATAATTATATATAATAAGCTTATAAACTTATTCGATGCCACAACCGCGTAAGATAAACGGTACTAAAAAGTCAGCAGCACGGGCTTCATCTTGCTCATCGTAAGCCTCTTTTTGCATCAAGCCGACGATTTCTGTTTCAAACTCTGCATATCGCTGTGTTGTTGCCCAAATTAAAATCAATAGTTGAAGCGGATCAGCAATAGCGATTCTGCCTTGCTCGTGCCATGTTTTCATTACCTGTGTTTTATCAAGCGCCCAGTCTTTCATCACCGTTGACATGAAATCATGTAAATGCGGTGCCCCTCCGATGACCTCAAGGGCAAACAGCTTATGGCGATTTGGATTGGCAAACGCTTGATGTAATTTGGTACGGACGAACTTTTCAATAACCGTTTTTGGATCACTATCCACCGTCATCGTCACCAACCCCTCATTCCATTCTTGAATAATAGAACGCAAGACCACTTTGTATAGATTTTTCTTATTTTTAAAGTAATAATGAATATTGGCTTTTGGTAGCCCTGCTCGATCCGCGATACCTTGCATAGTGGCACCGCGATAACTTTGCAGCACGAACTCTTCTTCAGCGGCGGTCAAAATCACCGCTTGATTTTGTGCACGAATATCCTGCTGATTACGATGAACGGTATTCTCAGAGGAACTAGGTGGGTTTTCTTTGCAATTTTGAGTCATGGAATAAACCGTTAGACATTATGGTGAATAAACGACCATATTCCAGTATATTATTAGGACAGACAGTAAATTATCGTCTTAATTTTATGAAATATAGCCAATAACAGAAAATATTTTGCATAAAGTAGTTGACCATTTGGTCAGGTTTAAGCAGAATGGTTAATATTAAACCAATTACAACTGAATCGATACTACTTTAGCATGGGTTTCTCCCCTCATTTATATAATCAAGAGACATCACCTTCTCTTTGTAAATTCATACTAAGCAATTCATACTAAGCAAAATGCTTTATCAAAAAACAAGGATGTTACCGTGAGCTTATCACTATCGCAGTTTAATGCCCTCTCGCAAGCCGATGCGACCTCACAATTATTGACCTGTTGTACCAGCACCAGCTGGGCAAATACTTTAGCAGATGCACGTCCGTTTGCAGATCTAGACGCTTTGCTTACCTCTAGCGATGCGGCATGGCAGCAGGCGCAAACAGAAGAAGGCAATTTGCTAGAAGCCTTTGATGGTCATCCACAGATTGGTAATGTCGATTCATTAAAAGAAAAATATCGCAATACGCAAGACAGCGCGGCACATGAGCAATCAGGTGCCAATGACGCTGATGACGCTGTGATTGAAGCATTGGCGCAAGGCAATCAGGATTATCTCGATAAATTCGGCTTTATCTTTATCGTCTTTGCAACAGGTAAGAGCGCACAGCAAATGCTGGATTTATTGCAAGCACGTTTGCCAAACGATCGCGATACTGAACTATTAAATGCAGCCACTGAACAAAACAAAATTACGCGTTTGCGTTTACAAAAACTGCTGAGCGACGCTTAAATCTTGCCCAATTAGACCAACATATATAAAAGGAATTATCATGTCAGGTACTCTCTCATCACATATTTTAGATACCCATCTTGGCAAACCTGCCGCTGATATCGCAGTGACGCTACATCGCGTGAGCGCCAGTGGCGAGCCGTCACTATTAGCAAATGGTGTTACCAACGCTGATGGTCGCGTGACTACCGACGGTTGGGTATTTAACCCAGAAATTGATATTGCCGAGTATCATTTAGATATCGGTCGTTATACGCTGACCTTTGATACCCAAGCGTATTTTGATGCACAAAAACTAACGGTATTTTATCCGCAGGTGGTCATCGATTTTATGATACAAGATAACGGTCACTACCATGTGCCGCTACTGCTTAGCGCACACGGCTACGGTACTTATCGCGGATCATAACTTTATAGCTTTATTACTCGAAGCCTTATAAAAATAAGGCTAAACGAGCGCTGGAAAATTAAACGTCTGACAGTAAGGTCAGTGGTTTAAGACCAAATAAATAATGCTGGTATCGCTACGTTGTATCACAATCTTTTATAATAACGAAGGTGAGCAAAAGTCGTTACGAGTTACCAAGATATAATAATATAAAGGACATTGACAACATGGGTGCATATCTTCTCGATTGGCTAAGTTTATTCTTCCGCTGGTTTCATGTTATCGCTGGTGTGGCGTGGATTGGCGCATCATTTTACTTCGTATGGCTAGACATGAGTCTTCAGAAGCCACCAGAATGGAAAGCCAAAAAAGGTATTTCAGGTGATCTTTGGGCAGTTCATGGTGGTGGTTTTTATGAAATTGCCAAATACAAGCTCGAACCTGAAGAGATGCCAAAAACCCTGCATTGGTTTAAGTGGGAAGCCTACACTACTTGGCTGACCGGTATGGCGATGCTCATTATCGTCTACTACATCAATGCGACGGCTTACTTGATTGATCCGAGCAAAGTTGATTTTGGTAGCAACGTTGGTGCTATATCGACCAGTCTACTGTTTTTATTTGGTAGTTACTTTATTTATGAAGTCATTGTACGCAGCAATGTCGGCAAAAATAAACTGGCGTTTAGTATCACTATCTTTATACTAATGATTATTGCCACTTGGGGTTCTTATCAGCTGTTTAGTGATCGTGCTTCCTTTATCCATGTCGGTGCCATTTTAGGTACAATCATGGCAGGTAACGTTTTCTTTGGGATTATGCCTGCTCAGCGCGCCTTGGTAGATTGTGTACGTCGTGGCGTAAAACCAGGTCCAGATGTAGCAGCTTTAGCATTGATGGCTAGAAACCGCTCATTGATGAATAACTACTTTACCCTACCGCTAATTTTTATCATGATTAGTAATCACTATCCAATGATGTATTCACATGCGCATGGTTGGTTGGTATTGGTATTCGTCGGTATCATCACTGCAACGGCTCGTCATTACTTCAACGAAAAACACTTGGGTCGCCAAAAACCAAAATTCTTAGTAATTCCTGCGATAGCAACCGTATTATTGATTATTTGGATGCGTCCAGAACCTATTAAGCCATTGCCAGTTCCTGTGATACCTGTGGCATCTGCAACAGAAACTGCTGCTCCAGCACCGACAGATACGCCACCTGCTGTAGCCGGAGACACAGCTGCCGTAGCACCTGCTGCCGGTACTGCTTCTAGTACAGATACGACTGCCGCAGTGGTACCTGTTGCATCATCAGCTGACGACGCTATCATGGAAATTGTACATACAAAATGTAGCGTTTGTCATGCTGCGCAGCCTACCCAACCCGGATTTTCAGCGCCACCACTCGGTTTTATTGTACAAACGCCAGAAGATATGAAAATCAATAAGGCAAAAATAGTCACTGCATTGCAAACTAACTATATGCCACTGGGTAATATCACTCAGCTAAGCGATGAAGAGCGTCAGCAGCTTATCGCTTACACCTCAGGTTTATAGTAAATACTGTATCCATGCTTAAGGCAGTGATTGTAAAAACGATGTTTATAAAGACAATGTTCTAATGATTGGTAACGCTGATTTTTAAAAGTCAGCGTTACCAACAGCCATTTTATCGATATGTATCATTCAATGATTACTGCCCAAGCAACAACGGTATCCCCTGCCCCTGCTTTACCTTATTTCGTTTCAGCTTTCGTTTATCTAGGATAATGACAATGACAAAAAAAATAACCAGCGACTTTGATCAAGCGAGCTATCCGCGTGATTTAAAAGGCTATGGCGACAATCCACCAAACGCCAAATGGCCAGGCGGCGCTAAGATTGCCGTACAGTTTGTGCTAAATATCGAAGAAGGCGCAGAGAACAGTGTCTTGCATGGCGATGGTCAATCAGAGCGCTTCTTATCAGACGTTTTAGGTACGCCAGAATTTAACAACCGTCACCAATCAATCGAATCAGCCTTTGAATACGGTAGCCGTGTCGGTGTTTGGCGTGTCTTAGACACCTTTAAAGAGTATGGTTTGCCGATCACTACCTTTACTTGTGCTGCTGCTGCTGAAAAAACACCGCATATCGTTGAACGCGTCTTAGAAGATGGTCATGAAATTGCCAGTCATGGACTACGCTGGATTACTTATCAGGACATGTATCGCGAGACAGAACGCGAACATGTACGCCGCGCCACTGAAATATTCGAGAATATGCTTGGTAAGCAGCCACTTGGCTGGTATACCGGTCGTGATAGCCCTAATACCCGTGAGCTGGTCGCTGAACAAGGTGGCTATATTTATGACTCAGATTCTTATGCTGATGAACTCCCCTACTGGCTCAATGTCAAAGTAGAAGAAGGCAGTAAAATTGCTCGTAAACCGCATTTGGTTATTCCTTATACGTTAGAGACCAATGACATGCGTTTTTCTTCTAGCCCTGGTTTTACCAACGCCGAACCTTTTTATCAGTACTTAAAAGATAGCTTTGATACTTTATATGAAGAAGGTCAAGACACGCCCAAAATGCTAACGATTGGCTTGCATTGCCGTATCATCGGTCGCGCTGGTCGTATCACTGCGCTCAAACAATTTTTAAAATACATCACCAGTAAACCCGATGTTTGGGTATGCCGCCGCGATGAAATAGCCAAACACTGGTATGAAAACCATCCAGCCACGGCTGATAATACTGCAGATTGGATGTAGCTACTAACTATAAGACGTATCATCATATCAATAAGCACGTAAATAGTAGTAACCACATAAGTTAACTGATGATACGCTCAAGCCAGTTTATTACCTCAGCTATTTCATTGCGCCAAAATCATATCTTGTGTCCTGTATTTGCCTCGTTTAAATAAGTAAGTACTGGCCATACTTGGTCTGGTTGTTTGTTACTATAAATATCAAACTGCGGATAAACTGCCTACCTAACTAACGATAACAATCGTGAAGCGCTGCCTACCTAACTAACGATAACAATCGTGAAGCGCTAGAAAAATCTCACGAATAAAAGCCACGAATAAAAACATAGTACCGTTAGCGACCACTGACAGCCTACAACTTAATAAGTTGCTAAAAAAACCAAATAAATGACATTGCTAACTAACCTAAAGGCGAACTTATGAAAACCACGATAATTGCCCAACCTTTAACTAAAGCTGCTTTTGCTCCTTATGGCTCAGTTATTGAGCCTTATGATGATCAAGAAAAGTGTCCTGAAAACAGCTGGGATATCAATCGTGGCTTTGCCTGTCGCCATGATTCTATCTCAAAAGTCACTCATGATGGCGGAGAGGTGGGTTTTAGTATTTTCCGTACCAAAAGACGCGATTGTCCGATTACCTTATCGGTTATGGAATACCATCCGTTTGGGACGCAAGCCTTCTTTTCTATGAATTCTACAGACTATCTAGTCGTTGTGGCCAAAGCTGGCGACGCACCTAAATCAGCTGATGATTTAGAAGTATTTTATGCCCAATCGCATCAAGGCGTACAGTATGACGCCAATGTTTGGCATCATCCGTTGCTGGCGCTAAAAGCTGATTGTGATTTCTTAGTAGTCGATCGCATCAATGGTGATGGTAATAACTGCCATGAATTCGAGATTGACGATTGGGAAGTTTGCATTGATGTAGCTGCTGAACAGGCTAAGTCAGACAGAGCAAAGGCTAATGCTGTTTAGAAGTTATTAATTAGTGTTAAAGTCAGCTGATATAAATTAGCTGACATCATACATAATTGATATAAAATAACACTAAGACAAACGCTCTAAAAAGGTTATTAATATTTTTAAAAAGTAAAGAACGATTTTGACCATAGCTTCGACTTTCAAGCTGCAAATGAGTTAGCGTTTAAAGGGAAATCCCAGCCAAACGGGTATGCCTCTCCTTTGCTCCACGATTCAAGCTCAAAGGTTCAGACACAAATTTATCGCAGCACAAAACCACTAAGGAACATTAACCATGTCAACAAAAAGTACTTATTACGCACCAACTGGCGGATTGCCTCCACAAACACAGTTACTATCAGATCGCGCTATCTTTACCGAAGCTTATGCGATTATTCCTAAACGTGTATTAACGGATATTGTTATCAGCTATCTGCCATTTTGGACAGGTATGCGCATGTGGGTGCTGGCACGCCCACTTTCAGGTTTCTCTGAAACATTCTCACAGTATATCGTCGAAGTCGAGCCTAATGGCGGTTCAGAAAAACCTGAGCTAGATGCAAATGCTGAAGGTGTGGTATTCATCGTTGAAGGCGAAATGGATATGACTATTGAAGGTGAGACGCATCATCTTGAAGCGGGTGGTTATGCATTCTTACCACCTGGCTGCAAATGGACGCTGAAAAACAATAGCGACAAGCACGTTAAATTCCATTGGATCCGCAAAGCTTATCAACATTGTGAAGGCATCGATGTGCCTGAAGCGTTTGTAACCAGCGATCATGATGTTGAAGCTATCGAAATGCCGGGTACTGATGGTGTATGGACAACGACTCGATTTACCGAGCAGTCTGATATGCGTCACGACATGCATGTAAACATTGTGACTTTCCAACCAGGTGGCGTGATTCCATTTGATGAAACTCATGTTATGGAACATGGTTTGTATGTACTAGAAGGTAAAGCTGTCTATCACTTAAACGGTGAATGGGTAGAAGTTGAAGCAGGTGACTTTATGTGGCTGCGCGCATTCTGCCCACAATCTTGTTACGCTGGCGGACCTGGTCCATTTAGATACTTACTATATAAAGACGTGAATCGTCATATGCCGTTTATTCGTCCAGTAAAATAAGCAATCTAGAATAATGACCAGAACAATAATAAATAGTATAGAAGCATAATCGTTAATTCGAAAACGTCATTTATAATTTTTAATAGTAAAGCCAGCTAATTATGATTAGCTGGCTTTTTATTTTTATGCCGAATTGAAAATTTTTAAACGAAGCTTTAATAACGTAATGCTAATAAAACATCTATCACTTTACTTGTTTTTTACGTACTATTGTACTAGAATACTGAAACAAGACAGCTACTAATCTTCCTTTTTTATTAAGATTAAATATTATGAGTACTGACCCTTATCACAGCTTATTAAACCATTTAGCCAGCTGTAATGACAGCACCGCTATCGAAATGCTGCTCAATGCACTGCTAACCGATAAAGAGCAATTTGAGATTGCCAACCGTATTCGTATTTTTGACTTATTAGAGCGCGGCGTTACCCAACGTGAAATATCTGAACAGTTAGGCGTCGGTATTGCAACGGTCTCTCGCGGTGCTAAAGCGATGCAAATTCACGATGTTAGTGCTTTATTAGCGACGCATCGAGAAGTTAATGGCTAATTAATAAATAGCATGTTGGTAAAAAATTGAATTTAAAAGATGGAGTGTAGGCAAATGAAAGCTTATGTGAGAACAAATGCACAATCCATGGAAGTAGAGTTACAAAACGTCGCGGTGCCTGAGGTTGCTGAGCAAGAAGTACTCGTCGAGATGAGTGCCTTTGGTGTTGGCATTCATGACCGCTACTTCATACCGAGCGATGCTAGCTTTCCTTATACGATTGGTTTAGAGGGGTCAGGTGTCATCAAAAAAATCGGAAATGGTGTCAGAGATTTTGTTATCGGCGACCGTGTTATATTGAACAGCAGCAGTCTTCCTAAAGGAGGATGCTGGGCTGAATATACCGTCGTGCCAAGCGATATGCTCATATTCCTACCTGAATCGATGGACTTTAATGAAGGGGCTACCATCTCTGTCGCAGGAAAAACAGCGATGGAATGCATAGGCGCACTTAATTTGAACGAAGGAGATACCCTATTTATTGCTGGCGCTTCAGGAGCAATCGGCAGCTTGGTCATTCAGCTTGCTACCGATAAAGGGGTACGCGTTATCGCTTCTGCGTCCAAAAAAAATCATGCTTATATGCATGCGCTTGGCGCCGACATAACGGTTGATTATAAGGATGCTGATTGGAAAGAATCTTTATTAAAAATCCTACCAAACGGTGTCGATATCGCGCTTGCCATTCAACCTAATACCGCGAAGGATAGTATGGACGTTGTAAAAAACAGCGGCACGGTTATTACGGTTTCTGGCGATTCAATAGCTGCAGAACGCGGCATTACAGTATCTCAATTTGAACACCTCCTCAGCTGGCAAGAAGCCCTTAATGGTTTAATTGGTAATATTACTGCTGGAAAAGTAAAAATTATTATCGAAAAAATTTATCGTTTTGATCAAGCACTTGAGGCACTTGCAAAAACAGAAACCAGACATGCACGTGGCAAAATCGTTGTGAGTATTTAACATTTATTAGATACAAACGCAGGCAGCGTATGTCGTCTGTTTTCGCCTTATTCATATTTTCACTTTATTAATAATTGAACCAATTCGGATATTGTTATGACCTCTTCGACACCCCAGCAACATCAACCTACTGCTATTGATATTCCTAGCAAGCCGCAACGCATAAAACTCACGCAGGATATTGATTTTCTTGCTTTATTCAAACGCATTGAGCGTGCTTTTGACACTTGCTATTTGCTCGAGTCCTTGGGCGAAGATAGCCATATGTCACGCCATCATGCTATTGGTTTTGATCCGATTATGACCATTGCTGCTATTGACCGCACTACCCTTGCGATTACCGATAATAAAACTGCTAAAACTGACCATTATCAGACTGACAATCCATATCAATTACTACGCAAAATTACTCCACAGCATGTCATCGCCCGTGAGCAAAGCGGCGGTTTGGTGGGTTATTTGGGCTATGACAGTGTCAATTTCTTTGAGCCAAGCTTGAATGCTAAGCCGAGCGAAGACTTTGAGCCATTTAAATTTGGCGTCTATCTAGACGGCTTAACGCTCGATAAGATGACCGGTGAAATTTTCTATTTTTATTACCCTACTGCACAGCAAGAAAACCGCATCGAGCAAATCAAAGCCTTGCTTGATACATCAATTCCAAGTTACCAACCACCCACAGTTGAGTTTTTGGGTGATGGTATGAGTCAAGATGAACATGCCAAAGTAGTGATGCAAGTGAAAGAAGACATCATTTCTGGGCGTATCTTTCAGTGTGAAGTCGGCTTTAAATCCAAGTATCGCATTGCGGGCGATAAGATGCCGATTTATGAAAAGCTGCGTGCGGTCAATCCATCACCGCACATGTACTTTATGAAATTTGCTCAGCAGTGCATCATAGGTGCCTCGCCTGAATTGCTGTTTCGCTTGCGTCAAGGCGAAATGGAGACTTATCCACTTGCTGGTACAGCGAAGCGCGGCATCGATGTAGCCGAAGACCGTCAGCTTGCAAGAGCATTACTGAATGATGCCAAAGAGATTGCTGAGCACAATATGCTAGTCGATCTGCATCGCAATGATATTGGGCGCGTCGCACGATTTGGTACGGTAAAAGTGCGCAATTTGATGGATATAAAACGTTTCTCACATGTGCAGCATATCTCCTCTGAAATCGTCGGTATTTTGCATCCTAATGAGGATATGTTTAGTGCGCTTGCCAGCAATTTTCCTGCTGGTACGTTGTCAGGTGCGCCAAAAGTTGAAGCAATCAAAGTGATTAATGAACTAGAGCCAGATGGTCGCGGTGCTTATGGCGGCGCGCTTGGGTCGTTTAACTTTAACGGCGATTGTATCTTTGCTATCCCTATCCGCAGCTTATTTATCAATGGCGAGTCTGCCTACGCCCAAACCTGCGGTGGCAACGTCTACGACTCTAATCCAGCAGATGAATACTTAGAAATCCAGCGTAAGCTTTCTGCGATGAAAGTGGTATTAGATAGCTTTATGCAGCCGTAATTAAATATACTTTATCAAAGAGTTTATGCCCCATGAATGTTTTAATTATCGATAACTACGACTCGTTTACCTTTAATCTTTATCAATATATTGGCGAGATTTTGCAAACGATGGACGGTGCTAAAGAAGCGAATGTCATCGTTAAACGCAATAATGAGATTACCTTGGCAGATGTGCAGGCGATGAATCTTGACCGCATTATCATCTCACCCGGTCCAGGTGCACCCAATGACCCGGCTTACTTCGGTATTTGTGCTGAAGTCATTGAAGTGATGGGCAAGACGACGCCGCTATTGGGTGTCTGCTTAGGCATGCAGGGTATCGCGCATGTATTTGGCGGTGACGTGGTACGTGCCAGTGTGCCGATGCATGGCAAGGTGTCAGCGATTTGCCATGATAGGGCCGGTGTTTATGAAGGCTTGCCGCAGGAGATAGAAATCATGCGCTATCACTCGTTAATGGTAAAAGCAGATACGCTGCCAAATTGCCTAACTGTCACGTCCGTCGTTAGTAATGACGACAATGCGCATTTAAGCTTAACTGAGTCGGCACTAGCAGGTGATGAAATTATGGGTGTTCAACACAAAGACTATCCCATTCAGGGCGTACAGTTTCATCCTGAATCGTTTGCGACCGAAGGTGCTAAGCGTTTATTAACGAATTTTTTACTGCAGGTGTAATCAGAAAAAAATTATGGATTATTGATAGGGTAATAAAAAAGGCTGACTTTTGAATAAAAAGTCAGCCTTTTGCAAGTTACTGTTCAATACGCTGCAAAAACGCCTGCGTACGTGGATGCGTCGATAACTCAAACATCTGCTCAGCGCTACCCTCTTCTACTACTTGACCATCTTCAATTAACACCACATGGTCAGCGACATCTCGCGCAAATTTAATCTCATGAGTCACGACCACCATCGTCCAACCTTCCGATGCCAGTTGCTTCATGGTCTCTAACACATCTTGTACCAGTTCTGGATCAAGCGCTGACGTCGGCTCATCGAATAACAATAATGACGGCTCAATAGCCAGTGCACGAGCAATACCAATACGCTGCTGTTGACCACCAGACAATTGAAATGGGTATAAGTCCGCCTTATCTGAAAGACCTACTTTATCGAGTAACGCCAATGCTTGCGTACGTGCTGCTGCCTTGCTAGTACCTTGGACAACGACAGGCCCAAGCATTAAGTTCTCGAGTGCAGTCTTGTGCGGAAACAAATTATAAGACTGAAATACCATCCCTGACTTACGCTGCAAGGCTAGTAAAGTTTTTTTATTAGGTTTGGCCGCAAAGTCTACCGTCAAGCTCCCATCATCAAAAGCAATGATGCCTTGATCGGGAATTTCAAGCGCATTAATACAACGTAAGAACGTCGTTTTACCCGAACCTGATGGTCCTAATATCACCACCACCTGACCTTTATGAATGGTCAAATCAATGCCTTTGAGCACCTGATTGCTGCCAAAGGCTTTATGAATATTGGTGACTTGAATCATAAGACGTCCACTTGCAAATTAAAAAACACACGGGCTAAAAGGATGAGGAATGTAGCATGGATTGATAGCAATATCATTTGGCAACATAGCGATCAAGTCGCGTTTCAAGCCTACCTTGGATAAAAGTCAAAAACAGACAAATACCCCAATAGATAACGGCCGCTTCTATATAGACCAACATAAACTCATAGTTCCGCGCGGTAATAATCTGCGCCTGTTTAAACAGCTCAGTCACCAACACAAGCGATGCTAACGAGGTATCTTTTACCAAACTAATAAAGGTGTTAGATAGCGGCGGTACGGACACACGCAATGCCTGCGGCAAAATAACATGGCGAAAGGTCTGCAAATACGTTAAACCAACGGTAGCACCGGCTTCCCACTGTCCTTTTGCAATAGACAAGATAGAAGCGCGCACCGTCTCCGACGCATAAGCACCAATATTTAGCGAAAAAGCAATAATCGCTGAGGGAAAAGGGTCAAGCTTGACCCCAACGCTCGGTAACCCATAAAAGATAATAAACAGCTGTACCAGCATCGGCGTACCGCGAATGGCAGACACATAGATACGAGCAAGCCGGTAAACAATCTCATGAATCCAACCAGCACGTGGCACGATACGAATCAGCGCCACAGTCAGCGCAATAGCCATACCGATTGCAAACGAGATCAATGCTAGCGGTATCGAATAATAGATACCGCCTTTGAGCATCGGCCAAAAGGACGAGATAACAATCTGCGCCCGCTCAGGACTCATAAATGGCAATAATGCCAATAAATTTGCTAACACTGACGTTATAGAAGCCAGCATTATTTTTGTTGACTTATATCAGCACCAAAGAACTCTTGGCTCAGTTTAGTGAGCGTTCCATCAGCTGCCAATGCTGCCATAGCTTCGTCTAATTTTGCTAACACAGCATCATCACCTTTTATCAACACTATTCCCGAACCTGTTTGCTCACTGACAGGGGCCGTCAGTTTAATCTCAAGCGCCGCATCTGGGAATTTCTTTAGATAATCCAATATCGCAAGATTGTCATTCATCGTAAAGTCAGCGCGGTCTTGTTTAACCAGCTGGATAGCTTGCGCCATACCATCAACAGGGACGATTTCAGCTTGATAACGCTCGGCAAGCTCACCATAGTTACTGGTCAATGACTGAGCGCTACGTAGACCTTTTAAAGCTTCCCATGAGCTATAACGGTTATCATCCTTTGGCGCCAAAACGACTGCGCCTGACCAGCTATAAGCCGTGGCTTTATCATATTTTGCTAAACGCTCAGGCGTGGTCAAGCTAACTTGATTCGCAACCATATCAAAACGTTTTGAATCGAGACCAGCTAGCATCGCATCCCACTGAGTTTCTTTAAAATCTACTTTAACGCCCAGTTTGTCAGCAACGGCACGGGTCACTTCAACATCATAGCCGGTCAATTTACCGCTTTCGTCATGATAAGTGAACGGCGGATACGTACCTTCAGTACCGACATTAATAGTGCCACCATTATTGATACGCTGTAGCAAATCAGAACCACTGCTTGCAGCGGTGTCGGTTGCCTTGGTTTCAGTATCATTGGTATTAGACTGTCCACAAGCGGCAAGTAATATGGTGCTTGCGGCAAGGGCTAAAAGCGTGCGACGTTTCATACGACGTCCTTATAAGAGTGAGTAAATGAAAGTGGCTGAATCAAATAAAGCAAAATATGTTGTGCTAATTATGTTGTACTAATAAAACTGTACTGAAAAAATAAAACAATACTGAGAAATACGCAGATATCATAATAAATATCTGCTTTAAACTATTTGGCTTTGACTGCTCAATTTGAGGATACGCAGTATATTTTTCAATACTGGTTGTATTTTATTCTTAAATTTTAGAGGCATTGTATGGCATTTCATGAAAAATACTTATTTTAAAGCTGCCGATTAAACACCTGCTCATTCATATACTAACGCAGTTGAGTAAGAATAAACGTACAAAAACAGTGAGCATGCGTAAGAATATTATAGCTCGCCTGAAAACTGATACCGATCCCCTGCATGCCACATCTTAACAAAGGTCAATACCTTCCCTGCCGAATAAGTCTGACGACGCAGCACTAACGTTGGTGACTGCACCTCAATCTGTAGGGCATTAGCAACCTCATCCGGTGCTGCTAATGCGCGAATGGTATAGCTACCGCGCTCAAGCGGAATCTTGGCAATCAAATAATCACTGGTATTAACAACACTAAAATCCTGTTCGATAAACTTCGGAAGCTTTATGGCATCTACCCAACGTTCTTCAAACTGAATCGGTTGACCATCGGCAAAGTGAATAATCTTTACTTCGTAGAGCACAGTCGCATCCTCGTCATCTAGCTGACTTTCAACTGCTTGCTCAATATCAAACTTCCGGCGCAGAAGCTCATCCAGCATGCCAGCCGTGATACAACGCTTACTCACCACCTGTGCTTGATAATCGCGATTGGCCGACTTTAAATCTTGCGCGATGTTACGGACTTCAACGAAAGTATGATTGAATTGCTGCTGTGCAACAAAGGTTCCAGATCCTTGGCGGCGCTCTAATACACGCTCCTCGCTTAGCTCTTTTAAGGCACGGTTCACTGTCATTCGTGAAACTCCGAACTCCTCAGCTAGTGCCATTTCTGTAGAGATAGCCTCGCCTGCTTGCCACTTACCACGATGAATATTATCTAAAATTGCATTTTTGATGCGTTGATACACAGGAGTTTTCTTTGTCATGTCCATCTTTACCTTTGTTATTTTCACTGTCAACTATTTGCGTTAACCGTCAACTTCAACAGGCCAATTTAACCGTCAGCTTCAGTTAGAGTAATGCCGCCATAATATCATGGCATCATCAGAATCATGAATCTGTTGCCAATCCTTTGCACATAATTAAGCAATTAATTAAGCAATTAATTAAAAAAGTACTTGCAACAGGAAATAATCCCTGATAATTTGTATATACAACTTATGGAGCAATACTGACACGTTAGTGGCTTTATTAACACCATTAACTGCGCCTTATTAATAATGAGGCTATGTTAAATACTTTATATTAATTGCCTTTTCTGGCACGAATAAGACAATCACAAGGAAGGAATGACAATGGCTATCAGTAATGGAACGACCAATGACAATGGATTTACTCGCCGTGATGAGACCCGTAATATTGCAGCGCCTACTGGTAGTACTTTACATTGTAAAAGCTGGCTGACCGAAGCCCCTTATCGCATGCTACAAAACAACCTACATCCTGATGTCGCTGAAAACCCAAAAAGCTTGGTGGTCTACGGTGGTATCGGACGAGCAGCACGTAACTGGGAAAGTTACGATCAAATCCTAGAGTCGCTAAAAGAGTTGGAAGACGATGAAACTTTATTAGTGCAATCTGGCAAACCGGTTGGTGTCTTTCAAACTCATGAAAATGCGCCGCGCGTATTAATTGCCAACTCTAACCTGGTGCCGCGCTGGGCGACGTGGGAGCATTTCAACGAGCTTGATCGTAAAGATCTATTTATGTATGGGCAGATGACAGCAGGTAGCTGGATTTATATCGGTACCCAAGGCATCGTCCAAGGTACTTATGAGACATTTGTTGAAGCCGGTCGTCAGCATTATGACGGCAGTTGGGCTGGACGTTGGATATTGACCGCTGGGCTTGGTGGTATGGGCGGCGCGCAGCCATTGGCCGCAACCTTTGCCGGAGCGACTTCTCTAAATATCGAATGCCAACAGTCTAGTATCGATTTTCGCTTGCGTACCGGTTATGTCGATAAGCAGGCTGATAATTTAGACCACGCTTACGAGCTTATCAAGCAGCATACGGACGCTGGTGAAGCAGTGTCTATTGCCCTACTTGGCAATGCTGCAGATATCTTGCCTGAGATGGTCAAACGCGCTAATGCAGGTGGCATGAAGCCTGATTTGGTCACTGACCAAACTTCAGCGCATGATTTAATTAATGGCTATCTACCAAGTGGCTGGACCGTTGAAGAATGGAAAGCGGCCCAAGAAAATCCAGACCAACATGCAGCGCTAACCAAAGCCGCTGCTCAGTCTTGTGCCATACACGTACAGGCGATGCTAGATCTACAAGAGATGGACATCCCTACGACCGATTATGGTAATAATATTCGTCAGGTGGCTTTTGATGAAGGGGTTAAAGACGCCTTTAATTTCCCAGGTTTTGTTCCTGCTTATATTCGTCCGCTATTTTGCCAAGGTAAAGGTCCATTTCGCTGGGTCGCATTATCAGGTGATCCAGAAGATATCTATAAAACCGATCAAAAGATTAAAGAGCTATTCCCAGAAAACCAACATATCCATCGCTGGCTTGATATGGCAAAAGAGCGTATTCAGTTTCAAGGATTACCTGCGCGTATTTGCTGGCTAGGTTTGGGTGAACGTGATAAAGCGGGTCTTGCCTTTAATGAGATGGTCAAAAACGGCGAGCTAAAAGGTCCTATCGTTATCGGTCGTGACCATTTAGATACCGGTTCTGTTGCCAGCCCAAACCGCGAAACTGAAAGTATGAAAGATGGCTCAGATGCGGTATCAGATTGGGCGCTATTGAACGGTATGCTCAACGTTGCAGGCGGCGCTACTTGGGTATCATTACATCATGGCGGCGGTGTTGGTATGGGTTACTCGCAACATTCTGGCATGGTCATCGTGGCAGACGGTACTGATGCGGCAGCCAAACGCTTAGCACGCGTACTGGTCAATGATTGTGGTTCAGGTGTTATGCGCCATGCCGATGCAGGCTATGAGTTGGCAATTAAAACTGCTAAAGAGTATGGTCTGAATTTACCGATGATTAAGTAGCTATTGCTGATTAAACAGCTATTGCTATGGTTTTTCATAACACTGATTTATTAGCTAGCGCGGTACTGAAAGCACCGCGCTACAAAGTATTAAAATTAACAGCAGTTTACCAATTGGCATATTCTTTAATTGGTTAGTTGCTTAAGCATATAGTTACTCACCCATCGTACGCAAGCGCTGTAGACGGTCAGTAGCATTTATTATCATTATTATTTATTAACAGTCGCTACTTAATGACCGCCATTCCTAGACACAGTGGCTTATAAATTATCAAGGAGGATAAGATGGCTGAGCAAGACCGCAACGTTGTACCCGATATGACGCCACCTGAGGAACTACTGTCCAAACCTATTGCCCTATTACAGTTAATCGTATTTAGTGCCATTGGTTTGGTGATGTTTTTTGTGCCATTTACCATTGGTGACAAAAGCACCATTTTATTTGATCATGGCGCAACCTATTTGGTAAATCAGCAGCATACCCTAGCGGTTACATTGTTATTCTTCCTGATGATCTATGGCGTGGGCAAACCTTTTTATGATGGTTCGTGGCGTAAAGATATTACCAATACCATACTTACTGTATTTAAGGTTATTGGTCTGGTACTCGCGGTTATGTACATTAGCGGTGCTGCGCCTGACTTTATGATGGAAAAAGACATGCTGCCGTTTTTATTCGAAAAACTGGCACTTCCGGTTGGTATGATTGTACCTCTTGGCGCTTTAATCTTAGCGTTTTTAGTCGGATTCGGCTTGTTAGAAATGGTTGGCGTACTTATGCAACCTATCATGAAACCCATCTGGAAAACCCCAGGCGCGTCAGCTATTGATGCCGTTGCTTCTTTTGTGGGTAGTTATTCTATTGGTCTGTTAATCACCAACCGCGTTTATCTACAGAAACAATACTCTGCTCGTGAAGCCATCATTATCGCGACCGGATTTTCAACCGTGTCAGCAGCATTTATGGTGATTGTCGCCAAAACATTAGGGCTGATGGAATTTTGGAATGTGTTCTTTTGGTCGACGCTAGTGATTACCTTTATCGTCACCGCTATTACTGCTCGTATTCCACCGATTAGTCGTGCTGATAACGAAGTCGATCGTCCAGAATTAACTTATAAAAAAGGCACTCGTCTGGCCGCAGCAGTGGATTTAGGGCTTGCTACTTCACGTCAAGCTACCGATTTAAAGCATATCTTATGGTCTAACTTTAGAGACGGTATTACTATGGCAGCCGCTATCGTACCCTCTATTATTGCTGTTGGTTTAACAGGATTATTATTAGCCAAATACACCCCCGTATTTGATATGCTTGGTCTACTACTCTATCCATTCACTTGGCTAGGCGGACTGCCAGACCCATTAGTCGCTGCAAAAGGAATGTCAGCAGGACTTGCTGAGATGTTCTTGCCAGCATTATTATTGAGCGATGCTGAGATTTTGACACGCTATGTCGCCGGTGTGATTTCAATTAGTAGCGTACTGTTCTTTTCAGCGATGATTCCTTGTGTACTCGCGACCGAAATCCCTATTTCAGTGGGGAAAATGGTCATTATTTGGTTCCAACGCGTGGTGCTTAGTATTTTACTTGCCGCAGCTTTTGGACATTTAGCCATGTACTTTGGTTGGATTGCTTAACTACTTTTAATCAAATTTTTTAATCGTATAAATAAAATTAACTATATAAGCAATATAAATAAGGACATTGCTATGACCGATATTAAGCACCTAACATTGAACCCACGCCAGTTAAGCTTTGAGATGCTGCGTGGTATTTATGATCAGCCCGTCTCATTAACCTTACCTGATAGCGCGTATAAGGCAATCGATGCCTCACATGAAGATGTACGTACGATTATTGCTCGCGATAAAAGCGCTTATGGTATAAATACCGGTTTTGGTCTATTAGCAAAGACGCGAATCAGCGATGACCAGCTTGAATTGCTACAGCGCAATCTTATCGTATCGCATTCTGTTGGTACTGGTGAACCCTTACCAGCCGGCGTGGTTCGACTGATTATGGTTATGAAGGTTGCCAGCCTAGCACAAGGTGTCTCTGGCGTGCGCCGCGTCGTGGTCGATGGTTTATTGGCATTGATTAATAATCAAATTACCCCGCTTATTCCAGTTAAAGGCTCCGTCGGTGCATCTGGCGATTTAGCGCCTCTATCGCATATGACGCTAGCGTTAATGGGCGAAGGGGATGTCTATGTCGATGGTAAATGTATGCCAGCTGCTGACGCTTTAGAACAGCTTGGTCTTGAGCCAATCATCCTCGCCGCTAAAGAAGGGCTAGCATTAATTAACGGCACGCAGGTCTCAACTGCCCTTGCACTACGAGGCTATTTCTTAGCGCGTGACTTATTAGAGTCAGCCACTATCGTCGGCTCACTGTCTATCGATGCGGCAAAAGGCTCGGATGCGCCATTCGATGCTCGTATCCATGAAGTTCGCGGGCATCATGGACAAATTGAAATCGCCAAAGCCCATCGCCAACTGATTAAAGGTAGTGACATTCGCGCCTCTCATAATGGCGAACAAGATGACAGAGTCCAAGACCCTTACTGCTTACGTTGCCAGCCGCAGGTTATGGGTGCTTGCCTTGATATTATTAATCAAGCAGGAAAGACGCTATTGATTGAATCAAATGCCGTCACGGATAACCCACTTATCTTTAACAATGAAGATGGGCCTGTCGCTATCTCTGGCGGTAACTTTCACGCTGAGCCAGTAGCTTTTGCTGCCGATATTTTAGCTCTAGCCATTGCTGAGATTGGTTCTATGTCTGAGCGCCGTATCGCTTTGCTGATCGATGCTACTTTGTCCGGTGGCTTACCGCCATTCTTGGTTGACAATGCTGGCTTGAACTCCGGCTTTATGATTGCTCATGTCACTGCAGCGGCACTAGCATCAGAGAACAAGTCCATTGCACATCCAGGTAGTGTTGACAGCATTCCAACTTCTGCCAATCAAGAAGACCATGTATCAATGGCAACTTATTGTGCGCGCCGCTTATATGAAATGGCGCAAAATACGGCGACCATTATCGGGATTGAGCTGTTGGCAGCTGGTCAAGGTATTGATTTTCATCGTGGGCTTGAAACATCAGAGCCATTAATAGCCGCTCATAAGCTTTTACGCGCGCAAGTTACTTTTTATGATAAAGATCGCTACTTGGCTCCTGATATCGAGGCGGCAAAGCAATTAATACTAAGTCGCACTTTAACTAAACATTGGCAGGAAATACGCAGTGACTGGTACCTTTCTAAATAAAGGTTTTTTAAAATAAAAATTCTTTCTAAATAAGTAAATAGCTTGAAATTCATTTTAAAGGAGATCAGCGATGACCATCACAACCGTTAATCACACTGCTGCTGATATGAGTCAATGGACTGGTCGCGCTGAGCAATTTGAGAGCGAGCGCGCTTGCTATTGGTATCAGCTAGCGCAGCCTTATGAGCAGCAGCATGTTGGGCTAGTCGGCTTTGACTGCGATCAAGGCGTTAGACGCAATCAAGGACGCGTTGGCGCCAGAGCAGCACCGCCACTGATTCGCAGTACTTTTGCTAAACTGCCGGTTATCGCTGAGCTCCAAAAACGTTTCGATGGTAAATTGGCGACCTTGCTAGGGGATGCCGGTGATATTCACTGTCAAGATAACGATGATTTTGCCGAGCAACTGCTTGAACAAGCACAGCAGCAGTATGCCGATGTTATTAGTAACGTTATTCAAAAAAGTAGTTTGGCTATTGGCCTTGGCGGTGGTCATGCGATGGCTTATGGTAGTTTTTTAGGGTTATGGCAAGCGCTTCAGCAGGCTGATAATAGTGATATTGGTGAAAAAAATACAGCCGATATACTGACTATCCCCACTATTGGTATCATTAACTTTGACGCGCATCTTGATATTCGTCAATCTGATGTTGCGACGTCTGGTACACCCTTTCGCCAAATTGCTGAGTATCTAACCGAGTATCAGCAGCCTTTTCACTATTGCTGTATTGGGGTCAGTCGTTTCTCTAATACCGCAGCGCTTTTTGATCGTGCTGACGAACTAGGTGTCCACGTTATTAGTGACGAGGACTGTTACTATCAATCGTGGGCAACGCTTGCTGCTCAGATTGATCATTTTATTAATCAGGTTGATGTACTTTATTTAACGATTGATATGGACTGCTTTCCCTCTAGTGTGGTACCTGGTGTCAGCGCACCTGCTGCCTACGGTATCGAACTGAGCTTCGTTGAGCGTGCTGTCAAAACTATTATGGCATCCGGCAAAGTAAAAATAGCGGATATTGCTGAGATTAATCCGACCTATGATAGCGATCAACGCAGCTGTAAAGTGGCTGCTCGACTTTTAGCCATAATTATAGAGCAGCACTTATTAATTATATAAGCACGGATTTACCCTATCACGGATATATAAATAGCTACTAACTAGCAGGAGTATATTATGACTAATTCTACAGATTCTATTTCGCAAACCAACTTGCAAAGACCTATCGATGCCGCAACGATGGCATCGTTTGACAACATTGTTATCAATACCAATTTGGCTACATTTTCAGCCCATTATGGCTTTGATAGCAAAAATAAAGATAATGTTCATTATGGGCAGCTAGCAGATGCAGCTATCGGTATCAAAGATGGCAAGATTGCTTGGATTGGCTCGAACGAACAGATGACGCCATACCTTTCTCATTACCAAATAGCTCAAATTAAAGATGCTATGGGTAGCTGGATAACCCCAGGCTTAATCGACTGTCATACGCATTTAGTCTATGCCGGTAATCGCAGCAATGAGTTTGAAGCACGGCTGCATGGTGCCAGTTATCAAGATATTGCAGCGCAAGGTGGTGGTATTGTTGCGACCGTTAGTGCGACTCGCGCAGCCAGTCAGGAAGAAATCTTTGCGCAAAGTGAAAAACGTCTGTTAGCACTGCTCAAAGAAGGTGTAACCAGTATCGAAATCAAGTCCGGCTATGGTTTGGATTTCGATACTGAACGCAAAATGCTTACTGTCGCGCGTCAATTGGGTGACAAATACGACGTCCATGTCAGCACTACCTACTTAGCCGCCCATGCTTTGCCACCCGAATATAAAGACCGTGCAGACGACTATATTGAGCAAGTCTGCGAGTGGCTGCCAATTTTACATGCAGAAGGCTTGGTAGATGCAGTCGATGGGTTTTGTGAAAATATTGCTTTTAGTTCGGAGCAAATTAGACGCGTCTTTGAAGTGGCCAGCTCATTAGATTTGCCCGTCAAGCTCCATTCTGAGCAGCTGTCTGATATAGGCGGCAGTGCTTTAGTTGCTGAATATCAAGGGTTATCAAGCGATCACTTAGAGCATTTATCAGAAACAGATATTGAAAAAATGGCAGTCAGCAATACCGTTGCGGTACTATTGCCCGGCGCATTTTATACGTTGCGTGATACCAAGTTACCTCCAATAGCTGCGTTACGTAAACATCAAGTTGCTATTGCTATTTCGACCGACTGTAATCCAGGCACTTCACCACTAACTTCGCTATTACTGGCGATGAATATGGGCTGTACGCT
Organism: Psychrobacter sp. DAB_AL62B; assembly: GCF_028895345.1. NCBI lineage: Bacteria > Pseudomonadati > Pseudomonadota > Gammaproteobacteria > Moraxellales > Moraxellaceae > Psychrobacter > Psychrobacter sp. DAB_AL62B. The sequence continues at coordinate 412,471 of NZ_SAXC01000003.1, forward strand.
GTTTTATTTAACGCCAGAAGAAGTACTAGCCGGTGCGACTGTTAACGCAGCAAAAGCATTAGGATTATCACATAAAGGTAAAATAGAAATCGGTTGTGATGCTGATTTAGCACTGTGGGATATCACTCGCCCTGCGGATCTGTGCTATCAAATTGGACTTAATCCTATTACTGGTATTATGCGTCAAGGTCAGTGGCGCAAGACTTTATAGCCTTAACATTATTTCTAAAAAAGCTAAATGATTAAAAGCAGCTAGAAAGTGTTAAATAAAAAAAGCCCCAGCCATGACAGTCATGGTTGGGGCTTTTACATTTATAAGTGCAAGTTTGATTTAGGATTTATGCTACATATTTTTTACGTACAATTTTTGTCATCTCGACCATGTTACGCAGTTGTTGGCGCACTTCTTCCCAGTTACGCGTTTTTAGACCACAGTCTGGGTTAATCCATAAGCGCTCAATTGGAATATATTTTTGCGCTTCATCAATCACAATCTGAATAGCGTCGCTATCAGGGGCGCGCGGGCTATGAATGTCATAGACGCCTGGGCCAATGGCATTTTGATAGCCACCTTTATAGCTACCTTTATAGCCAGCTTGATTGCCTCCGTTAGAATCATCAGCGCCATTAACATTGTCGTCAACTTTAAAGGCGTCTAATAGCTGCAAGCCAGAACGTGCCGTTTCAATCGTGATGACGTCAGCGTCCATGGCAGAGATATGATGCAAACAATCATGGAAGCTTGAATAACACATGTGCGTATGAATCTGAGTTTCAGGCTGGGCAGAACTGGCAGAATGCTTAAAGCTATCAACTGCTTGCTTCCAGTAACTTGCGTGCTCAGCTTCTTTTAATGGCAAGCCTTCACGGAAGGCTGGTTCATCAATCTGAATAATACCAATGCCTGCATCTTGTAAATCACTGACTTCTTGATTAATCGCTTCGGCAATTTGTAAGCGCAAGATATCACGGGTAGCGCTATCGCTTGGCGCAAACGACCAATTTAAAATGGTCACTGGCCCTGTCAACATACCTTTCATCGGCTTATTTGTTAGACTTTGCGCATAGCTAATCCAGTCGACGGTCATGGCTTTTGGACGGCTGATATCACCAACCACGATTGGTGGACGGACACAGCGTGTACCGTAGCTTTGTACCCAGCCGTTTTTTGCCAACCAAAAGCCATCTAAGTACTGAGCAAAGTATTCAACCATGTCGGTACGTTCGGCTTCACCGTGGACTAATACATCAAGACCCAACTCTTCTTGGTCAGTCACACACTGCCGAATCTCAGCTTTCATGGCATCCTGATAATCGCTATCGCTCAGCTCACCATTATTCCATTGGCGGCGTGCTTTACGAATTTCAGCCGTTTGCGGGAATGAACCGATAGTCGTGGTCGGTAATAATGGTAAATTAAGCTTGGCTTCTTGCTTAGCATAACGGTCGCTAAACACACCATCACGGACTTGGGCATCTGACTGAGCTGGGGTAAGACGAATATTCGTGGCAGTGACATCAGCTTGTCGTTCACCTGTGGCTAGTTTGGCACAAATAACCACTTCGCTTAATTTTTGCTTGGCAAAGGCCAACTTACCCTTCAAATTTTCAGGAACCTCTTCTGAGGTCAAATCAACGGGTAAATGTAGTAATGACGAACCGCTACCAACCCATAGACGTTGATTGTCTTTGCCATCAGCAGACTTAGGCTGATTATGATAAGTCTGGCTGTGAGGAGAGTTGAGGCGCTCATTGGCATCAAGTAAGATTTCTTGCGCCTTTGCTTGATCTGTCGCCCAAACACTACGGCCATCAACCACCCCAATAGATAGTAGCTTATGGCTCGGGAGATGATCAATCACTTGCGCCACATATTGCTTAGGCTGACTCGAGCGCGTGATGTCGATATGAATACCACTAACTGGTAAGTTACAGGCGATATTGCAGTTATTACCCAATGAATCAAAATAGTTAGCAACGATAATTTGTGGTGGCGTTTGTTGTAGACCATTATAAGCACGCTCAAACGCTTGTTGCCAGCAACTATCTAAGTCCAATGATAAAATAGGCTCATCCATCTGTACCCAATCAACGCCCCGCTCGCCCAACTGATTTAATAAATCAGCATAAACTGGCAGTAATCTATCAAGATAATCTAGTTTATCTTCTACTTTTGAAGTGGCTAAATATAAAAAACTTACTGGACCGACTAAGACGACTTTTAGCTTTTTATCCGTTTTACCTTTTTGCACATTTTTTTCAATAATGGCTTGAGCGTCGCTTACTTGTTTAAATACTTGGGTAAAATCAGTATTGCTGAAGTCTTCACCCGCTTCTAATTCAGGCACCAAGTAATGATAGTTGGTATCAAACCACTTGGTCATTTGCCAAGCAGCATTGTCTTCATACTGACCGGTATGGTCGCGACCACGGGCAAAATAAAACTGACGATCAAAGGTATCTAATGTTTCGGCACCAGCAAAACGTGGTGGCTGCACACCGAAGGAAACTGCTTGGCTGAGCACTAAATCATAATGAGCAAAGTCGCCAGTGGTGATGATATCAAGACCCGCATCAATTTGATCTTGGATATTGGTGGTAAATACTTCTAGCAAAGCGGCTTGAGTTACTTCCTTATCTTTTTTACCTTTCCAGTAATGCTCTAAGGCAAATTTGGTTTGGCGCTTATCACCAATACGTAGGTAGCCTAGGATATGGCTAGGTACTCTAGATCGTGGGATTGTGGTAGTCATGTGTTACTCCATTAATCGTATTCATTATTTTATAATTAAGATAAATAATTTTGATGAAGTAATCATAGCTGATTATATTAATGAATAAAAATCAATTTATTTAACTTAAGATGAATTTTACTAATATTGTAATAGTTTTAACAAGCAGCGTTTTTATCTTGCACGGACTATATTGATTAAGCAGTTTTTTATGTGGCATAAAAAACGCGCCTACTATGTAAGTAGGCGCGTTGTATATCAATCATGTCAGTTATTATTTTAATCTGGTGCTATCGTAAATAGCCATAATGAAAAATTTAGTTCAGGATACCATAGGCAACCAGCGCATCAGCAACACGCTTAAAGCCAACGATATTTGCGCCTGTCATATAATCGATGTAGCCTTTGTCAGTCTGATGGTATTTTTCTGAGGCTTCAGCAGCACAGTCATGAATATTTTTCATAATGCATTTGAGACGCTCATCAACTTCCTCAAAGGTTTTGTACTGGCGTACTGAGTTTTGTGACATCTCAAGTCCAGATACCGCCACTCCACCAGCATTTGCCGCTTTGCCCGGTGCATAATGCACACGATGCAAACGAATATGATCAATCGCTTCAGCAGTCAATGGCATATTGGCGCCTTCGACGACATATTTGATGCCATTTTCAACCATAAGCTTAGCGTCCTCTTCATCCACTTCGTTTTGCGTGGCTGATGGGATAGCGATGTCACCTTTGATATGCCAAGGTTTTTGCTTAGCAAGCCACTCACCACCATAGACATCAACGTAATCGGCCAAAGGTTTACTTTTTGCTTTTTGTGCTTTTAACCAGTTGATTTTTTCTTGATTCAGACCTGCTTCATCATACAAGGTACCTTGTGAGTCTGACACCGTGACTACAACGCCGCCCAGCATATGAGCTTTTTCAGCAGCATGGAGTGAGACGTTACCAGCGCCTGAAACCAGTACTCTTTTACCGTCTATGTGTTCGTTTTGAGCCGCTAGCATATTTTCTAAAAAATAAACCGCGCCATAACCAGTGGCTTCTGTACGCATCAAACTACCACCAAAACCCACCCCTTTACCGGTCAATACACCACCGTATTCACGTGTAAGGTTTTTATACATGGCAAACATATAGCTGATTTCGCGTCCACCAACACCGATATCACCAGCGGGTACGTCAATATCCTTATTTATATAAGGATGCAGCTCACGCATAAAAGCGTAGCAAAAACGGCGGATTTCATTGTCTGTTTTGCCCTTTGGATCAAAATCAGAACCGCCTTTAGCACCGCCCATCGGCAAACCGGTCAACGCATTTTTAAATATCTGCTCAAAGCCTAAAAACTTCAAAACAGACTGATTTACCGTTGGGTGAAATCTAATACCACCTTTATAAGGACCTAGCGCATTACTAAACTGAACGCGCCAGCCGCGATTCACCTGCACTTCACCTTGATCGTTTTCCCAGTTGATACGAAAAGCCACAACGCGGTCAGGCTCAACAAGGCGCTCAAAAATTTGGAACGTATCATATTCGGGATGAGTGTCGTATAGCGGAGCAATCGTGATTGCAACTTCTTTTACCGCCTGAATAAATTCAGGTTGGTGAGCGTAACGTGCTTCAATTTTTTTGATTGCCTGACTGATACTCATATAGATTCCTTAGGGTAAAGATTGTAATCGTGCTGATTTACATCGACATTTTATCGCATAATCACAAACGATAGGATGGCAAACGTTGATGTGGGATTGAGGTCGCCCCTATACGCTGTTTGTGTTTGGTATAGAAACTGATGGGATTAGAAGCCAACTGATTGTGTCTCTAAATCTTAAACCCAGAAGCACAAACAATTTTTATCTCATATCTATATATCATTTTTTTGGTGTATAAGTCTAGTAAATATCGCCATCATCAAAAGTTATGGGCAAGTTTTTTCTAATGATAATCTATACATGACCCTGTAATGAAAGCTCGACAGTCAAAAATCCATATCTACTTTTTAACTGTTTTTGCACTACCTTACGATGAAAAACTCACTTTCACCTTATTTTTATTTATTTTAATAACTTATTTTTATGAAAAAATAATCGAAACAAAATATAAAGTAATAATAAAGAAAATCAGAATAAACTTTTATTTACTATTAGAAATAATTTAATGATGGAAGGTTATAAAATAGAGATAAAAGGTTAAAAAAATCAATATTTAGCCTTTCATTCATATCCTGCCATATCATTATTAATTGTAAGGGTTTATAATATCGCCCATTAATTAGTCAAAAACTATTTTAAATATTATTAACCGTTATTTTTTAAAATACTATCAACCGTTATTCTATTAATTTAATAACCCGTCATAGAGAAATCGATATGCGTACTGATTCATTTCAGCAAATCTTGGAAGACCTAAATAGCTCATCAGCCGATGTTGAAGCATCTGCTCTCATTTCTAACGATGGTCTTATGATTGCATCTGCGTTACCAGCAGGCGTTGATGAAGACCGCGTTGGCGCTATGTCAGCAGCTTTATTATCACTAGGTGATCGTGCAGGTCGCGAATTGGCTCGTGGTAGCATTGACCGTATCATGATTCAAGGTGAAAAGGGCTACGTGATCATGACTTCATCGGGTGATGAAGCAGTACTAACCATTATGGCAAAACCGAATGCCAAACTTGGCTTAATATTCTTAGATATTAAACGTGCCTCTGAAGCGCTTTCGAAACTTATCTAATAATTGGTTTTAAAGTGCTAACGCTACGGTTCTATACCGCGCCTACAATACAAATGCCTTCTGTGTATAATACTTTAAATGAAAACGGACGCACTGTCTTATAAAAATTATTTAAGGTATTGCACACTGTTTAGATTGAATGAGTGATTATTGAATAAGTGATTAAAGCTTCTAAATATCTATGAATTCTAATCCTAGCGAATCACATATCCATACTTATTAAAAAATAAGCGCGTTAAAAAACAAACGTAAATCAAATAAGTTTTTTAATGACTATCCATACAACAATAAATAAAGGAGATTACGATGGGTTCTCCACTACCTGACGCAATGAAGCCTGACCTGCCAGCCGAGCAGATCACTCTGACTTATCATGACGGTGCATCGCGTACTGTTTATGATACTGGTATCGAACGCCCTTATCCTGATGGCAAGCTGATTGTTTCGCGTACCGATTTAGACGGTATTTTGACTCACGTTAATGATGCCTTTGTTGAGATTAGTGGCTACGAGGTCGACGAATTAATCGGTAAGCAGCATTATATTTTACGTCATCCTGATATGCCAAAAGCTGCCTATAAAGATTTATGGTCAACCGCAGAAGCTGGACAAAAATGGCATGGCTACGTTAAAAACTTATGTAAAGATGGCAGCCATTATTGGGTTTACGCGACTGTCGTGCCCAACGTTCGTCGCGGCGAAACCGTTGGCTATACTTCTGTACGCCGTAAGCCATCGCGCAGCAAAATTGATGCGGCTATCGCTCAGTATGCCCAAATGAAACAAAACGAGGAAGGTTAAATCATGACGACACATAATATGTTAATCGCCCCTGATTTTTCGCCTGAGCGTTTTGCAGGCTGGCATATGTTTAATATCTTAATTCAAAAACGTGCCAATCTAAACATGCACCTAAATATGCCTGCCTCACATGCTGAGCAAGAAGCGCTTATCGACGCAGGCGACATGCAAGTTATTTATGCCAATCCTTTTGATGCAGCAACGCTCATCCGTGAGCAAGGCTACCGTGCAGTTGCACGCCCTATCGGTAAATCTGATGAGATGGTCATTGCAGCTTCAGCAAATAACGACATCAATACTCTAGAGGACTTGGCTAATGGTGCGACCATTGCTATGGCAAATAACCGTGATGTTAAGCTGATTGGTTTACGCCTACTAGAAGCGGTCGATTTAGAAGAAACAGACCTAAATTGGTCAGTGACTGAAACCTATCAAGCAGCAGCGCGCCAAGTCATCAAAGGCGATGCTCAAGCAGCATTCTTTTTAGCTGAAATTTTCCACAGCTTTTCACGCTTAACCAAAGCTCAGTTAACTGTATTAATCGAAAGTGATTTGGCGGATATTAGCCATGTATTGCTGATTAAAGAGGGTTTTCCTGATACAGACATTTTGATGAATGCCATTCTGAATTTGCATAACGATGATGATGGCAAAGAAGCGTTGGCTGAACTTGGTATGCCTCAAGGTTTTGAAGCTATGGACGAAGAAGATGCTGAGTTTATGATCGACTTGATGGAAACTTTAATTGACTAGCAGGTTCACTGGCATCTGACTTAGGTCATAGCCTATTGCGCTACCATATTGGCTATGACTGACAGGACACTATTATGTCTGATTTAGACCTTATCAAAGAAAGTGAAATGGCCGCGCGTGGCGTATATCGTCTCTACTCGCGTAAGATATTTTTGGCACCAAACAATCGCCATTTTCACGAACAACGTATCAACGCAGCACTGTTATTAAACGAAAAAGAGCCGCTGCAAGGTGCCATCGCGGATTTCTTTTATGGTTGCTGGTATGACATCCCTTACGATGTCACCAACATGTTTACGCGCTTGCAAGGTCGTCTACTGCCCCATATCGAACAAGGCTTTCGCGACTGTATCGATAAAAAAAGCTATATTCAGAAAAATAGTATGCTGGCGACCCGCTGGAGCGTACTGGTATCGCCTTCACTGAACGAACAAACACAGCGTTTACGCATCAGTAGTGATGATGCCAAAGAAATCGCCAAAGAAATCACTGCCGAGCTTATGCTAGCACGCGACAATCAAGACTGGGATACGATAGAACAAATCGAAAGTGAGTTCTTCGCCCATTGTATTGCTCGTAACGACCGTCTGGCATTTTCCTTGGTTTGGTTTCGCTTAGGCAAAAGTGACTGGCAATTTGATGATCGCTGGAATAACTGTCAACAAAAACTTGATCAAACTACTAAAGCTTAGATTTGCTCTTTTATTAAAACGACTCATAAAACTTCATTTGAATGGTAGCTGTTATGTCCTCTTATTTAAACGCTGATAAAACGTATCTGACCTTGACTCCAGCCGGTATTTTTGAGGCATTTTCACAGAGTGAGCCGACTGCTGAGCAGCTATCATTACAAGATTTATTATCCTATAGCGAAACTTTGCTAGCCGCTGACTGGCTTGAACGTTATTCTGATGAGTGGTTAGATAGCTTTTTAGAACACGGCTGGATCGAGAAGCTGTCGCTATTCTTGCCAGCTCCCAACTTGCCATTAGATCAATTTTTACCTTATGTAGTATCAAGCTTGTCCGGTAAGCGCCGTGCAGCAATCGGCTCCGATGAAGGGTTTTGCCTAGCGCGGATAGGCTATAGCCAAGAAGAAGCAGACATGCTTAGTGTGGCTGCTGCTGACTTTTCGGGCTTTATGCTACGCCAAAAACAACGTGGCTGGGCCGTAGAAAGTCAAGCTATCTCATTCTTTCAACAAGTTGATTTACTGATTCCTGAGACCAGCTTTGTGTTCTTATGGATTGATGGTTCAGGCTACGTGCTTATCATTGATGGCGAACCTTTGACCAATAATCGCGCCTTTGTTGAGCTGGTCTGGGCATTAAAAACTTCTGGGCTTAGATTTCTGAGTTAGAACTCATAACTTAATACTCCCGAATGAAGTCAACTGCATTAAAAAAGCCCGAAAATCTAAGCTATTAAGTGCGCATTATTATAAATAATATAATAGGCGCATTTTTTATGGGATTAAAAAACATATTAATGAAATTGAAGCCTTTATTAATAACGTACAAGCAAAAAAAAGACCCCATTTTAAGGAGTCTTTTAATATTTTTTATATAGTCGATTCAATTTAAAAAGAATACAGTGCTACTGGAATAAATTTTTCGAAGCCTTTGGAGTGCGAAGCACACAGCAAGCGAGGAAAATTTAGCCCAGTATAACGCTATTTTTAACGCACCTCTTTTATATTGAATTGGCTATCACTGAAGCCTACATGTTCCGAACCAAAGGCGGTTGTACACGTGAATACATGATGAGTGATATGCCGTTAGAGATTAGCTCGACTGCCAATAGCACACCAAGGATATAGGTTGCTGACTGCGGATAGCCGCTAAATATCATGATAGCTAAAGCAATCGAGATAAGTCCTGAGATTAATAAGGGTATAAAAGCCACTGTCTTGCGTAGCCCAAAAGCGACAACGACTCTAACAATACCTGTTACCATAAACAAAATAGCAATCACCATCGTCAAAGTTAATACGCCTTGCAACGGGTTTTGTAGTAGCTCAACACCTATCAATATACCCAATACACCACCGATGGCAGCAAGTACTTTGCCAGTCGTACTATGCGCACGAAATAGTGCGATGAACTGTAAAATACCGACGAGAAGGAAGGTAAACCCTGCTAACTGTTCAGCGGCGAAAGTGGCGCTAAGAGGATTAAAAAACGCAAATATACCGCCAAGAATACTGATAATACCAACCACCAGCCACAATGTACGACTCATAAAACGACCTTACTTTATGTTTAATAAAAAGCAGATTATATCGTAGCGTATTTTCTATCTTGTATGACACTAGTAGTATATTCAAGTAGTCCTGTTAATATAATAGCTTAGGCGTTGTATTGTATTGATAAGCCTGCTAACTATTTATTTAGCTTCAAGCTCGCTCTGCTATGATGTCTAATTATTCACTTGTTTATTTGAGTTTGAGATTACCTATCATTTTTATTGTTCTTATTACTTATATTGATTATCTATAAACCGCATTACTCTACTCTTTATTAATACTATTCCACTGCTGCTGAGTAATTTTATACAAGACATGCTCAGCAAGTGGATGATCTGGATTAAGCGCAGGATGGTAAAAATTGTCCTGCGTATCAGTCATGCCGATACGCTCCATAATAAGTTGTGAGCGCTGATTAATCACAGCTGTAAATGCAACCACCTCGACAAGTGCCAGCTCAGCAAAGGCGAAATCCAAAGACGCACGAGCGGCTTCAGTAGCATAGCCTCGCCCCCAAAACTCTTTGCGCAGTCGCCAAGCAATCTCGACACAAGGTGCAAAAGACATATCAGCATGTGTCTGATTCAAGCCGACAAAACCGATAAAGGCATCACTCTTTTCTGAACAGTCTTTTAAACTTAGCGCCCAAAATCCCCAACCATTATCTTTAATCAGCTGCTGGCATTTAGTCGCAATGATATCACTCACGGTAGCTGATAATAATTTGGGGAAATACTTCATCACTTCTGGATCGGCGTTCATCTCAGCAAATATTGCAAAATCGCTTGGCTGCCACTGTCTAAGATAAAGACGCTCTGTTTCTATATAGCCTGTCATTTAGTACTCGATAACGCTCATTAAAGTGTTCATTACTATTATTTATCAAGCCAGCCCTGTTGTTGAGCATAAGCAAGTTGTTCAGGCGTATCGATATCATAATTGAGCTGATGATTGATAACTACCTGTATTTGCTTAGGTGACAATCCTCGAATGAGATGACGCAGTCCCTTATCACCAACTAATTCTGACTGCCATTGTTTAAGTAGCTCATAATTAATCACCAAAGGCACGCCGATGATATTTTTTTTAGGCGAATCATTGAGTGCCGTGTTATCTATTGGCATTTTATCTAGTGGCAACTTATCAAAGTGCTGCCAGTCATTATCGCCACTATAGCTGCTTGCCACCACAGCTTGCTTACCTGCTAGTAATGCGGTTAAATGCTGCTGATCTAAGAGTACTTGGTCAATCCCCATAATTAATACTTGGTTTAAAAGACGATTATCAAGGTCAGTTAATGCATCGATACCTAAATGCAAGCTCTGCGCCATACCTGTTTCAGGCGTAGGATTGATGACCGTATGAATCACTGTATTCTGAGCAGCCAATGGTTCAATCGCATTAGCAATGCACAGATTTTCTCTAGGAATGACAACGATGATAGTTTGTGGCTGAGTGCTCAATGCCAATTTAAGCATATGACTGATTAAAGGTTCGCTATTTTTGCAAAGTAGTTGCTTAGCTTTACCAAGGCGACTACTGAGTCCACTTGCTAGAATAATAATGGCGTGGCGTGGCTGCTTTACATCGTTTCGCTGTTGCATGTTAGCTTCAATTACCAACGATTTATTCATACGCAGCTCAGCGTTGCAGTATTGCTCATGGTTGCTGTATCTGAAAGTTCATCAGCTGAAAACTCTGCTGGCGATGTTTTATGATGCATGACTGCATTTATTTCTGCCATGATCCCAAGTGCCAATGCTTCAGGTCCGTCTCCGCCTAACTTATAACCAATCGGATAATGTAGTTTATTAATGCCATCCTTTAAGGCAGTAGGATTTTTTTTGACGGCATTAATTTCATTAATGAGACGCTCGGTACGATAACGTGGACCTAATTGACCAAGGTATTTATAATGAGTCGAATGCGCTAATAACACCGTGAGTCGAGCACGGTCTTGGGTAAGGCTATGTGACATCAAAGCGACCGCTGCATTATCACTCAGTTTAAGCAGTTGTTCGTAGTCATCTAATGACAGTGGCATGACGATATCAGCTTGAGGAAAGCGCAGACGAGAGGCATATTGCGCGCGGCTATCGATGATAGTGACATGCCAGTCTTGCAGCTTTGCCATCGTCACAAGCGGCATCACATCGTTACCTGCACCGCAAATAAGCAAACGTACTTGTGGTTGTAAACGTTGTAGCAACCACTCTGTCGTTAAACCACCATTTTTCAAGATAACGTATTCAGTGTTTTTATCAGAAACCTCATACGTTGATAGCGCTTCAACCGTCTCTCTAAGCACATCAGTAACCGTACTTGAAGCCTCCATCAAAGCTTGATTAGAAATACTATTGCCATCAATAATAGTTAATTTTTCGCTATCAATATAAGCTTCAATATCAACTCGCATACCGATTGCTAACGATCCAAGATTATTGCTGTCTGCGCGGATTAAAGTCGCTATCATTGCTGGTTGGTGGGTACGACGAACGTGGCGAATAATATCTAACATGGGCAACGCTGTCGATAAGCGCTCAAACAACACATGTACACGTCCGTTACAGCCCAAACCAAAATTTAGCTCATTGTCTAAATAACTATTACCACTAAGTTCATGGTCTTCATCCGACTGTTCATCACCCGTCTGGTAAACCTGCACATTGGCACCGTTGCGAGTCAACCAAAAGGCACGTTTAATAATATGCGGCTCAAGACAGCCACCGCTAATCATGCCAACGGAGCGTCCGTCTGCGCAGATGAGCATCATAGCGCCCGCACGCCGATAAGCGGAGCCTTCAGTACACACTACCGTTGCCAGCACCGCATCAATATTTTGTTGCTGCGCCTCGCCTGCCAGCTTAAGAATGTCAGCAACCTGATTCATAACCCCTCTTATATGCTATATATTTTTTATAGCCATTATTAACAGTTTATAAAACCTACTCTGGCAGCTCATATAACAGCTTATCAAGTGTGATGGGGAAATCATAAACACGAACCCCAACTGCATTATAGATAGCATTGGCGATAGCCGCCGCCGCGCCTGATATTGCAGTCTCGCCTATTCCTTTGATATGCATTGGGTTGGTATAAGGGTCGTCTTCTTCAACTAATATCACTTTTAATTGGGGTACATCAGCATTAACTGGAATATGATATTCAGCAAGGTCATGATTACATAAGCGACCGTCACGCTTATCATGGATGACCTCTTCCATCAAAGCTGAACCAATGCCAAACACCATACCGCCGTAGCACTGTGAGGTGGCCGTTTTATGATTAAGAATACGCCCAGCGGCGAATACGCCGGTCATTCGTTTGACTCGAATCTCACCGGTGACTCTATGCACTGCTACTTCTGCGAAGTTAGCACCAAAAGATGCTTGGCGATGGCTTTTGGCATTTTTACCAGGTTTTATTTGTCCTTTAGCGCTAATTTTTTGCTCATCATAATCAGCGACGACGTCGGCTAAGGCATAAGAGTGAAAATTGGTAAAATCGTACTTTTTATCTGTTGCTGTTGGTAAGGGTAAACCAGTTTTTTCAGCGACTTTATCTTTTAAGTCTTCAGCTTTATTTTTAACGCTCTCAATAGCAGCTTCTGTCACGCTAGGATTGTGCTCGCCTGCTTGCTTGATTTGCCCATTATCAAGCTGAATGGTATCGGGATAAAGACCGACTTTGTCTGCCAGCATTTCACGCAGTTGCTCACAAGCTAAATAAACACCACTACCAGCACTTGCTGCGCCCACACTACCACCCGAACCTGAAGCAGGCGGCAGTTCACTATCGCCCAACTTCATCTCGATATGATCTATCGGTAAACCTAACAAATCAGCCGCTACCTGAGAAAACACCGTATAAGAGCCAGTACCAATATCTGTCATATCGGTTTCGATAATGGCTTTGACGCCCAGCTCTTTTGATCCATCTACTTGCAGGGTTGCCCGTGCTTCCGAAGGTTTTAACTGGTTACCACGAGCAGATGCCGCCATTCCTATGCCAATCCACCAATCCCCCTCCAATTGACTAGCAGGTTTGGCATTGCGCTTATCCCAACCGAACTGCTCTGCCCCTTGTTCCATACAAGCAATGAGCTGGCGCGTTGAAAACGGAATATCTTGGCTCGGGTCTTGCTCAGGCTCATTGCGGCGGCGCAGCTCAATGGGATCGATATCCAATTGCGAGGCTAATTCATCCATTGCACATTCAACCGCAATCATGCCCACTGCTTCACCAGGCGCGCGCATTGAGCCTGATAGTACTTGGTTCATATCTACTTTTTTATAATTTACCCGACGATTTTCACCGCGGTATAAATACTTAGTAGACAAAGCGGTGGGTTCAAAAAATGCCTCTCCGGGTAAATTACTGGTAACGGTATCATGAATCATGGTATTGATGACACCGTCTTTATCACAGCCAATAGCGATACGCTGACGGGTGTTTGAGCGTCTTACTGTCGCTTCCATGACTTGCGGGCGCGTCATACTAATTAGCACAGGGCGACCCAACTCTTTTGCAGAAATAGCGGCCGCAATTGATTCAGGGGCAATACCGAGCTTACTGCCAAAGCCGCCACCGACATAATAAGAAATAAGTTGTACTTGGTCCTTATTCAAGTCTAAGGCGTCCATAACTTGCTGTTTGCAAGGAGCAATCATTTGGTTTGATGTGTACATGATGAGCTTATCATCTTCCCAATAAGCCAAAGTAGCATGTGGTTCCATAGGAGAATTACTTTGGCTTGGGGTATGATAAAAGCGATCAAGGGTGACGGCTGAATCAGCCAGTCCTTGCTCTGGGTCACCGTTTATCGCATTTTTATCTGAGCCTTTTTTCTCATCAATATCATGAGCATTAGTAAGCTCTTTGGTAAAATTTAAGGCCGCTTGCTCAGTCTCGTTTTTATAACTGACCTTAAGAGCATTCGCGCCTTCTGTCGCTGCTTCAAAGGTTTCAGCAACTACCACGGCAATCGGCTGACCATGATAAAAAACCTCACTAACGCCCTGTGTTGGGGCTTTGGTTTCGCCGCCTTGCTGAGCATTACGCAAAAAGTGCTTGGGATCAGTAACCACTTTGATAATGCCAGGAATATCGTCTAAAGCGCTACTATCGATATTCTCAATCCAACCTTTGGCAATCTTGGCACTGACTAACACACCATAAACTTGATTTTCTCGATAAATCTCTGCCGAATAAGGCGCTTGTCCGCTGACCTTTAACGAACCGTCGACACGGTTAATGGGTTTACCAACCAAATTACTTGCCGTTTTGTTAAACAAGGTTTCGACAGGCTCATTCATCATCATTTTTTTGGTAGGTTCTGATGGAAGTACTGAGTCCAATAATGACATGATTATGCTCCCTCGCCCGCTAAGGCGCGCTGAATAACTTGTTTTAATAAACGGCGTGTCAGTGGTATTTTGAAGTCGTTTTGCCCATGACCTTTGGCTTCTTTTAGTAATAAATCTGCCGCCTGCTCAATAGTATCGTTATCGCCTTTAGTATCCGTCAATAAGGCTTCAACCGCTTCGTTACGCCACGGCTGAGTGCCAATACCGCCAAACGCCAAACGTACTGTTTCTAAATCACCTTTATCATTAACATTTATCACGGCAGCGCACGATAGCAATGCAAAAGCATAAGAGGCGCGGTCGCGAACTTTGTCATAAGTGTGGCTGCCTTTTATAGGCGCTGGCAGGACTACATGCGTAATAAGCTCGCCAGACTCTAAAACAGTTTCGATATTAGGCGTGTCTTTTGGCAGGCAATAAAAGTCTTTGATCGCAATGTTGCGTTTACTACCATCCGCTTTAATCGTTTCAATTGTCGCATCGAGTAAACGCATCGCAACAGCCATATCGGAGGGGTGCTGAGCAATACAAGCGTCGCTCGTACCCAATATGGCAAGGGTGCGGTTCTCGCCATTGATAGCCGGACAACCAGTACCAGGATTGCGCTTATTACAAGGACTGTCAGTCTGATAAAAGTAATAGCAACGGGTACGCTGTAAAAAATTGCCGCCCGTGGTGGCTTTATTACGCAGTTGCCCAGTCGCGCCAGCCAGTATTGCTCGTGATAATATCGGATAATTGGCAATCACTTGCGGATGCGCTGCCAAATCGCTATTGGTTACCAGCGTACCGATACGTAGCCCACCGTCATTAGTCGTTTCTACTTGCTGTAGTTCTAAGCGAGTCACATCGACCAGCTTGATAGGGGTTTCAATCTCTAACTTCATCAAATCTAATAAATTGGTACCGCCTGCAATAAACGAAGCTTCCTTTGGACTGGCCGAAATCGCGGCTTGCTCGAGTGCATCAGCACGGATATATTCAAAGCGTTTCATGAGCAATCTCCTGCTACAGTCATACTGGCTTTATGTTGCGACGGCTTGCTGAGCTGCGCTTCACTAGGCGGTGGTGACCAAATACCGCTGACATCCGAGCCTTTCGTTATCGTCGCTTTCGAAGCAGTTTTACCTTTTATCTCATTCTCCAAAACCTGCGAGATAGCATTAATAATATTTGGATAGGCAGAACAGCGACAAATATTACCGCTCATACGCTCAGAGATTTCTTGTACCAACAGACCATCAGGATTTTGCAAATCGGTCGTCACATAGCTTGGCCAGTTTTGTTTAATCTCCTCTATCAAAGCAGTCGCCGAACATATTTGCCCAGGCGTACAGTAACCACATTGGAAAGCATCGTGGTCTTTAAAGGCCTGTTGCAATTCTGAAAGCGATTCCGGCAAGCCAATCCCTTCGATCGTCGTAATCTCATCACCGTCATGCATGACCGCAAGTGTCAGACAAGAATTAACCCGTCGCCCATTAATGAGCATGGTACAAGCACCGCATTGACCGTGATCGCAGCCTTTTTTGGGGCCAGTAATTTGTAAGTGCTGACGACAGACATCGAGTAAGGTGGTGCGCGGATCGAGATTATCGAGCTGATAATCCTGCTTATTAATTGATAACGTCAAAGTAGACATGCTGGCTTCTCGCTGGCAGAAAAACATAAAAGAGATAAAACAAACGCCCTTTAAAATAGCGCTAACCGATTTATTATGTCTTATTAAAAATGTCGATTTGTTTTTACTTTGTAGTCATTGCATGGTAGTTTTTTAACCAGACCTAGGTTTACAAAAATTTCTGTTGAGTCATATTGATAATAATTAAAGGCACAGTGCATTGGTAACTTAGCGCACATTGTAATCGCTGCATCTTTAACCTAGTATTAATGAACTTAGCGTTTATCAAAGAAGCGTTAATAACTATTTAGACAATAAACGCCAAAAAAATGTGTAAACATAAATAATAAATTAGGCAAAAAATATGGAAAATTCAAAGCAGTTGTCATCAGAGCAGCCACTCCGCATAGACATTGTCTCAGATGTCGTTTGTCCTTGGTGTGTTGTCGGCTATCGCCAACTGGCAGCAGCACTAGAGCAGACCAATACTGCCCATGAGATACACTGGCATCCGTTTGAGCTAAACCCTAATATGCCAAGCGACGGTCAAAACATGCGTGAACATATCACAGAAAAATATGGCTCAAGTAAAGCAGAGTCAGACGCTAGCCGCGCCCAAATAACGAAGGTAGGTTCTGATGTCGGCTTTGAGTTTAATTTTACTGATGAGCTGCGTATGCACAATACCTTTAATCTGCATCAGCTTTTGCACTGGGCTGAGCAGCAAGGGCGCATGCATGAGTTAAAGCAGGCGTTATTTACCGCGCACTTTACCGATAATAGGAATATCTCTGATATCGAAGTGCTTGCTGATATTGCCGCAGAGATTGGACTGAATCGTGATGAAGCACTGGCAGTTTTAGAAGACCAACGCTTTGCCAATGACGTACGTGAGGTAGAACAGCATTGGCAGCGGCAAGGTATTCAAAGCGTCCCTGCAATCATTTTTAATGAACAGCACTTGGTTAGCGGCGCGCAAGGCGTAGACAATTATGTCAATATTTTAGAGCAATTAGCCAATATGCAAGACTAAGCATTTGATATAAAAGCAAGCCTCTAATTCATATCCACTCTTTTTTGTTAGCGAAATAGGGTTAGTCAATGCTTCTTATTTAAAGATTAGACATCGTAATACCGAATAGATCTATGAGGACAGTTTTATATGAGTAAAGACAAACTTCTGACATTGTCAGATGAAGCAGAAGCCCTCGTTTTAGACGAATTGAGGGTTTATATGAGTGATGAATTCGATGTCGATATCGGTAATCTACCAGCTAAGTTCTTATTGGATTTTATCATCGAAAAGATAGGCCCGCATTTATACAATCAAATGATTGATGACAATGAACCTTGGTTGTACGATAGGTTTACGGCTATCTTAGAAGATATGCATAGCTTTAAAAAAGACTAGAACATATTGCTAAGGTGATTTCCTCAAAATTTTGGCATCATAATAAATATATTAAAGCTGCCTTTTCAGCTCAACTTTTAAAATGACTCTGCTAAAATACAAAATGCTGCGTCCATTAGGCGCAGCATTTTTATATTTAAAAGACTAATAATGAGTATTATAGCTTAAGCATCAAAGTGAATAACCGTACGGATACTTTCGCCTTTGTGCATTAAGTCGAAAGCTTCGTTGATATCTTCTAATGGCATAGTGTGGGTAATAAAGTCTTGTAGTGGAATTTCACCAGCAAGATAACGCTCAACATAGCCTGGCAGCTCGCTGCGACCTTTAACACCGCCAAATGCCGAACCGCGCCAGACGCGACCGGTCACTAGCTGGAATGGACGGGTAGAAATCTCTTGTCCAGCACCCGCCACACCGATGATGACCGACTCGCCCCAACCTTTATGGCAGCACTCAAGCGCTGAACGCATGACATCGACGTTACCGATACATTCAAAAGAATAATCAACACCGCCATCGGTCAATTCAACGATGACATCTTGAATGGGTTTGTCATAATCTTTTGGATTGATGCAATCAGTCGCGCCAAGCTTTTTGGCTAGCTCAAACTTACTCTCATTGATATCAATGGCAATGATACGGCTGGCTTTTGCCATTGCTGCACCGATGACTGCTGATAAACCAATGCCGCCTAAACCAAAGATAGCGACTGTTGCGCCCTCTTCGACTTTTGCGGTATTCATGACCGCGCCCATTCCAGTGGTAACACCGCAACCAAGCAGGCAAACTTCTTCTAATGGCGCCGCCTTATTAACTTTGGCTAAAGAAATTTCTGGCAAAACGGTATATTCAGAGAAGGTTGAGCAGCCCATATAATGGTAAATTGGCTGACCATCTTTATAAAAACGGGTGGTACCATCTGGCATTAAGCCTTTTCCTTGGGTCTCGCGTACGGCAGAGCACAAGTTGGTTTTGCCTGAAGTACACATTTTACAGACGCCACATTCTGCCGTATATAAAGGGATGACATGATCACCGACTTGTACACTGGTGACGCCTTCGCCGATTTGTTCAACGATACCACCACCTTCATGACCCAAAATTGCTGGGAACACCCCTTCTGGATCTTCACCGGATAACGTAAAAGCATCGGTATGACAGACACCACTGGCTATAATTTTTACCAATACTTCGCCTTTACGTGGCAACATAACATCCACTTCTTCGATAGACAGTGGCTGGTTTGGACCCCAAGCAATGGCGGCTTTAGATTTAATAAATTTATCTGACATCGTTATCTCTCTTTTTTAATGTATTTTATGGGTTATTAAGCACAGACCTCTTTAGCTTATCTTGCTTGCCGAATGGAGGCAAGCAGCAGTTGTAGCAGTCTGTAAAATGTTAGATTTTATACTGACTATTATAGTTTTTTCTATAAGGATAACTATATGCTATATTTACAAATATCTTTTACACACTGGTAATAATCATGCGCTGGGATGGAATTAGCGAGTTCGTTTACGTGGCAGAATATGAGAGCTTTACGCGCGCCGCAAAAGAATTGGGCATTTCTACCGCACAAGTCAGTCGTCAAATTAGCGCTTTAGAGAAGCGACTTAATATTAAACTACTCTATCGCACAACGCGCAAAGTATCGCTCACCGAAGAAGGATGTGTGTTTTATCAGCATTGTCGCGGGGTGCTCGATGGCTTAGATGCCGCCGAACAAGCTGTCAGCAATTTACAATCAAAACCGCAAGGTAGGATTAAACTGACCGCGCCTGTGACTTATGGCGAGCAGCAATTGTTGCCGCTGATCAATGATTTTATGGTGCAATATAGCGATATCGAAGTGACGGCTTTTTTAAGCAATCAAAAGATTGACTTGATTGAAGGTGGTTATGATTTAGCAATTCGTATTGGTAAATTAAGCGACTCAACGATGATGGCAAAAAAACTCAGCCATCGCACCAACTTTGTCTGTGCAGCGCCTGCTTATTTGAATAAATACGGCATACCTCATTCTTTGAGCGAACTGAGTCAACATAACTGCTTACTTGGCACGCGTGATTATTGGCACTTTATCGAAACTGATAAAGAAGCGAGTAAAAACGTTACTAGGAAATATGCTCAAAGAGCGTCTAAAGAAAGAAACCTGCGAGTTTCGGGGACGGTGCAATATAACAGTGGTTATAGCCTAGTCGATGCGGCTTTAAAAGGTCTAGGTATTGTGCAGTTACCGGATTATTATGTCAAAAAACACTTAGAATCCGGTCAGCTCATTAGCTTATTGGACAAATATAGAGAACCCGAAGAAGGTATTTGGGCTATCTATCCGCATAACCGTCATTTATCGCCAAAGATTAGACTGCTTGTCGATTATCTAGCAGAGCGTTTGGATTAATGCAGTACGAACAAAGCGTTTTTATCCGTTAATTTAAGTCTTTACTTAGAAAAGTCGGACAGCGCTATTTGTTCATATAACTCTACTTTCAACTTCTTTGCACACTCGATAATCTTTTTACGATTGGCAGGAATAGCACCGTGTTCGATCGCTGTTTCGCGCATTTGTACCGTGACGTCATAGTGAGGATAGCTGGCGTTTCGATGGAATAAGCGCTCATCTACATCAATCAACGCCGCAAACTCATGTAACTCTTGCAAAGTATCCGCCAGCATGTGGCACCACTTATAGCCTTTAAATTCTATCTGCATAAAATCTACATATATCGCCATATAGCAGCTCCTTTTATTCCTTCTGTAAAACATTTTAAATCTTTTTTTTTACTCTAGTACATTTGCTATTAGCTAATCTATTTAGCATTGGTAAATGAGTCTTAGTAAATAAACGGTGCTGAATGAGAATTTACTATCAAACACAACTCATTTTCTTATGGCAAATTTTAACTGTTTGTAGGGATAGGAAATACTTTGTCATAAACCCAGTTGTAGATAAAGGCATAGATGAGATAAAAAGTCGCCATCGCGATATCCATCTTAAACGCTTCCCAAAGGCTGATATTTAAATACCAGGCGATGACGGGTAGAAACAATAATAACAATCCACCTTCAAATAACAACGCATGTAGCACGCGTATCAGAACTGTTTTTTGCACCGCACCGCGTAACCTGAGCATGGCACGGTCAAACAAAATATTATAAAAGTAGTTCCAAAATGTGGCGACGATAGAGCCGACCAACGCCATAACTCCCATCAGATGTAGCTCAAAACCAAATACTAAGCTTGCTAGGGGGGCAAAGATAAGCAGACCTATAATCTCAAACCCTAAGGCGTGGCGAATCCGGTCTTTTTTGTTACGCATGAAACTTCCTAATTGATTTGTTTATCGACTTACTTTATTTCTTGAATACTCTATATCACTCACATTATTTACGTGCCATTATGTTCTGTTTTTACTGGCTAAGACTTTCAATAACTGCCATTAAAGTAATTCACGCACATTTTTCTTTAGCTGTTTGAGCAATTTTTGGTACTCACTATCACGAGTTTCAAGTGTGCTTAAGCGTCCATAGCGTAGCTGGCGATAGTCTTGTTGAATTTGCACAATTTTTGCTTGAGCAACTTTCGAATCGATAGCTTCTGCCAAGCGCTCAAGCCATGCTAACTGTCCTTCATTTTCTGTGCGCGCTAATGATTTATCACTTTTGCCAATACACTTTGATAATTGCGCAAGTGGCAAGTCTGCTGGATGCCAGCGTTTGCGGCGACGTTGCCAAATAATAAATACTAAAATAGCCATGACCGTAATAGCACTTATCGCTAACCAAGTAATTTGCTGCATGATTGATCGGATATTAAACCACTTTAATAGCGAGGCTGCTTGCTTGTCCTGATCGTAGCCGACGACGTCTTTTTGCCAATAATAACTGGCTTGGTCTGATAAGCGCCGTAAGGTTTGTAACATTTGATACTGCTGATAGCTGATTTGTGCACTAGTGCCATTACCAAACATGGCTGCCCCTTGCGCTTGTGTCAGTGCATCCATGCCTTGTTCTACCCGCTCAGGCGCTACAAACGCAGTCGGGTCAACACGCACCCAACCTTGACCCTCAAGCCAAACTTCCGTCCAAGCGTGCGCATCCATCTGTCGTACTTCCCAGACATTACCGCTACGACTCAGCTCGCCGCCTTGATAGCCCGCCACTACTCGCGCAGGAATACCCGCTGCCCGTAGCATAAAGGTAAAGCTTGAAGAATAATGCTCACAAAACCCTGCTTTGGTCTTAAATAGAAACTCGTCAATACGGTTAGTATTCAACCGTGGCGGCGACAATGTATAGCGAAAGTCCGTTTGATTAATCCAGCGCTCGATAGCCACCATATAACGAACTGGGTCTGAGCCTGATTGTGCAAAAAGCTGCTGAGCCAGCGCTCGTGCTTGGGGGTTGCCATCTTTGGGCAATTCAAGATTTAGACGCCGCGACTCATCATTCAAAATAGGGTCGATATACATGGGCGCAAATTGCAATACATCGTAGCGCAGCTGCTGGGTAACAGGCTGATCTTTTAATAAGGTAAAGTCTGAGGTAATACTGACATCTTGCTGCTGGGCAAAAGGGTAATCAAGTCCAAATAGCCAGTTTTGCTGCGTAGGCTCTAAGATAATCTGATAGCTATTAGGGGTAGCTTTCGCCTCATCAGGAACAGTGGCAAATGCATTTTCGATCCAAACCGGCGTTTGTAGTTCAGGTCGCCATTGTCGTTGCTGAGGGCTAGGACGCCAAGTAACCCCATCGAAGTCACTAAACACTAAGCCACGCCAATACAGTTGCTGCTGCGGTGGTCGATTGTCTTTAAACTCTACGCGAAAAGCCAGTTCGGTTGACTGTCCCAAATTAGCAAAGTCGCCGGGGGACATGCTGTCAGAAACACCAGTGGTCGCTTGCTGCCCAGATAACTGTACTGACCATAGCGGTGGCAAGCGCGGGAAGAATAAAAACAGCACTACCAACAACGGCAACGCTCCAATACCTAACATCCCTAAGGTACGCAGACGGCCATCACCGCGAGTATTGCCATCGTCATTTAGCGCAATAAACGCCAATAATACAATGACCACCCCCACCATTACCTCTAGCGTTGTGACAATACCTTGATCCATCAGGAACAGCGCCGCCAGTACAAACAACGATAAGTTGAGTACCACATACGCATCACGGCGTTTGTACAATTCCCACAGCTTACTAACAAGACATAGTACTAAAAACGCCACGCCCATATCGAGTCCAAACGCCGTATTATAAGTCAGCCACAGACCTGCTAGCCCTAATAAGAAACCAAGCATTTGCATGCCTTGATAAACACGTTTTAAATGACGACCTTTTTTGAACTTCGCTTTAATACGCGGCAGCTGAGCAGTAATACTAACAACAGCAAAACCCATTAACCATAATGGCAAATGCGCAGCATGAGGTAAAATAACGATAATTTGAGTGATTAACACCCAATAATAGGCTGGCAGTGCCAATAGCTTACGATACCATTTATTATCGGCATCCATACCCGTATGAGCATTGACATTTTGACCCAATGCTAAGCGCTCAAAGCTTGCGGTAGATGCTTCTATAGATAAGTTTTTAATTGAGCGTTGAGAGTCGTTCATGGTGCTTTTGCCAACCTTAATAAGCAAGCTTGTGCAAAGCCATCGCCTTCACCCATCGCTGCAGTAGATAGCCAGTCATTAGCTAAGCGCATTTTAAATGGTACGCCTAACTGACCCAGTGTCATCGCACCATACGCTAATTGCGCAAGCTTCTGCTCGTGATGTGCCGCTGGCATATCGGCATAATCCAAGGTTTGCTCATGACCGACAGGATCCGCAAAATGCTTGGTAAGCATTCCCTGACCTCGCGCTACATGACCCCAAGATACCCGTGCCAGCGACTCACCTTCGATATAATTATCGAGCCGTTCAAAGTCATCTTGACCTTGACGATACTGACCGCCTAATGGCAAATCTTCCAAGCTTACGGTTGAATACTGATCTTGCCAGTCAAATACTTCAGGCTTAGGATAGACCCACGCGGTACGCGAAAAATAGACATATGACCATGCGCGCATGATACCTAAAGGATAAACCGTTTTTATCTTTAATCGCGGTAATTCAAGCTGACCGCGATTAAAGGTTTGAACGGGAAGGTGAATAACATGCTCACCTTGTAGCCGTGTCACCAGCACTGGATACTGATCATCAACGCTAGTTTTGATTTTTTTATTAGCTTTCTTATTCGTTTTTTGGTCAACTTTTTTGTCAGGCTGCTCAAAGCTAAACAACAGCTGCCGCCTTGGTTGTCGGCTGTCACTACGTAGTTGTAAGGTGACCCAAACAGGAGCGCCCGCTTCTGCCATCGTCACTTCCAGCAGGCGTACTTGTAGCCCTGAGATATGGGCAAAGGTCACATGAAAACTGATGAGCCAAATACTGATAAGATAAAAACATAAGCCCAATACCAAGTTATTGCCATAGTTGATACCTGCAATAAAAGTAATGACTAATAGCACCGCAAACAGCATACCCTCACGGCTAAAAAAGATATAAATATTACGTAAATTGAGTTTGGCGCTGTCACTTTTGGGCGCGCGCGAAGCAAACCAACGGCTAACTGCTGAGGTGATTGGGTCGGTAAAGGCTTTTGGTAAAAGGTTCATGATTACCCTATCCTCACCATAGAATCGAAAATATCATTGGTATACCGCCACTTCAGCCAAGATACGTTGTGCGATAGTCTGCGTTGCTTGTCCACCAGTTATATGCGCGGGTACAAAGCGCTGACCAAGACGGTGATCGGTGACCGCGGCAAATACTGCTTGGACATCTTCAGGAGTCATCTCCATGTGCCCCGATACATAAGCATAAGCCTGTGCGGCACGCTGTAACGACAATACACCACGCGGTGATAGACCATGGTACTCGTGGCTTGCTCGTGTTTTTGCGACCAGTCTTTGCAGATAGTCCAAAACCACATCCGCGACATAAACTTGCTTGACCCCTTGCTGGGCTAATAAAACCGCCTCTGTATCAAGCACCGTATCCAACTCTTTTAGCAGTTCGCGACGATCCTGACCTTTTAATAGTTCGCGCTCTGCCGCAGGCGATGGATAACCGAGCGACAAACATAATAAGAATCGATCTAACTGCGACTCAGGAAGGGGATATACACCTGCTTGCTGCAATGGATTTTGGGTTGCTATCACAAAGAACGGCTGCGGTAATGGGTAGGTTTGCCCATCTTGAGTCACCTGCCGCTCCTCCATTGCTTCGAGTAAAGCACTTTGCGTCTTAGGACTAGAGCGATTGATCTCATCGGCAAGCAACAGCTGAGTGAAAATAGGACCGCGACGAAACTCAAACTGCAGCTTGCTTTGATCGTAGATACTCATACCTAAAATATCTGCAGGCAGCATATCATTGGTAAATTGTATTCGGCTAAAGCTTAGCCCCAATAACTGTGCCAATCCTTGCGCCAAGGTGGTTTTACCCATACCCGGCAAATCTTGTAACAGTAAATGCCCACCAGCGAAGATGCCACTGAGCGCAAGCTTGACCACCTGTGGTTTATCCAGCACGATTTGATTTAATTGTGCCATTAACTGGGCGATTTTTTGCTGATTATGCCGATAGTCGGTAGCTGCATGGGTCATGGTAAATTACTGGCTCATTTTTTTAGAGGGAGAATGATGGGAAGTTAATTTGCATTATCTTCAACTATCGGCGCAGCAGCCCGAAGGGTGGACAAATAAGCAATCACATCAGCACGCTCTTTAGCATCCGGCATGGGATCTGCTAGCATCTTTGAATCTGGCATGGTTTTTTCAGCATCGGCGATATACGGGTCAAGCGTCTTAGCATCCCATACCCAACCTGAGGTTTGCAAGCCTTCACTATAAGTATAATCTGCTAGCTCCGCCGCTTGTGCACCATAAATATTCATCAACTGTGGGCCTTTTTTATTCAGACCTGGATTCAGCTGATGACATTGACTACAAGCGTCTTTATATATTAGAGCGCCGTTATCAGCATCACCTTCTGTATATAGTGGCAGCGTAACAGGCGCACGATAATCAGGAGGCGTACGCTCACAAGCAGCAAGCGATAAAACAGCAGCAAATATGCCGCCCAGTTGATATTTATTAATCATAGACATGTTGTTGTAATCTTTAATTGAGGGGCATTGGCTATGTATGCGTCCACATCAACTATAATGCAATGCAAATAGTGATGGACATACATAGTCGTACGTAGACAATAAACGAATTATTGCTGATGAGAATAAAATAAGATAAAAAAACGGTTTATTAATATTTAAAAAGCGACAGTCAATTCACTTTAAAAGCGAAGCTGTGCTGCTGGTATAAATGGTCTTAAGCTTAAGTCTCGCTAGATACTTTTATGGTATTACTAGGCATTTCTAGATAATAGCCTTGCAGGTAGCGCGCACCCACACTCCATGCAACGGACATGGTCGCAGCATCCTCAATATAAGGCATTAATACATCAACTTTAATCTCATTGGTGCGGACGATAAGCGATTTGACTGTTTCTAGATTGTCTGCTGCATCAATTCCTTCTATATAGCTACGGGCTAAGCGCACCATATCTGGCTGCACAAAATTGGCAAGCTCAATCGACTTCGCAGATGAGCCAAAATTATTGATACCAAGTTGACAGCTCACTTGGTTGAGCGCTGAAAACTGAGATTTCGCCATCGTTAAATGATCGGCGATATCTTTTTCATTGAACTGTAACGTCAAGGCGCCAGCTTTACCACCGACTGCATTGATCAACTGGCTGGCGACACTGGGTAGCTTTTTATCAATCAAGGAAGCACTGGTCAACTGTACTAGCAACCGCGCTTCAGGGTGCGATTTACGTACTTCATTGATTTTTTTACAGGCGTTAATCAGTATCCAGCGGTCAATTTTTTCAAGCAGTTCGTGGGATTTGGCAACCGCCATAAACTGATCGGGCGTCAATACGGTATTGTCCGTATCGGCTAGTGGTAGCTGTAGATACACTTCAAATAAGTCGCTACGATCATTATTAATGTCATATATTGGCTGGAATAACAATTCAAAGCGATTATTGGTGATCGCATCGACCAGAGATTCTGCAAGCGCATGATCGTCACTATTGGCATGTTCGCTAGCATCATACAGATGATACTTGCCACCATGATTGGAGGTCTCAATCATAATTTGACTGATGGCATCCATCGCACGCTCAAGCAACACTCTTGGCTCAGGGGTGTTTTTTTCAATTTTAACGATAGCAATACTTGCCGTAGTATTGGTTGTACGCTTATCAACTTCGATAAACATCTTGCTGATATTCAAACCAATTTGTTCAGCCAGCTGTTCAAGCTCTACCGTTGTTCGATTTTCTACTAAGACGGTAAATGCGGTATCACTAAAACGGCTCACATGACCATCTGCCACGAGCTCGTCTAACGCTTGAGCGACTTGTTTAACCGTGCTATCAATGCCTTGAAGACCCAGACTGCTTCTAATTTTACCAATATTATCGAGCTGAACATATAAAAGACCCGCCGTCAAAGAGCCCAGTCTTGCTTGCTGATATAATTCTGTCAACTGCTCTTCAAAGCCGCGGCGGTTATCAATACCTGTTAAGCTGTCTTTACGCTCAGCCTCAGCCAAACGTTTGGCAACGTCAGCGCTGTTACTGTGATTTTGTTGAATGATAATTTGGGTAACCGGTTCGCCATCTAGTGTCGCGACGGCCAACTGTAGCTTTGCCTCAAACGTACTACCGTCAGTACGCCGACTCTCAAAATTAAACTCTACGTCTTTACGGCTGCCTTTATCAAATTGACGTAAAAACTGTTTAAAGCCTTTGACGTTGTCGCCACCTGCAATCAAATCAATAATAGGTATGCCAATGATGTCGTTCATTGCCTCAAAACCAAATAACTGCAGATACGTATCATTGGCGAAAATATGAATACCTTGATCGATATAAGCGACTGCACTTTTGGAATTTTTAATCAGTACATTTGCCCGTTGTTCTGCCTCAGACAGCACATGACGCAAGGCTTTAAGTTGGCGGCGACTACGTAAATTATCATGCTGCAAACAAATTGCCATGACGACAGGCATCTCTTGGTCAACGCAAAGTGCTTTGACCATCGTGCCACTCACGACAGCAGGAAGCCCTTCTTCATTATGCGCGGTGGCTGCCGTGTCTTTGTTTATCAAACAAACCGATGGCAAATCAATATCTTGCTCTTGAATGATAGCAACCGCATCGGTAAAATTCATATCATAAGCTTGACCAAAAACCAATACGTCCCAAGACTGTCGTAGCGACTTTAATAACTCGTCTTTATCGTCCAAAAAACCTAAGTTCACGCTATCATAGTACGAACCTAACAAGTGTACAAGTCGCTCAGCATAAAGCTGGTCGTCATCGATAACCAATAAGTTTAAGATGGACTGAGTACGCATAGAAAGCCTTTTTAATCTGATAAAATGATTTAATGGGTCGTCGCATGGCAGCAGCCAATACACAAAAGAACAATAGCATTGCCATTATAAACAATAATTTAACCGACTGCTGCTTAACTTACAATGGCAATTATTAAATAATATGAATCAATGATGATGCTTTAAAGCACCAGTTAAATTTATATGGTCGCGCCTATACCTATACCTATACATTGGTAGCGATGAAATTTATATCAATTAAGCTTGCACCACTTCATATTGACTAAACTCATCAGTCGTCATTAAGCGACGTATTAAGCGCAAAGATTTTTGTTTATCATTGATACGCATCGTCACTTTATCACCTGTTTGGAAATGAGAGGTTGGTAATAATAAACTATCAGTAGTTTGTAGATGCTCATCGCCACCGACGACGAACGCTGGCACAAAATGCCGACTGCGAGCCCCTCTATCCTGTAGACGAATCCCGCAGGCGATGAGCTTGTGCCCAAGGACTTGCCATTCCAGCTCGGGTTTTTCGGTATCCAAAGTGAGCCAGCGCACAACCCCAACTGACCAATTAGGAGAGTTAGAGATATCAGGACGACATAATAGAAAAAGACTCATTAGTCGTAATGGTGGCGGTGTGATAGAAACAAGCATGTCATTTTCATCAACCATCACCGTAGTAATTGCTTTTTCAGTGCCTGCTTTAACGCTTGGTATTGGCGCTGCACTGCTTAGTAAAGACTGGTTTTTTTCGCTAGAGATTGGCTCATCTGAATCAAATAGCAGGCGTAGCGTACGAAAGTGCGACAACGCATTATCACGATCAAAAATTTCGACCGCCACCTCTTTACTGGCAGATTGCTTTTTCGGTAAGGTATCATAGCGAGGCTGCTGGTGTTTTGGCAGCGTTTTGGCTTCGATAAGACTTATTAAACTTTGGCCTTTACTAATATGATAATGAATGTCATTAAATCCCGTCATGACTTGCGCATTTTGTTTTGCACTATATTTAATAGGTAGTGTGAGCTTTGGTTGAATATAACGATAGCTTAACGCCATCGAGATATGATTAGTTAAACAATACTTCACTCCCACTCTACCTACATCGCTTAATTCTTCAATACACGATTTTAAATAGCTAATCATAGGCGCAAGTTCTATAAACAAGCACGCATGATGCGCATCGTAAGGATTAATACTAGAATGGGCAGTCAAACAAGTAGGGGGTTCTTTACTATGCAGATTAACGAATACTCGTGTTGCTGTGCGCGGCTCTATGGTCGCAACTATATGCTCAGCCCACTGCGGCAGTAAACGCTGAACCAGTAAAATAGTAGGTCGACGCATCGCACGTACATTCAATAAGCTATGCAAGCATATTTGACAGTATAATTGATGAATAGTATCAGCGCGGTGAGTAGCAATATATGCACTCAAATTGATATCAGATGCTTGTTGCTCACAAGCCATATGGTACAGCTGATTGATGTTAGACCATATATAAGGCAGTGGTTTTTGATAGCAAAGTGCGTCTTCAAACAGCAATTTTTGATACATCAGCAGCGTTTGGTAAATGGCAATCGCTAAGGTGATAGGCGACGATCTTTCGCTGGTAAAATAGCGCTGCCAAAGACTGCTTGAAGGTTGCTGCTGCTTGTTATTTAAAAAAGCAGTTTCGCGATGTATGACACCGTTGAACGCCATAACTATTAAATAATACAGCGACTTTACTTGAGCAACATAACCAAGTTGAGCGACATTAAAAGCTTTTGTCTCATAGATATAATACTGGCGTAACGTTGCAATCAATTGATTGGCAGCGTCAATCACAATACTGGTTAAGGTAAAACGTTGCCGATCATCTATATTAGCCACACGCAACTCGGCCAGCACTCGTTCTATTTGCTCTGCTTGCTGAATTTCTGTTTGCGCGGGCAGTAGTGCCGCCCATTTACGCAGGTGCGGCTCATTGCTGCTCACAGAATTATTTAACGTCTGTACTAAGGGTGTATCAGCTGCTAAAAATGCTTGGAACGTCGATAAATTTACCATTACTATCCTTAGTAATTGCACAAGTTATCCATAGGTATGTACGGACTCATTCTTAAATATGAATATTAATCTCATACATGACCATTCACTGACCTACTTATGCTTGGTTAATTAGGCATTATTGATTATATTCTTTTAGTCGTTCTTTGTTTACTAAAATTCTCAATACACTATATTGCCCACTTTACATAGCGTTGTAAATATTAATCGGCACCTTAAAAGGTTTGTTTGGCAACTCTATGACCAATTTAGGCACTAGATAGCCCGGCAATTCTGCCAGTAATGACCAATAAAGCTCAATTGCTGAGCGCTCGTCATTATCAAAATGGGCGGCACCGGCAACTTTATCTAGCAAATGTAAATAATAAGGCAGTACGCCCGCCGTAAATAAGCGTTGACTTAACATCGTTTGCGCAGCAACGCTATCATTAATATCCTTTAAAAGTACTGCTTGATTTAATAAGGTAATTCCAGCAGCTCGAGCACGTTGTAAATACTCTGCGGTGAGCGCATCTATCTCATTGGCATGGTTACAATGAATCACCATCACAATTTGACAGCGGCTTTGTGACAAACGCTCTAATAGCGCATCGTCCAGCCTTGCTGGAATCACCAAGGGTAGACGGGTATGTATCCGAATGGTTGTCAGTTGCGCAATAGCCTCCAAAGTCTCTAGCCAAGCAAATAGACGTCTATTGGTCACATTTAACGGGTCGCCACCACTCAAGATAATCTCATTAATCTCAGGATGGTTACTGATATAATCGATGATGCTTTGTTTTGCACTAGCCGTTGGCATATTGGCACTATAGTCAAAATGCTGACGAAAGCAGTAACGACAATGAATCGCACAAGCGCCAGTAATCGTTAACAACACTCTTGATTGATACTTATGCAGTAAGCCTTTGACCGGATTATGGGCGTTTTCCGCTAACGGATCTGCCACATAGCCGGTGACTGCAATTTGCTCTTTTTGATTGGGCAATACTTGTCTTAACAAAGGGTCATTACGATCACCGACTGTCATTTTTGCCACAAAAGCACGCGGCACTCGTAGCTCAAAGTGTTCAGGTACATAGACCTCTGCGCGCAGTGATTCAAGCTTTAATATGTCAAGCAGCTCATCAATAGAGGTGATGGCTTCGGATAATTGCGTTTGCCAGTTTTTTTGTGTGATTAAATGGTTTATCATGACAACCTAATACCTGTAGCCAAAAGTCGATATTATACGCTCTTAGTGCGTAGCCTATCAAAGCATACGACCTATCCTTTAAACACTGAGGGAGATAATAACTTTTAGCACTACTTTATCACTACAAGTTTAATATCCAATTCTCGTTGACAATATTTATAATCCTTACTCATAAACCTTTATTCATAAACACTTAGGAGTCTTCCGTGGCAAGTTTTTCTACCAATGAATTTAAAGCTGGTCTCAAAGTCATGCTTGATGGCAATCCTTATTCCATCCTCGAAAATGAATTCGTCAAACCAGGTAAAGGACAAGCCTTTAACCGCGTCAAAATGCGCAATCTACGTAGTGGTAGACAGCTCGAGCAGACTTTTAAATCAGGCGAGAGCTTAGAGGCGGCAGATGTTATAGATACTGAGATGAACTATCTGTACAACGATGGTGAGTTTTGGCACTTTATGCACCCTGAGAGTTTTGAGCAGCTGCAAGCAGACAAAACGGCTGTTAGTGATGCGGTAAAATGGTTAAAAGACAACAGTAACGCCCTATGTGTGATTACTTTGTTTAATGGTGTACCGTTATCAATTACTCCGCCGAACTTCGTTGAGTTGCAAATTACCGAAACGGATCCTGGCTTACGCGGCGATACCTCAGGTGGCGGCGGCAAACCTGCAACATTAGAAACGGGTGCCGTGGTTCGTGTACCATTATTTGTACAACAAGGTGAAATAGTCCGTGTCGATACCCGTACCGGTGATTACCAAACGCGCGTCAGCTGATAGCTTTTATTCGTTATCAGATTAGTAAAAAAGCTTAACCACTCATAGAATGGTTAAGCTTTTTTAATGACTTATGATTGGCTATTTTAAACGGCAATCTACTCTTCTGACGATCGCTTATGCATCAGCCAATACTGTACCAACGCATTAAGTTGCTCTTGCTTAAATGGCTTGGTGCAATAATCTTGCATACCAACATCGAGGTATTTTTTGCGTTCGCCATCCATCGCATTGGCGGTTAAAGCGATAATTGGTGGTAATGTTTGCGGATCATAAAGCTCATGCAGTTTAATAGTCGCCTGTACGCCATCCATAATTGGCATATGATGATCCATCAAAATGACATCATAAAGCTCAGGATGCAAGGCAAAAATTTCGATCGCTTGTTGCCCATCAGTCACATGAGTGACGGTATGACCGCTATTATTGAGTGCTTTTTTGGCAATCATGGCGTTGACACTATCATCTTCGACCAATAGGATATGACCGATAAGCTCGTCACTAGGTATTGTTATGGTAAAGTCATTGGACTCTTGCCATGTCTCATAGCTTTCCTCATCAATAGGTGGCAATGGTAATAATACCCTAAAAGTAGTACCGAAACCGACCGTACTATCTACTTCAATATAGCCACCCATTAAACCAACCAAAGATTTACAAACAGACAATCCGAGTCCTGTACCACCATAAAGGCGATGGGTAGATTTATCTGCTTGATCATAAGCATCAAATATCGCATCCAATGACTCCGGCTTAATACCTACACCCGTATCTGTGACCTCAATACACAGCGTCATATCTTTATGAGCAACAAAATTAACATCATCAGCCACGCCATAAATGCCGTGCTCTACGCTACTAATTTGACCTTCCATAGCATTGTGACCCATTGCATTGTAGCAATCATCGCTATCTTCACAAGGATTGTTTCGCATATGCTTAACATCAATCGTCACGCGACCGCCTTCACGGGTAAATTTAATGGCATTATTAACCAAATTTACCATGACTTGTTTGAGCCGTACTGGATCCCCTTTGACATAAGGCGATAATGATTCGGTATAATGATAATCTAGAATTAAGCTACGCTGACGGGCTTTGATCGCAAATAAGCTCACCACCTCATTACATAAACTCGATAAGTTCATCGGAATAGAATCGATGGTCATTTTGCCCGCTTCGACTTTCGATAAATCTAAAATACCATTGATAATGGCGAGCAAATGCTCGTTTGAGACTTTTATATTATGGACATACTCTTGTTGTTCAGCGCTAAGCTCAGTTTCACTCAACATCTCAACCATACCAATAATGCCATTCATTGGCGTCCGTATTTCATGGCTCATATTGGCCAAAAACTCTGATTTCATCTCATTGGCGTGCTTAGCATTACGTTGCTGATCTTGTAGTTGTAAAGCATCGGCAGCCATCACCGCAAACTGCGTTAATATTTTTGCTTGCTCGTCACTAAAGTCATGATGAGGTTGCATATCCATCAAACACAGAGAGCCCAAACGATAGGTTTTACCATCTTCTTGCATGATGATGGGTGCACCGGCATAAAACCGCAGATGAGGCGACTCTGTAATCAATGGGTTTTGGCTAAAACGGCTGTCTTTTGTTAAATCTGGTACCACAAAAATCTCATCAGAGAGCACCGTATAATTACAAATAGCAACTTTGCGCACCGTCGTACAAACACCGCCAAGCCCATGGACAGATTTTAGATATTGAGTTTCCTCATCCATAAAGGTAATGGCAACCACAGGCATATTAAAAAACAGTTTCGCCAGCTGTGTTAAGCGCGCAAAAGCAGGCTCTTCATTAGTATTGAGCACCTGATATTTTTTAAGCTTATTGATACGCTCAACTTCATCTATTGCGATGGGATAACTATTCTCTAGCAAGTTGGATATAGACAAGATGGACTCCATTAATTCATATCAGACGCTTGGCTTAACAGCCGCCTGCTTGAGCAATAATTGTAATGCTTCACTCACCATAAGCATTGCTACTACCGAGGTGACGACTACGGCTGAACCATAACCACCACAGTGTAAACCACCTGTCTGAGCGCTTTTGTCTACCCGCGGTGGTTCTATCGAATAGACACACTTGATACCAAATTTTTCTTTTAAAGCACTATTAATGCCTTTTTCATGGCGTAACTTATTACGTAGTTTAGCAAGTAGTGGATCTTGATAGCTATCGCGTAAATCGCCGATTCTAATTTGGCTCGGATCTATCTTACCGCCCGCCCCACCTGCACAGACCAGTTTTAATTTGTTAAACCGGCAATGCAGCGCAATGGCAAGTTTGGCATTCATATCATCAACACAATCTAAAATTACAATCGGACTGTTTTGCGCAGCCGCCTTGGCTTCCTCACGACTGGGTAATAGTGTGGCTACATTTTCAACGGTCAAAAAGTCATCAATCAAATGCAGCGTTACTTTTGGATTGATCTCACGAATACGCGTCGCCATCGCCGCAATCTTACTTTGCCCAAAAGTGCTATCTAAAGCAGGCAACTGTCGATTGACGTTAGAGGCAACCAATACATCCAAATCAATTAACGTAATGCTACCCACTGCCGTTCGAGCCAAGGCTTCTGCTGCCCAAGAACCTACCCCGCCAACACCAATCACATAAACATGCGCTGCGGCAAATGTATCCACTGCTGAAACGCCATACAGCGTCTTTGTGCCTTTAAAACGGCGCTCATATTGCTCATCTGCATCATCAGCAATCTGTGATTCTTCAATATCAGATGTCTGATGTGCAGTAGCATTCGGCTGGTTAATGGTTTGCTGCCATCGCATATCTTCAGTCATAACAGGTTAAAGGCTCTTTTAAAGAATTTCATTGTTTATTCATCAACTTATTAATGAGTATGAGCTAATTTTTTTAGGTTGGATAATGCCATTTCATTTGTAGAGCTGTGCAACTATTGTGCCACAATTGCTGAGCAAGAGTAGATGGCTGCACCTCAAGTAACTCACTCAGAGTTAGTAACACATAAGATAAATTAGCAGGGACGTTTCTATTATGAGCAGGCGTATCACCCCATTCATTATCTGGGCTTTGTCCGAGTGCTGACGCATTACCGTATAAAGTGCTGTCTAAGGTATTATCTGATGTCTGGCACATAATAGGCGTCATATCTGGACAGTCAGTTTCAATGACTAAGCATCCAATACCATAATTATCAACAGCTGCTTGAATAGCAAGGCGGAGTTTTTTCGCATTGGGATTGGTTATTTGCCCAGTAACACCAAGCTTGAATCCTAATTTCACAAACGCTTTGGCTTCTTGCACACCGCCACTGAAGCTATGCGCAATACCCCCAAGCTTATGTGCATCGTAATCATGCATTTTTAGGATGGCTAAGGCTTCAGCATGGGCCTTACGGATATGAAGCATGACCGGTAGTTGATGAGCCACTGCCATATCCAGCTGAGCATTAAAAAAACGCTGTTGTTTGGCAATCATTTCAGGCTGCTTCATGGCATCCGTAAAACTATCTAAACCGATTTCACCGATAGCCAGCG
Source organism: Psychrobacter sp. DAB_AL62B (assembly GCF_028895345.1). Lineage (NCBI taxonomy): Bacteria > Pseudomonadati > Pseudomonadota > Gammaproteobacteria > Moraxellales > Moraxellaceae > Psychrobacter > Psychrobacter sp. DAB_AL62B. The sequence continues at coordinate 448,192 of NZ_SAXC01000003.1, forward strand.
GACGCTTTTTATTGAGCATTTGCGCCATCTTCTCTAAATGCGCTTCAGTATGCTGCTCGATATAAAAAGGATGCAAGCCTAGCGCAATATGTGCCTTAGGAAGTGACTGTTTTTGGCTATCGTTCTTCCCTATAATGGCTGGCAGCTCTTCATTTAGGAGTAATCCCTTATTTAATAATTTCTCAGTTTCGTAGAGCCGATTAAAATGTCGGTGCAAATAGCCGACTAATACCAGATGACGTATCCCCTGATCATAAGCAAGATGTGCCTGCTCGCTTCTATCAGAATCAAACACAGGTGCGTCGAAATGAGTATGTGTGTCAATTAGAGGGAAAATAGAAGGTAGCGTCTCATCATCGATAAAGGATACCCTAATAGCAGTCATCAATAGACTCCAAAATTAATAATTGGTATAGAAATTTTTCTTTTTAAATAATAAGCTTTAAACCGTTAGTTTTAAAAACCATCTTTAAACGATGAGCTTTCATAATCTCTAAACGGATAGATTCTCTACTTTAACGCGCATTTATTTTGGCTATTAATTTTAATCGCCCGCTTTAACCGCTATCTTTATTCTTAGCTTTATTCGACAACGCTCTATCTGCCTTTTTACTACTGCGCCGCGGAACAAGTAATAGAATAATGCCAGCTGCGCTTAAGGTAAGCCACTTTTTTTTATTGGTAGATACTGTCATTGTGTTTGCCTTTTTAAATGAGTAGGCTGTGACTTTATATTTATGATTATATCAATATTTATGCATTGCTATAAGCAGTGCTGCAATTAAAAGCCTGATAAACATATGTTATCTGTTTTTATTGTACTCGTATACGAAACGCACTGTGTTTATCTGTGTTATGAACACGCAAGCTAATGTACAGTATATTTATTACACCGTACATTTGGCTATGATAACCACTTAGAATTCGTATTTTACGGTATGCTTTGACAGGCTTTTAACAAAGTGAATAAAAGCCATTAACGATTTAATGGATAGGTAGTGATACCACTGCTTGGACTATCGACTCTCGTAAAACCTTGCGACGTCGATTTCGGTGTTTGATCGCGCTTAGGAATAAGGGGATTGAGTGGCATCAATTCATAATCTGCACTGACGCTACCATTCCAACCTTCCGTCCCGCTTAATGGCAGCTGTTTAATCGTACCGTTTTTATCGATGACCAGCTGGAGCACACGCATTTGGTTATATTTACGCTCTGTAACGCTGGCTACTGCGCCGCCATCACGTAAAATAGTCGGTTGTAAAAATATGATCAAGTTACTCTTTTGGGTGTTGTCATTGTCCGAGCGGAACAATCGACCGATAAAGGGCACATTACCCAGACCTGGGACTTTTTGTTGGCGAGTGGTAGAGTTGTCACGCATCAATCCACCTAAAGCAATGGTCTGCTGATCATCTGCCAGAATGGTCGTATTAATCAGGCTTTTGTTGGTAATCAGACCACTGGCGTTTCCAGTACTGCCTGGTACAACAGACGAAACCTCTTGTGAGACTTCCAACCGTACAGTGCCATTTTCACCAATATGTGGGATGACGTTTAGATTAATACCAATATCTTGGCGATCAATCGTCTGAAATGGATTAGTCGAAGAGTCACTACCAGTGGTATAAGAACCTGTGACAAAAGGCACGTTCTGACCCACTAAAATACTGGCCTTTTCGTTGTCCAACGTCAAAATCGAGGGCATAGACAGTAGATTGGCACTGGTCGAAGAATCAAGCGCCTGTAAGATAGCCCCATAAAACTGTGCATTACCTTGGCTGTCTTTACTACTACTGCCAATACCAACCAAAGCACCAACGATAGAGCTGGCAGCAGCACTAATAGCTCCTCCTCCTCCTAACGCTGCTGCTGCCAGACTGGTTGCACTCGCGCCGACATTATTAAAGTTGACCACGCCATAGCCACTATTGGCATTACCTAGCGCCCATTGCACCCCAAGCTGAGTGGCATCATCGCCTGAAACCTCGACAATTGCAGCTTGAATCAATACCTGAGCGCGGCGACTATCCAACTGATTGACGGCATCTTCAATCTCAAACATTAGCTCAGGTGCCGCATTGACGATGACGGCGTTCTGAGTTTCATCAGCGATGATACTAAAGGGTCGACCACCGACACCTGTACTTGCACCACCTGAACTACTATTCGGTAAAGCTGCGGTACTTGTATTACCCACACTGTTACTACCAACACTACCGTTAGCACCGCTATTTAGCGTCGATCCTGTCGTGGCGGCATCGTTCAATGACGCAGATTCTAATGTTGACGAAGCGCCGGCGCTATTGATAGATTGGCTAGCAAGTAGGCCGCGAAGCATTTCTGCAATATGACCGGCGCTGGCATATTTTAAGCGGAAGACACGTAGACCACTCAAACGCCTTGTAGGTGTAGTATCCAACTGATTGACCATCTCTAGAACTTTAGCAATCATCTCAGGACTGCCTTTAACCAGCAGTCTATCGCTAGCCGTGTCAGCGATGACCTTAAGCTGATTGTTGCCGCCTTGGGCTTGCCCGCTACCAGCGCTCGTAACCAGTGCGCTAATCAACTCCATCATACGCTCGGCATCGACATGACGCAGTGGAATCACTTGCAAACTGTCATTCACATTGCTGTCTAAATCACGGATGAGCGCTGTCAACTGGTTTAGGCTATCAGCACGATCAGACAATACCAAGGCATTGACCCCAGGCACAGCCGCGGCATGTGCGGACGGCGGCATCAGCGGTCGGATAACTCCTAACACTTCTGCCGCTTGGGTATTGGTCAAATAAATCACGCGCGTTGCTAAGGCTTCGCCGACACTATCACCGCGTAAATCCACAGCGACACCGGTTTGTTTGGCGACATTATCTGGTACCAGTTTAATCGTTGTTCCTGAATCGATAGCAGCAATACCATTGACCTGCATCACACTTAAAAATAGCTGATAAATCTCATCACGCGACAATGGTTTATTAGAAATAACGGTCACATTACCGTTGATGCGCGGATCAAGAACGAAGTTTTGATTGGTAATGGTCGCCACTTCATTAATAAACGCTTTGATATCAGCATCTTGTAAATTGACCTTCCAGCTCTCAGCACTGACCAGTCCGGTACTAGCCGCCCATAGTGGCACTGCTAAACAAAGAGGACGACACAGCCGCATCAAACGCTGCAAGATATGATGCAAAGGCGTGACTGAAAAATTATAAAGACTTACCATATTGATAATTACCTACAGTGATGGCGCTTGGTATGTACTGAGTTTAATGTGTACTGAATATTGTTGGTTATCATATTGCTAACGATAGCATTCATCAAATAACCATGGAAAAGAATGCCTTTAAGCCACCCTATTTTACCTAAAACTGCTGACGAATCGTAATCACTTGATCGCCACGTTGTACCTCTATCTGTGCCTCACCTGCTTGTTTGACTTGTTGCAATACATTAGCATCCTGTCCAGGATTACTGCCGACACTTTGCCCATTGACCGTCAGCACCCGATCACCGGGTTCAAGTCCTAAGCGATTACGCAGATTGGCGGGCATGGCTGCCGTGACTTGATAGCTGTCACCACCAGCCATAACGCCCATTCTACTCAAATAACTGGCAGGATTTTCTTGCAATTCAGTGACCGCCTCATCAATGGCAGATTGGGGAGCACTTTCGCCAGTCGCTTCGGTAGCTGGTTGACTATCGGTATTGGTTTGGTCAGGCAAAGGCGCCGTAGGTAACATGTTACCATCTTGCAAACGCTGATTACTGACGGCACCAGCCATCATAGCACTTTGGTCAAGTGGCATTGCTTCTGGCATTCTAATTACCGTTTCTTTATCAGTGGCATCCGCAATGATAACCTCATTCCAAGCGACAGCGACTAGGGTATAATCACTGTCTTTTAGAGTATCACCAATTCGGTAGTTTTTAACCTCACCATTGACGTCTAATAATGCTGAAGACAGACTCTCTGGTATGGCGAGTAAGACGCCTTTTAGCACAATATTAGGCGGCGGCTGTACGGCAGCAGCGACTGGGTCAGGGTCGGCAAAAATAGCGAATAGACTGCTATAATCTGTGCTGGATGTGGCATTATTCTGTAAAGGCACGAGCGGTAATGTCGGTGCTAAAGGGGGCGCGAGCAGCAACCATAGTAGCCGCGCTGCTGTCCAGCATAACCAAGCAATCACCAATAACAGCAACCAAGTTGAAAATCGATTCAAAATATTAAGCACAGGTTTTAAACTTGTGGAGACAGTCATCATCTAGCGTGCCCCTAACCCATTCATCAGCGGCTGACGCACACTAACGACTGGCGTATCTTGCGGCGCTTGTCCTTTATATTCTGGCATATTTTCTAACAGACGCTGCGTCAAGCTCACATCTAGCATATTGTCGCCATCGATATATAAGTCGCCTAAACGCTTATCCTGATTGTTTACTAGATTAATATGCAGCAGCTTTTTATTATTCTTCTGCTCCGCACTTAGCTCGGCACGCAGCGCTGGTATGGTGATATAAAAAACCTTACCGCCGCTAGGATAGCCTACTTCACCGCCAACCCATGTCAACTGTCCATCCGCTTGACTAAAACCAGATAAATTTTTACCTGAATCCTTGTCTGCGGCACTTGAGTCAGACTGACGTTTTAACGATACGTTGTTGACCTGAATCGGTGTATTCGGCAATTGCCAATCGACCACACTGGCCAAAGTTTCAGGCGCAATCTTACCACTCATGTCATTCACCTCCCATGAGCCTAGGCCTACTTTTACTTGGCCATTGAGGCGTGTTGGCTCGGAATTGATACTGACCTCTGCACCAAGCTTGCCTAATAACAAATACCATGGCTGCCAAGACCATTCAGCAGCACCTGTCAACGGTGTCGATGATAAAGGTATTTGCCAAATCGCTGAACCTTGCCACAAATTACCTGACACGTGCTGGACATAAGGCGATTCTGGTGCATATTTTTCAAGTAACCACGCCGCTGGCATTTGCAAGACGGCAAATAGCGCAAATAATATAAGCCCAATCAGCCACCACAGCTTACGGGGACGCTTATGAGACGACGCAGATACTTGGGGCACGGTTGCATAACTCTTATATAAGACAAAAACGTCATTATCATAGCAAACAATAGCATACAGATGACAGAAAAAAAGCCAGTATCTTTTCGCCAAAATACTGGCAATAAAGATAATGGCTTCGGTGTACTTATAAGCTTTCGATCTAATTAATGATTAAACGCACTATAAAGCTTAATCATATCGATAAGTCAGGCAACGTAGACAGAGCATTAGTTACGTTGCCAAATTAGACTTATGTTATTAGATAAAAAAACTAGATAGCAAAATCTTCGAGTTTACGACCTGCGCCTAACGCGTCTACCAACCATGTTGGTTTACGACCACGGCCAGTCCAAGTTTCTTCGTTATTATCGGTGTTACGATACTTAATGCTACGCTTTTTTTCTAGTTTCTCGCCCGCTTGTAAAATCTCTTCAATACTGGCAGCACTTTCTTCCGCAATTTTCTCAAACTGCGTATAAGCATCATACAAACGCTGGTGTTGCTTTTGCGCAATAAGTTGCTGCGCATTTTCAGTAATGGCGCGTAGCTCATCAACATTTAAATCATTTAAATCAATAACGTTATTTTTATTCATAGTATTTTCCATATTAAAATAAGGGATATAAAGTAAATAGAATCTCTATTAATAGCTGATTACTAAAAACTGAGTGATTCTCAAATAACTAATCTTGTGAACGTTAATAATCAATTGATTGGTTAATGATTAATCTTCTATTAACATTTAAAACCGCAAGTAGCGACAATATAAACAAAAACATTATCTATAACAATGACTGATTACTGTTAACAATGACTGGCTGGTGTTTCTATCCACAATAATAGGTAAGAGAATTAAATAAACAACTATTTTTATAGCTCATTATAAATAAAACCACATATGTGATAATGCATTAAAATAAAAATAGCTATCTTCACCATATAACAAGTATTCAAAATACAACATTTAGACATCTTTCTTTGTATACATTTTACGTCATTTCATTAATGTAAATAAAGGAAACCCCGCTAATGGCGAGGTTTCAGATTGAATTCTTTACAAACTATCTTTACACTTCCTTTCTTATATGATTTAGAAAGGGATATCATCATCTACAGGACCGTCAGGCATGGCGGTAGGCTTAGACTGCGCCGGTGCTTGAGTCGGTTTATTAAACTGGTTCTGCTGAGCGGGTGCATTCTGATTATTAAAGCTGTTTTGATTGCTACCTTGTGACATACCTTGAGCTGCACCACCTTGGTTATAACCGCCTTGTTGAGCTGGCTGATTGTTTGCTGGTTGACCATAACTGTTCTGGCCACCTTGACCTTGGCTTTGACCACCGAACCCGCCGCTCTGATTGCCATAGCTACTTTGACCTTGGTTCTGACCGCCACCAAATCCGCCACCATCATTACTACCGCCAGTTGCACCGTCTAGCATTTGCATTTGTTCAGCGCGAATCTCAGTGATATAACGGTCTTGTCCATTTGGATCCTGATATTTACGCGTACGCAAGCTACCTTCGATATAAACTTTACTGCCTTTACGAAGATACTGCGCGGCGATTTCGCCTAAACGATTGAACAATGAAATACGATGCCATTCAGTTGCTTCTCTTTTTTCACCGCTCTGCTTGTCTGTCCACTGCTCAGAAGTGGCGACCGAAATATTGGTCACGCCACCGCCATTATTGAATTGACGTGCCTCAGGGTCTGCACCGAGGTTACCGATGATGATAACTTTATTTACACCGCGCATAATACCGTCCTTTTACTTATGAATAATGTGATTACCAGCTTTAATCGAGTATTTAATATAAACTATTAATTCTAGCAGTAATATGGTTTTACTTTAACTATTTTTCTGTTAAATATCTAGAGGGCTTTGGGCTAAATGCGACAGCTCCTGTCGCGAAGTATCTGTGAGCTGTGTCTTGTCCAATTTTAAATAAGCCACTTGTTCTTTTGCCATGACCACCAACTCATCAACACCATCGACTGCCAGCATTTGCCGTGACCAGTCCTGAATATTGATATTTTTAGGTATGGTAACAGTAGTACTTGCTAAATACGGTGGATCGGCAATAGGAATAATAATGAGTAACGCTACACCCATGATGGCAGCCAATATTCCCCAGGCCAAAAGATTGGGCTGACTTAATAATAATCCGCCCATTGCCCCGCCGACAAAAGCACCAAAGAACTGGCTGGAGGAATTCAATCCCATCGCGGTGGCTTTATTGGCGACTGGGGCGCGCTTAGATATCCACGAAGGAATCGTTGCCTCAAGCAAATTAAAGCCCATAAAATATAATAATAAGCCTAATATAATACCGACACCGACCTGACTACCTAATGCCAATATGGCTAAAGCGGCGGTCATTAATGCAATCGCTGCCAAGAATACTTGGCGCATTTTACGTTTCTTTTCTGCGATGATAATAAATGGTATTGCGACGGCAAAGCCAATAAACAATAAAGGCAAATACACCAAACCTTGCTGGCGTACCGACAGACCCATTACCTCACTAAGCTGGTGCGGCAAAATGACAAAAATGGCGGTCATGGTCAGATGTAGGGCGAAAATACCAATGTGCAAACGGTTTAAATCACCAATTTTTAGGACTGTTGCTAACTGCTGACCAATCGATTTATTGTCTAAATTATGCTTAAGCACGCGCATGGGCGAAGGTACGACAAGCAGCAGTAGCATTGCCAATACGGCAAATCCGGCAGTCAACCAAAACAGCCCAGAAATACCAAGCGAGCCAACTAATAAGGGACCAAAGGCAAAAGCGAGCATGATGGAGGTCGCAATGGTCAAACCCATCGTCGCCATCGCTTTGGTGCGCATCTCTTCACGAGTGACATCTGCTAGTAACGCCATCAATACCGCAGAGACTGCCCCACTACCTGCCAGCGCCCGACCAATAATCACCTCATAAATATCCGTTGCATTTGCTGCGATGATACCGCCGACGGCAAATAAGATAAGACCTAAAAATATAATAGGCTTACGCGGAAATTTATCCGCCGCCAAACTCATTGGAATTTGAAATATCGCCTGCCCTAGCCCATAAATACCGACCGCCAAACCAATCAGAAACGGTGTCGCATGCGCATAATTATCACCATACACAGAAAATACTGGCACAATCATAAACAAACCAATCATCCGCAAGGCAAATATGCCACCTACCCCGAGGATTGCCCGTTTTTCTACGCTATTCATACTTGCCTCACTGGTTCATCATTGCTGGTTTAACACAGCTGCACTCTGTTTTATCAAGGCGTTGACCACAAATTAAGCTCACTAGTATAAGACATTCGCCGTTTGCTTGCCGAGACTTTTACCCTGCTGCTTCACCATCATAGCGGACACTGACTTAAGCTATTCATTTTACGCGATAATTTTGTTACTAAGTGCATTTCATGCGTTATAGCACCTTGAATAATGCCGCTATCATGACAATAAAGTAAGACGTCGGAAATGTTATTGTCCGAAAATATTGTATGACAAATATTTTTATAAAAAGACGTTGTTCGACTAAATCTATAACAAACTGCTCATATTACTTACCCTTTATTTAGATTACCTTTATCCATTTCAAGTGCTAAATGCATAATATAAAAGAGAGAATCATTACTATCGCTTTGTGAAAACTGCACGTTTTTATAAAGCCATATTAATTTAAATAGTATTTTTAAACACATCCACGCTTTTGATTCATCATTGCTTTTAATTAAGCATTTAACTCAACTTTATTTAGCCCTTTAAATTTTAAACATTTTTTATATACCCTTTTATCAAATAGGAAATCTATCAACGATGGCACACGAGTATATTAAGGTTCGCGGCGCACGCACTCATAATCTAAAAAATATCGACTTAGACATTCCACGCGATAAATTTGTGGTGATTACGGGTTTATCAGGCTCTGGTAAATCGTCATTGGCATTCGATACCCTTTATGCCGAAGGGCAACGCCGTTATGTCGAGAGCTTGTCGGCGTATGCGCGTCAGTTCCTCTCACAGATGGAAAAACCTGACGTCGATAGTATCGAAGGTTTATCGCCAGCGATTGCTATCGAGCAAAAATCCACCAACCATAACCCACGCTCAACGGTCGGTACGATTACCGAGATTTATGACTATCTGCGTCTGCTCTATGCGCGTATTGGTACGCCTTATTGCCCAGAGCATGGCGAACCAATGGTCGCGCAGTCGGTCACTGAAATGGTCGATCAAGTGATGGCATTGCCCGATGATACGAAAATCATGATTCTTGCGCCAGTCATCCGTGAACGTAAAGGTGAGCATACGGTATTGCTAGAGCAGCTGATTGGGCAAGGCTTTGTGCGCGTACGCGTCGATGGTGATGTTTATGATACCGACGAGCTACCGACATTGGACAAGAAGAAAAAGCATACCATTGAAGTCGTAGTCGATCGCTTTAAAGTCCGTGATGACTTGGGTAACCGTGTTGCTGAAAGCTTAGAGACGGCACTACGTTTAGGTCAAGGACTAGTTACGCTGCACTTTATGGATGGCAATCCAAAAGAAGGCGGCGATGAAAACCAAGTGATGTCAGCCAAGCACTCATGCCCTGTTTGTGATCGTGCAGTGTCTGAGCTTGAGCCGCGTATGTTCAGTTTTAACAATCCATATGGCGCTTGCCCAAGTTGTGACGGCCTCGGTAAACGTCAGTATTTCTCTGCTGAAAAGCTAATTACCCATCATGAAAAATCGCTCAATCAAGGCGCGATTAATGGTTGGGATAAGCGTCATGCTTATTACTTTGGTTTGCTATCTACCGTTTGCAATCATTTTAAAATAGACATGGATGCACCGTGGCAAGATCTGCCAAAGGCGCAGCAAGACTTAATCATGCAAGGCTCAGGTAAAGAGAAACTCACTTTTAATTTTACCGATGAGCGCGGTCGTAAAACCAATAAGACTGTGCCGTTTGAAGGCGTATTACCTTATTTAGAGCGCCGTTATGCCAAAACCCAAAGCAATCTCGTGCGTGACGAGCTGGCGAAATATTTGGCTGATACCACTTGTAACGTCTGTGATGGCGCGCGTTTGAATGAGATCTCACGTAATGTCCGTGTTGAGGATCACACCATCGCCGAAATCGTCAAGCTCTCTATCGGTGACGCGGCTGACTATTATAAAACCCTGAAAATTGGCGGGCATAAAGGTGAAGTCGCGGAAAAAATCTTTAAAGAGATTAATGAGCGCTTAAACTTCCTAGTAAGCGTTGGGCTTGATTATCTATCCCTTGCCCGATCTGCTGAAACGCTATCAGGCGGTGAAGCGCAGCGTATTCGTTTAGCCAGCCAAATCGGTGCTGGTCTGATGGGCGTGATGTATGTGCTTGATGAGCCTTCAATCGGTCTACATCAACGTGATAATGATCGCTTGCTAAAAACCCTAACGCGCTTGCGTGATTTAGGTAATACGGTACTGGTCGTCGAGCATGATGAAGATGCGATTCGCCAAGCGGATCACGTCATCGATATCGGTGTCGGCGCAGGCGTACATGGTGGACACATCATCGCTCAGGGTACGGTCGATGACATCATGGCGAATAAAGAATCGCTGACTGGACAATATATGTCTGGTAAGAAAAGAATCGAGATTCCAAGTATTCGTCATAAAGCCAAAACTATCGAGTTGGAAGTCAAAGGTAAAGCCAAGCCTAAACAAGTACCGATGACCATTGAGCTCAAAGGCGCATCCGGCAACAACTTACATGATGTAGATTTGTCTTTACCAATCGGTATTATGACTTGCATCACTGGCGTTTCTGGCTCAGGTAAATCAACGCTGATTAACCGTACCTTAATGCCACTTGCCGCGACGCAATTGAACAATGCCTCAACGCTCATCGCGGATAAACATGACAGTATCAGTGGTCTTGAGCATTTGGATAAAATGGTCGATATCGATCAAAGCCCAATTGGTCGTACACCGCGCTCAAACCCAGCGACTTATACTGGCGTATTTACCCCAGTACGTGAGATGTTTGCACAAACGCAAGAAGCGCGCGCCCGTGGTTATAAAGCCGGCCGCTTTAGCTTTAACGTCAAAGGTGGACGCTGTGAGATGTGTCAGGGCGATGGTCTCATCAAAGTCGAAATGCACTTTTTGCCTGATATGTATGTGCCGTGTGATACCTGTGAAGGCAAGCGCTATAACCGCGAGACCTTGGAGATTCACTATAAAGGTAAAAATATCGCCGATGTCCTAGATATGACCGTTGAAGATGCCACTGAGTTCTTCTCAGCCATTCCAGCGATTTATCGTCGTCTGCAAGCATTGATGGATGTTGGTCTTAGCTATATTCGCTTGGGTCAATCTGCACCGACGCTATCAGGCGGTGAAGCACAACGTGTCAAACTGGCGCGTGAGCTTGCCAAGCGTGATACCGGACAGACGCTCTATATCTTAGATGAGCCAACCACTGGTTTGCATTTCCATGATATCGATAAGCTGCTACATATCCTGCATACCTTACGCGATAAAGGTAATACCATCGTCGTCATCGAGCATAACTTGGATGTCATCAAAACGGCGGATTGGGTGATTGATTTGGGTCCTGAAGGCGGTAAAGGTGGTGGACTGATTATCGCGGAAGGTACGCCTGAAGAAGTGGCAGAAGTCAAAGGCTCATATACTGGTGAATTTTTAAAGCCAATGCTTAAGCAGGCGATGAAAGAAGTGAGTTAATAGAAATTAGTTAATTATTGATAAAAAGGCTACTCTTTAGGGGGTGGCCTTTTTTGTTGGGTTTAATTCAGATTCAGTGCTAATATCATCATTAATATACGAACATCTGTAAGGTAGTTAGCAATGGCAAATGTAGTAAATATTGAAAAGAAGCTTTTGAAGCTTATCAATAATAAAGACTCTTTTGCTATTGCTCTGACTGGTGAATGGGGTATTGGTAAGACGCGCTTTTGGAATAATTTCTACGAGGAAAACCATACAGATTTAGGTGTTAATAAATACTCCTATGTCTCTCTTTTCGGTATAGATTCAATAGAAGCATTGAAATTTGAAATTGCCCTTAGCACCCATGAGACCACTCAGAAAAAAGACTATCTCTCTGGTCTCAAAGGTATCTTCAAAAAGAGCTTGGATGTCATAGATTTGCCAAAGCTTGAAGGTACAGGCGTCACGTTATCTCTTGGTAAAGGCTTGATTAGCAGTGCTATCACTAGTCTTATCGGAGACACTTTGATTTGTATTGATGATATTGAAAGGCTATCTAAGAATATAGATATCAAAGACATAATGGGGTTAGTTAATCATTTAAGCTTAGAAAAAAACTGTAAAGTAGTAGTGATATTACACGAAGATAAAGCAGATAAAGATTTTAGAGAATATAAGGAAAAAGTGTTTGATGAAGTTTTAACTTTAGATAACTCATTGTCTATCATCAAAAAGATAGTTGTCAATAATGAGCTTTTTTCTATATATGAATTTTTTTATCAAACTATGGACATCAAAAATATAAGATTTTACCAGCGAGTTGAAAGAACTTTAAAAGCTATACTAGATAATTCAGATGATGACTTGTCCTTCATTAGTAAAAAGCAAATTTTGGAAGCTCTTTTAATTATACGTATGGCACATGATATGCCTTCTACTTTTGATGATACTATCGATTTCGATTTCTTTGTGAAGTCATTCAGCTCACCTAGAGTCGATGAGCTGCGTGGTTACGACCTTGATCTTGCATTCAAATCAGATGAAGACAGATTAGATGATAAAGAAAAAGTTGAAGTAGCAAGAAAATTCAAATTGATGGATGATACTATTTCTCAGTTTTATAGCTACTTTGAGCTTTCAGGCTGGAGTAAAATAATAACAAGCTTACTTATTGATTTAGACACAGAAAGTGAAATTATCGAAGAATTAAGCCGATCCGATAAACTCACAGAAACTCAATTAGAAAACGATAGAGAAAAGCAAGAGTTGATGACTGAGTATCATAGCTTAAGCCCAGAACATGGGTTTAACCAAAGAATTTTTGATAATATCGAACATAGAATAGATAGGGAAATGCTTCCTAACTTAAGCTTCTACTATAATATATTAAGGAAAAATGGAGCTTCTGATCTATCTAACCAACTTAAAGAGTTGGTAGAGAAGTATATTGAAGTAAGAGTTGTAGAAGGTTCAGAGCAAGGTCTTATGGAAAGCTATTATTTAAATCATTCAAATACAAATGATATTTTTTATAATTTTCTCCAGCAAACTATAAAAAAACATAAGAGAGAGCTTACTTTAAATAACAACGCTGATACTATGTCTAAAATTTTTATGCGATTTTGCAAACATGGAAATCATAGTGAGGATTTTTTTAAAGCTATACAAAATATTAATAAAGAAATTTTTAGTCATGTCATTTGGCAGCCACTTGTTGATGGGTCAAGTAGAATGCTATATATTCGAGAATTATTAAAACACCCTGCCTTTAGAGTTGATATTGCTAAATTTAAGAACGCAGATAGGATTGATACAGCAATTTGGGATTATCAAGAGCTTGTAAATGCTCAAAAGCCATCTCCTTTTATCCATCAACCAGTTATTATTCAAAGCAAGTTAAATGAAGTTAAGCAATGGACTCTAGAGCTACTTCAAGAGAGAATCGTAGAAAAACCGAACAGTAAAGCAGCTATCGATCATCTCTTAGAGCTTACGAATAACTTAGAAAATATTTAATAGCTAAGTACAGATATTTTTGTTTCGTGTTAGGTGTCACATAGTTCACTCAACATACAAACTAAAGAGGTTAGAATGGGTCCTGATCCAAGTGATGGCATCATTACTAATATAGATAGAACATTAGGTATCGCCTACATTCAAGATACGTACGAAAATACTTTATTCCATTACGACTTGTCCACATACGCAGGTAAGGATATCTTATTAACAGGTACTCAAGTCGCGTACTATAAACTTTATAACGATACCCCAATAGCAGTTGCGTTATTTACTATAAAAGAAACAGATAATTCTGAACTGCTTAGGAGCCATGATGAAAAATACCATCATGGCTCTCATTTTAAACAGAAATTCGAAGTACCCAAGTATAAATTTTTTTTCTTCGGAATATGTTTTTCATTAGGTGTTATTGCAGGACTGCTCGGATTGTTTTAATTTTTATTGTTAAGCTTATGCTGAGTGAATAAGCAAATATAGGTGAATTGAGATAGCCAATTAACAATAATATGAGTCTAAAATCTATTAGCTAAATAAACTCTCTCTCAACATTCATCATCCGCGCATCTACCGTCCGTTCTATTTTGTCTTCGATTTGACTGCACTGCGACTCAACCTCACGTTTAGATAACCCGACTATCACAAACGTCCACTCGCTGGCGTCATGCCGATCACGCTCGCCACTCTCACATACCGCGACGCTTGGCATATTACCAAAGCGTGCATGCAAGCCGCCCATGCGTTGGCGCTTCTCTTTTAACGAGCCACATCCGGACAAGGAAAAAGTCAGAGTTAGGATGCCGATATGCATTTTATCCTCCTTATTAAAGTACCATGTCTACGTTATCTGGTTATGTACGTTTAATACACCGTTCCCAAAACCAAATAAACTGACGGTCTGGCTTCTAATTACCCAACACCCACTCATCATTGACCTGATAAACTTTAAAATTCGTCTTATTGGTACGACTAGTACCCGCAATCGTCTGCGTGATATCAGCGGTACACATATACGTATTATCGCCTTCCGTAGTAACACAGTTGATATTCTCGACGCTTTCAAGCTTTGGCATCATGCCTTCCATCATGCCGCTCATGGCTTTTGCCATCTCATCATTGCCTGCATTCGCCATCGCATCATCCATCATGCTGTTGGCTTGCTCATATTGCGCTTCGATTAGCCCTTCAACTGTACTTTCAGAAGGCGCATTTGAGCAGGCAACAAATAGTGGGGTTAACAATGCTATCGCAGCCAATTTCTTTAAATGATTCATATCACGCTCGCTGTATTTATAAAATTAATGTGGCTATTTTTTGTGTCTAAAAGGTTACTTGAACTATACAGAATTATTTCATTTAGCCCAACTGAATTCACGTTATTTGCTTAAGTTTATTTAATAACACTTATTATGATGTTCAAATAGCTTATGTTAAATAACGTTAGAGTATTTGAATTTGAGCTGATACAGACAGTGCCATCAAGATACTGCTATGATGCGATTAACAATGACCGTTGAGGGATAACCATGTGGCAGGTGTATTTTTTTATTTTACCGATTGGTCTAGGTATCATGACCTTGGCAGCAAGCTTGTTGTTTTTGTTCGCCTACCTGATGTCCAATGACAATGCCACGCGCTTGCCAGCGTTTAACTGGTTTAAGCGCTTAATCATTGTGGCATTCATCTTACTGAGTGTTGGTCTGTTTATGACTTTTGGACATTTTTGGGGTCAATAAAAGCAGACTTTATGTGTTAACTATTTTTTCTAACTCTAATAACTCTAAATCCTGACGTTTTGGCTCACCATTATTACCATCCATTGGAAACGGCATTTTATTACCGTTTAGCTGATAGCCACGGCGCTGATAATACGCCAATAGCTCAGGGCGGTGGCTTAGAATAGACATAGTAAGACGCGCAGGTTTTTCATCAGTTGCCTCTATATCTGATTGTAAATGCCGCTGGGCAAAAGTTTCTGCGGCCTGCAATATCTGGTGACCAACCCCATGTCCTTGCAGCTCTGGATGTACCGCAAACATACCGATATAAGCTTTTTTATTACCGTCATTTTTATTAGCAGCAGCATCGACTTTTATATCGACAGCGATACAACCTAACAATTCGCCCGTTTCTTCGCCATCGCGTTCACCAGTGGTGGTTTTTGGGTAAACAAAAAGATAGTGTTTTGGATTAGCGATGGTATTAGCCAGCTCATCTTGAGTGATACGAATACCACCAACCAAATCTGCTTCATTGGTCCAGCCTTCTGTCTGCCGGTAGCAGCGGTTTAATAACTGTTCAAGCGCGTCAATATCACTTGCTTCAGCTTGACGTAAAAATACCAATTCTGTATTCATATGGTCTTTCTTCATATTGTCGGTTATCCCTTTCTTATAAACATATTATTAAGGCTGACCTAATTGAATAGACCAGCCTTAATAATAATACGTATCAGTTTTGACTACTAGCGCGATAATGCCAGCGCTTGTTCGATAATATCAAATCCTGCGTTAATCTGTGCTCGTGTTGGGGCATGACCACGGCGCAATAGTTCAGAGAATGCAACCAACTCTTTGTCGCGACCAAGCGAGCTTGCTGCACGAGCGCGCGTGTCTTCACCCTCGTCATCGAAGTAATATTCGATATAATCAAAGCTGTCTGGTGTACCAAGTAGAATGCCATAGTCTGGCGTCGCAGCATGTCCGCTATAGCGTAGGCTTTTACCGTATTGCATCGTCCAAAAGAAAGGAATACGCTCCGCCAGCGAGTTGATGTTATCTTCATTTAAGATAGCAGCCGCCGTTACTATGCCATGCTGCAAGGCGACGCGCCAATGCTCGATACGCATACGCCCCATTTGATTGGTCGCTTTGGCGATATCGCCAAGTGCATAGACACCATCGCGCAGTTGTAGATGTTCATCGACTTGTACGCCATCTGGATGATTTGTGTCATTCAATAATTCGATACGCGGTGCGACGCCTGTCCCCAAAATCACGATATCAGCGTCTATCTGCTCACCATTTGCTAATTTAACGCCACCAACTTGCGAGAAATTCGCCTCTTTTAAGCTCTCATCACTCGCATTGTTGTCACTCGCACTATTGTCATTGGCGCTGTCATCAGTAGCTTTTTCGGTTTCTGTAATTTCAGCGACGCTGGCATTAAAGATAAACTTAACGCCGCTATCTTCATGCAACTTAATAAGCGCATTACTGACGGTTTCAGAAACAATATTACCCATCACGCGATGGTCTTGTCCGATGATGGTAATAGAAGCAGTCGTGCCTGCTTGTGCTAATGCTGAAGCGACTTCCATACCGATAAAACCTGTACCAACAATCACCACACGCTGGTCATGACTGGCAGCTTTAATCAATTTGGCATCATCCATACTGCGTAAGGTGTAGACACCATCAAGCTTAGCACCTTTAAAAGGTGGTATTTTTGGCTCAGCGCCTGTTGCCACGACTAAGAAATCGGCTGTTTGTTTATCACTATTACCATCTTTATCTTTAATGACAATCGTACGTTCATTGGGCAATACTTCGCTAACGGTTTGGTTTAAGCGTAAGTCAATATCGTTTTTACTCGCCCAATCTGCGCCGCCAAGTAAGAGCTTTTCTTCAGGCATATTCCCTGCCAAAAACGCTTTAGACAATAAAGGACGATTATAAGGAGCTTTGTCATCAGCACTAATCAAGGTAATCTTGCCGCCGTAGCCCGTATGACGGAGCTGATTGGCCGTCATAAATCCTGCACCGCCTCCGCCTACAATAATAGTATGAGTGTCAGTCATTTTGTCGTTTTTGATCTGTTTGTCTATTTTAGCGGCTGTATTAACGGTCAAATTATCGCCATTATCGACGATTTCGTATTGAGTCAATCCTGTCATAGCAACTGGTTCTAATAGCGAGCCGTCGCTGCTATCAAAAGTACCATGATGCCACGGGCAGATGACTCGATTGCCACAACGTAAACCATTACCCAAATCTGCCCCTGCGTGCGGGCATTTACCATCGAACGCATGAAATGTACTGTCGTCGCGGGTAATTAAAATGATACTATTATCATCCTGTTTATAGGATTTCATACCGCCATTTGGAATATCGTCTTTGCTAATGGTGACGGTGTTAATTGTTGTGTTGCTCATAAGTTTTCCTTAACGATTATGATTATTTCCTGATGAAAACGGGGTGATATGACTTTATCAAATCAGTCATATCTCATAAAAAATTCTATATTTAAAAAAACAGATTAATTGATAGTAGCAAGCCCACTCAGCTCGCGATGTTTCTTTGTATATTCGCTGCGTTGCAAAACGTAATTTCATGGCTTTTTATCTGGGCATTTGCTACTTCAAACCACCGCTTTTAAACAAAAAAAGACCCCCTTATGACTTCTCAAGATGACCACTTAAACGTTACCACGACTTCTGAGTCTGCTTTGAAGAATACTGCATTCGATAACGAAACATTTGCCAACGAGCAGCCCAATCTCTCAAATATCGATATTACCGCAGCGGCTGATACTGCCAAATTACCACAGCCTATGCAGCCACCTTTAAAGCGCGCAACTTACAAAGCCCAAACAACCGACTTTATCGTTAATGAGTTGTTGCCATTAGACTTTACAGGCGAAGGTGAGCATTTATGGCTGCATATAGAGAAGTCAGGAATGAACACCGCTTATCTTGCCAAACTACTCTCCGAATGGGCAGAAATACCATTACGCGACGTCGGTTATTCTGGGCTTAAAGACCGCCATGCGCTGACGACACAATGGTTTAGCCTGCGGATACCAAAAAAGCAATTGCCAGAATCAGAATTTGCGCCAGTAGATATCGGCGTCGATGAGTCAGTCAGTATTCTCGCCCAGCAGTGGCACAATAAAAAGCTCAATCGCGGTACGCATCGCGCCAATCAATTTATCATTACCTTGCGTGATATTCAGTTTGCAAGTTTAGAAAGTGAAACACCTGAGCAGGATTTATCTGCTAAGCAAAGTGCCAAGAGCAGCATCGAGCGACATTTAGCAAATATCAGTCACAGTGGCGTGCCCAATTATTTTGGTCCACAGCGTTTTGGACGTAACGGCAATAATATTAGAACTGCTTTGGCATTATTTGATCGTCCAGCACAGCAAAGTCGACCACAACCCAAAAAGAGCAAACGTAAAAGCGCACCGCGAGAGCAAAACACTATGGAGCTGTCTGCTGCGCGTAGCTTGATATTTAATGAGATATTGGCAGCACGCGTACGTGATGGCAGTTGGGATACAGGACTGGCAGGTGAAGTGTTTAACTTAGATGGTTCAGGCTCGATATTTGCCAGCGAAGAAATAGACGACACTTTACAGGCGCGAGTTAAAACCGGTGACATTCATCCAACAGGCGTTTTGTGGGGCGTGGGTAATGATAAAGTCAGCGGCATAGCGGCAGCAATTGAAACTGATATCGTAGATCAAAGCCCACTATTAAATCAGCTAGCGGCAGGTTTAGAGCAGCGCGATATTAAGGCGCAAAGACGAGCGCTGCGCTTACCTATTGAAGCATTGAGCTGGGAATGGCATGATAAAGATGATGAACAAGCGCTAGTATTAAACTTTACTTTGACGACAGGTAGCTTTGCCACCAGCGTATTGGCAAGTTTGGTGCAAGAATTAAGTACATCGCCATTATCTATGTAGCAACTAATTGAATGCTCAAAATGCTCAAAAGGTTAGAGTGCTGAGTTGCTAGATGATGGCATAAAGTGAGATAGCCTTACTACTTTCTGCAGCTAACATATCATTGGCACTGACAACTTGATTGCGACCACGATCCTTGGCCTCATATAAGGCTTTATCGGCAATACAGATTAAACGCTGGCAAATATCAATGGGCAATTGTGCCTTTGCGATTTCTGTGGCGACTCGTTTTCTTCTATGCGCAACTCTTTTTTGCGAGCTACTTTGCTTCGAGCTGGATTGCTCCGAACCATTGTCTTGCGAGTCTTTGATATTTGCGTTTTGCTTTTGTGAGCTTGTTAACGGCGGTGTGCTCTCTTTTAGCGCTACCGCTTTATACTCACTTTGGATTCGAGCGCGCTCATCGTGAGTCAAGGTATAAACCCCTAAACTGGCAGTGACGTTAAAATCTGCATTGTCATCACTACTGATGACATGCTGAGCAATATCTCGACGCAGCTGCTCAGCAATGCTCATCGCCCTATCATGCTGAGTATCAGGCAGCACAATCAAAAATTCTTCTCCGCCATAGCGACTTACAATCGCATCTTCTGTTAACGACTTTGATAGCGTTTGTGCAACTTCGGACAATACTTGATCGCCAACATCATGACCATAATTGTCATTAATATTTTTAAACCAGTCTAAGTCTAATAAAATAACACTGAAATCCTGCTTATCTCCCATTGCCAACAGCGCCTGCTGCATTTGCGTCAAGCCGTAGCGGCGACTTTTTAGCTGAGTCAACTCATCTTGATTGGCATACTGCATTATCTCAGCTTTACTATTATCTAATATCAATAACAGTGTACGAAATATATAGATGATAAAAATAGCTTTTGGCAGCGCCATATAAATATGGGTGCTGCGCCAAAAAAATGCTGAGGAAAAGCGTAGTTGATTGAAGGTATCCCAACTTAGCGTACCATTTTTGAAAATAGAGGCGGAGATGGCATTTTCGATAGCTGTCGTTTCGCTATAGGTCAGATAGCTATAAGTATCTAAGGGAAAAGAAGTCATGGTCATCTGGCGCAGATTGGGTATGGTAAAGCCAAAATAGGGAATCAACGTGACCAAAAAAATTAATACGATGTGCCCTAAAAAGGCTTTCCATACATAGCGTCGCCGTATGAGCATCATTCCTAGCATTGCTCCACCGACTAGCGAGATCCCAGCGACCAAACTACTGTGCCCCATAACCAAAATAACCACAGCAATATAAACGCTATAAAGCGCCACTAAAATGGCCTGCCACTTATATAGTGAGCCATTGTCTTTTCTCATCGGTGATAAACGGCTGACCATCCATATAAAGAAGATACCCAGCAGGGTAACCCCAATCCACAAGGGGTAAAACAATTCCATATCTACGTAGGAACCACAAGTATCTTGGCGCCACCAGACAAATAAACACCAAAACCAATGTGATGTGATTTCCATCAAAACAAACAATGCCAGCAGTAATGCCCTATCAGCAGCTTGCCACTCAAAAATCACTCGAGAGAGTTTTTTGTAGCCTAGATGAGATATCGATAAAGCCATAATGGGCTACCGCAAATAATGAAAGTTATTGAGCTAAAACCAGAACAGTCAACCAAGCGTCATGACTTATAGTAAACCTAAACTTACTCCTTGAGTGTGGCAATTTTTATCTTATTTATCAATCCGTTTAAGTGATTTATGCGTCATCAAATGACACCCTGATTTAGCAAGCATTTAACCAACATTTTAATGAATACTGGCATTCATGCGACGTTTGCGACTTAGCAATATTTAATGATGAAAATTTTGAGGCTACGATAAGGCTGCAAAAGACTGCCAAATACCTTGCTGCTCAGGATGCAAGTTTGGCACATCGCCTATACGGCGCCACGGCATATTACTGCCATGGAAGTCACTACCTATCGATGTGACAAGATTGTGCTCAGCGATACTACGATCAACCATTCTACGAGTGCTTACAGGTTCACTATTGGCAGGTAGCTCACAGGCATCGCCGCCAAGCTGGGCAAACTCTTCGATAAGCTTACGTACTCGTGTCGCTGAAAGCTGATAGCGCGTGGGGTGTGCTAGCACAGCCTTACCACCGCAAGCATGTATCAGCTCAATACCGTGCTGCATCGTCAGCGCTTCAATGGCCACATAAGCGGGCTTATTGTCAGCCAGATATTTATCAAAGGCTTTTTGTACGGTCTTAACCTCACCGCGCTCAAATAATACTTGTCCAATATGCGCGCGCCCGACCGCTTGCGGATTGTTACCCGCTTTATAAAGAACGGCTTGCCATAGTTCATCATAATCAATGTCAAGCAACTCACTGAGTTTTTCAGTGATGCGTTGACCACGAGTGGCACGACTGTCTTGCAACTGTTGTAAGGTCGCATGCATTTTTTCGCGATCGGTAAAATCCAACCCAAGTACATGAATGATTTTATTAGTAGATTTATTTTTACCGTAGCCGCCGCTGAGCGTGTGCTCACAGCTGATTTCAACACCATTAATTAATTGTATATTGCAAGCTTCAGCCGCCGCGCGTGCCTCATCGATACCCAATAAGGTATCATGATCGGTCAAAGCCAACACATTAATTCCCGCACTATGGGCGCGTTGTACCACTTCTGCAGGCGCATAAGTACCGTCAGAACAGGTGCTGTGGCAATGTAAGTCGATTTTCATAAAGCTGGCCTTAAGGTTTTGAATGTGTTGTCAATTTAAATGTGTCTTCGATAATGAATATGGTAGCAGTAAAATGAGGTAAAAATGGCTAAGGCGTGCCATATAAGACGATTATCGTGTTGATTGCTTTTTTTTGGCGCAGTAGACGTGTAAACTACCCCATACGTTTTTGTTGGACACCCTATTTGCTATGAAAGCCTTATTAGACTTCATTCCCTTAATCGCGTTTTTTATTGCCGCTCGTTACAATGGTATTTTAGCAGCAGCAGGCGCATTGCTCGTTGCCACTATCATCATCTATGCTATCCACTTTGTGCGTCAAAAAGGCAAGTTTGATAAACAACAATGGGTCGTTCTATTATTAACCATCGTCTTTTGCGGTGGCACACTGCTATTGCGTGACGACATCTACCTACGTTGGAAGTCACCGATTATTAACGGTATCTTTGCTATAACGCTTTTGGTGAGTGCTGCTATTAATAAGCCACTGATGCAATTGGCTATGAAAGATGTTTTTTCGCTGACGATGAGTGGCTGGAAGAAGTTAACTGTCGCTTGGGCATTGTTTTTTGCCTTTATGGGCGTGCTGCATTATATCACGGCATTTACGATGTCAGATGAAGCTTGGATTAACTTTAAAACCTATGGCTGGATTCCAATTATGCTGGTATTTGTGGTCGCCCAATTTTTAGTGTTAAAAAAGCACCTCAATCCCGCACTAACCGACAAAGCAGCTAAGTAAAAGACCATCAAATAGAAAGCCATCACATAATATTTATTACTTTATAATAAACAACCACTTATTTCTAAATTCCAATTGTGACAATGATTAATCATATAGTCTAATTAGGTAGAGTGATTAAAAGTATTGTTATTGATTATAGCGCTTTATTCTTACTATTAATTGAGGAAGCAATATGTCCTTATTTGCCATTATTGGTTACGATGTTGCGGGTAGCAGCGCCCAACGTCAGATGACGCGCGCTGAACATCTTGAACGCTTACAAGTATTGAGTCGTGAGCAGCGACTGATTATCGCCGGTCCAACGCCTATTGAGCACGGCAAAAGCGAGATGTCTGGCAGCCTTATTATTGCTGACTTTGACTCTCTTGAGACGGCTCAAGCTTGGGCAAGCGCTGATCCATACTTGCGTGACGGTGTATACAGTCATGTAGATATCAAGCCTTTTATTCAAGCATTACCAGCAGCTACTGACCGTTCGGCAAATAAGCCATCAGACAAGGTAGCAGCATCGTGATTCAGCAGTTATTTTCATTAAATAGTCATATCTATAAAACTGGCTTTACTAGTATTGTATTACTCGCTGCCATATCGGTACAAGCTGCGCCAACGGTTACCAATGCCGATCCAGCAGCAGTGGCTATAACAACGCCCAACGATGTTGCCCCAACAACGACTGCGACCACCGCTACAAATACCGCGCCAGCGACGAATATTAACGATACCTTAAAGTTTAACGATACCTTGGCGGCACAGCTGCAACCATCCAATAAAGCATTATCGGCAGCCAATCAGGAATTACTTAGCCGCAATGCCCAGCTGCAGCGCCAAGTCAACGATTTGCAGACTCAAGCAAACGTTTTGGTGTACGAGAGTAAAGGTCAAATATTTTTATATGGGGCATTTACCGTCTTGATTAGCTTGTTGGTCGGTATTTTTATCTCATGGTTGGTTTTTGTGCGCCGTGAACGTTGGTAGCACCATTTTTCATCGACTTGCTCTATCTGTTTACCTGATGCCTATTTGATCACTAATTGAGGACTTATCTATGCCCAAGCCCTCTTCTGCCACTATTAATGTACCTCTTACCGCTACTAACGCTCTTAAACATGCTGAACGACCAAACGTTATTGTGCCTGCTCAGATTGAATGGCAAACGGATGATGCTGGTAACAAAGTGCCGGTATCAGGCGAATTTGGCGATGTCTATTTCTCGCATGCAGATGGTTTAGCAGAGTCACGTCATGTATTTTTGGCGCATAACCAATTGCCGGAGCGACTGGCAAACCTTGCACCGAAGCAATGCTTTACTGTCGCTGAATTGGGTTTTGGCACTGGTTTGAATTTTTTGGCGACGTGGCAACTTTGGCGCCAACTTCGCGCTGATCAGCCTCATTTAGCAACGGCACGCTTACACTTTATTACCACCGAAAAACATCCCATACCACTGACAGACTTAACACAGATACTGGCACGATGGGCACAGCGTGCGCCTGAACTAGCAGAATTGATTGAGGAGCTTTTAGCCAACTATCCACCGCTGATTGCCGGTTGTCATCGGTTGAATTTCTTTGCGGACAATATAACGCTTGATATCTGGTTAGGCGATGCTGGTGACAGCTTAGCAAGTTTAGGCTTTGAGACAGTTATTCAACGCCCTTATATTGATGCATGGTTTTTAGATGGCTTTGCCCCTTCTTGTAATGAGACATTATGGGCAGACAGTATATTTACGCAAATGCAGCGACTATCACGCGCTGGTACGACTGCTGCTACTTATAGCTGTGCCGGTATCGTCAAACGCGGACTACAAGCTCATGGCTTTGCCATTAAAAAAGTCAAAGGCTTTGGGCGCAAGCGCGAGATGCTCACCGCTGTCATGACTGAGCCCTTACAACTGGATGACCAACCCACCTTATATACCTATCCGAGTCACACAGTCGTTATTGGTGCCGGTATTGCAGGACTACTTACTGCTTGGACGCTGGCCAATCGCGGTATCAATGTCACTATTTTAGACAAAGGCGCACCGCTATCTGGCGCATCCGGTAATCCACGTGCCCTCCTCGCCCCTAACATGACGCCTATTCATCATGTCTATGAGCACCTGCATTCTATTGGCTATTTATATAGTGGCAGATTATATCGTGACTTTAATAAGCAAGCCGCGATCCAAAAGACGCCGTTGATACTTGAGCAGACCGGCACTCTAGATTTATTAGTAAAAACCAATATTGGTACTGAGCAGATTGCAGACTATCCAAATGCGATGGCAACTACGATTACTACTGAAGAAGCGCGGCGGTTAAGCGGCTTAAAAGCTAAAAACTTAGCAGACAATTTATATTTACCGCAATCTGGTTTGGTCAATCCACAAGCTTTAAAAACTGTCATCCTTGCGCATTCGAATATCAATTATCAGCAGTTTAGTGTTACCGATATTAAAGAAACAGAAGATAAAGTTGCGGTGAGTGGTAATAATAGCCAAAGCCCTATCACTATAATCGCTGACAATGTCGTGATTTGCGCAGCCTATGAAAGCCATCAACTAGATAAACGTATCGTGAAATGCCGTACCATCCGTGGGCAACTGTCTTGGTTCACGCCAACTGCTGAACAAATAGCCAAGCTGCCTAAATTACCGCTCAAATACAGTGGTTATTGTGCGCCCTTTATCGGGCAGAGCGGTGATACTGAGTTGAACACGATTAGTGAAAATCAGCCGCAGTTTTTACTTGGTGCAAGCTTTGTCGATGGCGATGCCAATATCGATATTCGCAGTGAGGAAAACCAGCAAAATTACGATAAATTGCTTGAAGATTTACCTGAATTGAGTAGTGTATTGCCAAATGATATCAGCACATGGCAAGCGCGTGCCGGCATTCGCACCCAAACGATTGATTATCATCCACTGGTCGGTCTACTCGCGCAAAGCAAGCGCCTATGGACACTGTCAGCGATGGGTGCAAAAGGTTATGCGTTAGCACCGATATGTGCTGAGGCGTTAGCGGATATGATGTTAGGCTGTTTTACGCCCTTATCTGCTGTGATGTTAGCGCGCTTATCGCCCAATCGAGCGCGGCTACATAAAGCGCGTAATAAAGTGAGTAAATTATCGAGCTAACCTTTCAAACGGTATTTTAATTCGCAGTATCGTCATGACTCTCTATACGAGATTTAACCGAACCAAACAATGATTTGCCTGAGTCTGATTTTTGAGTGGGTATTCTTGTCACACCCTCCTCATTTATACTCGTCGTTGGCGCAATTAAGGTTTGAATTTGCGCTTCATCGCGGGTATTTTTTTGAATGGTCACCGCAGCAAACAGACTCATGGTAAATGCCATCATATAAAAACCTTTTTCGCTGAGGTTTAAACTTCCCGCATTCATCAAACCAATAGCAATAAGCGCAACAGATAATCCTAAAGCCGCCCAACTAATTAAGTAATACATATTCGTCGTTGGTATACCTTCGCTACGATCACGCAGGGTTTTCTGCAAACTAATCGCTGAATAAAGACCGAGCGCCAACACCGCGATATAATAGCCTTTCTCATTCAACAACATACTTTTTGCATTCCATAATCCAAACAAATATGCCAGTACACCAACCAACATGACGGCCCAAGAAGTCCCGACATAAGCGGTCGTTGGTTTATAAGCGGCTAGCTGACTCTTAGTAATCGTGTCATTATTCATCATCGTCCTTAATTAGAAATAGGCAAATACTTGATAGTCATATAAACTTTTATCGACCTCTGTTTTGCCTTAACATAACACAAGCATGTTATATTGTAATCTAAAATTATTTTTAAAATAAATAGCATTCTTAATGACAGAGTCCTAACATGTCTTTTTTTACCTTACTCATTCTACTTAGCCTTATTATTATCGTACCCATCGTTTTTGTGATGAGAGAAAAGTCTAAGCGCACGCAAACGGCCTCTATACAACGTCATCAAGAGTATTTAGCATCTGCAAGTCGTATAGCCGCGCAATCTCAAGCAAATATGGCATTAAGAGGAAAGGTAAATAATGAACAAAGTAATGAGCTTACTGTCATTGATTTTTCAGCGCAGCATCCCTTTATTAGACTACTTTATAACGAGCAAGTGCCTAAAACGTTTCGAGCAACTATGGATGATATCGGGCAGCAATATGAGTCTACTCATCACGATCAAATCACTGAATCACAATTATTTACCTTCAATAAACTCATCAGCACACGTGTCCCAGAACTGATTACTGACTATCTTAGCCTCGATCAAAATTATGCAAAAACCGTTATTATTGATAACGATAAACAAAATACCAGCTATGACATGGTGCTAGGTCAACTAAACTTGATTTTAGATTTCTCGCAAAAACT
This sequence comes from Psychrobacter sp. DAB_AL62B, assembly GCF_028895345.1. Lineage (NCBI taxonomy): Bacteria > Pseudomonadati > Pseudomonadota > Gammaproteobacteria > Moraxellales > Moraxellaceae > Psychrobacter > Psychrobacter sp. DAB_AL62B. Next base: position 475,526 of record NZ_SAXC01000003.1, read on the forward strand.
TAATACCCAAAGCCAAAGTGGTGTCGTTGATAAATTACTTGCCAGCCGCCGATATCTAGATGACGTCTATAAAGAAAGTGGCATGGCAGCCGATAATCTAAAGTTAAAGTAAATAATACATGCGAACAACGAATAAAAAATTGATGGTAATCGCAAATAACTGTGAAAGACTATATTTAATATAGGTATTACTGTAATTAGTGATTCTTAGTAAGAGATAGTTATACGTGGTTCACTATGTTTAAATAAAACCCTATTAATGGATAGCCATCTTATTATGAAAAACCTTCCCGCTACCTTTGCCAAACCAAAGCGCGACTTTGAAACTGTTTCTGCCGTTCTTTTGAGTATATTACTACTGAGTGCTTGCCAAAAAGCACCAGAGCCTGAGACAGCTAACGAGACCACCACTGAAGCGGCATCTCAAACGACACCCGTGACTTCTAACATCAATACGCCTACAGTCACTAATGAAGAGGCAAATGCCGCTGAGCATACTACTAGCCCAGAGCAAGATATGAGCTTAGCTGAGCTGGAAAACGATCTTGGCGCAACGGATACATCAGCAAATAATACTGCCCCAGCGCCCAATCCAGAGCAAGCCATTAAAGGCGCTCAAATCACTGATGTTAAATACAAAAGTGCAGCAGGTGAAGCATTATCTGTCATCTTTGAAACGTCGGCAGCAGGTATGCTCAACGCTGTTGTAACCTTGCCTAACAAACCCAAAATGACCTTGAGTGCGCCTGAAGGTCAAGGGAATAATCCCACCTATCGCTCAAGCGATGGCAGTATGCAGCTGGTCAGTCATGCTGGCGGTGGTACAATCGATTTTATTCAAAACAATAAAATGACAAGCTTTGATGCCATTAGTGCCGATGCAGAAGTGATTACCGAGTAAGCTTTATAATCATAAAACCATGTAGTAAAGGTAGTAAAAAATGACAATAAAAAAGGCAGCAAACGTTGATATCGTTGCCGCCTTTTTTGCTATTAATTTAACTTATTTTAATTTTATCTAACCAAAGCCTGTTGTTTTTCCAAACAAACTCACCAGCCAGCTTATTACTGTCCATAAGCCCCAACCGATAATGATAATAACCATTAATCCCAATATATCAGGTATATGCAAATATAGCCAAGCGACCACCGGGTTACGCCAAAAGAAACCAAAGCGACTTTGTTGTTGCTTGTCTTCTAATGACTGATGTAAAAATGGTCGATCCATATGCATGGTTTCGGTGATGCCATACTCGTCTTTTAGATGTTCATGCACGATGCCCAAGGTCTTACGACTGGGACGAATAAAGATATCGAGCAACGTTCCAATACCAGGTACGATCCCGACTATCATATCGATGAGCGCCAGTCTGACGGCTGGTGTCATTTTATGCGCTGGTACTCCCAGCTGACGACCCAATATAAACGCATAGCTGGTTAACGCCAATCCCGCCAAATCACCCGCCAGTGGAATGGTTGAAAGTGCCGCATCAGCACCCATGCCTTGCTTAGTAAAAGGAATGCGAACCAGAGAATCCATGGTATTAGCAAACTTTGCTAATTTACGCTCAGTCTCGATGACTTGCTCTCGGGTTAGCCCTTGCGCAGCCAATCTTGCCTGATAATCTATGACAGGCGCATTAGATGGTTTACTCGCTTTTAATCTCGAAAATTTATTTAATTTATCCATTAAAAGTCGTCCATATACAAGCGATGGCTATGAGAGCAAAGACATAACGCCCTACCCAGATATTGGCTAAAAACGCCTTAAAACAAGCTAAAGCATTGCGACTAGCACAGGCGCTGTTTTGCTTGGCAAACATCATGGCGACTAAAGCCAGTCCAAATAAGGGCATAATGCCCAAGCTGGTTGGCGCAAAATAATGCCACATAACCGCGCCCATGATGAGTAGAAATAAAGTTTGTAGCACTGAAATAATAATCACATCATAGCGGCCAAATAATATCGCTGTTGATTTGACCCCTATCTTTAAATCATCTTCACGATCAGCCATGGCGTACTGGGTATCATAAGCCACAGTCCAGCACATGTAAGCTAAAAACAATAGCCAGCACCAGATATCAGGTGTGTCTTGAATCGCTACATATGCCATCGGTATCGCCCAACCAAAAGCGGCTGCCAAAAATACTTGCGGTAAATGCGTATAGCGTTTCATAAACGGATAAATAAATGCCAATATAACGGCACCAAACGACCAATAGAACACCTCAATGGGCAAAAAGAATAACAGACTGGCACTTAATAACACCAACACTAAAAAAGCCGCAATGGCTTCTTTACCCGATAAGCGCCCATCGGCTAGCGGTCGACCTTTAGTACGGCTAATATGACCATCGACTTTACGATCAGCAAAGTCATTAATCGCACAGCCTGCTGCCCGCATCAATATCGCACCAAGGGCAAATATCGCAAACACCTTAAGACTTGGCAGACCCGCCGTCGCACCCTGCTGCTGTGCCTGCCCCATTGCGGCTAATAATACGCCCCATAAAGTTGGCCAAAGCAGCAGTTCAATACCGACGGGTTTATCAAAGCGCGTCAGCTGGATGTAGGCTTGTAGTTTGTTATTAAATGTCATGGCGTTTTAATTATCATCGATAGAAAGTATTAAGTAATAATTTGGGTGCATAGCAATTTAGGTTATAGAACTTGGCGTACGCTGCTTTGATACTATCAATGCCACTAAACGTGTTGCCACATCTTATTGGCTTCAATGAGTGATAGCTCAGGGTATTGCTTGCGTAAGGCTTTAATTGCAGCAACTTTCTCTTTTTGTGCGGCTTGCTGACGTAAAAACGCCAATTGCTCTTTAGGATTACTTAACTCTTTTAGACGTGCTTCAAGTCGCAAAATTCTGGTACGCAGCATAATATTGATTAACAATAACGCCGCACCCATCACCCAAACGATTAATACAGACATTCCCTGCTCCTAAATTTATAAGCTGTCTTATTTGATATCATTAAACAAAATAACCGTCAAATCGTACCGCTTCGTTATGCCAGCTCTCACTTGGCTGTTGATGAGCAAGTAACGGCGCAGATTGTGGACGCTTAACAATGACGCGGCCTTGTTTTTGACCATTTTGACTGACCACTGCTTGCGCAGATTGTAGCAATTGCCGTTCTTCGTCTAATGTTGGTGGGCTGGCCAATTGGTGCAATGCTTGCATATGCTTACCCACTTTAGCGCCTTTACCCGTTTTACTATCTTGGTAGCTATCCTCTGGAAACATAGGATCTAGATACACCATGTCGACGATTTTACTATTATCAGCGACTGATTCATTGTTAATGCTTTCAAAATAACTAAGTGCATCAGTATTAATGATATGCAAACGTGACATCAATTTTTGCCAATTTGCTAGTGCACTCATGCGCTGCTGTTCTGCTAGTAATAGCAGCGCCATCAAAGGCTGCTGCTCAAGCATTGTTACTTGTGCCCCAGTACTAGCCAAGATTAAGCTATCATGACCAAAACCAGCAGTGGCATCAATAACTCTGCTATCCGCTGTGATTTTTGCCGCTTGCAATAATAATTCAGACTTGCGTCCCGCACTCACCACACGCCGCTGTAACTTATCCCATTCAGGGGCAACGCCTAAGCCATCACTCAGCCATGAGAGCTTATCTTTTTCATCTAACAATAAGATAGGTTGAGTGGCTGTATGGCATAATTGCTGGCGACGTTTTTGATTTAATTTCTCTGTCACCAGTTCAATATTTAAAATAATGGGTAGCGCATGCTCAGCTATCAACGCCTGTAAGCTCTCGACTTGACTTGCCTGCGTCTGACTAACATAAAGTAGTTGGCAGTTTATAGCAGCGGTCGGTACATGCTTTACATTGGTCATGACTGCCATTCCTTTCTCATACTTACAACATCATGAATTGCTATCAAAAACCATTCCATTATAAAGTTTAGCCTGCCATTTGATAACCAAAACCCCAAGCGGCTATTAAAACCAACACACCAGTGATAATACGCAACCATGCAAACACCTTAAAGTCACGACGACTGACCCAAGCCACCAATAAGCGAATACAAAGTAAGGCAACGATAAATGACACGACGGTACCAATGCCTAGCACTAACCAATCTTCACTACTGGTCAATACGTCATGATGTTTCAGCAAATCCAATAATGCCGCACCTACGATGACCGGAATACCCAAAAAGAAGGAAAACTCAGCGGAAGCTTTACGTGAGACGCCAAGCCACAGTGCACCGATGATAGTCGCCCCTGAACGCGAGGTACCAGGTATCAATGCCAAACATTGCAGCAAACCAATCATCAATGCCGTCTTTAGGCTAACGTCTTCTGCTTCTTGCGCAATAATTGGCTTAGGACGATTTTCGACATAAAATATCAGCAAACCGCCGATAATTAACATAATCGCAACGACAATAGGATTAAATAAATAAGCTTTAATCTCATCGGCAAAGGTAAAACCAACAATCATCACCGGAATAGTGGCAACAATTAAGCTCAACCCAAGCTGCCTTGGGTTACTCATGCCCTCTGCTTTACCCGTCAGCAGACCCATTAGTGCTTGCCATAGTCTACCCCAGTAGTCATAAATGACCGCTAAAATAGCGCCAAACTGTATCACCACCACAAACAAATCGACTTTTTCTTTGGTCCAAAAACCCATCAAATCGGCTGATAAAATTAAATATCCTGTGCTAGAGATAGGTAAAAACTCAGTGATACCTTCAACGATACCCATGATGACAGCTTGAATTAATAAGAGTATATCCACAATTATTTTCCTAAAAACAGACCTACAGGCTGTCTTATATTATTGTTGCTTTTATAACAGTTGATAGCTACGACATATTTAGTCATTATCAATAACTTCTATCTTAATAGAGCAAAACTACGCTTTCCCTTGCTCTTTGAGCGTTTTCCACGCTTGATTGCGCAGATACTGTGGTAGCGCATGCGCGGCATCTGTACCACCTAACGTCATAAACTGGGCGATGCCTAACTGCCCTATTACTACTGCATCAGGCCAAACCTCATCATGGCTTATTTGTTCATCATGCAGGCTCAATAGACCAGCACCATTGCCGACGATAGCAATGTTAAGCGCTGTTTCACTGTCATAATCTAGCAACTGCTCAGTGCTTTCATTGTTTTCGATATATACCGGCTGCATGATAGTATTTTCTAATTGATATTGCCCAAAATAAACCTGCTGCATACGCGCATCGAGGGCACTATATACGTGCGTCAAGCCATACTTCTGGTAGGCAGTTTGGGCAATCGCTTGCAAGCTTGAAACACCGACGCAAGGAATGTCATGCGCCACGGATAACGCCTGCACTACCGCTGTATTAATCCGAATACCACTAAATGCGCCGGGGCCACGATTAAATATTAATGCTTTTATATCAGCGAGGCGCAACTGAGCCTCAGATAAAGCGGCATCAATCATCGGTAGAATTTGCTGCGTCTGCTGGCGCTTACCCGTTTCGGTATGACTCGATAGCACTTGACCGCTGGTATCTAAAATTGCGATCGAGCACTGATCAAACACGGTATCCATTGCTAAAAACATCATAACCTCGGCTTATAGTCTTGGCGCTCTAAATTGGCTTGATAACTTAGTACGGTAAAAAGCACCAGCTTCATAAAACAGCGCCTATCATAGCATTTAGGGCAGACTAATTTTATTACTTTCTATGTTTTTCATACTTTATCCATGAGAATATATCTAAATAGGATAAACGTAAAAAACCTCGCCAATGAACTGACCCCCAAATGTTGGACGGTTTAGTTTACCCCAAGGACTGAGTTCTGTACTGCACAGGACTCAGTCCTTTCAGTTTCATCTGAATACGCTCATTGTTGTAATAATGAATATACTCGTGAA
>NZ_SAXC01000004.1:0-224257 GCF_028895345.1 Psychrobacter sp. DAB_AL62B
TATCATACCGCCCATACCGCCATGTGAATATCCCCACCATGCCGCGACCGCTAGGGCAATGGCTGTGAAGATAAAGTCTAAATAAAAATGTCTCATGACACATCCTGTCTGGTTGCGTAAAGCTAAGTGTATCTACTAAAGATATGTGGTATAAAAAAAGTGGCTATTGCTAGCCACTTTTCTATGTGTAATTTTTAATGGAATATAAAGTATTTTTGAGAAATCTTCTATATAAAATTGTGAACGTATTTCAGCTTTACTCTACTACAATAAGAAATAAATCAATCATCAACAATATAAGGTAAATCAATGCATCAAATGAGTGACTGGGTGCTGGCTATCATGGCAAAGTTTGGCTATCTTGGCATTATGTTTGCTATGTTTGCCGAAAATGTTTTTCCGCCTATACCATCTGAGCTTATTATGCCAGCAGCAGGTTTTGCGGCCGCTAGGGGTGATTTAAATATACTGTTGGTGATAGTAGCCGGTACGTTTGGCAGCGTTTTAGGTGCCTTACCTCTCTATTATTTGGGAACTATATTTAATAAAGAGCGGCTAATGATATTTACTGAAAAGTACGGTAAATACGTATTTATTAAGTCTGAAGATGTTTTATCGTCCAATGCTTGGTTCGATAAACACGGTAAGAAAGCGGTTTTTTTTGGCCGCATGATGCCTGGTATTCGCTCACTGATCTCCATTCCTGCGGGGATGAATAAAATGCCGCTGGTCTCGTTTTTAGTATTAACGGCTTTGGGATCTAGCATTTGGACGACAATATTGACCCTAGCAGGGTTTTACTTGGGCAAAAACTACGAGGTCATTGCGACTATGCTAGCGCCTTACTCTAAAATCTTCTTGTTGCTTGCCGTAGTCATTATCATTGCTTGGCTTATCAAACGTCGACTATCTGATCACCACAATAATAATGTTTAATACAAAACTCATTTATTCATCTTCCAAATTTAAACGACTTTTCTAAATAAAACACAGCTAATGTAACCCTTAGTCAGCGCTAAGCTTCTCCTATGTTTTATCCCGTATACTGAAATTATAAATACAGTGGATGGTACAACCCATCTGTCATAAAAAAACACTCAAAGATAAAGGATAACATCATGAAAAACTTATCAACTCTAAGCAAATCTATCATTATGGTACTGAGTATTGCTGGTGTCAGCACCGCTGCTATCGCTGTAGGACAAACTACCACCACCAATAGCCAAGTCAGTGAAGCCGTAGCAGCGGCACAAAGCAAGATCAGTCTTGAGCAAGCTATTGTTATTGCTAAAAAAACCATTAAAGGTGATGTTGTTAGCGCTGACTTTGATCAACATGACCATTCAGCAGGTGGCAATTACGAGGTTAAGATTGTCGCTAATAATACTGAATATGAAGTAAAAATTGATGCAAATAGCGGTAAAGTTTTAAGCAATAAGCAAGAGAAGCTTGATAAAGAAGATATAGCAGAATATAACGCCATGAAAAAGTCTAAAACCAGTCTCAACCAAGCGATAAAAAAGGCTAACCAAAGTGTGAAAGGAAAAGTCATTGAAGCAGGATTTGATATGGATTTTGGCAAACCTGCTTACAAAGTTGAGATTGTTAAAGGCACTCAAGTACATAAAGTGGTTATCGATAGCATGACTGGTAAGATTATTCGTAGCCAAGTAGAAGCCGCTGACAGTGATGATTAATAGTAGTGCGAGTAAATGCTAAGATAGTAAGTTAACCTCTCATATCTAGTGATTTCTGAATGGCTCTAAGCGATATTATTATATCGCTTAGAGCGTTTTGGTTTAAAGCTGCCATTACCAATAAAGGATAGCTCATGCGCGTGCTACTGGTCGAAGACGATTTAATGATTGGCGAAAGCCTGAGCGAGGCGTTGCAAGATGAGGCTTATACGGTCGATTGGGTAAAAGATGGTCGCCAAGCCATCTTGACTTTAAAAGTTCAACCTTATGATATTATTTTATTGGATTTAGGCTTGCCTGAGATTGATGGTATGGGCGTATTGACCGTTATCCGAGATGCTAAGATTAACACGCCTGTACTCATTATTACCGCTCGTGATGATGTCAAAGACCGTATTGCAGGGCTTGATTCAGGGGCAGATGATTATGTGGTCAAACCTTTTGAGCTCGCGGAAGTCTTTGCACGGATGCGCGTGCTTATTCGCCGTGCTCAAGGCAAGGCGGACAATCAGCTCAGTGTTGTTGGTAATTTACATCTAGATACAGCGCATAAGCGCGTCATCATGGCTGACGCTCCTGTTGACTTGACGGCCAAAGAATATATGTTGCTCACTACCTTTATGCAGTCGCCAGAAAAAGTTATGTCTAAAACGGAACTTGAAGATTCCTTATATGGCTGGGGCGGTGAGGTTGAAAGCAATGCGATTGAGTTCTTGATTCATAGTCTAAGAAAGAAGCTGGGGCAAGACCGAATTAAAAATGTCCGAGGACTTGGTTGGTATATCAGTAACAATAAGGCGTAATCAATGCCACCTCTCTCTCCATAAACTCTTTAAATCGATGCAGTTTCAGCTGATTTTTTGGTCAATGTTAGCGTTGCTACTTTTAGCCATCGTTGCAGGTGGCTATGACTTTTGGTATAGCTATGAAGAAATCAATGAATTTCAAGATGATAACCTTAAGAGTATGTCAGCCTTACTTGAACAAACGATTGATATTGAAACATCTGGTGCTAATCCGTTGTGTAAGAACCGCATGCACTTCGAGACCGATGAGGACGATGGGAGTATCACTGTCGATGTCATCTTATAGTAAATCAACTATAAGCTGGTTGCTGTATAACTGGCTATAAAAGTGCGTTAAACAACGTTAACATACCTCTAAGTATGAGTAAGATTCATCGCCTTAGTATAGCCTGTAGGGGCAAACTTCATCGTGACAATCAGCATTACTACCAGCGTGATCAACAGCATCAACCAAACGGCCTGAAAACTTCTAGTCCATTCACTCAATACCCCTGCAAAATAAGGAACAATCGCCGTAATAATAAAGCCAATGCCTTGTACAAAAGCCGTCAGCGCGCCCGCTAATTTGGGCAGTGATAAATGATCAAGTGCGACTGTCAACGTGAGTGAAAAACAAGCCCCGAGACCACAACCGATGAGTGCCACCCAAAGAATTAGCAAGGAGGCTGGCATCAGAATTAACCCTACAAAACCGATGACCTGAATACCCACGGCAAAAAATAACCAAGGGCGGCGATCTAAGCGCTTAGCAGACAGCGCCGGCGCTCCTAACGCACCCAGCACCTGAAAAACAGTCATGATACCGATCAGCTCACCGCTACTTTGGGCGCTCCAATCTAAACCACGAGCATAAGTCGGTAAAAAAGCAATCATACAAGCATAGCCAGCGTTAGCCAAACCAAAATAGCTGGCTAATAACCACGCTCGGCGATTGCTAAAAAAATTGACTTTTACGCCACTATGTTTACTTTCCATCACCTCTGAAGGTCTGAGCCACCATAACAAGAGTGCAATGACCGGCAGTATGAGCCAGATACTCAGGCCCGCTTGCCAGCTGCCATAATGCTGCGCTACTAGCGGGCTGAGTGTGGCTGCAATACCGCCACCAGCCATGAGAGCAGCTGAATAAATACCCATCGCTAGCGGAACACGCCTAGGATACCAGCGTTTTACTACGCCAGGCGCTAACGCTTGTACGATAGCAATACCGGTACCGCCTATCAAAGCGCTAGCAATCAATGTCCAACCGGACCCTAACCACAAGCGCCATAAGCCAGCTGACGCAATGGCAAACAGACCGCCAGTTATCCAAGTACTTTCGCTCAGGCGCTTACCAACCCAAGGTAACAATAATGGAAATATGCCCATACACAGCATCGGCAACACCACCAGTAATGAGGCTGCTTGAAGTCCTATACCCGTACTCAGGCGGATTTCCTCCAGTAGAGGACCCGTGGACGTCAGTGTCGGGCGTAGCGTCAGTGCCAATCCAGCAATCACTATCATAGGCCAAAATAACGTCAGCGCCGACTGGTCTATCCTAGAGGTAATACGTTCAGTACTCATTAGTAAGCAGGTTTCCCTTGTCGCTCAAAGTGTGGCCGGAAAAAGCCGACGCAGGACGCCGACTTTTACCATATTTGTTTAAAACATTACAAACTATTAGAAAGGTTTAAAAGGTAGGAATTTACCATCAAGGGTAATCACTGCACGGTCGCCACCTTCTGGATCTGCTACTTTTTTGATATCCATTTTAAAATTGATTGCACTGATAATACCGTCGCCAAACTGTTCATGTACCAGTGCTTTAAGAGTCGTACCATAAACCTGCATCATCTCATAGAATCGGTAGATGGTAGGATCAGTAGGCATTTCACTGCCGATACTACCGCGTAATGGAATCATTTGTAATAAGGCGATCGCCTCATCATCAAGACCTAACGTTGCGCCAACTTTTTGCGCGGCTTCCGTCGGTAATGGATGCTGACCTAGCAGCGCTGCGGTGACGTATACATCACTGAGACCAGTGCCTGCAGCTATTTGCTCAAACGATAAGCTTTTCTCAGCTTTTGCCGCAATGATAATATCGGTTAGCGCTTGACGGGCGCTGTTGCTAATTTGAGACTGAATCATGATAGTGCCTTTTATAGTTAGTGGTGGTAATTAAATTAGTAATTGATTGGTTGATTGGTTGATTGGTTGATTGTTAAATTAAAAAAGTTTTAGTCAGTATGCTTGATACTTAACAGCTGATATTTAATACTTAATAAAATTCAAATACTCTTTTATTAAAAAATCAAATTAAACAGTCAGGTTAAACCACGACAGAAAGCTGCTGTATCGGATAAGCGCGAACCTCAGTATTCTCGGTAAGAGGAACAAAGTTGTTAGTAGCGCCATCTAACGCCTCAATACTACCCGTTTCAATATCGTAAACCCAGCCATGTAAAGCCAAACGCCCTTCTCTTATCGCCAAACGAACAGAGGGATGCGTTTTGATATTTTCAATCTGAGCGATGACATTTTCTCGTACCATAGATTCGATACGATCGCTGTCGCTTAGATGTTTGATAGATTCATTGACCACACGCGCTGAGTCGGCGTAACGTAACCAGCTGCCCACCGCTGGCATATGATCCATACAAGTACAATTAGCAATAGCTGACATGGCTCCGCAGTCTGAATGTCCACAAATCACCACATCGGTAACTTGCAAGGCAGTTACAGCGTATTCTACTGAGGCCGAAACCCCGCCTGGCTCTGGCCCATAAGACGGGACGATGTTACCAGCATTACGAATGACAAATAGCCCGCCTGGTTCACGCTGAGTGACCAACTCAGGTACTAAGCGGCTGTCCGAACATGAGATAAATAGCGTGCGCGGGTTTTGCTTAGTCGCTAAATTTTTGAACAAATCAGCGCGTTTCGGATAAGCATCACTATGAAACTTCAAAAAACCTTCAATAATATCTTTCATAACCGTTGGCTGTGTTGTGTCGATAAAGTAAATAATACGCCGTTATGATCATAAGGTAAAAGACTGGTATATTATGATATCGATAATAAATACTTATAGTTAAATCATAATATTTTATATAAGATATAAAAAACTTAGATAAAAAACGATATATAAGAGACTGTAGATAAATCATGATACTTCGACACATAAAATATTTTCTTGCGGTAGCAGAGCATCAAAGCTTTACACGAGCAGCAGCGTCTCTGTATGTCTCGCAGCCTGCTTTATCACAGCAGATTAAGCAGTTAGAAGAAAGTCTGGAGACGACTTTGTTTGATCGTTCGGGGCGTCATGTCAAACTTACCGACGCTGGTGAAGTGTATGCGCGCTATGCGCACAAGGCACTACAGGATTTAGAAGAGGGACGGCGAGCGCTTCACGATGTGCAAAACCTGAGTCGCGGCGCGTTGCGTATTGCGATTACCCCCACTTTCACCACTTACCTTATAGGGCCATTGATAAAGACGTTTCATAATCTTCACCCAAACATTACCCTGAGCGTGCAGGAAATGTCACAGGAACAGATGGAGAAGCAATTACTTGATGATGAATTTGATGTGGGTATTGCCTTTGCGCAGGTGCATTCTGCCGAGATAGAAACCCAGACCTTACTCGTTGAAACACTGGCGTTGGTTGTGAATAAAGACCACCCACTTGCAAAGTATCAAGCGATTGATTTACAAACGCTAAGCGAGCAATCATTAGTACTGCTAAGCCATGAGTTTGTAACTCGTGGACAAATTGAACATTATTGCCGTCAGCACGGCATAAAACCGCAGGTGTTGATGGAAGCCAATTCATTAAGCGCCGTTCTTGAAATAGTACACCATACTCAATTGACCACATTATTGCCGTCCAACATCGTGAGTAATCGAGATGAGCTGATTGCGATTGCACTGGCGCCCTCTTTACTCCAGCGCACTGCGGTATTACTGCAACGAAAAGGGGCTTATCAGAACGCTGCTACGAAAGCTTTTATTCACTTAGCGCATCAGCATTGCGAATCAAATTAAACAGTTAGTTTCGAAAAACCTAAATAACAACGATGACTAACAACGTGAGCCGTTTGGGTATGTTATAAACCATCTGTTGCTCTTACGCTGTTTGAAAAATAGTTGCTCAAAACATTGTTGTTTAAAAGTCAATCGGACTGCCATTTTTAAGTTAAAGTGATAAGTAGTCGCTAAATGGCAATACTATCTAAACATTCAGAGCTTTGCTGTACTACTTAAACGGGCATTTTATGATTAAAAAAATAGTTTTATTAGGGATTGCAGCGCTGGCTATCGTTCTGTTTTTTTATTTTGACCTAAATCAATTGCTAACGCTAGATGGACTAAAAGGCTCAATGGCAGAGTTTGAGCAATCTAAAGCGCAATCTCCGTTATTAGTTATTGGTGGCTTTTTCTTACTGTATGTATTGGTGACTGCCCTATCTTTACCGGGCGCAGCTATTTTAACCTTGGCAGCAGGTGCATTGTTTGGTTTAGCTGAGGGTTTATTGGTCGCCTCTTTTGCCTCCAGCATTGGTGCCACGTTAGCATTTTTAGTCTCACGCTATCTTCTACGCGATACAATTCAGCAGCGCTTCCCAGAACGTCTTGCAGCTATTGATGCTGGCGTTAAAAAAGAAGGCGCATTCTACTTATTTACTTTACGGTTAGTACCGATATTCCCGTTCTTTTTAATCAATCTGCTCATGGGTCTCACCGCTATTAAAGCACGGACATTTTACTGGGTGAGCCAAATTGGTATGTTGGCTGGTACTTTTGTGTTTGTAAATGCCGGTACGCAATTGGCGCAAGTTGAGAGCTTGTCAGGTATTTTATCGCTTAATCTGATTTTATCCTTTGCGTTATTAGGTTTCTTCCCACTGATTGCTAAAGCGATTTTGAATGGTTTTAAAAAACGCCGCGTCTATAAAAACTATCATAAACCTAAAAAATTCGACCGTAATATGATTGTTATCGGTGCTGGTGCGGGCGGCTTAATCACCAGCTATATTGCTGCGGCTGTCAAAGCAAAAGTAACCTTAATCGAAGCTGGTGAGATGGGCGGTGACTGTTTAAACTATGGTTGCGTACCCAGTAAAACAGTGATTAAAAGTGGCAAAGTTGCTGAGCAAATTCGGCATGGCGAGCTTTACGGCTTAGATAATATGACCCCCCAATTCTCGTTTAAGAAAGTAATGGCGCGCGTACAAACCGTGATTGACGCTATTGCCCCGCATGACAGTGTTGAGCGTTATGCCGATTTAGGCGTAGAAGTCCTAAAAGGCTACGCTAAATTAATCGACCCGTGGACGGTCAAGGTCGAGCTTAACGATGGCGGCACGCAAACCCTCACGGCGCGTACTATCGTTATTGCCACAGGCGCACGCCCCTTTATCCCGCCATTACCCGGTATCGAAGAAACCGGCTATGTCACCAGCGATACCCTATGGCGCAAGTTTGCTGAGTTTGATGAAGCACCAAAAAAACTTGTGGTACTCGGTGGTGGCCCAGTTGGCTGTGAACTGGCGCAAAGTTTTGCGCGACTCGGCTCAAGCGTTACCCAAATTGAAAGAAGTGCTCGCTTGATTAAGAAAGAAGATACTGAGGTATCAAGTTTTGCTTATGAAGCCTTAGCAGCAAGCGGTGTCAATATTCTCACCTCACACCAAGCACTACGCTGTGAAGCGCGCGACGGTAAAAAATTCATTGTGGTTAAACATCAAGAACAACAATTTGCTATTGAATATGATGAGCTACTTTGTGCTGTTGGTCGTAGCGCTCGCCTTGAGGGTTACGGCCTCGAAGCATTGGGCATTGAAACGGATCGCACCATTGTAACCAATGAATATTTAGAAACTTTATATCCGAATATCTATGCCGCAGGTGATGTTGTTGGCCCTTATCAATTTACCCATGTGGCCTCGCATCAAGCATGGTTCGCCGCCGTAAACGGTCTATTTGGTCATCTTAAAAAGTTTAAAGTGGATTATCGAGTGATACCGTGGACGACGTTTATTGACCCAGAAGTCGCTCGCGTGGGCATCAATGAGCAAGAAGCTATTGAAAAAGGTATCGATTATGAAGTCACCCGTTTTGAATTTAAAGCATTAGACCGCGCTATTGCTGAGGGCGCAACTAAGGGCTTTATCAAAGTCATTACTCCTAAAGGCAAAGATAAAATTCTTGGGGTGACGATCGTCTCTGAGCATGCAGGCGACTTATTGGCGGAATTTGTACTAGCAATGAAGCATAACTTAGGGCTTAATAAAATACTCGGCACCATTCATAGCTATCCGACTTGGGCTGAAGGCAACAAGTCGGTAGCCGGTGAATGGAAACGGTCGCATGCGCCTGAAGGCGTATTAAAATGGGTAGAAAAATATCATACTTGGCGTAGAGGGTAATTTTTTCAAAGATGCTTAAGACCTGTTTAAGACGCATTTAGAGTAATCGTCAAAAGCGTTATTTTTAGGCGCAATTTGACTTGATAAAACAGGTACTCTTAACAAGAGTAATATGAAAATCAACTTTAGATGATATTAATTTTGGATAACAACTGGAATCTAAATGCCCGCTATCAAGCCTTGGCCAACACTGACGCGCTACCGCCTTTACTGGGTGGCGCTTGGTTTTTTTTTGAGTATCTGTGTGGGCATCACAGCAAGCACGGCAATTACCCATACCAGTATCGAAGAGCAATCGTACTGGCAGCAGATAGAAACGCAGGGTAAAAACCAAGAGGTTTACTTTTATGCGTGGGGCGGTGATCCACAGATAAACGCTTATCTACAATGGGTAGCCAAGCAAGTTAAGAACAAATACAACATTAACTTAGTGCATGTCAAGCTCAGCGATACCAGCGAAGCCGTCAGCCGAGTATTAGCGGAAAAATCAGCCAATAATAACCGCCAAGGTAGCGTTGATTTGGTGTGGATAAATGGGGCTAATTTTGCCACCATGAATGAGCACTCATTATTATTGAAACAATGGGCGAATAAATTACCAAACTTTACCCTTACCGATCCCAATAACAATCCTGCCGTTACCTTTGACTTTGGTATTGCAACCGAAGGTATGGAAGCCCCGTGGGGACAGGCATCGCTTACTTTTTATTATGATAGCTTAGCGATTGACGGATCAGAAAACAACAAACCACCAACCACGTTAAATGAGCTATCACGCTGGAGTGCCCAACATCCTGGACGCTTTAGTTACCCAAAGCCGCCTGATTTTTTGGGCATGAGCTTTTTAAAATATGCCTTGGTCATGCTCCATGAGCAAAGCCCGGAAAGCATAAAATCACAATTAAACCAGCCAGCGACTAAGCAAAATACAGCGTTAGTATTAGAACCATTATGGCAGTTTTTAGATAAGCTGCACCCGACTCTATGGCGCAAGGGCGAGTCTTTTACACAAAGTGGCGCACAAATGCGCCGTTTAGTCGACGATACCGAACTAAGCTTAGCCTTTACCTTTTCAGCACCTGAAATACCTGCTGCGGTACAGCGTTATGACTTACCGACAAGTATTCGTAGCTATGCCATGGATGACGGTAGTTTGAGTAATACCCATTTTGTCGCCATTCCTTATAACGCCAGCCATCAAGCAAGCGCGCAACTGGTCGCTAACTTCTTGCTCAGCCCCACCGCACAGGCACACAAACAAAAACCTCATATCTGGGGCGATAGCACCGTGCTTGTTCAATCCATGCTCAGCCCCGAGCAACAAGCCTTATTTAAAATAAGCAAGCCGCATCCTAGCGCCTTGCCTGTTAATAGTATCAAACGCACAGTGAGCGAGCCGCATCCAAGCTGGGTTGAGGCGATTATGCAAGGCTGGCAGATGCGTTATGGGGTCAGTCCATGAGTACCGCGCCTAATAAAAAAGCAGATAATAAAGAAGCTGAGAAAGTTGCTGCTAAAGAAACTAATACTGCACCAGTAACGACTTACAAGACCGATAACTTTACACGCCTTGTAAAACTGAGCCCAAGATTTTTATTATTGTTGCTTATATTGCCGGTATTTGGCGGTTTAATCAGTGTGCTATTACCGGCCTTTGGTTGGTCACCAGCACTCGAGAAAACAACGTTTGGCCTGCAAGGTTTTAAGGAACTTTGGCAAACGCCGGGCCTTGCGAAAATGGTTAATTTAAGCGTGGCAGCTGGCTTAATAAGCACTTTTCTTGCCTTTGTAATAACGATTATGATGCTGGCCGCTTTTTTTAATAGCGTTTGGCTTAATCGTATTGAGCGTTTACTTAGCCCTATTTTAGTGATCCCACATGCAGCAGCAGCGATTGCCGTTGGCTTTTTAATTGCCCCATCCGGTATGTTCTCTCGCATAATCTCACCGTGGTTAACTGGCTGGGAGCTGGCACCGCACGGTATATTTCCGCACGATGCTTATGGTATCAGTATCATTTTGGGCTTAACGCTAAAAGAGCTGCCATTCTTATTGTTAATGGCGCTCGGCGTATTGGCGCAACCTGAGTTTGGCAAAAAGTTACGCCAGCAGCACAAGGTAGCGCTTAATTTAGGCTACTACCCAATGACGGCTTTTTTTAAAGTGGTATTGCCCAGTCTCTATCCGTTATTACGCCTGCCTATATTTGCCGTACTCGCCTATGCCAGCGCCAGTGTCGAGATGCCACTCATATTAGGTCCCAATACCCCGCCAACATTGGCCGTTGCCATCATGAATTGGTTTAACGATGTCGATTTAAATTTACGTATAAAAGCTTCTGCTGGTGCAGTATTACAGCTTGCTCTAACAGGTGGCTTACTTGCCTTTTGGCTGGCTGCTGAAAAGGTTGTAAAGTACTTATGTAGGCAGTCAATCACCAATGGTCAGCGCAACTATGGCGATACTGTTTGGCAAAAAATAACCGTAGTACTGACCACTGTGGTTATTGGTTTTATATTAATGGTATTGATTGGACTAGTAATGTGGTCGGTTGCAGGATTTTGGCGTTTTCCAGCGGCGCTACCAGAGCAATTTGTACTACTGCATTTTCAAAGCGCCTTGATGCAAATAGGCAGCCCGCTCTTTAATACGATTACTATTGGGCTAATAACGACTACTTTTGCTGTGGTGCTCACTTTGCTTTGTTTAGAATCAGAGCAGCTCACTGCCAAAGTCATTTCTCCCTTTACCAGTTTGATTATTTATTTACCGCTATTAGTGCCCAGTATTGCCTTTTTATTTGGCTTGGTATGGTTACAGCAATTGGTCAATAACCAAACCACGTTTTTTAACGTCGCCTTTACCCATTTATTATTTGTACTGCCTTATGTATTTTTATCGCTGTCGGGTAGCTATCGGCGCTTAGATCCGCGTTTTGCCAATGTAGCTGCCAGCCTTGGCGCTACTCCTAGCAAAGTATTTTTTCAGATTAAATTACCGCAGTTATTTGCGCCTATTTTAATTGCAGTGGCATTAGGCTTGGCAATCAGTTTTGGGCAATACCTGCCGACCTTGCTAGCCGGTGGCGGGCGCATAGCCACTATAACTACCGAGGCCGTTACTCTAGCTAATGGCGCCAGCAGACGCACTAGTGCCGTTTATGCCATTATACAAATGGCGTTACCGTTAATCGGTTTTACGCTAGCGTGGATATTACCTAAGTACTTTTTTAAAAGTGCGAGGCTTTAAGAGTGCAAAGCGTTAAATGTGCAGCTCGTTAAAACTGTATATTATTAAACGTACAAATTATGAATTAAAAGCGTACATCGTTAAAAACTCATATTTTTAAACAGGCGTAATGTTAAAGGTGTCTTGATGCAATCCTCTTTACAGATAAAAAACTTACAGCTTTTTCGTCAAGACCAGTTATTACTCAGCTTAAATGAGCAAGTCAATGGCGGCGAAATACTTACTATCATGGGACCTTCGGGTAGCGGTAAATCGAGTCTATTAAATTGGCTGACAGGCACACTTGCCAGCAGTTTTAGCGCTACTGGTGAGGTATTACTTAACGGTCAGAATATCAGCAACCTACCAACCCATTTACGTAATATCGGAGTGTTGTATCAAGATGCTTTATTGTTCTCGCACTTATCAGTTGCCGGAAATATTGCTTTTGCGATGCCTAAAAGTAATAAAGAGGGTAAGAAAGAAGGCAATAAAAAACAGCGGCTGGAAAAAATAGAGGACGCACTTGCGCAAGTAGGCTTAGCAGGCATTAGCAACCGCCATCCCGATAGTCTCTCTGGCGGACAACAAGCGCGAGTTGCGTTACTACGACTACTCCTTAGCGAGCCTAAAGCCATTTTACTAGACGAGCCATTTAGTAAACTGGATACCCAGTTGAGAGTGGATACACGCCAATTGGTGTTTGAGCAAATTCGTAACCGTAACCTGCCTGCTATTATGGTTACCCACGACCATAGCGATGCTGAGGCAACTAATGGCAAAGTGATTCATTTAGAGAGTGTTAATTAACAGCTTATCAACTCAGTACAATAGTTTTAGATTCACAAGTTTAAAGCCAAAAGGCAACCAGTATGCTAGATAAGTACCTTACTCCCATTATAAAACCACTGTTAACGCCCATAGTTATAGTACTGCATAAGCGTTCTATAACAGCTGATCAGTTGACGGTAGTGGGGTTTTTAATTGGACTACTAGCCGTACCACTAATCGCCTTTGAGTATTGGTATGCGGCATTAGTCGCTATCATTTTGAATCGGATTTTAGATGGTCTTGACGGCGCGCTGGCAAGATATGCCAAGCAAAGCTCTAGCGCTGGCGGTTATTTAGACATTACTCTCGATTTTCTATTTTACGCGGCGATTCCGTTTGGATTTATTCTCTCCCATCCTGAGCAGAACGCTGTTGCTGGTGCATTATTATTAGCGACATTTATTGGAACTGGCTCAAGCTTTTTAGCCTTTGCTATTGCCGCTGAAAAGCTTAAAATTGATAGACCACAGTTTAAATATAAAAGCTTTTATTATCTAAATGGCCTAACCGAAGGCACGGAAACCATTGCGCTATTTATAGCCTTTTGTATTTGGCCACAGCATTTTGCCTTATTCGCAACGCTCTTCGCTATTGCGTGTACGATTACTATTTTTACCCGCATATATGGCGGTTACCATACGCTCAAACAGCAAGAAGCCGAAATAGAAGCTAAAATAAATGGAGCAATCGATGACACATGAAGTATGGTGGCGACTCGGCTTCTTTTTTAGCATTTTAGTGATAATGATGCTAGTTGAATGGCTGAAACCAGCACGACAATCACCCATTAAAAGTAGCAAGCGTTGGTTCGCTAATTTTGGATTGGTGTTTGCCTCATCGCTTATTGCCCGCCTAGTAGTACCGATTGGTCTGACGGCGGTGGCAATTTATACCCAAAAAAATGGTATTGGCTTATTTAATCTCATAGAGCTGCCAAGCATCATAGTCATTGTGCTTAGTTTGATTTTGCTTGATATTTTAATCTATTGGCAACATCGACTGTTTCATCGCGTTCCTATATTGTGGCGTTTGCACCGAGTGCACCATGCCGATGCGCATGTCGATACCAGCACCGGTCTTAGATTTCATCCGCTTGAAATTGTACTCAGTATTCTGATAAAGCTGATTGCCGTTATTGTACTGGGCGTCCCTGCTATAGCAGTACTCATATTTGAGATCGCACTAAACGGTTTAGCATTATTTAATCATGCCAATATTCGCCTGCCACCAGCCATTGAAAAACCAGCGCGCCTTATATTAATGACCCAAATTTTGCACCGTATACACCATAGCCAAGTCGTGAGTGAGACCAACTCAAACTATGGCTTTAGCGTTATTTGGTGGGATAAATTGTTCGGTAGCTATAAAAGTGTCGCAAAAAAAACCGATGATCAAATTGATATCGGTTTAATTGAATACCCTACTGCCAAACAAAATGCGTCATTGTGGCACTTATTAATCATGCCATTTAGAAATAAATGAGTGGTTTATTAATTGGTTTCTACCAAGTTGTTTATGCCATCTCTATAAATAGGCGCGCAAGCTACTGGCTACCTTGGGGCATTTCTCACGCCACCGCATAATGCTATTTTCTTAGCAGCCAATGTTCCAGTTCCAAATTTAGTTGCAGCGGATGTAAACCTGCTTGCTGAGCAAATTATTCTGAGCAAGCAAATATAACTATATTATTGCAATATCGATCTTTGTTACGCACAATGATTATTTAGTGCCACTAATTATAAATACTAACCAATAGGTAAACTTATGATTAAAATTATTCCCATGGTCGCTTTTGCATTGCTAGCATCCTCTTGTGCAAGCCTTGGGCAAAACGTGCAAACATCTAAGGATAACCAATCAGTTAAAGAGACTGCTGCTTATGCAAATATTGGCGATGGCTTGGTCACACTTGAGAGTGATTATTCGGTTAAAGAGACTGCCGATAGATTCGAATCTATCATCAAAGAAAAAGGCTTAACGCTATTTACCAGAATCGATCACCAAAAAAATGCTGAAGGCGTCAATTTAGAGTTAAGACCGACGGAAGTCATCCTCTTCGGTAATCCGAAAGCTGGCACCAAACTGATGCAGTGCGCTCAAAATGTGGCGATTGATTTACCGCAAAAAGTACTCATTAGCGAAGGCGCAGATAAAAAGGTATATCTTTCATACAATAGTCCTGACTATCTTAAAGCACGCCATAATATTCAAGGTTGCGACAAAGTCATCAGTGACGTCTCAACGCTTCTTGGTAAGCTAAGTACTGCTGCGACCTCAAATTAATCTATGCTAGGCATAGTGCTAGATAAAAACTCTCAGCTCTATTTGATTTTTTACGCAGCAGCTATTAACAGTCAGCTCTATATAAAGTGAGAAGTTATACATATAGAGCTGATTGCATATATTTTGGATCACTACTTATTTTCTTATTGAAGTCAATTTATTCACTATTGATGACTTAGACTCGTTGATTATTCTGCAAAACACCTTGACTTGAATTAACATGTCTATATTATTAGACATATGGAAATAACTAACGCTACTGCCAGCTTTGCTGCCCTCTCTCAAGACACTCGACTAAAGGCATTTATGCTGCTGGTCAGTCATGAGCCTAACGGTCTGCCTGCTGGTGAAATCGCCCGTCAGCTTGATGTCCCGCATAATACAATGTCTGCTCATTTAGCCGTTCTTGCACGAGCAGGATGGGTGGTCTCACAACGCCAAAGCCGCCAGATTATCTATCGCGCCTCCCTCTCGCATATGGAAGCTGTCGTTCAGTTTTTATTAAAAGACTGCTGCGCTGGACACCCAGAGCTGTGTGACTCACTTTTAGAAAGTTTGAGTGATTGTGACACTAGCGTACTTAATAAGCTTAATAACTAAACGATTATTCTGTTTAAAAATACAAACACTTCTAACATTATAAAAGGTTGTTATGACACCTATCATTTTTCACAATCCCAACTGCGGCACCTCTCGCAATACCTTAGCAATAATGAAGGCGTCAGGTGAACAGCCGAATGTCATTGAGTATCTTAAAACACCACCTACTCGCGACTATCTGCTTGAGCTATTGGCTTTGATGCAACTATTACCACGCGAACTGCTACGCCAGAAGGAAAATATTTATAAAGAGCTTGGTTTGGATAACCTAGCGTTATCAGATGAGCAGCTTATTGATGCCATGATGGCGCATCCTATTTTGATGAATCGTCCTATTGTAGTGACCGATAAAGGCGCAGCTTTATGTCGACCTTCAGAACAGGTATTTGAATTATTAAACCATCCAGTGAGTAGCTTTACCAAAGAAGATGGCGAAATTATCTACAACTCTAGGGACAACATCATATCCGAAGCTGGTAACTATGATGATTTACCGAATATTGATGCGGCAGAACTGCAACCGATTGATATTGATGCTCTAATTGCTACTAATGATTTACGTCATCCACCAAAAATATTAGTGCTATATGGCTCTTTGCGTGAACGCTCGTTTTCTAAACTGGCAGCGGAAGAAGCAAGTCGGATATTGCGCTGGTATGGTTGCGAGGTACGTACCTTTGATCCATCAGGATTGCCGTTGCCTGATAGTACCGATGCCGATCATCCAAAAGTGCAAGAATTGCGCGAGCTGGCAGCATGGTCAGAAGGCATGCTCTGGGTCAGTCCTGAACGCCACGGCAGTATCACCAGTATTATGAAAGCGCAGATTGATTGGATTCCGCTATCTTTAGGTGGTGTGCGCCCGACTCAAGGTAAAACGCTTGCCGTAATGCAAGTTAGCGGCGGCAGTCAGAGCTTTAATACCGTCAATCAGCTACGTATTCTTGGCCGTTGGATGCGCATGATTACCATACCCAATCAGTCCTCTATTCCGAAAGCATTTTTGGAATTTAACGACGATAACCGCATGCAACAGTCGCCTTTATATCAGCGTATCGTCGATGTGTGTGAGGAATTGGTGAAGTTTACTTGGCTCACACGTGGACGCTCTACTTATCTGACCGATCGTTATTCTGAACGCGTAGAAAGCCGTGATGAGCTATCAAAGCGCGTCAATCAAAAATCGTTATAGTCAGTTCAAAATAAAAGAGAGTCATTTATAGCCATGTGCTACTGGTATGATTTTTTTGCTTGCTGTTCGCAAGCGTGACAGAGGCTGCAAAAAATCCATGCCAGCATCACTGTATTTTTCTTAAATTAAATCGACTATATAACGTCAACTTGCCATAACATCAGATGTTTTTAACGTCATTGTTTTATTAAGGCACTTTTATGCTCGCGTTAGCGATTTTTATCGTCACTTTGGTCTTAGTCATATGGCAGCCAAAAGGATTGGGTATCGGCTGGAGTGCGATGGGTGGCGCATTAGTCGCGCTACTCTTTGGAGTGGTGCAACTATCAGATGTTGGTATCGTCTGGAATATTGTCTGGGATGCGACTTTCACCTTTGTCGCGCTCATTATCATCTCACTGATATTAGATGAGGCTGGTTTTTTTGGCTGGGCAGCCTTACATGTAGCAAGATTGGGCAATGGTCAGGGGCGTTTGCTGTTTCCTATGATTGTCATTCTAGGGGCGTTTATTTCGGCTTTTTTTGCTAATGATGGGGCGGCATTATTGCTCACCCCTATCGTGATCGCTATCTTGCTGCGCCTTGATTTTACTCCTAAATCTGCCTTTGCCTTTATTATTGCTACCGGCTTTATTGCCGATACGGCAAGTCTGCCTCTCGTGACTTCTAACCTAGTCAACATCGTTAGTGCCAATTATTTCGATATTGGTTTTGGTCGCTATGCGGCAGTCATGGTGCCAGTGAATATAGTGTCTGTTATTGCAACGTTACTGGTGTTATGGGTAGTCTACGCGCGCCATATTCCAAAACACTATGCAACTAATAATCTTAGTTCACCGCAGTCTGCTATCAAAGATCCTTTGGTTTTTCGAGCGGCTTTTCCACTATTATCCTTATTACTTATTGCTTATTTTGCCACCGAATTACTCGGTATCGTGATCTCATTGGTGACTGGTATCGCGGCACTAGTGCTGATGGCAATCGCAGGTCGCTGGTGGCAAGGCGGTCGTGGTACAAAGTTTTCTGTGACCAATGTCTTGCGCAAAGCCCCATGGCAAATCGTCTTATTTTCAATCGGTATGTATTTGGTCGTTTATGGTTTGGGCAATGCTGGTCTCACCGCCTATGGCGCAAAGATACTTAACTGGTTAGGGCAACAAGGTAATGTCATTGCTACGTTAGGGACTGGCTTTCTCTCTGCTATTGTCGCTTCAGTCATGAACAATATGCCATCGACACTTATCGGCGCACTTGCTATTGATAGCGCTCAAGTCCCCGCGGCAACACGTGAGCTGATGATTTATGCCAATGTCATGGGCAATGATTTAGGTCCAAAATTTACCCCGATTGGTAGCTTAGCAACTTTGCTATGGCTACATGTACTGGCAGAGAAAGATTATAAAATCAGCTGGGGTCAGTATATGAAGATTGGCTTATTAATCACTCCTCCCGTATTGCTAGTCACACTTTTAGCCTTGGTATTTTGGTTGCCAATGCTAAGTGGCTAAGTGGCTAAGTACTTATAGTAAGCTCAACATAAAATACGTACGATTGTCACAACATTTATCATAACATTCTGCTGCTATAAATTTTTCTCGCTTGTTGTTCACTTTGCCAGACAGATACTTCTAATAAAAGTTTCGCAAAATTCATACCAGCAACAATATATTCTTTTTATAGTGAATAGACTATAGGTAATAGCTAGCGGGGTTACCGAACGTTTAAGTATGATTTTCTTTGCCCTATTTTGTACAATTTCTGCTTTGAATGATTAAATAATGAACGGTGGCTCTGTATTTATTCACTCATAAAATTATTCATATATATTGTGTGTTATCACCAGTCACGTCACAGTCGTACACTCATACTGATTTCTGCTAAAATTATCTAATGGCGTTAGCAATAGCTAATAATAAGTATAGATAAAAAGGACTGAACATGCGATTGGCATCACTTATTCAAAAAATACATGAGCGCACTCCTAAACTTGGCAAAGCCGTTTCACTGGCGACTGCAACTGGCGTCATTGCTGGCAATAGTTTTGGTGGTAGCATCCCCATGTGGTTAATGGGCGCGACCAAAATGGTTACCGGCGCGCCTGTTGCTGATAAGATCGTGATTAAAATCGCCAATCACTGGATCAATAGTAACAACGCCCTGATTGACAATATTTTGCCACAAAAAGACTGGCGTATTAGTTTGCCTGATGACACGCATATAAACGGTAAATACTTACTCGTGAGCAACCATCAATCGTGGGTCGACACCAGTATCGTTCAATATATTAGTGAAAAGCGCTTACCGTTAACGCGCTTTTTTACTAAGTTTGAATTGATATATATCCCTATCGTTGGTCAGACCTTTTATTTTTTAGATTTCCCAATGATGCGTCGGCATTCTAAAGAAGCCATTGCTAAAAACCCGTCATTAAAAGGCAAAGATATCATAGAAGCAAAACGTGCCTGCGCGCTGCTTAAAGACAAGCCTTTTACGCTGCTTAGTTATCTAGAAGGGACGCGCTTTACCCCCACTAAACGTGACAAGCAGCATTCGCCCTACACGCATTTACTTAAGCCACGGGCCGGCGGTTTGTCTCTTGCTATCAACGCATTGGGCGCAGACATAGATGGCATCTTGGATATGACCATCGTTTATCCTGATGGCGTACCGACTTATAGTGACTTATGGAAAGGTAATATTAAGCGCTTAGGTGTGGATGTACGGCATATTGACATGCCTGATGCGCTATTTTCCAGTATTCAAAATGGTGGTTACGAAAATGATGAGGCGACCAAAGCGCAAATGTTCGACTGGATAGAGCAAATATGGCGACAAAAAGATCAGCGTATTGCTGATATGCTTGCTGAATTTGAAACTGAAGCTGTTGATAAATAGGCTTAGTTGACCCTCTATTTTCTAAGCTAATGTTTGTGGATCTGACATCAGATATCACCTTTCTCGTAATATCAGAATGAGTATGTTTTATTCGATTTGGCAATGCCTATAAAACATCATACTCAGTGATATCTGAAGACGTTCTCGTCCAGCTTGGATAACCGTATGCAATAGTGCTAGGACTCAGATTTAGATAGCTTGAAGATAACTCTCTAAATCTGGTACTGCTGCCATGCCAATACCAAAATGGCAGCGGCCAGCAGCCAACCTACCACACCTAATAATAATGCTTTATACAAGCCAATATGGCTAAAAGTGAAAAACACCAAAAGCGTATAAATGAAATGCGGTATGACGCCAAGCATACTAAAAACCAGCGCTACTTTTAAATCTGCAGTACTACGCTGCGTACCGACTAAGAAATGACTGATTAGAGTAAAGGTTGGAAATAGTGGTGCAAGCGCTGCCAAATAAAAAAATCGGGTTTGGGCAAATAGTTGAATGATTAATACCATCAACGCGCCAATGAGCATTTTTAGCCAAATCATGGTCAGTTAATTTCCTTTCATACCTTTAATAATAGTAATAGCTATTATTATGCACGTTACCCTCTAGCGCACTAAAATAACTGGAGAGAGCGTACTGGCAATAATCTCGGTTGTTGTACTACCTAAAAACAGCTGCTGCCATTTAGAACGTCCATAAGCACCAATCACGATGATATCGATATTATTGTCTGCTTGAAAGGTCAATAATCCATTAACGGCATCTGTCTCAGGTAAGTGATGTGCCTTGATCATAAAACCTGCAGACATGAGTTCCGCAACTGCTGCCGCTAAGCTTTGTTTAGACAATTCATCATGATGACCGACCATCACGATATGACCTTGCAACCCTTTGAGTAAATAACTTCTAGCAACCATTTGTGTAGCGGTAATGGCTATTTTACTGGCATCAAAGGCAATCATATACGAGGTAGGCGTGGTAAATGCTTCTGAACAAATTAGGATAGGTATGCTGGACGCGCGCGCAACCGTTTCGATTTGGCTGCCAATATTGATTCGACTGCCTTTATGATCTTCTCCACGCCGTCCCATTACGATGGCGCGATTTTGGGTGTGGAAATGTTCAATAGCAGGTAATAGCTTGCCATGACGCTGATAGATACCGACGTCTACATCGAAGTGACTTTCAATATAGCTTTTTGCATCTTGGACCAAGGCGGTGCTATAACTGTTGACTACTTTGGCTCTTTGTTCATCTAACTGGGTTAATTCTTCTAATAAAACTTGGCGACTGTTGATACCTATCGCCCCTGACAAATCCCGTCTTGTCGACGCTGGTACGTCGATCACATTTAATAATGCAACCGGTAAGCCCAAGCGACTGGCATACCATGCGGCATAATCACACACGGATTCTGTCACTGCCGAACCATCAATACACGCTAGAATATGCTGTTGTGTTGTCATTATTTTATCCTTAGTATTTTTATTATTGAATGGGTAAGCTTATCAATGAGTGCCTAAGCTATTAGTGGCATCCGATTTGTCATGAACGCCGAATTTTTCTACCATCGCTTGACTGGCTTCATTCAGACCGAGGAGCTCAACTTCAGTACCTTGGCGGTGAAACTTGATAATAATCTTGTTAATAGCTGCGACTGCCGTCACATCCTAAAAGCGCGCGTCAGAGACCTCAATAACTACTTTAGCGACCTCCTCTTTAATATCAAAGGATTCCATTAGGCGCTCTGCAGATGTTAAAAACACTTATCCTTTTACCTGATAATAGCGCGTTTGTACTGATTCATCTAGCTGTGTCTCAATACTCATATAACGCTCAATCTTCTTGGCAAAGAATAATGCTGATAACAGCGCCCCAATTGTTCGGCGCTGTCGTGGCTTGCGGTCTCGGTTATGCTGAAGGGGCACGATTGTCACGAGAGCTCGGTAGTTGGCAAGTAATCAGTTGGGCTTTAGTGTTGTCTCTACCTGTTATGTTACCGCTGATGTGGTTAACCTGGCCAAAATCTTTGGAAGAAGTGGGTTTTGCTGCTTGGGCAAGCCTAATTTATATTGCTGTATTTAGTATGTTTATCGGGTTTCTGTTCTGGTATCGTGGTTTGGCTTTAGGCGGCATTGTTGCTGCATGAGACAGTTAGTATTGGTATGTTGATCAGTACATTAGGAGCAGTCGTTTGCGTGGTAGGTGCGAAAAATTTTTCTATATAAATAGCGACTATT
This sequence comes from Psychrobacter sp. DAB_AL62B, assembly GCF_028895345.1. Lineage (NCBI taxonomy): Bacteria > Pseudomonadati > Pseudomonadota > Gammaproteobacteria > Moraxellales > Moraxellaceae > Psychrobacter > Psychrobacter sp. DAB_AL62B. The sequence goes on from NZ_SAXC01000004.1 coordinate 22,195, forward strand.
TTAATTTCCAGTATTCTACGATTAATAGCGGCAACCTTAACAATACAGAGTTACTAAGCGATATATTCAGTTGCTATTATTCAGTTCATATATAGCTGTTTAAAAACGGTCGTTATGAGCTGACGAACGCATTTTTCATACTTCTTAAGCGGAATATGTGCTTGATGTTAGCTGTGTCGTTATCTACACTGATCAAAATATGAAGGATGGGCTATCTGATAGTTTAACCGCTGGCAAATCGATTGAAGGTTTTACTGAATTCTATAAAGTTCCGATTGCTGTTCCAACTCTTAAACAACAATCTACCGTATAAACATTATTAAACGAGATCGTCTTCAGTCCCGACTTTTAACAACCTTGGTCACAAAATGGTCACGATTTGGTCAACGAGCACTTGGTCACCGATTACTAAAAGATAGATTGTCTGCTGACTATTTTATATCGTATACGATAATAAAGAGTAAGCTGCTTCTAACGAGAAAGTAGAGATAAAATATAAAACCTATAAAAATCAAATATTTATATAAATCAATAGACACAAAAAAACCTCAAACAATCTAATGTTTGAGGCGAAACCTGCTTAAACTCGAGAGTTTAAATTCGTTTTAAATATGGCGCAGCGGACGGGACTCGAACCCGCGACCCCCGGCGTGACAGGCCGGTATTCTAACCAACTGAACTACCGCTGCTTAGGTCGTTTTTAGCGTCTTGCCCTTATAAATAGAGCCCACTTCGCTAAAAGAGTGGTGGGTGATGACGGATTCGAACCGCCGACATTCTGCGTGTAAGGCAGACGCTCTACCAACTGAGCTAATCACCCTGAGAAGCGTTAAAAAATTGCATTGCAATTTTAGCTTCGCAAGAGAAAATTCTTTAAATAGAATTTTCTAAAGCTTTATTAATTAAAGATGTCACACTTTAATTAATAATCGAAATCTCTTACTGAGAATTCTAACAACTCAAAGCTCTTTAAAGCCCCTTGCTGTGGGTGTGTATTATATAGATTTACACATGGCTGTCAAATAGTATTTTCCTTTTTATAGGCTATTTTTAAAATTATTACTCATTGCTCTGACAAGCAGTTGTTTTAATTGGTTTTATATTTTTACCAGCAATACTAAATATTGACTATTTATACACTGACGGCTACCAATGCCGTTTCTACATCGGTTTTTATGGCATCAGGTTTGGTTGTTGGTGCATAGCGGTCGATTACTTGCCCTTTACTATCGATTAAAAACTTGGTGAAATTCCATTTGATACCATCTGTTAGTAAACCACCCTTTTGCTTCTTTAGCCATTCAAAAATTGGATGGGCGTCTTTACCATTAACATCAACCTTTGCCATCATCGGAAAGCTAACGCCATAATTTTTTTGACAAAACGCACCAATCTCATCATTACTACCGGGATCTTGGCTGCCGAATTGATTACAAGGAAAGCCGATGACTACTAACCCTTGATCTTTATATTGCTGATACATCGCCTCTAAACCTTCAAATTGCGGGGTAAATCCACATTTGCTTGCGGTATTGACGATCAATAGTACCTTACCTTCATAATCAGAGAATGGTTGCGAGGTAGCGTCCATACGCTCAGCGTTAAAGTCGTAAATAGTGCTCATTATTTATCCTTAAATAAATTTATTATTGGTATATTCTATTTAGAATCGCACAGTATTTTTAATTAATTTAATGAGTAATAGGGGAACACTATACGATCCCCTATTATTTTCTAACTTTATCTTAACGACAAACTCGCTATTTTTTGAGCTATTCTTCAGTTTTATCTAAATCAATAGACACTGAGTTGATGCAATAGCGCATGCCAGTCGTCTCACGTGGACCATCAGGGAACACATGACCTAAATGCGCACCGCAGTTGCTACAAGTGACTTCCGTACGGCGCATACCCAATGAGTCATCGATATGTTCATCGATAGCACTACTATCGATACCTTGATCGAAACTTGGCCAGCCGCAACTAGCATCAAACTTGCTGCTTGAATCGAATAATTTTGCGCCACAACCTTTACAGTTATATATCCCTTTATCATTGAGGTCGTTATAAACACCAGTATGTGGACGCTCTGTGCCCTTCTCGCGCATCACATGATACTCGTCAGCACTCAGGCGCTCTTTCCAATCAGCTTCTGTCAGTTGGCTGATTTCTTCTTTGCTCAGTTGATTGTCTTGCATAACCTATCCTTATTGAATGATTTATAGTCTAATCTACTGTGAATCATTTGCTACCAGTGATTTATCGTCTTATTTTTATAAAAACGATGGGCTTTATCTGTTGGTTGGTGCTTTATTATTCAAGACATTCATTACAAGAACGCCAACCATATCAATTGATAGCATACGGGCTTAAAACAGTAGCGATAGGTAAAATATAACAAATTATCTTGAATCATCGATGAGTAAAGATGTAATTTTAAGAAACATCAACTTTAATGCAAGATATTCTTGCATTAACAGTTATTATAAATCATTAAAAAACTTGCATTAAAATTAGTTATGCAATAATATCTTGCATTAGGTATGAATTAAAAATTTATCACTTTGATATTTTTTCTTTAATACGCTATTTATTACAAACTCATTGCATAAAAAAGGCTTACATGATGATAGCTGATGATAAGAGCAAGGATACACAAGCTGAACGACTGGTACAGCTACGCCGTGACAAAGGGATGACTGCCGAGCAATTAGCACAAGCGATGACTGCCGCTGGCGCAAAGGTCAGTCGCGGCGCTATCTCTAATTGGGAACGTGGAACGAATGGCATTGTGTCATCCAAGTTACCTACACTAGCGCGTATCTTAGGCTGTAGCGAAGGCTATCTATTGCGTGGTGAGCTTCAAAGTGACATCAATAACGATGTAGATTCAAGCAATCTTATGCAGTCTGACAATACCAATGAAGACGTTGCCTCAGGCGAGCAAAATAGCGGCGACAGTCAACATCAACAAACAATCTCCTCTACTCCCCGCACAAATTCATCAAACAATCTTATGAGTGGTCACTCTATGAATGCCATAAAAAAATCCGATAAATTACAAAACGTCTGCTACGACATTCGTGGTCCTCTCTTGCAAACTGCCAATAAAATGGAAGCTGAAGGCAAACGTATCCTCAAGCTTAATATTGGCAACCCTGCCCCTTTTGGTTTAGAAGCGCCGCATGAGATTTTGCGTGATGTGGCGATGAATCTGCCAGAAGCAACGGGCTATTCAGATTCGCAAGGGATTTTTTCAGCGCGTAAAGCCGTCCTGCAATACTACCAATCAAAGGGACTGCTATCAGCGGTTGATGTCCGTGATGTGTATCTAGGTAATGGCGTTTCTGAACTCATTGTCATGACCATGCAGGCGCTGATGAACGATGGCGATGAAGTGCTGGTCCCAATGCCAGATTATCCACTTTGGACGGCAGCTGCCAATCTAGCAGGCGGTACAGCGGTACATTATCGCTGTAATGAAGAAGACAACTGGCATCCTGATATTGAAGACATCAAATCCAAAATCACTAGCAAAACTAAGGGCATTGTGGTTATTAACCCCAATAATCCAACCGGCTCACTTTATAGTGATGAAGTGCTACTGCAAATCATCGAGGTCGCAAAAGAGCATAATTTAATTATTATGGCTGATGAGATTTATGACCGTATTCTTTATGATGATATGGAACATACGCCGATGAGCACCTTGACCGATGAAGTGCTGGTCTTGTCATATAATGGTCTGTCAAAGTCGCATCGCATCGCAGGCTTTCGCGCAGGTTGGATGATGGTTTCAGGTCGCAAAGAACATGCCACTGATTTTATCGAAGGTTTGGATATGCTCGCCTCTATGCGTCTGTGCTCTAACGTCCAAGGGCAATATGCGATTCAGACAGCCATGGGCGGCTATCAAAGTATGAAGGATTTAACCTCTACAAAAGGTCGTTTATACAAGCAGCGCGAGTTGGCAGTTACCCGCCTTAATGCGATTAAAGGTATTTCTTGCACCATGCCACAAGGGGCGTTTTACTGCTTCCCAAAGATGGATCCTGAGATTTACCCTATCGAAAATGACATGCAGTTTATGATGGATTTATTGTTGGAAGAAAACGTATTGATGGTACAAGGAACAGGGTTTAACTGGGACAAACACGACCATTTCCGCTTGGTGTTTTTACCCAACTTACACGACTTAGAAGACGCCATGGATCGCTTAGACCGCTTCTTTGCTAAAAAGCGTAAGCAATTTGGTACCGATTGATTTAACTTTTACATACATTACTGTTTATAAAAAAACGCTTACCGATATGATATCGATAAGCGTTTTTTATATCTGACGTTTTTATAAGCAACTGAAACTTAAAATACTATAAGTTTTAGTTTTAAAAGATATTTATCAATACGATATAACTGATTGCAGACATCGCGGCTGCCGCAGGAAGTGTAATAATCCATGCTAAACCGATAGGCTTCATCAGCGCCCAGTTGGTATCTCTATTGACGATACCAATGCCAAGTACTGCTCCTACTAACGTATGCGTACTCGATACTGGTAGACCCATGGTTGAAGCGCCCATGACCACAGCAGCGGCAGCCAATTCAGCTGAGAAACCAGAAGCGGGATGCATTTTTGCTAAGTTCGTACCCACTGTTTGAATCACTTCTTTACCGATGAACCAAAGACCAACGATAAGAGCAACACCAAAAGTTAGCATCACTGCTGGAGGTACTGCGGCTTCTGTGGCAATACTATTGGTACGGATAACATCCATAATCGCTGCAAAAGGACCAACAGCATTGGCAATATCGTTTGAGCCATGACTAAAGGCAAAAGCTGACGCGGTAAATACTTGCATCCAGCTAAACATAATAAACGTGGCTTTGGTCAAGTCTTCTTTATGCTTGCCACGGATACTTTTGGTATAAATAAAGGTCGCAAGCCACACTAGCGCCGATATCATCCCCATGATTAAAAAGCCTTGCAGCGTCGTCATACCATTATTGACGTTCTTCAGACCTTTAAAAATGACCAAAGAGGCCATGACCGCACCGCCTGCAGCCGCAATAATAGGTACCCATTTTTTAAGTGCTTTTAAGGTATCAAGGTTGCTGCGCTCGTTCTCAATCTCATAAAGCTCTTTGTAATAATCGGTCTCTAAATCTTCAACGACGCAATCATCATCTTTATAAATTTCTTGATCACGTAACATCGCTGAAGTATAAGCCAGTTGTTCTGATTCTGTCAGACCGTCCAAATACTCTTTATGATTGTGTTTTAGCGTCTTTTTATTGTCTTTAAGAGTCGCAATATGCGCCTCTGTTTTATCATTATACTCAATGATGTTTTTCTTAATCTGTCCATATAAAAGATAAGAAAATATGCCGCCTAGTAGCGGTGATATCACCCAAGAGATAGCGATAGTGCCAATCGTGCCCCAATTCACTGTAGATAACGCCATTTCAGTACCACCTAAAGTGATACCTAATACAATGGAGCTACCAACCACGCCGCCGATAATGGCATGAGTGGTCGAAACCGGCAGGCCTTTTTTAGTGGCAAACAACAGCCAAAATGCGGCAGCAATCAAAGCTGAAAGCATGACATAAATGAACTGGTTGGGTGTTACCGATAGACCATCTAAATCGACAATGCCGCTGCGAATGGTGTCGGTCACTTCACCGCCTGCCAGCACGGCGCCCGACACTTCAAATATCGCTGCTATACCGAGCGCTTGAGGGATCGTTAACGTCCCTGCACCCACTGAGGTACCAAAGGAGTTGGCGACATCATTACCACCAATATTGAATGCCATAAAGACACCAAAAGCAGTGGCGACAATAAATAGCGTCGTCTGCTGATGCATGGTGTAATCTAGACCCCACCACAAAAAGTAGCCGGTCATCGCAATAAGTAAAACACCAAAAAATAGATTAATTCTCATAGAACCGACTGCTTTCGTTGATCCTGTAGAGCTGCTGCTAATACCCATACGTCGATACGTCCTGCGTAAGCTGATTGAAATTATATGCGATTGATGACATTGCGATGCTATTAATGGATGATGGAATGTTTTTTACCATCCAAAACTATGATAGCGTGCGCGCAACGTGGTTCTTTATTATACGGTTTTGAATTGCTTTTTTTAAATACGCTATTAATACATTACCTTGGCGATTTTATAGGTTGCTTAAAACACACTTTGGTTTGACCATGCTTTGGTTTGAACACGACAAAAACATAAGATAAAAACCCATCATGCAAAATACTATAAAGCCGCAAGGGATATTGCCAAATCGTCCGATTAGAGCATCTTGCGGCTTAGGTATTTATAGTGATAGTGTTGTTGTGGTAAATTTGATTGTCATGAAAAAAACATTGATATTAAAAGATAAATTGATATTAAAGAATAAACAGTCAAGCGACCAAGCTATTTTAATAGATAGCAGCGCTCATTACGCGCCTATTATATTAAATATAGACGCATAATGCATGATGATATTACAAGATTTGTAACTGTACATCTGTGGTTTGAAAAATTTGCTCATTTAGTCAAAGAGCGTTGTTATATTTTAATCATTAATCAGCCTCGATATCCGCTTTACAACTAGTCCACAACTACTATGGGCATGAGCGAGCGCAGTAAATATCAGAGCCTTAGCGAGTAGAGAGTACCGCTGAGAGCTGCTCAATCGCATGGTCTAAAACGTCCAGACGCGCTTGACGCTTGTCGTTAGTCGCAATAACACACCAAGGCGCACTTTTGGTATCGGTACGTGCCAGCATATCAGCAGCAGATTGTACGTAATCTGACCAGTTCTCACGATTACGCCAATCATCGTCCGTTAATTTAAACTGTTTATGCGGTGTCTCTTCACGCGCTTCAAAACGTTTGAGTTGCTCTTGTTTATCGATAGCCAGCCAGTATTTGATAACCAAGGTACCTGACGCTGCCAAGTCTGCCTCAAAACGATTGATTTCATCGTAAGCGCGCTGCCACTCCTCATCAGTGGCAAAGCCCTCAATACGTTCAACCAATACACGTCCATACCACGTACGATCAAAGATAGCGATACGACTGATACGGTCTGTTTGCTCGTTTGGGAGTTTGGTCCAAAAGCGCCATAAATAAGGATGCTGTAGCTCATACAGCATGGGCGCGCTAATATTATAAATTTGATATTCACGTGGATCGAGCGGTGCCACCAGCCTTTTAATAGCGCCGCCCTTGCCAGCGGCATCCATACCTTCAAAAGCAAACACCACATGACGGCCCTTACGCGCGCGGAGTAATTCAGCGAGCTTTACTTGCTTGGCTTCAAGTTGTTGATGATAGTCTGATTTATCTATATATGAATCGGCTATTTCCGTCAATAATTTAGGTGGCTTTACATTCTCAAACTTAACAGGCTCAAACTTTGGTTGATCACTATGATTTTTCTCTACTTCACTGCTTTCTGCTTCACTGCTTTCTGCTTCACTGCTCGCCAATGCCATTTGCATAGCATGTAAGGCTTCATGACAAAAATGCATGGCGGCTTTTGATTTATCAGCACCATCAATAATGGTCCAATCACCTTGCTGGCGTAATAAGGTAGCTGCTACCTCATTAAACTGCGTCACTACTGCCGCGCTATGCCAATCAATCTGATACAAAAAACGTGGGTCTGTCTCATCATCGTTTAGCCTTGCCTGCAAGGTTTCGATATCTACATGAAACCAGCACTTCAGCAGCTTAGTATGATTCGCAGCAAGATCTTGCTCAAAGGCTTGCAGCTCAATCAGCTGTTGCTGCAAATAATCTTGCCACTTACCAATGGGTAACGCCTTAGTATTTATATTCGTATCTATATCAGCATCGGCACACTTTTTATTTTTTATCAATTTCTCATTATTTTTGCTATCTGAATGTGCCATACGCATCACGTTATATAGCAAATCGGCATACCAGTTGCCAAAATAAACCATCACATCACCGTAGCGCGGCATGGCTTTAGTATGCGCTTGCCAAATCGGCTGATGATCTAATGGGCAATCACCGATGATCGCCTCAACCTTAAGTAGACGCGGATCTACCCACTGCCGTAGCTGCGTGACCGCGGTTCCCTTGCCTGCCTGCTCCATACCATTGACCAGTACCAATAGCCCCATTGGTTTATTGGTGGTTGGCGGTGTTTGTTGACGCGTCGCTCGTAGGGCGAACTGGGCGGTGACCAATGCCAGTCGAAGCGCATCCTTATCCATAAAAAACTGACTTAAAGGATTGGGTGTTAAGCGCTGCTCAACGACTTCTTTACTAAAGGGGGCGCTCACTGCTTGTGGCGCGTCTGCTTCAGTCGTATGATTTTTTTTGCTCATATCTGTGCTCGCTATAGCGTTATTAAATAATGAGGTTAAAATAACGAAGTCACTTAATCATAGCACTGAGTCCATTCAGTAAATAACGCGGCTATGTAACAGAGCAAGATAACAGGACGAAGTAACAGAACTAGATAAGAGCGCTATGTAACAGTTTGGCATTTGTATTCTGCTTTATTTTCTTTTAAGGTGAACAAAATCTTGCGAGCATGTTTTAATAGCTACCCATAAGCATAAAAACTCAAAACCACTTAACTTATTTATTATCAATTTGATGAATATTTCTACTTTTATAGGATTACCTGCCATGTCTGCTTTAGCCAATCTACAACAGCATTTAAACCGTTTTTGGGCGCTGCCACATCATAACGATGCCGCATTAAACACCAAGCTCAAAGAGGTACAATCATGGCAACAAGCACGTATCAAGCAGACGCATAGCGCGCTATTTGAACAACCAAAAAACAAACCGATGGCAGATTACTTTTTGACCCAGCTCTACGGTGGTGATGAATTCAAAATATTAGCAGAACAATTGGGTCGTATTCTTCCTAAGGCCAAAAAACTTGAACGCCTTGCTAAAGAGTCGGCTTTAGAAGCAGGAAGCATGGGTATTCAAGCCTCTATCTTGGCGATTGAGCTCGATTTACATTTGGCTCAATGGTTACTTGCTCAAGACCTACCGGTCAATGAAGAAAATATGCTCACCGCTTACCGCGCTGTCGATGAAGCCAATGAGCGCCGAGTCCAAATTAATAATCTTAAAGAAGTCTGTTATCGCACCGATAAGCATCTCAACTCATTTATGCTAAAAAAAGCCTTTGCAATAGCAAAAGGTGCAGCTTATCGTCATGGTTATCAACCGCTTTACGACTTTATTGATGCAGGCTTTAAAGCGATGAAACCACTCAGTAGTGTGAGCAGCTTTATCGAACCGTTTTGTGAGCGTGAGCTACAAATTATTGATGAAGTTCATGCCACGGATAATGGCGGTAAGCCAGCAACGTTTGGTGTATGATAGGATTTATCGTATAAGTGGCTAACGGCACACTTTATATGAATAATCATGGCCAAAAAACAAGCATAAAAACCAATAATAGGACAATGCAATGACTGATCAAAAACCTAATGCGAATGTCAATACTACTACCAACGGTCACTTACAGGATAAATTGGTCAGTGATAGCATCGCTCATAATCAAGATATCACCGCTCAAGTAAAAGCACGTCAAAATACTGGCACAAATCCATTGCTACAAGCCAATGCGCAAAACAGCAGTGACAGTGTTAACAATAATGACTTCACGCAAGTTCAAGATTTACCAACAGGAACGCCGCAAGGCCAACAAACGACTATGCCAAATACCAGTACAGCAAATGCCAATCTAAATAACGCTTCGAACGCCTCAGCACAAACCAACGCACAAACAGCCAAACAAACGGTCTTTAATCAGCGTGATGATATCAATAACCCACATACGGCTGATACTGATGGCAATGAAGAAACGCATTTTGGTTATAAGACCGTCAATAAAGCAGAGAAGCAAGCACGTGTCGCTGATGTTTTTACCTCAGTCGCCAAAAAATACGACATCATGAATGACTTAATGTCATTTGGTATCCATCGTCTGTGGAAGCGTTATGCAATTAGCTTATCGGGCGTTCGTGCCGGTCAGCATGTGCTTGATATCGCTGGCGGTACCGGTGATTTGGCGAAAGTCTTTAGCCGTGAAGTGGGCAAAAACGGTCACGTTGTATTATCAGACATCAATGCGGCGATGCTAGAAGTCGGTCGTGAGCGCCTCATCAATGCCGGTTGTAACAATGTCGATTTCGTATTGGCCAATGCTGAAACTTTAGCGCCCTTTGACGATGAAAGCTTTGATTTGGTCACCATTAGTTTTGGTTTGCGTAATGTCACGGACAAAGATGCTGCTTTAAAAGCCATGTATCGTGTACTTAAGCCGGGCGGTCGTCTATTGATTTTGGAATTCTCAAAACCAGTATTTGAGCCATTATCTAAAGCCTATGACTTATATTCATTTACTGCCTTGCCGATTATGGGCAAGCTGATTGCCAATGATGCTGAGAGCTATAAGTATTTGGCTGAGTCGATTCGTATGCACCCTGATCAGCAGACGCTAAAACAAATGATGCAACAAGCGGGCTTTGAAAATTGTGATTATCATAACCTGACCGCTGGTATCGTCGCCGTACATCGCGGCTTTAAAGCGTAGCAATAAAAAGTCGTAGCAATAAAAAAGCTTAACGATGAAAATTTTCATGATAAAAATCGTGACGATAAAAATTGCTAATACTCATCAGTCGTAACAATTGACCCCGATAAACGATGCGCTTTTTTTAAGGCGCTCAACTAAATATGTGAGAGCCTTATGCTGACTGTCTTACTTTTGGCTGGTGCCGAAAAGCTGATTAATATCGCTATTACTAGCGATGAAATTACCAAAGCTGGTCTTGCACCGCTTGCTGGCAAAGTATTACGACTAAATATGGGTGCACCGGATGTGAGTTTGGATGTGCTATTTACTGATGAGCGTTTGCGTTTTGAGCCGGTAACGACCGAAAGCGTTTTTGAAAGCAATTTTAAAAACGCTTCTAAAAGCAACGATCATACTAATGAGCGTCAAAAAGCCAATATGGATAAAGCACGAATTGGCCACAGTAGTCCAGACTGTGTCATCACCGTTGATAATCCAGCTCAACTGCTCAACCTAATGCGCGGCACTGACGGTAACCTGCCTATCGCTGGTGATTACAAAGTACTGATGCAGCTTAAACAACTGGTAGCAGGTTTTGATCCCGATGTGGCTGGACAACTTGAACCATTTATTGGTAAGCCGATGGCCAGTCAATTGCATCTGCTCATATCACAGCTCAAAAGTGGCTGGCGGCATAGTGCCAAACGCGCTTTTAACGATGTCAGCGATTGGGCCAATGATGTGGCGGGTAATGTTGACTCTGACCCTATGCAGACAGCAGAGATGAATGACCTTAAGCAGCAACTATTAAAGCTACGGGCCGATGTCGAACGTGAAGAAGCCAGACTGGCAGCTATCAAAGACGAGCAGGCGCGTTTAACCAACCATAGATAAAAGTGTTATTAATCACACATTATCTATAGTGGCTTAATCTATAACGACTTACTTTAAAAGTAAGACAGTGCTGCTGTGATGGTTTTTTTGCAGCATACATAATCGCAGTATAAACAATCACAGCGCCTACCCTATTTTCGACTTTATCTAGAGTACTTATACCTCATGCTATTATCTCATCGCGCCCGTTTACTTGAGCTTTGGCGTATTGCCGCCACGTATCGTATTGACACGCACCTGTCTGTTGAAGAGGCACCGCAGCTACAACCTTTAGCGCGTTTAATCCGTATGCATCCAGCAGCTTGGGGTAAAAAGCACCAGCCCAATGCGATTAAATATGCCCTTGAAGATATGGGTACGCTTTTTTTAAAGCTTGGGCAATTACTCTCTACGCGTCGTGACTTAGTACCGCCTGAGATTATTGAGCAGCTGGTACAGCTGCAAGATAAAGTTAAATCTTTTGACTCTGATATCGCCATTGCTCAAATCCAAGACTCTAAACACGGTCTCGGTCAATCTATTGGTACTTTATTTGCGCGCTTTGATGTAAAACCTTTAGCAGCAGCTTCTATCGCCCAAGTACATACCGCCGCCCTGCATGACGGGCGTGAAGTGGTAGTCAAAGTGGTTCGTCCTGACATTCGGACTACCATTATTGCAGACTTTGAGCTACTGCGTGAATTGGCTGATTGGGCATCGGCTCGTATTGAAGCGGCGCGTGCCATACATATCATCGATATTGTCGAAGACTATCGGCAAGTGATGCTCAATGAGTTAGATTTGACCCTTGAAGCAGACAATACCACCCAAATGCGCAACAACTTCTTAGGTTCTGCATTGATGTATGTACCTGAAGTTTATGACGCTGCTAAAAACGTTATGGTCATGGAGCGTATTCAAGGCGTCCCTATCTCGCAAGTTGAAGTATTTGATCAGCTGGGCTATGACCGAGCCGCACTAGCAGAAAAAGGCTTAACCATATTTTTCACCCAAGTATTTCGTGATAACTTCTTTCATGCTGATATGCATCCGGGTAACGTCTTTGTAGAGACACCACCCGTTAAAACTATCCATGCAAATATGGCTGCGATTGATTTGGGTCATGAGCCACGCTATATCGGTCTTGATTGCGCCATCATGGGCACCTTATCAAAGGACGATCAGCTCATCGTAGCGCGGATGCTATTGGCGGTGATGAATAATAACTTTACCGCGATGGTTGATATCGTCAGCCGAGCTGGCTGGATACCGCCAAGTGCCGATAAACATGCGTTGATGCGTGACATGAGCCGCACTGTCGGTCCGATGTTGCAAAAATCCATTAACGATATCGATTTTGCTGGCGTTTTGATGCAAATTTTGGATATCGCCCGCCGCCATCATATGAGCATTCCACCGCAATTAATGCTACTTCTTAAAACCTTGGTACATGTCGAAGGACTCGGTCGCGACTTATATCCTGATCTTGATATTTGGTCACTTGCTAAGCCAATTTTAAGCAGCTGGATTAAAGAGCAATTAGATCCGATGCGTAATTTACAACAGCTACGCCAGCAATTGCCAGAGATATTACTGTCGACGACTGATATCCCTAAGCTGCTAGACCAAGGACTGCAAAGTCTCGCCTCACAAGGGTCACGCCAAGACAGTCAACTGCGTGAAATACAGCAGATTCGTTCCGATATGCTCAACGACCGTCGCCGCGATTGGTTGGCGCTGTCGGGTTTCGCTATTTTCATTGCGATTGCGACACAAGTCGGTTGGTTTGCACCTGTCTTTTATCTATTGGCTATTTTAGTCGTCGTTTGGCGTATCTTAGCCTAGACCGCTGAATGCTAAATGCTAAATGCTATTAATAATCATCAATTCAAACGTTCGTTAAACAAGCGCTCACTAACTTTAATTATCCTTTGAAAAAATATAAAGGTAGCTAGCGCTTAGCTTTATTTTATGTCTCGTCCATTCAGTTTAGAACCCGCTTTATATGTAGGAATCGACCATGTCATCTTTACCCGCTTCTCACCTTGAAAACACTGTTAAACCAGATCATAGTGCTGCTATTGCGGTCCTACAAACTCGCTTCGGTAAACAGCTCAGTACTACTGCTACGGTACGCGAGCAGCATGGCCACACGATGACTTGGTTAGCCAATCAGCCGCCTGATGCGGTACTAACCGTACAGGATAAACACGAGGTAGCAGCGGCCGTAGAGATTTGCAATCAATACCAGATGCCGGTGATTGCCTTTGGTATTGGCTCTTCTTTAGAAGGTCAATTGAATGCTCCTTATGGCGGATTGTGTATCGATATGCATGCGATGGATGCGATATTACAGGTGCATAACGAAGATCTGACAGTGACCGTACAACCTGGCGTCACACGTGAGCAATTGAACCATTATTTACGTGATACGGGGTTATTTTTTCCGATAGATCCTGGTGCCAACGCCAGTATCGGCGGTATGGTTGCTACTCGCGCTTCAGGGACTAACGCAGTACGTTATGGCACTATGAAAGATGTGGTGCTCGCGCTTGAAGTCGTCACAGCAAGTGGAGAGATTGTTCGAACAGGCACACGTGCCAAAAAATCTGCTGCCGGTTATGATTTAACGCGGCTAATGATAGGCTCAGAGGGTACGCTCGGTATCGTTACCGAAGTCACGCTCAAATTATTTGGTATTAGCGAGTGTATTGGCAGCGGCATTTGTCATTTCCCAACCATTGAGGATGCTTGTCAAGCAGTCATGCTCACCATTCAAATGTGCTTGCCTATTGCACGTATTGAGCTACTGGACGCCATGCAAATCAAAGCTTGTAATCAATATGCCAATCTTAATCTACTTGAAACGCCGACGTTATTTGTGGAGTTCCATGGCACAGAAGCTGGCGTTCGCGAACAAGCGCAGATGTTTACCGATATCATTGAAGAGTTTGGTGGCACCGATTTTGTTTGGGATACCAATGAAGCCGAGCGTAAACGTCTCTGGCAAGCGCGTCATAATGCTTATCACGCCAGCTCCGCCCTACGCCCTGAAGCAAGCGCCTTATCGACTGATGCCTGTGTACCCATTTCACGCTTAGCGGAATGCGTCAGTGCGACGGCAAAAGATATCGAAGCGTCCGGTATGATTGGACCTATCGTCGGTCATGTTGGTGATGGCAATTTTCATGTTTTATTATTGGTTAATACTGATGATCCAGTAGAGGTGGCTACTGCGGACGGTATTATCGATCGTCTTGCTATGCGCGCGATTGCGATGGATGGTACCTGTACCGGCGAGCATGGAATCGGGCAAGGCAAACAAAAATATATGGATCAAGAGCATGGCAATGCCATCGCGATGATGCAGGCTATTAAGGCAGCACTTGACCCTAAAAACATCTTAAATCCCGGTAAAATATGGCCTCAGCCTTTACCTATAAAATCGTAACCTATAAAATCGTAGCCATATAATAATTAACAAAAAAAGTTTACCTGCGTTTAATTAGAGAATTAAATGCAAGTACACTTTTGGGCTTATGATTTATGATTTGATATTTCTGATTTTAATACTATACCATCTGATCAATCGCCATCTGTGTCAATACTCGTCCGCGTGCGGTCCGTAGCACATAGCCTTGCTGGATAAGATAAGGCTCAATGACGTCTTCTAACGTTCCACGATCCTCAGCCATCGCCGCGGCCACTGCTTCAACCCCAGCAGGACCACCGTCAAAACGCTCGTGTAATATCTCGATATAACGCCTATCTAAATGATCAAGGCCGCGTCTATCAACTGCTAGCATATCGAGCGCGCTACCCGCAATCGCACCATTGATACTGCCATCGCCTCTGACTTGAGCATAATCACGCACACGGCGTAGTAAGCGGTTGGCAATTCGTGGCGTACCACGAGCACGGCGAGCAATCTCAACCGCACCGTCCTCACTCATCGGCACCCGCATCAGCCGAGCTGCACGGCTCACAATCGTCGTCAAATCAGCAATGTTATAGAACTCAAGCCGCTGTACGATACCAAAGCGATCGCGTAAAGGTGACGTTAATAATCCTGCTCGCGTGGTTGCTGCAACTAGCGTAAATGGTGGCAAATCAAGCTTAATAGAGCGTGCTGCTGGACCTTCACCAATCATAATATCCAGCTGAAAATCCTCCATCGCTGGATAAAGGATTTCTTCAATAACAGGACTTAAACGGTGAATCTCATCGATAAATAACACATCACCAGCTTCTAAATTGGTTAGCATGGCCGCTAAGTCGCCTGCACGCTCTAATACAGGCCCTGACGTTGAGCGTAGATTACCACCCATCTCACGAGCAATAATATTGGCAAGGGTTGTTTTGCCCAAGCCTGGCGGACCAAAGATTAGCGTATGATCCAACGCTTCATCACGCGCACGTGCCGCGGCAATAAAAACTTCCATCTGCTCACGTACCACTGGCTGACCGATATATTCAGCCAATAATGCTGGTCGAATATTGGCATCAGGAGCATCAGCTGCTCCTTCTAGCGGATTAATCAAACGATCTTGCATCATAGGTTTTATCATTATATTTAAATCATTATTTTTAAAAGACTGGGTAATAAATAGCATAACTAAACGCTACGCATAAGTCATGCAAAACATCATAAAGTACGCGCCAAAACGAAAATAAGCGACACTTAATGTCGCTTATTTTTAATAATCATTATTCACGTAAAAGCACCGCTACTTAAAACTCTGAAACTGCTGCAATGTGGCTTTTAATAAGCTTTGCGTATCTGCAAACGTCTCGCCATTACCCTTCGCCGCCTTAATAGCTTGCTGAGCTTCTTTTTCTTTGTAGCCCAAGCTCACTAGAGCGCCTTCCACCTCAGCAATAATACTGCCCTCGTGAGAAACTGGCGCTGATTGAGAGATAAACTCTAAATTACTGTCATCAACTTCGATATTTTTAAGCTTATCTTTTAGCTCAATTAATAAACGCTGAGCCGTCTTTTTACCAATACCAGGAATGCGCATGAGTGCCGTTTCCGAGTCTTGCTCAACGTGCATTTTTAGCTCAGCGGCTGACATTGCAGACAGCATTGCCAATGCCATTTTGGCACCAACACCATTAATTTTAATCAATTGGCGAAAAACATCACGCTCTTTACGATCGATGAAACCAAACAGCAGCTGTGCATCTTCACGAACATGAAAGTGCGTCCAGATACTTGCTTGCTGATTCAGTTGCAACTGGCAAAATGATGGCAGTGGCAGCTCAATATCATAGCCGACGCCAGATGTGGTCATGACACAGGCAGTTGGTGCCATCAAATACTGCACCTGTCCAGTAATCAATCCAATCATAATCCACTACCTCTCATAAGCGCTATTATAAAAAATGAAATGAGCTGCCATCTCGTTATTGAGTGCTGTCTTTTATCAGTCAAGCTTACTGATAAAAATCGACCATACCTTCGAGGCTAATAGGGCGAATCTTATGCGCTTGACCAGCAGAGCCAAAAGCTTCAAAACGATTGGTACAGATATCTGACATTGCTACCATTGATGCTTTGAAATATTTACGTGGATCAAACTCGCTAGGATTTTCTGCAAGGAATTTACGGATAGCGCCTGTTGATGCCAAACGTAAATCAGTATCGATATTTACTTTACGGACGCCATGCTTAATCGCTTCAACGATTTGCTCAACGGGCACACCATAAGTTTCGCCAATATTACCACCATTTTCATTGATAATTTTTAACCACTCTTGCGGCACTGATGATGAGCCATGCATGACCAGATGCGTATTAGGAATACGAGCATGAATCTCTTTTACACGCTCAATCGATAAAATATCGCCTGTCGGTGGACGGGTAAATTTATAAGCACCGTGACTGGTACCAATGGCAATGGCAAGCGCATCAACGTTAGTGTCTTTAACGAACTGCTCGGCTTCGTCAGCGCTGGTCAATAGCTGCTCATGATCTAGCACCCCTTCTGCGCCAGAACCATCCTCTTCGCCTGCCATACCAGTCTCAAGACTGCCCAAGCAACCAATCTCGCCTTCTACTGAAACACCGCAAGCATGAGCCATTTTGACCACTTCACGCGTGACGCTGGCGTTGTAATCATAATCCATTGGCGTTTTGCCGTCTTCACCAAGCGAGCCGTCCATCATCACTGATGAAAAGCCAAGCTGAATTGAGCGCTGACAAATAGCAGGTGACATACCGTGATCTTGGTGCATCACGACTGGAATATGTGGCCACTCTTCAATAGCAGCAATAATCAAGTGACGCAAAAATGCCGAGCCTGCATAACTACGCGCGCCGGCACTGGCTTGTACGATCACAGGAGAGTCACAGGCGTCAGCCGCTATCATGATGGCACGCATCTGCTCTAAATTATTGACATTATAAGCAGGAACACCATAGCCGTGTTCAGCAGCATGATCCAAAAGTTGACGTAACGATATTAAGGCCATAAAACGCTCTCTGGTTATGTTTTAAAAATAGTATTTTGAAGATGATATTAAGAAATCATTTTTAACAATACGACGCTGCAATACTTACTCTGCAACCCAGCTTTGTAATAGATATTCCATTATAAGCCAGCAAAAAGCACTGTTTTTTGCTCGTCATTATTACGCCGTGATTATAGCAAAAATTACCGCCGCTTCGTAGCGCTTAGCCGACTATTTGTTTGCCTGCTTGGTTTTTCTAGCTTGTTTGCATAATTAGGCTATCGATCTCGTTTGCTACCAGTAATAACTTACTTTTTATAAAGGCTACCGATTATTTTTATCAATAAAAAAAGCCTTGGCAATCACCAAAGCTTTTTCCATTTTTTTAGGGCTTGTAAAGCAACTAATAAGCTAATGATTTACCCATTAATTCTATATTAATAGAGTTAGCTTTATTTTTCTTAGTATTGTTGCTCTGCTTCTACTGCGTTTTCACTGGCTTTATCCGCGACAGCCGTTGCGCCATCGGCAACCACTTCAGCAGTATTGGCAACGGCTTCATTTGCGCCTACCACAACCGCTTCACCAGTATTTTCTAGCGCGTTTGCAGCATTAGCACCAGCGGTTTCAGCATTGTCTGCAGCATTAGCACCAGCTTCTTGAGCAGCAACTTCCGCTTCAGCAGCAGCAGCTTCAGTTTTCGCAGCGGCTTCTTCCGTGTTGGCAGCAGCATCTTCACCAGCAGAGTCGGCTGCAGCGGCAGTTTTATCTTGTGTTTCTTGGCTACATGCAGTGATTGCAAAAGTACCAGCAAGAACGCTAGCAAGTAATAAATGACGTTTTAACATAATAAATCCCTCATAAATAAAGCATGTCAAACACATGGTTTGCGCTATTTTATAGAGTGCAAATTAGACATGCAATAACAATTTTCAGTATAGAAACAAATAATTACCACTTAACAATAATCAATAACCATTCATGCTTATCGTACTTAAAACAGTAAGATAAGAATAGTAGCCAAAATATTATCGCTACAGCTTACCTTAGATGTTGAGGCTGAGTTGTACGCCTAATGTTACTCATATGCTTACTATTGTTAAGGCATTAGTCATTGATTTGTAGAGCAGCAACCGCCGGTAATACTTTACCTTCTACAAACTCTAAGAATGCGCCACCACCGGTTGACATATAGCTAACCCCATCAGCCACTTGATATTTATCAATCGCAGCAAGCGTATCGCCGCCACCAGCAATCGAGAAACCTTGGCTGCTTTTGACAGCATCCGCCACTATTTTAGTACCATGACCAAAAGCATCGACTTCAAACACACCTACTGGACCATTCCATAATATGGTTTTTGCATTGATAATGGCATTAGCCAGTTTTTCAGCACTTGCTGGGGCGATATCTAATATCATGTCATCATCGCCGATTGCATCGACAGATTTGATAGTGGCCGCAGCCTTTTGTAATGAGCCCGTAAAATCGGCAAAATCAATATCATTTTTATTGGCAACGACGACATATTCAGGCAATAAGATCTCGGTTTTCCCCATGATTTCACGAGCCGTATCCACTAAGTCTGCTTCGTATAATGAGGCACCAACGCTATGACCTTGTGCCGCCAAAAAAGTATTGGCAATCCCGCCACCCACGATAATCTGCGAGCAGAGCTCAGCCAAACTATGCAAAACTTCTAGTTTGGTAGAGACTTTTGAGCCACCGACAATAGCCAGCATCGGCTGCGCTGGTGTTTCAAGCGCCAAACTCAATGCATCAAGCTCGGCTGCCAATAAAGGTCCAGCACAGGCAGTTTTTCCAGCTTGGTGCATAGCTTGGGTAACGCCTTCAGTTGATGCTTGCGCACGATGGGCAGTACCAAAAGCATCCATCACAAATATATCGCACAAATCCGCATATTTTTGCGCTAAAGCCGCATCATTTTTCTTTTCACCTTCATTAAAGCGCACGTTTTCTAGCAGTACGACTTCGCCCGCTTTGATGGAGACACCTTGAGTCAGGTAATCACAATTGAGCGTCACTGGTTTTGATAGTTGCGCTGCCAATTTATCACTTAAATAATCAGCGACGGGCGCTAGCGAATATATTGCCTCAGGAGTTCCCTCCGTTGGGCGACCTAGGTGTGAGCAAACAATCACCGCGGCCCCTTTCTCAAGCGCCATTTTAATCGTTGGTAAGCTTGCTTGTAAGCGAGCGTCACTGGTGATTTTACCTTCTTTAATAGGCACATTAAGATCTTCACGAATCAACACCAATTTATCGGTCAAACTCAGCTCGCTCATACGCAAAAAATTCATTACCTGCTCCTATGCATCATCTATTGTTAATCTACAATGTGGCTGTTTGTTAAATATTACTGAATGATTTTTATTAAACTTATTTAGTCGATTCATCTTGCTGGTTATTTTTATAACACTGACCCAGCAAGAATTTAAGGCGGTGTATTCTAGCAGCTTTCTAACTGGCGCTCATAAAGAACCTGCTATAAATTTTGCTCACCGGAAAAGAATATACTTAGACGTAACAAAACGAGCATTAACATTTCGTGGTGGTACTCAAAGAGTCTGCCGTTTATGATAGAGACGCTGTTTATAATCAATAAATCCAACAATAAAAACAACTTACTAGGAGAATATAATGAGTATCGACTTCAAAGCGGCCAAACAAGAATTATTAAAACTAAGAGAAGAGTATGAGACTCGAATTGATAAAATCGAAGACCATATCCAAAACCCTCAAGACGACCTCAATGAACACTGGGAAGACCAAGCGATTGCTTATCGTCAAAACGACATGCGCAAAAATCTAATGGTCGAGGCACGCCAAAGTTTAATCTACGTCGAAAATGCGTTAAACCGTATCGAAACTGGTCATTATGGTGAATGTGAGGTATGCGGCGAGGCAATCGAAGCACAACGCTTACAAGCACTGCCCTATGCTACCTTATGCATGGAACATGCAGAATAGCCCATCATCGCTATCTTTAAGCTAGCTCTCGTTTTAAGCTGACCCTCATAAAGTAGGCGCATTCCATGTATTAAGCGCCTGCTGCCATTGCTGACAACGCGCAGCAATTTGATGCACGGGTAAATCCATAATATCACCGACTACCGCCACATAAGTAATGGGCAAACCTGCCAGCTCGGTAATATTTTCTGCCGTTAAACCCCCGATCACGCATATCTCTATTCCTTGCTGACAGCCTTCTATGAGCTGCTGACGTGAGATGACATTTGCATTAGGTTTGGTAGCCGAAGCAAATACCGCACCCATGGCTGCGTAACTTACCCCATCATTTTTTGCTTCTTTAACCAGCTCTATATCGCCATGGCAAGTGCGACCGATCATCTGATTCGGTGCTAAACACTGTTTGGCATCACTAATATCACCATCCTGCTGCCCTAGATGCACACCGACACCAAGCTTTGCCGCCAAACTGATATCATCATTTATAACGACCGCTACCTTGTATACTTTGGCTAAATTAACTATTTTCAGCGCTTCTGCGTATAGAGTCGACTCACCATCAGGCAATGCCAATATATGCTTGCGACGTATTTGTAATAGCGCAATCAGCCCCGTTGCTAATGCAGCTTCTAATTTACGATATAAAATCGTAAATTCATCGTCATTAGTGAGTAGATATAACTTAGGTATGGCATGAGAAACGGTAGAAACTGGTGGCTGAATCATTTAACGGTCCTTAATATCAATACGGTTTTTGACATAAGAAAAAGGCTGTTATATCGAATAACAGCCTCTTTTATTAATGTCTTTTAGCGATGCAGATTTACGTAATGATAAGTCTTATACGCTACGACGAGTCGCCAAACTGTTCAAAATATTTTTGGCATCGCCCCAACGTGTTGCTGAGCTATTGGCGCCCAAAATAACGATAATCGCTGGGCGGTTATTCACACGCGTTTCCATTACCACGCAACGACCAGCTTCATTGATAAAGCCTGTTTTTGAGATACCAATCGGATAGCTGCCATCGCGGACTAGACTGCTGGTGTTATTGGCTTTATAAGTACGGTTGCCACTTGAGTAGTTAGAGACATAAAAATCATAGCTTTTGGTAGTCGAAAAACGACGAATCACGTCATAGTTACCAGCCGCACGAACCATTTTAACCAAGTCATTTGATGAAGCAACATTACGCTTATCAAGACCAGTAGCATCACCGAAGAACGCCGTGCTCATACCCAAATCTTGAGCTTTGCGATTCATGGCACGCATAAAGGCCTTATCGCCACCTGGATAGTTGCGAGAAAGGCTTTTTGCTGCTGGATTTTCTGACTTCATTAATGCCATCAATAGCATCTCAGCACGATTTAGACGATCACCCGACTTGAGGTTTGAGCTAGCACGCTTAGGACCGACAAAATCTTCTGGATCAAGCGTGATTTCTTCACGCATATCTAAACCAGCATCCAACACTACCATAGCCGTCATGACTTTGGTAATACTGGCCATAGGACGGGCTATATCAGCATCTTTTTCATAGATAGATTCGCCAGTTTCTGCATCGATTACCGCCACACTGCGCGAATCGGTGCTGATCGGGATCATGTTGCTACTGCCAAAACTACCGCGATAAGTGGTGTTATAGCTATTGGTATTATTATAACTGTTATTACTGCTACCAAAACTATTGGTAATGTTGGTCGTGCCATTGCCATTATCTACTTTTTTAATCGTAGAGCTATTACTAGACTTGGACATGATACTACGCGCTTCGGACAAGCTGTCGGCACCGCCCCAACTCATACGAGCACTAGACTCAGAGGTAGAGCTACCATTAATTGTAAGTGCGGCTTGTGCAACACTGCCCAAACTCAATGAAATCATAGCAGCGATTAATTGCTGTTTGGTTAATGGTAGTTGCTTCATTATGCCTCCTGCCGCCGCGATGCTATTAGTCAGTAAATGAGTTACATACTGACTAACGGCAACAACGTACGTAGCGTTTATGGATGTGTTTGTAGATACTCACATAGAGTTTTTGTATTTTTAGTGTATCATGGTTTGCATTTAAGTTTAATCTACTAAATCAATTAGATGTGATTTTCTAGCCACATTCAAACTTTACTACATTTACTTTATATTACAGCAATACTAATTAACATTGGCGCAATATAGCATTACATTTGAGCTGTAAACCTCTCAATTACGTATTCAATATTAAAATATAACGCTTAATATTGATGTTTTTGTGAATGTATAAACTTATGCTAATTATTTAGACTGGTTTAGGTGGCTTAAATTTAATAGTGCACCCTTTATTCTGACAGATAAAAAAGAGTATAACGATGATTCGAGTATTAGTAGTAGATGACCATGATTTGGTGCGGATGGGTATCAGCCGTATGTTGGCCGACAGTGCCGATATCGAAGTCGTCGGCGAAGCAGACAGCGGCGATATGGCGATAAAATTGGCCAAACAGCTGCGTCCTGATGTGATATTACTGGATGTTAATATGCCTAATATTGGTGGTCTTGAAGCAACCAAACGCTTGATTCAGCTTGATATGGGCATTAAAATCTTGGCGGTCAGTAGTATGTCAGCTCAGCCTTATCCCTCAATGCTCATCAAAGCGGGCGTCAATGGTTATATTACTAAAGGCACACCGCTTGATGAGATGATACGAGCCGTCAAAAAAATCTATCAAGGTGGGCGTTATTTTAGCCAAGATGTGGCTGAACAGTTGGCTGATGTTCTATTGTCTGATAATGCCAACTCACCTTTTGACTTATTAAGCGATCGTGAAAAGCAGGTAGCGATGATGGTGGTCAACTGTCAAAGTCCCCAACAAATCGCCGATCAGTTGTTTGTGAGTGTAAAAACCATCAATACCTATCGTTACCGTATTTATGAAAAAGTGAATGTCGATAGTGATGTGAAATTGACTCATTTGGCGATTCGCCATGGCCTCATTCAACCCTAATTGTCAAGAACCTCTTTTATCAAGAACATTAGTTATCAACCCATGAATCCTGTCAAATCTGCCTCGAATCTTATCACTGTTATTACTGACTATATAGAGCAAGATGATATCCTGCCTGTGCCGCAGCTACGTAAACTGGGGCTCATTTATAGCAGTTATCGCTTTATCGTCAGCTTATTTTTTATGCTGATGGTGTATATTACGGTTCGCGCTGATGGCAGCCCATCATTGCCAAGTTTTTTGCAGCAAACCGTGCTCAGTTTTTACGTTTTACTGAGCTTAATCTTGCTGGGATTATTTTATACCGTTGGCAAACATATGCGCCGACAGTTGGCTTTTGGGCTGGCGCTAGATGTCATTATCCTAAGCTTACTGCTTTATACCGCTGGCGCGCCTGATTTGCAGCTGACGATGTTGTATATGGTGGTGGTAGCCGCAAGCTTCATGTTATTACATGGTTCGCAAGCGCTGATTATTACCTTACTTGCTATTATTTTCGTTATCTACCAGCAGTTTTTTTATGCCATCGCTAATAGCATGAGTTTGGCAAATTTAGGGAACGCCTTACTCATGTCAGCCAGCTTTTTGGCAGTCGGAGGCTTAAGTTGGTCAATCTCGCAGCGCTTGGTACAGCTTGAAAAAGTAGCCGCTACCCATGTCAAAGAAGTCGAACGACTGAACGTGATTAACCAAGAAGTGATTACTCAAATGGCTAATGGTGTTATCGTAATTGATAGCCAACACGTTGTATTAGCAAACCTTGCTGCCTATCAATTACTTAGTATTCCAAATAATTCATCGCTAGCATCAACAGACACCGCTATTATTAACGCAAGCAATATACACAAAAACTCCCTAAGCACAAAAAACCATAAGCCGTTATCCGACTTTCAGCAGCAGCTTAACGAACAACACCTGCAACTATTTGACGCCTGTTTATCCATAGCTGCAGGACAATCACGTACTTTCGTTTATGAATTGCCAGCCGTCGCCAATGCTTCTGTCATCGGCAAGCTGCGTGTCGAGATTATCCATCTAAAAGATGACAGTAAGTTGATCATATTAGAAGATTTACGCCGCGAACAAGCCAGCGCTCAACAGTTAAAACTGGCTTCGCTTGGACAACTGACCGCCAGTATCGCCCATGAAATAAGAAACCCTTTAGCGGCGATTTCCCAAGCAAGCCAATTATTAATAGAAGATGTCGTCGAAAGTGAGACGCGAGCTGGCACCACACTAGCCCATATAAATAGCGACCATTTAAATAGTGAAACAGCTAATAACCACGAACTTTATAAAATGATATTTTCGCAAACCAAACGGGTTAATCGCATTATTGAGGATGTTTTAAAACTGTCTCGCCAGCAGACTGCCAACCAGCAAAGCATTGTACTTGCTGATTGGATGCCGATATTTTTGCACAATTACTTTCAAGGTCATGATGTTTTTTTACACATCAATACGCAGTCTACTATCTCATTTGATACTCATCAATTAGAGCAGGTATTAATTAACTTGATTAATAACGGCTTACGTTACAGTAGCTACGCCCACCCTCATGCCTTTGTGGAAATCGAAATTTATTGTGCAGATAACGATGTTATAATTGATGTCTTAGATGAGGGTATGGGCGTTGGTACTGATGATTTAATCCATTTGTTTAATCCATTTTTTACCACGGATAAGGCCGGTACCGGTTTGGGATTGTATTTATCCCAAGCATTTTGTGAGGCCAATCATGCACGGTTACTTTACGTTCCTGACTATAAAAAGACCTGCTTTCGTCTGATTGCCCCCGCGATTTATAATGAGACTGCTGGCTAAGCACTTGTGTTAATAAATGAGCGCTCATTCCCAATAAAAAAGCCTTTGGTTAAAAGCGGATAGATTAGAACTATTTATATTTGACACCCAAAACCATATGCCTGCGATAAACGCCATTATTTACCCTCTATAAATCGTTATAGGATTATTTTTTAATACTTTTGTAGTACTTGAAAACAATGAGATGATGTATGACAACCACCGCGCTAGTCGTTGATGATGAAGTAGATTTATGCCGATTGATGCAAATTACGCTGACTAAGATGGGTATCAAAAGTGATGTCGCCTATACTTTGTCACAGGCAAAATCATACTGGCAGGAAAATGATTATGATTTTTGCTTAACTGATTTAAAATTACCTGATGGCTCAGGGTTAGAGTTGGTCAAACATATCAGTGCCAGCTCTAGTAAGCCTATCGCTGTCATCACCGCACATGGCAGTATGGATTTAGCGATTGAAGCGCTAAAACTGGGGGCTTTTGATTTCGTGAATAAACCCCTTGAGCTACCACGTTTACGTCAGTTGGTTGAAAACGCTCTAAAGGTTATCCAGCAAGACAATACCGCAAAATCTACGCCTCAGCGCTCACCTGAACAGCAGATGTTAGATGATCGTCTGATTGGTAATTCAGCCGTGATGCATCCTTTAAAAAACACTATTTTAAAATTGGCTCGCTCACAAGCGCCGGTGTTTTTATCTGGTGCTTCAGGTACCGGTAAAGAAGTCGTTGCTAGATTGATTCATGACTTAAGCCCGCGCCGTGACGGCAGTTTTGTGCCGGTCAACTGCGGAGCGATACCTTCAGAGCTGATGGAATCAGAGTTTTTTGGTCATAAAAAAGGCAGCTTTACCGGTGCTGTTGCTGACAAGCAAGGATTATTTCAGCAGGCTAATGGCGGTACTTTATTTTTAGATGAAGTAGCAGACTTGCCTTTAGCGATGCAAGTTAAATTGCTGCGTGCCATTCAAGAGAAGACGGTTCGCGCGATTGGTGATACCAAAGAACTGCCAGTCGATATTCGCATCTTATCGGCAACGCATAAAGATTTGAATCAACTCGTACAGGCAGGGATGTTTCGACAGGATTTATATTACCGCATCAATGTGATTGAGCTTAAACTACCGACACTTAACGCGCGGCGTGATGACATACCAGTATTAGCCAAGCATTTTTTGGCACTGATTGCTGAAGAATGGCAATTAGAATCACCACCATTGCTAACAGCAGATGCTTGCGAGCGCTTACAACAGCATAATTTCGCTGGTAATGTTCGTGAGCTGCGTAATGTACTTGAGCGCGCCGTAACACTGGCTGAAACATCAACGATTGATGCCAGCCACCTCGGTCTATCTGATTTTGATATGCATCAAGAAGTCGAGATACATCAAAATACCATAGCACCACAAAGCCAAAATATAAGCGCGAATAACGCCATTGTCTCCCGCGGCTCAAATCAAAGTATCGATGAGAGATTCTCAGCTGAGTCGTTAAAGAAAAGTATAGAAGAAAACACTAACCCCCAATCTCAGTCTATAGCAGAGAAAAATGCTCAGCAAACAACATCTCAGCAGGTAACGACTAATCTACACCCCTACCGTACGATTACCCAGCATTATTCTTCAATGACGCCTTCAGCAATCCCTTCAACGTCCTCTTCAATCAATCAGCGCTCAGCGGTAAACACCGTAGAATCGACTAATAACTCAATAGGTCAACATACACAAGAGTCGTTAATCAAGCAGCATGATGACGGTGAAGGATTCAATCAATCCACAGATACAAAAGGTATAGCCGACGGTCAATTACCAGCGCAGGGATTAGAGCACTATCTTCAAGAGCAAGAAAAACAGCTGATTATCACGGCGCTTAAGCAAACAGGCTGGAATAAAACCCAAGCAGCTGAATTGTTGGGGACAACTTTCCGATCCCTGCGCTATCGCATGACGAAATTAGATATTGCTGAAGATCAATCTGAATAGCGCTCCATGTTTTAAGGTTAAATTAAGGTTTGTCTTTAGGTGTCGGTTTTTCAATGACATTATCTATGACGCTATTGTTTTTAATGATACTGTTCTTGTTGACACTGCTTTGGATACTACTGTTTTGAAGGTTGTTATTTTTCTCAGAGCGGTCTTCTACCGTTCCCTTACGCACAAACCGAATACCTGAAGCAAGCGCCTTCTTTCGTAGTAGATCAAGGGCTTGCTGCTCCCACGTACTCTCACTACCCGATAATGCCACATCAGGCTCTACTCCAATGCCCTCTATTTTCTTACCTGAGGCAGTCATATAGTGGGCAACCGTTAGCTTGACTGCCTGATCATTATTAAGTGGTATCACTGACTGTACCGATCCTTTGCCATAACTGACTTCACCCAAGATAGTGGCGCGCTTTTGCATCTGTAAGCTACTTGCTAATACCTCTGCTGCTGAAGCTGAATAGCGATTTTGTAAAACCACCATGGGCAATGGTTCAAGTAATGCTACGCCTTGAGTTGATAAAGTACGTGAATCACCTTGACGACCTTTTACTTGCACCACATCAGTCTCATTCATAAACAGGCTGGCGACGCTTACGGCGGATGCCAAGACTCCACCCGGATTATCACGCATATCTAACAAAATACCTGATACTGGCGCCTCTAAATCGATTAAGCTTTGTAGCAATTTTTCGCGGCTATTGTTCTGAAACGCCGGTAATCTAATAATAGCGATACCATCAACGAGTCGAGTCTCAATAATTTGAGGATGATTGTTATTACGCTGTAAAGTCGTGGTATGTTTACGGCGCCCTGCTTTTGAGGTCACCACATCCACTTGCGTGCCTGCAATCCCTGTCAAGAGTTGATTAATATCATTACTTTCTTCATCTTCGCTAAGCTTAAATTCATCCACTTGATGTAAATAATCGCCGACCGCAATGCCTTTTTTATCGGCAGGTGAATCATCGATTACGTCGGTAATGACCCAATAGCCTGATTGCGATTGATACTCTACCTTAATGCCAATATCTCCGACATCGCCTTCAGTAAAAGCGCGCAGATTTTCATAGGCTTCAGCATCCAAAAATTCAGCATGGCTATCAAGCTTGGTCAACATGCCACTCATCGCATTGTTAAATAATTCTTCGTCATTAACAGTATCAACGTACTCACGGCGGACTAAATCGACCAACGCCACAAAAGTTTTCAGCGTCTCGGGGGAGATAGCATTTAACGAAACCTGAGCCACTTCAGCGGGAATGTCAGTATTGAAAGCACCTGATTCATTATTTAACGCACTTTCATCGGCAATACTATCTATTGAATCATCAACTTGATCAGCAGACTCCAACATATCAGCAATGTCTGATAAATCATCAGCACCGTTGTCTAGTGGCACGTCATCCGTATTTAAACGGATTAATTGTAAACTTGCCGTAGAGCTAGCGGTAGGTCGAGCGATAGTATCGTTGAGCGCTGCTTGTGCCTGCACATTAACAACACTTAGCCCCAGCAGACCAACGATAAGTGTCGGCTTTAATGCATGTGAGCGAATAGATACTGTCATCATTGGATTCTCTAATCTTTTAGACATCAATGAAAGTATAGGGCTGATAGAACGCATAAAATGAATCACCTAAAAAATTCGTCCGAAATATTTACGACATTATTGTTATATAGTTATTGTATGGTTATTAATGGATAATAGCTTATAAGATAGCATCAAGCGACCCTCTAAGAGTAGGATAGTATTGCAAGTAACTTAGGTGATAAGTTACAAGTGAAATATTAGACAAAATTTAGCATCAAAAAAGGGAGAGATAATGAATATCCCTCCCTTACCTGTTCATCATTCGTCACTATTTTACTAAGCTGTCATAGCACGGAATACTGACATGGCAGAGCTAAGGTGCTGCGACTAGTAAACTTTCGCCTGTCATTTCAGTGGGTGCTTCGATATTCATCAATGCCAAAATAGTTGGTGCGACATCGCTCAGCCTACCGCCGCTACGTACTTTTAGTTTTTTCTCACCAACATAAATCAATGGAACGTGCTCAGTGGTGTGCTGAGTATGTACCTGACCGCTTTCATAGTCTTGCATCTGCTCACAGTTGCCATGATCTGCTGTGATAAGCATATCGCCACCAGCCGCACGTACTGCTGCCTCTACGCGACCAACGCAGATATCTAGCGCTTCTACCGCTTTGACAGCAGCGTCAAAGATACCGGTATGTCCAACCATGTCGCCATTGGCATAATTGACAACCACTACATCATATTTGCCAGACTCAATAGCAGCCACTAATTTATCTGTCACTTCAGGTGCGCTCATTTCAGGCTGTAGATCGTAAGTAGCAACATCGGGAGAGGGCACTAAAATACGTGTTTCGCCTTTATACTCTTCTTCACGGCCACCACTAAAGAAAAAAGTCACGTGGGCATATTTTTCGGTTTCAGCGATACGCAGCTGGGTTTTACCTTTGTCCTGCAAATATTCGCCAAGCGTATTAGTTAATGAGGTTGGATAATAAGCGATGCTGGTTTTGGGATTATTCGCCAAGACGTCAGAATATTTAGTCAGCATCACAAACGCCGCAAGCTTTGGCTGTTTATGACGGGCAAATCCAGAGAACTCATGGTCTGGCAATACAAAGGCTTGTGCAAGCTCACGGGCACGGTCAGCGCGGAAGTTCATAAAAATCAGGGCGTCATTATCATCAACGGTATATGGCACCTCGTCACGCCCAATCACTACAGTAGGATTGATAAACTCATCGGTTTCACGCGCTTTGTATGCCGCTTGCACCGCGCCATCGGCTCGGGTTGCTAAACGATCCGCTTTACCCTCAGTGATAAGCTCATAGGCTTTTTGTACTCTATCCCAGCGATTGTCACGATCCATCGCATAGTAGCGGCCGATAATACTGGCAATCTGTACGCGACCACCCTCATAATGCGCATTCAGCTTAATGATATGGTCGCGTAGACGATTGATATATTTATCAGCAGACTTAGGCGGGGTGTCACGCCCATCTAAGAAGCAATGCACAAAGACGTTCTTAGCCCCATGTACCAATGCTGAATGGCACATCGCTTCGATATGGTCTTGATGTGAATGTACGCCGCCATCCGACAGCAGTCCCATGATATGGACATTACCGCCGAGCTCATTAGCGGCTTTTACCGCATTAACTAAGGCTTCGTTTTTGTAAAAATCACGATTAGCCACCTCACTTGAGATACGGGTAGAATCTTGATAAAGAACGCGACCAGCGCCCAAGTTCATATGCCCGACTTCCGAATTACCAAACTGACCATCTGGCAAACCAACATCTTCTCCTGAAGCGGATATCAAACCATGTGGATATTTTTGATAAATCTTATCCATATTTGGCATATTAGCGGCAGCAATCGCATTATCCTTATCATCTTCACGATGCCCAAAACCATCTAATATCATTAAAACATGCGGTACTTTTTTATTTTGATCGCTATTTTGTTGATTATTGCGCTGAGCCTGATTATCGTCGATAAATTCTGATTGTTGCTGGATATTGGTCATGGATTACCGCTCCTCAAGTGAATGAACGCCTATAATGCTGTATTAGGATGTTTAAAGCCCTCTATCTTAACACACATCTCAAAATAGCTGAAAAATCGACTTTTAGGCTACCAATTAGTTGTTTTTTATGCCTTTATCTGACTAAAAATTTAGTGAAGCTCTGATCTTAATGATGCTCATTCTTAAAGCACGTATCAATAAGACACGTATCAATCTGTAAATCGCACTTGCAATCACTCAAACCATTGGTTAAGATAAATGTATTCTGAAGTGTTGGCTAGTAGATGTTTATTCCCTGAGCCGATAATGCTTTACCAGGATGTGGTACCTATTGCCTCATTGTGTATGCCTGCACCGCTTGCGGTGTCTCAGGAAACCTGCCGAGGTAATGACGCATCCGCCCTGAACTTCACGGTTCATGGGTCACCATCTTACGGCGGCACTTCGGTTGTTATATTCGGTTATTAACTATTTTATTTATAGCCAATAGGTTAATAGGAAATTAGTAATAGCCACTAAAAAGCCCCTTTTGTCATTGACGAAAGGAGCTTTTTTTATGTTAAAATTTCTTTATACCTAATTTATAATCAATCTACTACTCATCATTGGCTGGCTTGGTAATTTTCTTCACATCTTTAGGAATGTTTTTGGCAGTGCCATCCACAGTTGTATGCTGTTTAAACACATCACCGAACGGATTTTGTTGTTGACCAAATGGATTTTGGTTATTCATACCACCTGCTCCGCCAAATGGGTTTTGTCCACCCATGCCACCAGCACCGCCAAACGGATTTTGACCAGCACCCATTTGCCCACCCATCTGCTTGGCCATCATTTCCATCATTTTTTGCTGGTTGTTCATAACGTAGTTATTAGCAAAGTCTTTGAGTTTCTTTTGCACCGGTGGTAAGACCACCAGTAACGCCAGCAAATCACTGAGCACGCCAGGAATAAGAAGCAAAATACCCGCTGCTGCCATTGCCACACTTTTGATCATAGTCGATTCTTGCGGACGCATTGCGGGGTTCATCATACCGCCAGCTTTCATCTGCTGTGCCATTGGGTTGAGAGCGGCCATACCTTTACGCATGAGTGAGATACCGATAACAGCAGCAATAATGAACCACATAAATATCCACCAGCCACTCATAAATTGAGCAAGCAAATACCACAGTAGCATCTCGATAATAAACCATACAATGGCAATACCAACTATCTGGCCCATAAAGCGTCGTCCTATAAAATAAAAATCAATAAATTGAGCGCCATGCAAATTAAAATGGCTAACATATGATGTATATGGGGATTGATTGCTATACTATCAAACTTACGGCTAATTTTTAAGCCATAAAATAAAATGTGAGCAAAACGAAATACTATGGCAATTATTATTGGGATTGATCCGGGTTCACGCATGACCGGTTATGGTATCGTGCAACAAACCGGCGATAAACTTACCTATATTGATGCAGGTACTATTCGCACGGATACCAAAGAGATGCCTGAACGCCTTAAGCGTATTTTTAATGGCTTGACGCGTATCACTCAGCATCATTTAAAATATGCGGACGAGCCTATTTATACCGCGATTGAACAAGTATTTATGGCAGAGAATCCTGACTCAGCGCTTAAGCTTGGGCAAGCACGCGGGGCCGCCATTGCAGCGATGGTGGCATTGGATTTGGAAGTATCAGAATATACCGCACGCCAAATTAAACAAGCCGTTTGCGGTTATGGTGCTGCGGCCAAAGAACAAGTGCAGGAAATGGTCTGTCGTATATTGTCTTTAGACGTCGTGCCACAACAAGATGCGGCAGACGGTCTTGCCTGCGCCATTTGTCATGCGCACTCAAGCCATTCGATGAACAAACTACTACTCAATAGCTCAATGCGCGGGCGCGGCGCCTCGAAGAAAAAAGGACGCTGGCGTTTGACTGAAGAAGACCTAGGTAATTTGCGTTAAAATAAATGCTCATAAAAACCAGCCAAAAAAAACACGCGTCTAATGGCGCGTGTTTTTATGACTATGGCTATATATGCCGGCTATTTAATAAAAATTATTGATAGCGCTATTTGACAACCGAGCTTTCAATAACCGCATCTAATACATAGGCATACTCTTCATCTGATTCATTTAAAGCGCCTGTAGTCTTGTCTTCTGCCGTTTCGCTGTTATTTAACTGGTAGCGCTGTACTCTTAGCACTTCGTCATGTTTGCCATCATGCTGATAGCCATCTATTTCACCTTTAAATGCCGCCCACTCACCTTCGCTAGTTTTGATACCTTGGTCATCATAAGTAATAGGTTTTACTTGCAGACACATCTGTGAGCTATTGTCTTCGCACGGTACCATTTTAGAGTTCACCGCCCAAAATACAGTCTCACCTTTACTATTGTACTTAGCTTGCGACGTCAGTCTACCTTTCCAGATTAAAGTCTCAGCGTCACTTGTTACTTGCGTCAACATTGGATTATCGCCCATAGAGCCCTCATCTTTAGACTGATCATCTTTTACTAAGGTTAATTGGCTGTCACCTTGCATCAGCTCACTTAAACTGTTTTCAGCTTTATCAAGACTCCCACAAGACATTTTAGTACTCATGCTGTCTTTGATAGTTAAGGTAGATCCTTGCAGCTGATATGTTGCACTTATAGTATTACAACCAACGCTATAGATTAAAGTGTTTTGACCTTGGTACTGGTTAAATGACAAGCGTACTTGATCTTTAATTTTCATCAGCATATTTAATGGCTGAGCACCTTTATTTGTTACAGATACCAGTATCCAACGATAACTTGAAAGGTTGGCAATCATCTGTTCTTCAGCACTCATCTCGCCCGCCTTATCTAACGTGACACTATCATTCTCTATATCAACATTTGCGGCACTAGCATTGGCATCAGCTACCTCGATATTTTCATCAGTTGAAACAGAAGTATCTTGGCAAGCACCTAATGCTAAACTTATCGCTAGCATACTTGGCAATAAGGCAAATCTAAAAGGCAATTTTTTAAAAGATGGCGTCATAAAAAATGGTGTCATAACAGTCATACCTTGTGGCTAAACCTTTTCACAATCCGAAGAGTAGCTATATCTATCCAGAGAGTGATTATATCTATTTTCATAGAGCTTAATAATTTTTTATATAGCTTAATAGTTTGACCACTATAACGCTCGTGTCTGTTATGGGTGTAACGAAGTGTTTAATTTTATAAATTGATAGTAATTAACAGTAACTGCTATGATTATTTTTTTGATTGAATAAATGTATTAAAAAAATCTTAAGTAGCTAAGCATCATACCTGCTACTCAAGATTTTTTATTATCTATAGTCGATTCAATTTAAAAATAATACAGTGCTGCTGGGATAAATTTTGTGAAGCCTCTGGAGTGCGAAGCACACAGCAAGCGAGGAAAACTTATCCCAGCATAACGCTATTTTTAGCGTACCTCTTTTATAGTGAACTGATTATATAATACTTAGCTCTTTAAAAAATTACGTTATTCGCCCTCATGAGCAGGTTTGGCTTTCGCCATATTTTTAATACTGAAACGCTCATTCATCATCTGATAAAAACGAGCAAGATTTTCGCCCTGCTCATTAGGGTTTACTTTAAGTATCTTGCCAAAATCCAAGCCGAGATAAAGCACAATATCAGCAAAACTTAATTGATCACCAACTAAGTAATTGTGACCTTTTAAGGCGTTTTCAAAATAAGGCAGTGCTTTCACAGCGCGTGCGATAGACGGCGCGACAAACTCCGGCACTTG
This sequence comes from Psychrobacter sp. DAB_AL62B, assembly GCF_028895345.1. Lineage (NCBI taxonomy): Bacteria > Pseudomonadati > Pseudomonadota > Gammaproteobacteria > Moraxellales > Moraxellaceae > Psychrobacter > Psychrobacter sp. DAB_AL62B. The sequence goes on from NZ_SAXC01000004.1 coordinate 57,217, forward strand.
TTCGACTCGCTGAGCTTTAGACGGGTGGCTATGCTGAAATGCCAACATAAAGTTATACAGCACCTCAAACTCAGCGATGCGGCGCATAGAACACACCTGTGCACGCTGTACCACATCATTGCCCATCACCGAGCGCTCACCATAAACTCGATCGAGATATTCACAAACTGCCTGCGAATCATTAAGTACCGTACCATCATCTAATGTCAAAACCGGCACTGTCTGCATGGGGTTAATTTTGGTAAATGCCTCTGACATTTGCTCATTGACAGCAAAATCAATATCGACTACATCGAGGTCATCTATATCGTCCACATCAATGCCTTTTGATGCTAGTAAAATAAGGGCTTTGCGTGGATTGGGTGCCGTACGGGTGACATATAATTTTTTCATAACAAACTCCTTGTAATATGAATTAAAAAGCGGCTCAGCGCTGATACACTTTATTATGGTTGTTGCACTATCGAGTACAGAAGATAACTATCGATACTCTATATATAAGTTATAGCTTACTCTCCTCATCATAGCAAAGCCTTATTCAGCTTGCCGCTCTGATACTAAACTAAATAGCAAAAAGCCCCACAGCGTGATGTTATGGGGCTTTCTTAATCATATTTTAATCAAAATCATGTAGTCAAGCTCATTATTTATTAGGTGCTGGCGTAGTACGTAGATACGGCTTGATTTCTGTATGACCTTTAGGATAATTTGCAGCGATATCTTCATTTTTGACACTTGGTGGAATGATCACGTCATCACCATCTTTCCAATCTACTGGCGTTGCGATGTTGTACTCATCAGACAGTTGAATAGCGTCAATCACGCGGATGATTTCATCGAAGTTACGACCACAGCTGGCTGGATACGTCAGAATTAAGCGCACTTTCTTCTTAGGGTCAATAATAAAGACACTTCTCACCGTCGCAGTGGTGCTTGCATTAGGGTGCAGCATGTCATAAAGATTTGCCACCTCTTTATTAGGGTCAGCGATGATTGGGAAGTTCAACTCAGTACCTTGAGTTTCACCGATGTCTTTTGCCCACGCATGGTGATCATCGATACCATCAACAGAGATACAAATTGGCTTCACGCCACGCTTTTGAAACTCGCCATTTAGTGCAGCAGCACGACCAAGCTCAGTGGTACATACTGGGGTAAAATCTGCTGGATGCGAGAAGAAAACCACCCAATTGTCACCTGCCCATTCGTAGAAATTGATATCACCATCAGTGGTGGTTGCATCAAAATTTGGTGCGGTATCGCCTAAACGTAAATGTGCCATGCTTGATTCCTTATTTATGGTTGTAATGAGCGCTATGATCTAAAAGTATCCATGCGCTCTATTATTATTGAACGTGCTCAGTCAATACTACACAATAACTCCAAGCACGTCAGCAAAAATCCTATTCTATCTTAGCAAACTGGTTATGAATGTCTTGTGATGGATTGTAATTCGGTTATTCCTTTTTGGCTTAAGAAGACTAAGTGTAATAATTAAGTAAGAAGTAAATAACTAGCTTATGTTATGACTATATTAACAGTCTACAGCATGGATCAATACATACACTTTAATCAGCAACTTATATTAGCTCAGCTTAAACATGGCTGCACCATCAATTTTTAACCCCACTTTATCCCCTTTCCATGTCAGCTTAGGTGTCGCTTCACTACCACGTTTGCTCGTCTCTCCTGAATGCTGCAAAGTAATACCATCCTCATCTATAATTGCGATACCGATCACATAGGTATAAACAAAACTGCTTTTCGCTTTGGGAGATGCCTTAATATTAAAAACACATTCTATCACTTGATCCTGATACTTCATGCGCATTTTAGGCTGTAGTGAGGCAATAGAAACCGCACCGTTTGATACCGCAGAATAGACGGAGAACACCAGTGCAACTTTACCACCATAATGCTTAGCAATGTCAGGATTGACCAAAACCGTCTCTTTCCCAGGCTCATTGATACTGGCAACCTTTATATCACCCTGATGTTGTAGGTAAGGCATGGCCGTTAAACTACCAATCTGCTCTGGCGCATGAATATAGCTCATCTCTTTGCCGTTCTGCGCGAGTATGCCAACGCGTAAATCCAAATCATCATTATTAGCACTGGCATCGCCGTTGTCTGTCCATATGGCTTCCACTACTAGGTGATCGTTACCACCTTTAGTAAGATTGATTCGATGTTCGCTACCCGGTTTATCAAGCGTTACTTTTTTTAGATTAAAAGGTTGAGATTTTGATGGACTAATTGGATTATGGTCAAAGCTATTCTGTGCTTGAGTCACTTTATTTTCTTCTAGCGATTTGTCTGCTGCCTCATCGTCAGCCACTTCACCGCCAAAATGAGTGACCAAAGCACTCAAACCACCATTAAAACCTTGGCCAATGGCATTAATACGCCAGACTTCATTTTTACGATAAACTTGTAATAGCATAATGGCGCGCTCACTATCAAATGCACTGCCGTCAAATGTATAGGTTGCGAGTATCTGTTCTGCTTGCTCCAACATGACATGACTAGTGCCAAGCTCTCGCATGGTCGATTGACCATCGATTGTTGCCGTCAATACCAAATAATCTACGGAATCCGGTAACTTACTGAGATCAATATCAAAGCGCTGCTGACTCGCGGTTAATTGCCAACTGATAGCACCACAAGGCGTTTTTGGCTGATTATAAAATACCATATAATCATCGCTTACCAGCTTTTGCTGTCCATCTAGCCCAAAGCACGCAACATCTATCACGGTAGCGCCTGCTGTTAGCTCTGCAATCAAGGTAAACTGCTGCGCAATACCAATATCCGTGAACTTGGCTTTTTGCCCCGCGATCATATTTAACATTATTATTATCCCAGTGATGACTTAATATCAATTTATACAATGATTAAACGACCATTCCTGAATCCCACAGACAAAACTCACCAATTTACCTCGTTTACTGGTACCACCTGCGGCACGCCCAGCGTCTGTTAATAGCAACTCCCCTTCTTGCTCTTGCAAATATCCCGCTGCCAGTAATTTATCATTTAATTCCTGCGTCTTAAAGCCCAGTTCTTTAGCAAGCTTCGCCGTCGTTAGCTTAGAATAATTAGGCGTTGCTGCCTCTGTAGGATTAGCAGCGTTACTTACAGGATTAGTTTGAGAGGGAGAATTAGACTGAGTCTTGCTATCAGCATTACTATCAGAGTCGGTTACTTTTTCAAGTGACATTCTGACTTCATCACTGATACGAATAATGCGTTGGGCTTCCTCATAAGTGTCGGCATAGAGCTTAGCATCTTCATTACGATAAATCAGCACGCCCATTTCATTATTATTCACTTGGCTAAATTCATAAAGGTTTAAACTGGTAATGATACATTCATTTTCGTTCAGGTAGCACTTCGCATGGAGATTTTTGCAAAAGCTGGTACGAATAAAGGTTAGATTTTTAAGCCAGTTGATTTCTTCTGGGTGCAAATCATTTTTACCGTAAACGATACGGATATCAATTTTAAGACGATTACGGTCTTCTAACAGCTCTTTAATACGCTCATTAAGCTTTAAATAGGGGCTAATAATAATCAGCCTATCAGACGCATTTTTAATCAGTTCTTCTAAATGATAAGTAGTACCGCTACTGTTCAAAAATTTTGCCATGATTGCACCCTCAAATCTTACGATTAAAATATACTTATTCATAAAAAAGCCCATCCCTAGCGTACTAGAAATGGGCAAGCTTGCAAACCACTATTGTTCAGTAATAGCTTAAATAAACATTAGCGCCGACAATTTTTATCAATTAAGCGGGTTTGTAGCTGTCACGTAGGCTAACAATTTGGTTAAAGACTGGCTTATCACTGCTGTGATCTTCACTATCAGAGATAAAATAGCCTTCTCGCTCAAACTGAAAACGCGTGCCAGCTTCAGCATTAGCAAGCGAAGGCTCAACCACAGCATTCAGCTCAGTCAATGAGTTGGGATTTAGCGCTTGATGGACGTCAGCGACGCTACTTGGGTCTTCAGCGCTAAATAACTGCTCATACATGCGTACCGTCGCTGGCACGCCTTGGCTGGCTGATACCCAATGAATGACGCCTTTAACTTTACGACCTTCAGGGTTGTTGCCAAGTGTCGCAGAATCAATTGTTGCTTTTAGCTCAACAACATTACCAGCGTCATCTAAAATATGCTCAGTCACTGCCAATACATAGGTATTACGCAGACGAATCTCATTTTTTTCTGGTGATAAACGCTTATAACCTGCTGGCGGCTCAATTTCGTAATCGTCTTGGTCGATATACAAGGTTTCAGTGAAAGGAATCTCACGCTCGCCCATATCGACATTCGGATGGTTTGGCTGTGTCAGCCATAGCGTTTGAGTGGCATCATCAAAACGCGCATGAACGCTATCTGCCTTTTCAGTCTCCCAACTGCTAACGGCATCTGTAAAGTTGGTAATCGTCACTTTTAATGGCTTAAGTACTGCCATGCCACGCGCCGTCGTCGTCTCTAGTGACTGACGAATACTAAACTCTAATAAACGAAAGTCAACGACGCTATCTACTTTGGTCACACCTACGCGCTCACAAAAATCGCGTAAGCCTTCTGGCGTATAACCACGGCGACGCATGCCAGCAATCGTCGGCATACGCGGATCATCCCAACCGCTGACGATATCTTCATCAACCAGCTGCTTTAATTTGCGCTTACTGGTCATGGTATGGTCAACATTTAGACGCGAGAACTCATACTGATGCGGCGGTTGCTCAAAGCCAACTTTTTCTACTGCCCAATCATAAAATGGACGATGGTCTTCAAACTCTAACGTACACAATGAATGGGTAATTCCTTCGAGCGCATCAGAGAGCGGATGGGCAAAATCATACATAGGATAAATGCACCATTTATCACCCGTTTGATGATGCGCTTGATGCATAACGCGGTAGATAACTGGGTCGCGCATGTTCATGTTTGGGCTTGCCATATCAATCTTGGCGCGCAATATCGCTTTACCCTCAGCGTATTTACCATTTTTCATATCATCAAAAAGCTGTAGGTTTTCTTCAACACTGGCATCACGATGTGGTGACGCTGTGCCTGCTTCATTGAATGAACCACGACTCTCTTTAATCTGTTCAGGCGATTGCAAATCCACATAAGCATCGCCTTGTTTGATAAGCTGAATCGCCCAAGCATGCAGTTGGTCGAAATACCCTGACGCATGGTACGCTTCTCCTGCCCACTCAAAGCCCAACCATTTCACATCATTTTTGATATTATCAATATAATCTTGCTTTTCTGCCGTTGGGTTGGTGTCATCAAAGCGCAGGTTACAAATACCACCAAACTCTTCAGCCACACCAAAGTTTAAGCAGATAGATTTGACATGACCCAAATGCAAGTAGCCGTTTGGCTCAGGCGGAAAACGCGTGACAATTTGCTGGTATTTTTGTGCGCTGACATCTTCACGAATCATATTACGAATAAAATCATTCTTTTGTTCGTCTTTTTGTACAGGGTTGTTTGAGTGCTCACTCATCGGGCATTGCTCCTAACGCAAATGGTCAATTCATGCGGCGTGCCATCACGCCTCACGGAAAATTCAAAGTATTTAATCGGATAAAACAATATCGCAAAACAAGCCTCAGCCATTAAATTTAAGCTGGCTTACAAAAACTTGGATCATAGAAAATTGAGTCATAAAAATAGTGGCTTATAAACGCCAAGTTATGATGGCTTTTTGTCAAAATCGTTTAGAAATGGGTAAAGTTGCGTTATTCTATCAGCTTTTGCAAAGGCATTAACAGCCTGATACATGACACAGGATAAAAAAGCCGTTAGACTAGCCATAACTTTTTATCCACCAACTTTTTATCCACCACTTAACAGCGTCATTTTAGGCGCTGCAATCAAGAAGGAATATCCCATGGTAGACATGCCACCAGTAGTAGAACTTGACACCAGTATGGGTGCAATCACCATCGAACTCAACGAAGAAAAAGCACCAAAAACCGTTGAAAACTTTTTAAACTATGTAAAATCCGGTCATTATGACAGCACGATTTTCCATCGCATCATTGATGGCTTTATGATTCAAGGCGGCGGAATGGATGCTGACATGAATGAAAAAGCAACCAATAAGCCAGTAGAAAACGAAGCTGACAACGGTCTGAAAAATGACGCTGGTACGATTGCGATGGCACGTACACAAGATCCGCATTCAGCGACTAGCCAGTTCTTTGTAAACGTAAAAGACAATGACTTCTTAAACCATTCTGGCAAAAACATGCAAGGTTGGGGCTATACTGTATTTGGTAAAGTGACAAGCGGTATGGACGTGATCGAAAAAATGAAAGGCGTTCCAACCGGTCGTTTTGGTATGCATGCAGATGTACCAACAGAACCAGTTATTATCAAATCAGCGACTATTATTTCTGAATAATCGTTACTCACTGTAAGTGATGAGGATAAAGATAAATGCAAAGTTTTAATCATTTAATAACGACCCGCCCTCATGAGGTACGGCAAGTTTTGATTAGCGATTTGCATTTATCGCCTGAAGAGCCTGCCTTAGTGCAGGCTTTTTTGGCGCTGCTCGATGATTGCCTTGCCTTGCCTGCGCTCAAGCGTCTATTTATCTTAGGCGACTGGTTTGAAGTCTGGCTTGGTGACGATGTTTATCTGTCACTATCAGAAGATGAGCGGAAGAAACATTGGCTCACACCGCTTATTGTTAAGTTGAAAAAACTACGTGTCGCTGGCTGCGAGATTTTAGTCATGCATGGCAATCGTGATTTTTTGTTGGGTCAACCGTTTTGCAATCTATTCGGTGGCGAGCTTATTTATGAGCCGTACACTTTGGCTGTTGGACAGCTGACTTATCGCTTAGAACATGGTGATGCCTTATGTACTGATGATAAAAAATATCAGTTTTTTCGCAAAATCATGCGTCATAGTATAACGCAGTGGTATTTGCTCAATAAGTCGTTAGAAAAACGCTTGGCTATCGCCGATAACATGCGGCAAAAAAGTCAGCAGAATAACGCCAATAAAGCGGCACATATCATGGATGTTAATGAAGCAGCAGTGAACAAAGCTATTTATCACTTTGACGCCCTGCTACATGGTCACACCCATCGTCCTGAAATCCACCAAAGTAATGAGGGTAAAACTCGCTATGTCCTTGGTGATTGGCGATTACTCGATAACGAAACACGCCAACCCAAAGCGAGCGCTGTTATTGGTGCGATTACAGCAAACGTAGATGAAGATATTGTTGCTGATAGTGCAGAGTTTGAATTGTTTGAATTTAACATTACTGTTTAAACTGCTACCGTCATTCTCATATAATAAAAAACTCCGTTATAGAACGGAGTTTTTTTATGCATTAGTATCGTTATTTTTAAACAACCACCGCAAATAGCGATTGTCCAAAAATAGTGACTTTACTCTATCTCACCATGACGCCAGCGAAGATGCGCTACGCTGGGTGATAAAGCCATCTGGCGTCTGACCGTTGTCTGCTTGCCAGCGTTGGAACGCATTGCGAGTATTGGTACCTACGATACCGTCTGTGCCCTTTGTATCATAGCCTGAACTGGTCAAACGCTGCTGTAAATTGCGTACTTGAGACGTCGATAATGGACGCTCATAGCGCGGCCATGACTTTTGCAAGCCACCTTGTCCGACAAGCGCTTTACCTAATAAGCTGACCCCAAGCGCGTAGCTTGATGAATTGTTATAAACTTTGATCACATCAAAATTTGGACTGAGTAGTAGTACTGGACCGTCTTTACCCGCTGGTAACCATAGCTCCATTTGAGTATTACCATCTAAGGACACGTCGGCTATCGTATCGACACCCATCGCCGCCCATCTAGCAGCAGTTTGCTTGGTACCAACGGTCGAATAATCAAATGACGATGGAATAGTTGCTTCATAAAAAGGTGCCAAACCACGTACCCAACCTGAATTGCTCAGATAATTGGCAGTAGACGCCAAAGCATCACCCGTTGCCCATGGGTTACGATGTCCATTACCATCACCATCAACCCCATGCTTAAGCCACGTATCAGGGATAAACTGAGTCTGCCCCATGCCACCTGCCCAAGAGCCATCAAGCTGTGACCAAGACACATCACCACGCTGCAATAGCGTCGCTAATGATAATAACTGAGTTTCAGCAAACTCTTGGCGGCGACCATCATAAGCAAGGCTCGCAAGTGAGCTTGGTATACTGCTATTGCCAGTCACCACGCCATATGACGATTCCATGCCCCAAATCGCAGCGATTATTTCTGCATTGACACCATACTGTGATTCTAACTGCGATAGAAATGACCGTTGCTCAGCAAATTTACGCTTACCAGTACTTACGCGCCCATCTGATACGGCAGAATCCACATATTCCCATGGCATTTTAGAAAACTCTGGCTGTCCTGAGTCAAGCGAGATGACTTGCTGATTTAAATAAGCAGAATCGAGCAGACGGCGAACCGTCGAAGCATCATGACCTGATGAAATAGCCCGCATAGAGAAATCAGATTTCCAATCAGAAAAGCTATTATAGCTTGGCTTTGCGACTGGCTTTGGTTTAATGACCGGCACTGGGGTCGGCTTCACTTGAATGGTTTGGGTTTGAGTAATTTGAACATTACCTTGACGAACAGGCTTGTTAGGCTGCTGCATCGCCTGCTGACTCGTACACCCGACCATGACCAAGGCTGGAAAAAAAGCAAGGTATTGTTTTTTTAATAACATAAGAGATCTCAAGTATGAATAAGTAAAATAGCCAAGCAACTAGAAAAATTAAATCTAACGCCCTAGTACCGCACGAGGATCGATAGGATTGCCATTTAAGCGCACTTGAAATTCTAAGCCCACTTGATTGGTTTGACCACTGCTACCCATATTTGCAATACGCTGACCTCGTTGAACACTATCGCCTTCTTTGACGAGCAACTGGCTGTTATGAGCGTAGGCAGTGATATAGTTATCGCTATGACGAATCATAATGAGCTCGCCGTATTCTGGTAGACCATTACCGGAGTAAAGCACCGTACCTGATTGACTGGCAAGTACCGGATCGCCCGCTGTGCCAGCGAACCACATACCCATCGTGCCAGCTGCCGCATCAAAGTTACGGGTTATTTGGTTGCGAGTTGGATATTCATAACCAGAGGTTGCATTAGCGGTTACTTCATAGACGGGGTTCTGTGAATAATTGGGTGCGCTCGTCACTGGCGGCGTGTAGGTTGGTTGTGCAGGCGCAGAGGTATTGTTTGAAGCATTGTAGCGATTATTATTGGTAGCACGTACCGGCTCACCTTGCCATAACTTGAGCCATTGACCACTATAAATTGTATATTTACTGTCTAAACCATTGAGCGCCCCGATTTGACGGTAACTGATACGATAGCGCTCGGCGATTTGACTGACTGTATCGCCGCGCTGTACGCGATGATAGTTAGGGACACCTTGGCCATTGGTAATAATTTTAGGTCCAGCTTGGTTAGCCGATTGGTAAGTAGGCTTCGTTGCACAGCCCACCATCGTTAATGTGGCTACCGTTATAGTGCCAACCAATGCCACTGTTGCAAAACGCGATCCAGCAATAAGCTTATTCATACAAGATTTCCTATTCTTTATGTTACTCACAAACCCCTTGTGTTACTCACAAGCATTTTGCTAACTTTTATACCATTTAGTTTTTGGCAAATACCATCATAACTAACTCGATAGTAACTATTTTCTCTCATCTTTTGCGACTAATAATTCAAACTATTTTTTATGCATGACCTGCATACAAGATAACTTATGAAATTAGTGCGGAGAGGCTATCCAGTGTGTCTGTTGGCGTATGATGTAATCGTACTGGTGATAGACTAATATAACCTGCGGCAACCGCTTGCTCATCCGTCAGGTTTATTGCAGATGATTGAACGTCTTCATTTTCTGCTGCCAGCTCATTCTGACGCTTGCGTAGAGATAACCAGTATGCATCTCGTCCGCGTGGGTCGACCATATTGTGGACAGGACGTGCAATCTGACTGTGAGCCAAAGCCGTTATTTTGCGACCTTTAATATCATCGGCACTACCAACATCAGGAATATTAACGTTTAATACGTGATAGGGCAAATTTTTGCAAGCATCTAATATGGGTGTGTCTATTAATAATTTAACAATCTCATCTGCTGCCATCTGATAATGACTGGCATGCTCTTGGCCTTCACCTTTTACCCCGCCGCCTACTAAGGACGTCGCGATAGCTGGTATGCCAAAAAGCTGCGCAGTCAATGCCGCCCCAAAGGTACCAGAAAATAAAACATCCTGACCGAGGTTGGCACCTGAATTAATACCGGTAATTACGCAGTCGAAGCGTGTATGGCGATATAACTCATGTAACGCCAGATAAATACAATCAGCAGGCGTGCCATTAACGGCAATAAAACCAGAGTTTAATTGATGAGTATATAAAGGCGTTGTGATACTCAATGCGCTCGCGCAGCCACTTTGCTCGTTATTTGGCGCAACCACCATAACTTCTCCAATACTGGATAATGCCTGATATAGTGCCAGCAAGCCTGGAGCATGAACCCCATCATCATTACTAATTAAAAAATTCATTTTTGCTCAATATACTTATAAATGACCGTCTGTCTACTTATCTGCTTTATTATCGTAAAATTGCTATAATCAACGACTCTATTGGCTTTTTATGTTGGCTGGTTTTTTATACTTTTGCTTAAGCCTAGCCACCATACTCGTTTAAATGTTTGCTCAAATATCTAATAGGTACGACTATATTTTGGGCGATTATACCCTATTAGTCCATAGACACGAACCCAGTCTTTATACAGAATTTGCTTGATAGTCGGTTTTATTGCTGCCTTTATCATTAAAAATACCGTCATTTTTTGGCGTAAAAATCTCTGATGAGGTTACAGTAGGCAACAACCCACAACAATATTAACTTATACTTTTATGTTGACGTAACTTAGCCATTTATACTACTGATATGTTGCTGTAGACCCTGTTTGGCTCACAATATATCTACACATAAAGCAATATTTTATGTGACTTTTGTTTTTTTACCCATTAACATAGCATCATTAAATAAAGATAAGCGAGTGTAATACTGAATGAATAATCAATCGATATTATCTATAGTTTCTGTAATAGCAAAGACTGCCTCAAAAGTTGGGCTCGCTGGACTGATAACGTCTGTTGCTATGCTGTCTCAAGCGACCAATGCCGCCACTAATACTGCGACAACCATACCTCTAGATCTATCTGGCATTAATATCACTAAGCACGAAATTGCGGTGATGCAAGTGCTATCAGAGATATGCCCATCGATGCTAAATGGTAAGCAAAAACAGCGCTTTTATAAATCTTATAACGTGCAGCTCCACGAGTTGATGCCATCGTTAGAAGATCCAAAAGCTGCTATTCAATACCTGTCTACACAGCAGGATTACCGCCAGATATTACAAGGTATCCGTAGTTGGACGATGGGGTTCTCTAAGCAAGAAAATAAAGCCTTATGCGAAGATTTAGCAGATGCTGAATATTAGTAGTAACATCTTATGAATAAGCTACTTTAACTAACTGATGCTAAATAGATAAAAACCGTAATAATTAACGACAATAACTCAACGGCACTATCTATCTATTCATAAACTCTATGTTGAAATACTGGATCAGCCTTGTGGAAAAGTCTCTTTGTAAGCTTAGTCATTGAGGTCACTTGCTAAAAAAGCTTGCTGCCATCCCGTTAACATAACGGGATGGCAGCAAGCTTTTTTGTGGTGAGTAAAAAAATATTCGTTAATATTAATATATATACGCTTTAAGTATATAAGTGCTTTATAAACTCATTTCTTTATAAGCCCATATTTTATAAACATAAATTCTCTGTTTTTAATCGCGTCCTATTTTATTATATTTATCGTTTCCCCATCGGTCGGCATTTTGCTAAGATAAGGCGTTAATTTTATGTCCGTTGCTTAGTCTCCTCTGCTCTCAAAAAAATCCATGGTTTAACTTGAGATTTAACATAGTCTGCCAAAGATTGTGTAAAGATATGGTGTTAGGTATAAGCGACAGATACATTTGGTTTTATGATGCGGTGTAACAATCTATGACAGTAAAGCATGTGAAAAAACAGCTGGTGCAGCTGGTAATGGGTGTCAGTATTTCTATGAGTGCAATGATGGCGAACGCAGCCATACAACCACCAGAGATGGAAAATACGGCCTATGTATTAATGGATTATAATACTGGTGAAATATTGGCACAAAAAAACGCCAATCAAGCACTCCCGCCAGCGTCCTTGACTAAAATGATGACCAGTTACATCATTGAGCAGCGCTTAGCATCAGGCGACCTCAAAGAAGATGAACAAGTACTGATGAGTCCAAATGCTTGGTGCCGCGGTAGTAGCAGCCAATCTTGCATGTATGTACCGGTGAATAAAACCGCTAGTGTCATCGATATGCTGCGCGGTATTATCATTCAATCAGGCAACGATGCATCAAAAGCGATGGCTGAACATATCGCAGGTAGCGAAGCTTCATTTGCTATTTTGATGAATGAGCAAGCGCAAAAGCTTGGTATGGAAAATACCCATTTTGTTAACGCGACCGGTATGCCTGATGAAGGTCACCAAGCCTCGGCTTTAGATTTGGCAAAACTGTCACGCGCTATCATAAAAAACAGCGGCGACTACTATGGTCTTTATGCTGAAAAAGAGTTTACCTACAATGGTATCACTCAAGGTAACCGTAATGCCCTACTCGCGACCGACCCTACGGTTGATGGTCTAAAGACAGGACATACCGATGCTGCTGGCTATTGCTTGGCGGCTTCTAGTAATCGTGATGGTATGCGCCTCATTTCTGTCATCATGGGTACAGACAGTCAGCAGGCACGTGCTGATCAGTCACGTGAATTACTTAATTGGGGTTTTGGTCATTTCACAACCGTTACCAAAGCACCTGCTGGGCAGTTTGTCAGCAAAGTACCGGTATGGTTTGGGGAGTCAGATGAAATAGAAGTTGCCACTGGTGATAACTTGCAAATTCTGACCAGTAAAACGCAAAAGAACAAAATCACTACTGTGGTCGATATTCCTGAAAGCTTAGAAGCCCCTATCAAGAAAGGTCAAGAAATTGGCAAAATGATGGCGGTCATTGATGGCAAAGCAGTCGCATCGGTGCCTATTATTGCCACTAGCGATATTGAGCAATCAGGTTTTATGAGCCGTATATGGCAACGTTTTACTCGTTGGGCGCAAAACTTGTTTTAACCCTTCATTTAAAATATAGCCTCTAAACAATAGCGCTTATATCAGTAATTTTAATATTAAAAAAGACGCCTTTATATTGGGCGTCTTTTTATATCTACTTTTATATCCGTTTTTATATCTATTTTATGATCATGCTAGCCAGCTTTTTAATAAATCACTCAGTGCTTTATCTTTATAAGTGGCAATCTCACAATAATCTATACCCGCTGCTTTTAATCCAAACTCAAAACTGTCCAAATATCGTGCCTGCTGCTGTGGATACCAAAACACTAATAACGCACGATAATCGGTCTCAGACGCACGAACACGCCTAGCTAATGACTCCGCTGTTCTTGGGAATACATCTTCTGCAAACATGAGCATGTCGACTTTTTTTGTCATCATCTCATCAATAACAAGCTGTTCATGGTGATAGCAGATGACAGACGCGCCCAAACGTTCTAATTCATCCGCTAGTGACCCTTTCTCATGATAATAGTAATATACCACTGTCAATCCACTCAGCAGCAGCTGCTGTCGAGGTTGACGTTGGTTAGACAGGGGAATGGTAAGCGTAAAGTCCGTACCCACACCTAGCGCACTGTCAACTTCAATACTGGCACTCATTAGCTGAGCCATCTGTTTAACCACTGGCAGACCTATGCCCGACCCTTCATACTGACGAGTTTGCGACGAATCTACCTGAAAGAATGGGTTGAAAATATCCTCTATAAAATTACTATCAATACCAATACCGCTATCTTTGACGTTAATCTGCCAGCGATTACTGTTATCAAAGTGGGTCAATTGCGACGTAATAGTCACTTGTCCTATAGGGGTAAACTTAATCGCATTGTTGACGAGTATCGCTAATATCTGCTGTATTTTTTCGACATCGCCCTCAAGGGTATAATCTATATGATGGATATGGCTGATTAATTCTAAGCCTTTTTGTTTGGCAGCAGGCTCAAAATCCGCCAAAAGGTCAGCGATGAGTTGCAGCGGGTTAAATTCACGCGACTGCAGACTGACTTGACCTTTTTGTATCTGATTCAACTGAATAATTTGATCCAGTGTCAAGACCAATTTGTCACTACCACTTCGAATAATATCGACCGCGTCTTTTTGCTCATGGCTTAAGTGCTCATCATCCAATAGCTGCAAACCACCGACAATTGCATTCAATGAGGTTTTTAGCTCATGGGTAATCATACTTTGAAAATTGTGCAGCTGCACATCAAGCGATAAGTCTTTGTGATGCAATTGTTGCTCAAAAACGGCAAGCGCCTGATAGTCTTGCTTTGCTACTTGTAAACGATTGAACAGAGTAATAAACGCCTGCTTAATCTGCACCAATTCTTGAAAGCTAAAACGCTGATGAATCATGGGCAATTGCTCAAGTTCTGGATTTTTTATCACGATATCGCACACTTCAGTGAGAGCCGCAATATCTTTGGATGGCCAGTTAAGCTTGCGCAGAATAAACAACGCCCAAATAATAGCCATCGCTGTAATTATGAGCCAAAGCAATAGATTGTTTTTAACCCAATTTGCACGCAGCGTTGCTACATCTACAGTAATATTAATATGGCCAATCAAGGCATTGTCAGTCGTTGACTCATCAGAAGCGTTAGAAGCGTTAGAGACAAGCGTATTGTGCGGCAAGCTTATAGCGGGTCGCTCACTGGTACTTGTTTGATTGGTATTGGTATTATCAATATCTATAGATGAGGCAACCTTATTGGTATGATCACCGACTACTGGATAATTGAAGCTGACAGTATTGGCAAATAAAGCATTTTTCCAATCATTTCTTAATTGACTGTCATCAACAATAGGCTGAGAGGTAGTATAAAATAAGATACTTTTAACACCCAGCTCACCTTCCAACAAAAAACGTACTTGCTCATTAACCACGTCGTTCGAATTTGCCGTCGAAGCACTAATGCTCAGTAAGGTAGCGAGCTGCTGAATATGCTGACGCGTCTCTTTATAATGCTGCACGAAGCCATATACAAAAGATAATAACAGACCTGCCAATACAGCCAAAATCATGGTCTGCATGATAGACTGCCAAATGAGCATAGGAAGCGTTTGAGACGGCCGGTTGTTCATATCACTCAACTGAGTTAAGACAACTTTCGATTATATTACCGCTATTTTAAAAGCGTGATAAGTGAAACATGAGATTTTAATACAAATTTTTGATACGAGGTGTTAATACGGCTTTGTCATGACAACTAAGACAGTCATCATAACAAAGCCGTATAGAACGTACTTTATCTGCTAGAAGAGTATAAAGACGATGGTAGTTTGGTAAAATTAACGCGGCTTTTTATCTTTAGTGGTAAATTTCTGCGCCCGATTGCGTTCACGTTGACGCAGC
Source organism: Psychrobacter sp. DAB_AL62B (assembly GCF_028895345.1). Classification (NCBI taxonomy): domain Bacteria; kingdom Pseudomonadati; phylum Pseudomonadota; class Gammaproteobacteria; order Moraxellales; family Moraxellaceae; genus Psychrobacter; species Psychrobacter sp. DAB_AL62B. Next base: position 72,884 of record NZ_SAXC01000004.1, read on the forward strand.
TGCTGTGCTTTAGCTTTGGTTGGCGTGTCGCTTTTATTAGCGTATGGATTGTCATTTTGTTTAAAGATAACATTGAGCGGTGTACCTTCAAGCTTAAACACCTGACGGAATTGGTTTTCAAGGTAGCGCTGATAGCTCTTCGGTAGTGATGCGGTTTGGTTACCATGAATGACAATTACTGGTGGATTATGACCACCAATATGCGCATAGCGTAGCTTGATACGGCGACCGGCAACCGTTGGTGGTGGGTTGGCGGTGACCGCGTCTTGTAAAATTTGCGTCAAGCGATTGGTTGAGACCTCAAACATTGACGATTGATAAGCGCGCAAAATAGAAGGATATAAATTACCCACATTCGTACCGTGCAAAGCCGATATCTGATGCACTTTTACATACGGGATAAAGTTAAAACGGCGATCCATTTCTATCTTAATATAGTTTTTTTGATCAGCAGTTAGACCATCCCACTTGTTAATCGCCACGACTAAAGCGCGACCCGCATCAAGCGCATAGCCAATCATATGCAGATCTTGATCGACGATACCTTCTTGCGCATCAATAACAATAACCGTTACGTTTGAGTCTTCAATCGCTTGCAGCGTTTTGATAACAGAAAACTTTTCTACCTTATCATCAATCTTGCCACGGCGACGTACACCAGCCGTATCAATTAATACATAATCTTTGCCATCGCGTTTATAAGGGATATAAATACTGTCACGGGTAGTGCCAGGCATATCAAAAACTACTACGCGGTCTTCACCCAATAAACGGTTAACGAGGGTCGATTTACCGACGTTTGGACGACCGATAATAGCAAGCTTTAAACCTCTCGGCTCCACCATGTTTTCTTGATCAGGCATATCAGCTGTCAGAATCTCTAACAGGTTGCCCACACCGCGACCGTGACTGGCTGCCATCGGATATGGTTCGCCCAAACCCAATGCATAAAATTCAGCAGGCGCCGAGTCATGCACGCCATCGACTTTATTGGCAACCACATAGACAGGCTTACCAAGGGTATGCAAAAACTTACCAATCTCGGCATCGGCACCAATCATACCTGCGCGCGCATCAACCACAAAAACAATAATATCGGCTTCATGAATGGCCGTATACGACTGCTCAGACATATAATCATCGATATCGCCTCTGCCATCGTCCGCTTCACCGATACCACCGGTATCTACGACGATAAATGCTTTACCTTCATATTCGGCATCACCATATTGACGGTCACGAGTCAGCCCTGATAAATCGGCAACTAATGCTTGACGACTTTTAGTGAACTGGTTAAATAAGGTGGATTTACCGACGTTTGGACGACCAATTAAGGCGACCACAGGCTTGATACTCATGGGTTACTCTCAGTGAAGGGCACAATGACGGACCATACGGTTATTCTTATAAAATAGTAGCGAATAGCTGCACGTGACCGTAAATTTAAATGAATAATAAAAAATAAAATGATAGCGAAAAACAATAATTGGTTATTTTACGATTACTAGTTATGCTGGTTAAATCATATCTAGGTATTATTTATAAGGATTGGGTATAGCTATTATATATAGATAACGCCGATAATGCACCGGTCGCATAGAGTACGCGAAAGCCCCTATTTAAACAAGCCATTTCACAAGGCACGAAACGCTGACAAAGCAGCGTTTTTTCTTAACCTAATTATCAGCCTGCCTATTTAATGAGTGATAGGAAAAAACACTCATTAAATAGACAGAAACTCATAAGAATTAGCGTGCCAACTGCCAAATAGCCACTTGCCCTGAAGTACTTTGGGTCATCAAGCGGCTACCTTGTACTTGCAAATTGGTCAACGCCCCTTTGGTTTGTACACGGCTGACGATCTTGCCACTGGCTGGGTCAAATAAATGCACCACCCCATCAAAATCACCTACTGCGATATAGTTGCCAATCATCACAGGATTGGTTAAGTGACGATAAGCCAACTCTTCGCTTTCCCACAAAACCTCACCGTTACTGCGGTTGTAAGCAACAACTTTACCATCTAAGCTAGTGGCAATAACTTGCTGGTTGTTTACTGCAAGCGCTTTTAAGCTGGCAAGCTCATTGACGAACATGACTTGCCGTGAGGCTAAATCGATGCCTAATAACTGACCACTATAACTGATGGCAAATAATTGATTGTTATCTACCGTCGGCGTTCCATCGACATCGCTCATGCGCTCAACTTCACTGCTGCCTGTACCAACACCAACGCGTCTTGACCATAATGGCAAACCATTATCCGCCGTAACCGCATGTAAACGTCCATCAGCCGTGGCCAACAATGCAGTCTTAGCATCTAATAAAGTCGGCGCTGCACTACCGCGCACACTAATAGCAGGCACTTGAGTAGCAAACTGCCAGACTGATTGACCAGTCTGTAGCGATAAGCCATGTAAAAAGCCATCATTAGCCGATAGGATAACGCGATTATTGGTAATGAGCGCTGCCGTCAACACTGAACCGGTTAATTGTTGCTGCCAGCGTTTTGCGCCAGTTGCACTGTCAAATGCCATTATTTGACCGCCACGGGTACTAATAATAGCCGTTTGGCTCAATGCATCTAGTGCGACACCGCCTGTGATTTGGTCGCCGACATCTACTGACCATAAACGCTGACCCGCCTGATCAAAACCTATCAAGTCACCACCGCGTGATGCCGTGACGATTTGCGAGTTAGCATAGCCAACTTGTAAATCAAGGGGATCTTTTTTGCTGACTTTTTTATTGCCGACGTCCGTACTAAAAACAGGCTGCAACACACTAATCGGTTGCGCAATTTGCACCAATTTTACGGGGTCATTAACGACTGGCTTAATACCTCGGTTACAGCCAACGACCGCAGTTGCCATCACTGCAATTACTGCTACGTGCATGACCGTCGACCTCATGGTCTTGGCTTTTATAGTTTTGTTAGAGCGAATAGCTAGGGTCATTATAAGGTCTCACTACAAATAAATTAATCATTAATAAATAAGCGATCAGCAAGCACGTGGTGAATAATAATACCGTACTTTGAATGAGTACTGATTATTCATATTATTCTACTAGCTTACTGCGCTACTTCGTTTGTAGAACAGTTTGAAGTATTGCTATATTGGTTAACAGATTCGAGCTGAGCAATTATGCGCCAGCGCCTGTAGCATCCTCTGTCGAGTCTTCAATCACTAACGGTTGCGTTGTTGCAGTAGACTCTTGGATAAGACCGGTTTGTTCTTCGATAGGCTCAGGTACGATACCCAGACTTTCCATTTTCAACGCTAATACTGCACGTGTTTCTTTACGATTACGTAACAATTCCCAAGCATTATTGTAAGATTTGATCGCTGAGTCTTTATTGTCTTGTGCCAAGTAAATATCACCTAGCAATTCTTGTTGGCTGGCTTCAAACGAGCTTGGCATATCATTATTGGCTTCGGTTAATGCTGCCTTTGCATCCCCTGCTGCCAACAGTGTTGTCGCATAGCGCAGACGAGTGATTGCTTCTAAGCCTGGATCACCTAAATCAATGGCTAAGGCTTTTTTAAAGGTTTCACTAGCAGCAGCAAAATCATCACTATCGACTTGCTGACGTGCTTTAATCATCAGTGCCTGCCAAGCATAGACAGATTGACCATGTGTGTTCACCAAAGCATCAATATCTTTATTTAGCTGGGTACGGCTCTCAGCCAATGACGCTTGTGCTTCAGCTTCTAGATCTGGGTTTTGCGCTGCTAAGCTGACTTCTTCATTCAAACGCTGAATATCAGCATAACGATCCGCCGCAACCGTATCTACTCGCGCATGATTGTTCTGCCAATAAGTCCAGCCAAAATAGGCGGCTAATGCTAGCAAAATCGCAGTGACGATATAGCTGCCATATTGCTTTAACGCTTGCATTGAGTTGTCTGCATTCGGCGAATTAGGGGTCAGAGCCATATACTTTTACCTGATAAAATTTATATTAAATTGCTAAAGCTAAGCGCATTGGCATATAAGAACAATACCATTAACGACAATGCCATGTTAACTCAAATAATTAGCTAACCAGTTTAATGCGAGCAAAGATTAATGGCGAGCAAAATTCTCTTTATTCGACAACCACTCTTGCGCGGCCGTGCGTTGTTCACCGGTCTGCATATCTTTGATGCTGATCGTTTTATCATCAAGCTCTTGCTGGGCGATAATAACGGTCAATGCAGCGCCTGATTTATCGGCCTTTTTCATTTGTGCTTTCAGGCTGGTAGCACTTGCCATTTTTACTCGCAAATCTGGACGGCTATAACGCAAGTCTTGAGCATAACCAATACCGGCACTATAAACCTCCGGATGGGCAACCACAAAGATATCGCAAGCTGGCAGATCAGCTATTGGGGCGACGGCTTCAATCAGCAACAATAAACGCTCAAGCCCCATTGCAAAACCAACCGCTGGTTCAGATTTTACCGGCTTGCTATTCTCTTTATTATTCTCTTTGCTATCACGCGTATCCATAGACTTTAGCTGTCCGACCAGGCCATCATAGCGACCACCGGCACATACGGTCGCTTGACTACCAAGCTTGTCAGTTACCCACTCAAACACCGTTTTATTATAATAATCAAGACCGCGCACTAAGTGCGGATTGATCTCAAAATTGATGCCAAGTTCAGTTAAATAGGTTTGAACTTGCTCAAAATGCGCCACACTTTCCGCGCCCAAAAAGTCAGCAAGCTTTGGTGCATCTACTAATAGCGCTTGGGTACTGGCTTCTTTACTATCTAGAATACGTAGCGGATTGGTCGTCAAACGACGTTTGCTATCGTCATCGAGCTGCTCTTGCTTATCAGTCAAATAAGTCACCAGTGCTTCGCGATAAGCGTGACGCTCATCAATCTCACCCAAGCTATTTAACTGTAAACGCATCTCGTCTTTTAGACCCAATGCTTGCCACATCAGATGCGTCATCGCAATCAACTCTGCATCCGCATCCGGTAACGCACTACCAAAACTCTCGACACCCAGTTGATGAAACTGACGATAACGGCCTTTTTGCGGACGCTCATAACGGAACATCGGACCAATATACCAAAGCTTAGGTGTATCACCACGTAAAAGATTATGCTCGATGACTGCTCGTACCGCCCCTGCCGTCCCTTCAGGACGTAACGCTAATGGCGTTGGCGGATCAGACTTATCAGTAAAGCTATACATCTCTTTTTCGACAATATCAGTTGCGCCACCAATCGCACGGGCAAATAAATCGGTTTGCTCAACGATAGGCAGGCGAATATGCTCATAACCGTACCTGCCCAGCACGTCAGCCAATATCGACTCTAAGTGCAGCCATTTTGCAGACTGTGCAGGCAAAATATCATTAAACCCTTTAATAGCTTTAATCATGGTACGGTCGTGTCCTTAAAATTTTTAACAAGTATCTTTATTATTTTTTACTCATTATTGAGCGTTATTTTAATGGCTAACTTGCACTTGAATGATTTGTACTTATAAACCAAAACTGTCAATTATCTTACGCGAATGATTTCATTTTCACGTTTTTTTGCCAAGTCTTCTGCATGGGCACGCACCATGCTTTCTATCTCATCGACTAAGTTATCCGTATCAATCAGATGGCTTTTTTCGCCCATACGGTATACCAGCGACTTTGGTGCCGCACCAACAATACCGATATCGGCTTCTTTAGCTTCGCCCGGACCGTTCACTTTACAGCCAATCACTGACAAATTCATTGGCTCACGAATGTCTTCTAAACGTGATTCTAACGCCGTCATTACTCTAATCACATCAAACTCTTGACGTGAGCAGCTTGGGCAAGCAATAAAGTTAACGCCATTAGAGCGAATATTCAGCGACTTTAAGATATCAAAGCCGATTTTGATTTCTTCTTCCGGCTCTGCGGCCAATGAGATACGAATAGTATCACCGATACCGTCTAATAATAAACCACCAAGAGCGATGGCAGATTTGACTGCACCGGTACGATAGACACCGGCTTCGGTCACGCCTAAATGTAGCGGATTATCAATCTGTGCAGATATAAGGCGATAAGCATCCAAGGTCAAAAATACATTACTGGCTTTGACGGACACTTTATATTGATCAAAATTGAGACGCTCTAATATATCGATATGACGCATCGCTGACTCAAGCATCGCCGCGCCGGTTGGCTCAGTATATTTGCGCTGAATATCTTTTTCTAAAGAGCCGGCGTTAACGCCAATACGAATGGGGATATTATAATGCTTAGCACAGGCAACCACTTCGCGTACTTTGGCATCGCTACCGATGTTACCAGGATTGATACGTAAACAATCGGCACCGGCTTCAGCAACCGCTAAAGCAATTTTATGGTCAAAATGCACATCGGCAATTAAAGGTACGCTGACCAACTTACGAATTTCACCAAACGCTCTTACCGTATCCATCGTCGGGGTCGAAACCCGCATTAAATCCGCCCCTGCTTCTACGCAGCGCTCAATCTGTGCAACGGTTGCTGCCACATCACAAGTGTCGGTATTGGTCATGCTTTGCACACTAATCGGTGCATCGCCACCGATCGCAACATCACCGACATATATTTTCTTGGTAAGACGACGGTTAATAGGCGCTGACGTTGACATAAACAAACCCTTTCATTGGAACGAGAAGAACGGAAAATAAACGTAATTATAATCGTTTTAAAACAGCCATTCTTAGATAGTTGCTTTTAAACAGTTGCTTATAAAATTCACAGTAACTTAAAAACTGGTCACTTAAGAACTCATCACTTAAAAACTAACCGCTTAATACCTTAAGGGGCTAACTCAAAGCTGGCTTGACTACCAGTCGCATAGCTATTTAAAGCGATCGATTTTTGATTAAGCATTAAGCTGACATTATTGATATTATCAATCTGCACATTAAATGGTGGCATGCCTGAAAGTTGATAATCACCAGCCGCCTGAGAACCATTTATCAAGCTACTACCAGAGGCATCTGTGATACTAACGACAGCGGCATCCGTCAGCTTAACATCTAAAGTAGCAGGCGCTGTACTTGGATCGCCACCTAGATTTAGCGCCGAACCCGAAGCACCAACGCCTGTGGCATCCGTATTAATGGCCGCCCCTTGCGCTTGTTCTACCGCTGATATATCCTCGCCTGTCGATACTGGCTGTTCAGTGTTTTCTTTGCTCGCATTACTCACCATACGAAATAAAAAAATCGCTAAAATAATGACTCCGATGACCGCGATGATAAGTAACGGATTAAAGCGAATACGGTTATGCGTATCACGTTGCAAAGTACCCATAGGACGCAGTGGCGACTGAATATTACTAGGCGAACGCGACTTTAGCTCATTAGGGTAAGCGGCATCAAAGCTACTCGCTATTCTGACTGGGTCTAGACCCAAAAATTTGGCATAGTTAATCGCAAAACCACGGGCAAATGCTGCTTGTGGTAGCACAGCAAAATCTTCATTTTCTAATGCTTGCAAATGACGTTTTAAAATAAATAACTCAGCGGCCGCGTCCTCTAAGCTTACTTGCTTAGTTTTACGGGCTTGCTGCAACATGGCACCAAATGATCCCTGAGCGTTAGATTGAGTGTTTGATGATGGGTTGGTCATTTCCATGGTGCCTCTGGATTATTAAGCCAAGTCTTAAGTTGTTTTGCTTCATCGCTTAGCGGATAAGCGGATAAAAGTTGCTGTGCCAATTGCTGGCGCGTTGCTATGTTATTCTGCGCGGCGGCAAGTTTGATGCCTTGTAAGAGTAAACGTGGACTAATAACAACCCCCTTCACCAATATCAATGTCTCATCATAAAGCCTTTGTGCTTGCTGCACACGTTGCTGCTCGAGTAATAAATCAACCAACTCAATGTGAGCAATAATACTATTACGATTGCCCTCTAAGGCACGCAAAAAAGCTTTGGCCGCGGCTGGGTGATCGTTTAGCTGAAGGTAAGTACGACCTAAATTCTCTAACGCACCAATACGACCTTCATAGCCTAGCGCGGCGCCTGCAATCTCAAGCTGTGCTGCCGCCTCTTTGTAGCGCTTCATCTGCGACAAATAAACGCCATAATTATTATTTGCTTGATAAAACTCTTTATCAAAGGCAATGGCTTTTTTAAAGTACTGATCGGCTTTTTCAAGATTAAGGCGGCTGCCCTCTTGCTGCATCAAAACGCCCATCATATCATAGGCTGGCGCATAACGGCTATCGGCAGCCAAGGCTTTTTCGAGTTGACGCTGTGCTGCATCAAGCTCGTTTTTGCGAATATATTGTGCAGCAAGTGTCGTCCGAACGCGAGCAATTTCTTGCTGATCTAAATTACGATCATCATTCGGTCGCGTTGAAGTTTGATAAGGGGTGCCATTTAATAAATCATTGGTCGGTGTGCTTTGGCAGCCGGACATTAGCAGAGCACTCAGCGCACCTGCAAGCAAGACACACTGCCTATTATTAGCATGAAAGACTGTAGAGCCTAAGCGCTTTATCGCAGGAGAAAAAGAAGGTTGATATTTGAACTGATAAGAATTCTTAGAAGTCATCATGGTTACCATCATAAAACTGTGATTCAATGCGTTCGATCATCGAGGCATCAGTTTAATAGATTTAACCCACTTAAGTACAATTTAGTTGCTAATTAGCGGTTATTAATCACTATGGCTACATTTCTGTTACTATCAAGACGGAAAAATGATAGTTAAAGCGTGCTAAAAACGGTCAGTAGGCTTCTTTAAATTGTGCTTGAGCCCTTAGAATTAAATCTGTGTGCTAAATGTTTTCACGGTCTTTGATACTTTGCTGCCAAGCAGCTGAACGACGTGTTCTATCAGCTACTTGTCCAACCAATTGTCCACAAGCGGCATCAATATCATCGCCGCGCGTTTGACGAATGGTACAGACAAAACCTGCGTCACTTAATATATTGCTAAAGGCATGAATGCGATTATTGCTCGACTTATCATAGTCTGCATGTGGGAACGGATTAAACGGTATTAAGTTAATCTTACTTGGTAAGTCGCCTAACAAGGTTACCAATTGTTTAGCATGCTCATTACTGTCGTTGACCCCATCTAGCATCACGTACTCAATAGTAACGTGCTTTTTATGGCGCGGGTTTACGTCAAAAACGTAATTTCTCGCGGCCGCCATCAGCTGCTCTAGCGGATATTTTTTATTTATCGGTACCAATTCATTACGTAGCTCGTCGTTTGGTGCATGCAACGAGATGGCTAGCGCCACATCAAGCTCTTGTGCGAGCTCATACATCTTAGGAACCACACCTGACGTTGATAGTGTTACACGGCGCTTTGACAAACCGTACGCATGATCACTGAGCATCAACTCCATCGAACTGACAACGGGACGATAGTTCAATAACGGCTCGCCCATACCCATCATCACCACATTGGTGACGTTATTTTCCCATAAGCTATGATCAACGCCTTCTAAACTGTCGTTTTCATCAGTCATATAAGAAGCATTAGCAACCCACAATTGACCAAGAATTTCGGCTGCCGTTAAGTCACGCTCAAAGCCCTGCTTACCGGTACTACAAAAGCTACAATCAAGCGCACAGCCCACTTGCGATGAGATACACAAAGTCTTACGGCCATTCAGTTTGCTATCATCTGCTGGAATCAATACCGTCTCAACCAATGAGCCACCAGTGACTTCAAATACCCACTTACGCGTACCATCATCACTATATTGGCGATGAATGACTTTTGGCGGGATGACGCAGGCATTGGCTGACAGTTTATCGCGCAATGACTTGCTTAGATTGGTCATCTGTTCAAAATCGGTCACACCTTGCTGATAAATCCATCTGATAACTTGCGTCGAGCGAAACGGCTTTTCACCGATACTCTTAAAGTAATCTGCCAATTGCGCTTGGGTCATACCTAATAGATTGGTTTTCGCCTGCGTCTCATCTACCAATTTGATGCTTTTAGCAGTCTTGGCTGGGACATGTTGGACAGGAGTTTGAACAGTCGACATAATAAATAACCTTTTTGCATTTACTATTATAAGCGATGCAATTATTGAGATGGGCGTTGCTAGGCATACCCAATATATGAATGCATGAGCAATCCGTTATGAGTGCATTTTTTATCAGAAACCGATAACAACATACTGATAAGGGATTGATAACGCTAAGTAAAACCAATAATGAGGGAGAATAATTAAAATTTCAATAGATAGTCAGACTATTATAATAGCTAAAACGGCTTATACCAAAAGATATAAGCCGTTTCGCTACGCTAATTATTAATCAGCGCTATTGTTTATAATAGCCGCTGCTAATAAAAACTGGTATTAACGTGTACGTGCACACACTTCATCTTCATTGAAGAAGTAGCTGATTTCACGTGCCGCTGACTCAGCTGAATCAGAACCATGAACCGCGTTTTCATCGATGCTGCTAGCGAAATCAGCACGGATAGTGCCTTTGTCAGCGTCTTTTGGGTTAGTAGCGCCCATGATTTCGCGATGCTTAGCGATAGCATTTTCGCCTTCTAATACTGATACCAATACTGGACCTGACATCATGAAAGATTTTAAGTCATTGTAAAATGGTCGTTCAGCATGCTCAGCGTAAAAACCGCCTGCTTTTTCGTCATCTAATTGTTGCATTTTAGCAGCAACGATTTTTAGACCGGCTTGTTCAAAACGCTCATAAATAGCGCCGATATGGTTGCCGCCAACAGCGTCAGGTTTGATGATAGATAAAGTGCGTTCGATAGCCATGATGAGCTCCTAATAAATGATAAGTTAGATAATAAATACGTTATTTTATCTTTGATCGCCGTGCTGATACCTCTCATTTACGTATACCAATGCGGCATACATAACTCTCAGCGCGTGATTGTTGCCTATTATAATGATTGAGGCTATAAATGATAGGATTAATTTATGACCGTAGCTTGCATAACGGTAAATTTAGCACTTATTAATCGTTGATACGCTTCTATTTATAGACTATAACCTTTTCCATGTACGGGCATAAAACTTAGCAAAAATTGTTTATGAGCCTTATTAGAAAAAACCCCTAATATATAGCGTTAGGGGTTTTGATCAAATATGAATTTCAAGAAAGCCTAATCGCTAACCATTAGCTTTATAATACAACTGCTCTATCGCTACTCTCCCAAACGACTGTCACGACAACTGCCAGCGGCACATTCACGCACACGCTCATTTAAGAAGTTCACACGCTCCGTGGTTGTTCGAGTAGCACAGTTCATGTTGACATAAAAACCATCTTCATCATTATAACTACATCGATCATTGCGCTCACGCATCCAAGCAAGTTGTCCACGCTTTAACGTGGTTTTTTGTTTGGCATTTAAGCGTTTAGTTAGCTTTTCATATGAGTTATTAAGCTCTTTATCTGCTTCTAGATATACTTTGGTTAAGCAATATAAGCCGTCAAAGTCATTAATGGGTTTATCACAGTTTTGTGCACCCCAAGATAGCGTGGGTAACATAAAGGCAGCGGAAGCTAGCAGTATCAATGATAAATTACGAATAAACTGCTGGATAACATTAGTGGATTCATGGGTATTTTTTTTAGTAGCTCTCTTGGCTATAATATTGATTGTCATATTGTTTCTCCCTTATCGTTTGGACGTTGGTAAAATTCCTTTTAACCGCATAGTACTTCTTAAAAGACACATAATAGCTTTCAAGAAAAATAGCACTATTAAGCTTTATCTTAGCCTTTTTAGTGCCGTTTATCTTCATTTAATATAATTAAAAAATTAATAATATTTTATAGCGATTTATCAAAAAACTGACATAAAAAATCCCAATGCTGAGCACTGGGATTTTTTATTTAACTACAACAAGCTATTTTAGCGATGTCGTAAACAAATTATGCATCATACGGATCGCGTAGGACGATAGTCTCTTCGCGGTCAGGACCGGTTGAGATAATATCGATAGGACAATCAATCAAAGCTTCGATACGTTTGATGTATTTTTTGGCGTTTTCTGGTAAGTCGTCATAGTTGGTGATACCAACTGTTGACTCGCTCCAGCCTTCAAGCGTCTCGTACTGTGGCGTTACTGATTCGTAGAACTCAGCATCATGCGCACCAGCGCATTCAGTTTCTGGTAAATCGTAACCAACACCAATAAGCAGCTCTTCTAAACCGTCTAAGACGTCAAGCTTGGTCAAGCAAATACCGGTTAGTGAGTTTAATACTACTGCACGACGTAGAGCGGCGGCGTCAAACCAACCACAGCGACGCGCACGACCAGTTGTTGCACCGAATTCATGACCAACTTTGGCTAAATGCGCACCAACATCATCAAACAACTCTGTTGGGAATGGACCGCTACCGACACGCGTGGTATAAGCTTTAGTGATACCTAAGACATAATCAAGATATAACGGACCAATACCAGTACCAGTTGATACACCACCAGCAGTCACGCTTGAGCTGGTCACAAACGGATAAGTACCGTGGTCGATATCAAGTAGCGTACCTTGTGCGCCTTCAAACATTAAGTTCTTACCAGCACGACGCAATTGGTCGAGCTCTTCGGTCACATCCGTAACCATGCCTCTGATTGCTTCTTTCCACTCTTTACAAAGCTTAAGCGTCTCATCAAAATCAATCGCTTCAACTTTATAATATTGAGTCAGTTGAAAGTTATGATATTCGATTAAGTTATGCAGCTTTTCTTCTAAATCGTCACGGAATAAGTCCGCAAGTTTGATCGCACGGCGCGCAACTTTGTCCTCATAAGCAGGCCCAATACCGCGACCAGTGGTACCGATTTTACCGCTACCGCGCTTGGCTTCACGAGCTTGGTCGAGTGCCACATGATATGGCATGATAAGTGGGCAGTTAGGTGAAATGCGTAGACGCTCACGAACCGGCACGCCATTATCTTCTAGACCTTTCATCTCTTTTAGCAAGGCATCTGGTGCGAGCACTACGCCATTACCGATAAAGCAAGTCACGCCTTCACGTAAGATACCTGATGGAATCAAATGTAAGACGGTGGTTTTGCCATCGACAACTAATGTATGACCAGCGTTATGACCGCCTTGAAAGCGTGCAACTGCTGAAGCTTTTTCAGTAAGCAAATCAACGATTTTACCCTTACCTTCATCGCCCCATTGGCTACCTAAAACTACGACATTCTTACCCATGATTAATCCTTACCTTTATGTATTGAGGTGTGTGCAATAATAGTTTAAAAATAACATATCAAAACTAAAGTAATGCTAAAAAATGATACTTTTTCAGCTGTATGTTTCTTGGCGACTTAATAACTGAATGATTTTTATTTAAATAGCTTCCAGATCTAAATAGCTTCTAGATTCAAACAACTTCTAAGCTTAAACCGCTTCTAGCTGCCATTGACTAGCTATAAAGCTTAAACGATGTGTCAACCCCACTGGCATATCTTCTGCACTTAATGGCATAGTGACGCGATAGCCTTGTTGACGCAAGCTTATCACTTGTTGTAATAGCAGCTGCATCTGTTCGTGGTCCAAACTACTTAATGCATTGTAGTCGACCAGCACGACGGTTGGCGCTTCAAGCTGAGTATGAGCAAGCAAACGGCTAACATCCATACTAAAGCCTGTGGCTTCACGCGGCTGATTACTGGCCAATTGATTGCCGCTTTTCATTCCATCGAAACGCCCGCCACGTACCAGCGGCTGGGTCTCGCTATTGATATAGCCATTGAACACAATGCCGGTATGATAGTGATAGCCTGACAGCTCTGTGACATCGATGCTCACAGGACACTGCCACTGTTCTTGCAAATGTGTTTTTAGACATTGTAACTCATCGATAGCGGTTACAATTTCGATATCTTGCTGAGCGTTATCTGACAACTTCGCTAATAAGTTTACAATATCATGACCAAAGCGTGCTAAGGCATAAAAGTCATTACCCATCGGCAATGCTTGGCAAAGCTGTTTAAGCTCAGGTAGATTTTTATTGGCATAAAGATGCATCAATTGCTCAGTGTCACTATCAGACAATTCTGCTAATTCCGCTAAACGCTTAAATATGGCTACATGACCTAAATCGACGTGCAGTGCAGCACTCATATCCAAGCTATTGATCATACTAAACAATACATCTATCAGCTCAATATCGGCAGTCAGTGACGCACAGCCAAATATCTCAGCGCCTAATTGTAACGGTGTACGTGAGCCAAAAAGTCCTGACGGCAAAGTATGAATCACATCGCCTGCGTAGCAATAACGTGCGATACCGTCGCCACCATGATGCGCATCAATACGCAAAATCTGCGGCGTAATATCAGCGCGTATGCCCATTAAGCGACCGGTTAGTTGATCGATAATCTTAAAGGTTTGACGTTTTAAATCCTCTGAAGCACCGCTTAATAACGATTCGGTAAACTCAATCATTGGCGGACAAACTAATTGATAACCATGCGTGATAAGCTGCTGTGTCAATTGATACCTAAGTACTTCTTGCTTATGCGCATCTTCAAACAGCACATCAACCACCCCGTCAGGCAGCAACCAGCTATTAGCAACTTCGCTAGCAAAGCTACTTAGATAGGGTAAGCGATTAGATACAGCGTTATTATCAGCAGGCTGAGTAGCCGCTTGCTTTGTAGGGTTTGACAGGGCAGGTTTTGCAGAATCAGAACTGGCAGACACAATAAATCCTTGTTTGGCGTATCGCTTACCAAAAAACGCGGTACTGATGCGGTACTTAAAGGTTATATTTACAATTGCAGGGATGATAGGCGTTTTTTATTTTTAACGCGCAACATCACTGACCCAATTATTTATAAGCAAACTAGGTAACCGCAAAAAGGTGAGTAATTAGTATAAGTTAGGATGATAAGATGTCTATCTTTATGTGCTCAAAAATTATGATAAATAATCAAGGCACTTTATGCTTTAGTTTAGCATAGCAGCCAAGCTTCGCCTAGTGACAATTAACCACAATCGTCATCTAATTCACTTTCGGATTCTATAAAAACGTTACTCAGGTAATCGATTTATCTCAGTGTAGTCCATATGCTTTAAAAGAAAATACAGTGCTGTTGAGATAAATTTCTATTTTAGGATCAACCTTTTTTTAGGACTAAGATATTGCAGTGTATGTGGTTGAATAACGCCTTCGAAGTCGACTCATGTTACACTAGCATATATTTTTATCTCGGAAGCCTTATGTCATCTGATTATCATCCAAATCCAGCCATCAATCAAACCAATGTCCTCGGCACTGCCCTAGCCAGCTGTTGTTTTGACCCGCTTACCGGCTATTATCGCAATGGCTTTTGTCATACCGGCAACCATGATGTCGGTCAACATACGGTTTGCGCCAAGATGACCAGTGAATTTTTAAACTTTTCAGCCAGTCATGGCAACGATCTTATCACGCCCCTACCTGAATATGGTTTTGCAGGCTTACAACCTGGTGATTACTGGTGTGTCTGTGCGCTACGTTGGGTTGAAGCATTAGACTTGGATATGGCTCCGCAGATAAAGCTTGAAGCCTGTCACGAGAGCTTGCTAGACCTCGTCGATATTGATACGTTAAAACGCTTTGCGCTGTAATTTACATCAGTTGCATAAGCTATTTTTTATATTTATTTCTCTACTTAGGCTAAAGGAGAGGGTATGAACCAAGATGACGACTTGATTGTCAAAACAACAACGCGTATCACACCTGAGTCTAATGTCCGTCTTATTGACGCCACTATCAGAGATGAGCATGCCTATTTAGACAATTATGACAGCTATATCTACGGCGATGCGGATGCGACGGTCGAAGACACCATTGAGACAATGACCGTCTATGATCCAGACTCTGAGCGCTATGAAGATATTGAGCCGTTAAGTGCGAATGAAGTGGTCAATTGTTATGCTTATTCACGTAAAACTGGTGAGCAGCTAAACAAAATAGCGCTCAGGGATGTCAGTCGGGCCTTGAGCAATAGCGGTCAGTTTATTTGGCTGGGTCTTTATGAGCCTAGCCTACAAACGATTTCTGAGGTAAAGGAAGCTTTTGATTTACACGAGCTCTCAATCGAAGATGCCTTTGCTGATCATCAACGCGCCAAAGTTGAAAGCTATGATAATGATACGATATTTGTGGTATTGCGTACCGCTAAGCTTGAAGGCAATGTCATACGCTACGGTACCACAGCGATATTTATGGGTAAGAACTATCTGATTACGATTCGTAATGGTCCTTCGAATTCCTATGCGCCGGTACGCGAGCACTGTAATCGCCGCCCTGAAAAACTACGTATGGGGCCTATTTTTGTCTTGCACGCTGTGATTGACTTTATCGTCGATAATTATATGCCCGTAACCGACCGCTTAGGTAGCTATCTACGTGAGCAAGAGCGTAATATTTTTACTTACGAATTTAATAAAGAAACGCTTAGAAATTTGTATGAATTAAAATCACAGTTGGTACATATGCGTGCGGTTATTTTACCCGTGCAAGATATCTGTAGCTTCTTTATTAATCATCAAAAAAGCGATCTAGTCTCACCATTTTCGCACGCTGCAAAACCTTACTTTCGTGACGTCAATGACCATTTATTACATTCTTTAGATGCCATCAACGGGCTTAACGAGATGCTGAGCGTGGTAATGAATACCTATCTGGCTATGGTTAATATGGGACAGAACGAAGTGGTTCGCAAACTTGCCGCTTGGGCAGGTATTTTAGCAGTACCGACAGCAATTGCCGGCATCTATGGGATGAACTTTGACTTTATGCCCGAGCTACATTGGCAATATTCTTACCTTGTCATCATGCTGGTTATCGGCTCGCTATGTAGTTATCTATACTTTAACTTTAAGCGCTTAGGCTGGTTATAAGTTAAAGTCAGCCCTAAATAAAGTAAGTACAAATATTATAACGCGCTACTGGTATAAATTTTCCTTGCTTGCTGTGCCTGCTCAGACAGAGGCGGCGCAAAACCTATCTCAGTAGCACCGTATTTTTTTATAGTGGATCGACTATAACGCATAAAACAAAAAAAGAGTTACCCATTGGGCAACCCTTTTTTGAGTAAATGATTTATATCTACCCAGCACTTTATATGATGTTAATAAAAACAATCATTCAAGATACTACTTACTATCTACGCTAGGCAGATGATGCTCAGTACTGGGAACTTGATGGTCGTCCAGATAATCTTCTGGTCGCCCAAACATTTTAGCTGTCCACGTTAGTATGACAATGGAAGCGCTGAGTACCATAATGGCAAAAGAAATCGTTGCCAATAACCAAAGATGAAAGTTATCCGACACGGCTTGTACATCGACCACTAAATGTCGTGACAAGGCTGTAATAGCGATAAATATTAAAAACTGTACCGGCAAACGATGGGTTTTAAAATAAATACCAATCATCGCCAGCAGCTCAAGATAAATAAAGAGTAATAAGATATCTTTTAAATCTGCCGAGCCTTTTTGAAAAATTACAAAGAACTCTTTGCCCGCTGTCCAAACCACCACCACACTGATTAAGAATAAAATAATATAGTGGCAGATATCGACAAACTCTCTACCGATATATTGTAGACGTTCATGCATGCCCATATTTGGTTTCAGTATATTGGCATCTTTTGCTCTACTAATTTCCTGCTCAGACCGCTGCTCTGATAGTAGTTTCATCAGCTGCTTACGCTACCGTCTAAACCAGCTGATTTTTCAGCAGCATCGACTGTTTGGCGGATAAGGGTATTGATGGTCATTGGACCGACGCCGCCTGGTACCGGCGTATAAGCACTGGCGATATTTTCTACGCCTTGCAATTCGATATCACCAACGCCGCCATTATCGGTTGGATGGAAGCCTGCATCGATAACCACAGCACCTGCTTTAATCCAATCAGCTTTAATCAACTCAGGTACGCCAACTGCGCCAACAACGATATCGGCACGTTTAATATGAGACTCTAAATCTTGCGTTCTTGAATGGCAAATAGTCACCGTACAGTTAGCATTCAATAGCATCATTGCCATTGGTTTGCCCAAGATGGCACTGCGTCCTACGACCACGGCTTCTTTACCTGACAGCTCGATATTATGATGTTCTAGTAAATGCATGATACCTTGCGGGGTACATGAGCCATAAGCGGACTGCTGCATCGCCATGCGACCAAAGCCAAGACAGGTCACCCCATCGACGTCTTTTGCCAAGTCAATCTGCTCAAAGCAAGCACGCTCATCGATGTGCGCAGGTACTGGATGTTGCAGCAAAATACCATGGACGTCTGGATTGCTATTAAGCTCGTCTATCTTAGCCATAAGCTCTTCAGTAGTCGTCACACTTGGCATCTCAACCCGTATAGAATCCATACCAACACGTTTACAAGCATTGCCTTTCATCCGTACATAAGTCGCAGAAGCAGGATCGCCACCGACCAATATCGTCGCTAGGCTTGGGGTACGTCCAGTTTTATCCTTGATGGCATCTACGCGTGTGCGTAGTTGCTGTTCTATTTGTTTAGCAAGGGCTTTACCGTCCAAAACGGTGGCGGACTCTTGGCCAGTAGACGCAATAGACATATGAACTCCAATCGAGGGTGCGATAAAAAAAGTAAAGACAGCGCCGCAAATACTTACCTGCCTGTCTTATACTTGATCAATTCTTTTTGATCGTCAATTAAGGGTGTTATTGTACCTGTACAGGCTAAAAAATCCTAGCGCCCTGTTAAATGGTAATAACTAAAAAGCAATAATATGAGCATAAAAAAAGTCAGTCTATCAAATAATGATAGACTGATTTATAAATTTTGAAAGCTGATGTTTTTTTAGGGTTTACAGGCAAAAAATGAACTACCCACTATTTTTAAAGCGATGAGTAGTTCATTATCAAACTAAATATTGGTATCACGCTCTGAAAAGTGTCTATTAAGACATCGACAGCTTAACAGGCTTCTTCTAACTCTAGCGTTGATAACTTTATAACTTTGTTGCCTATTACCCGTAAATCGACTCATTGTAGCTTCTCCTTCTGCACAAATACCGTGCATAGTAATAACTAGCCTCACTGTTTTAAGTAATATTTGAACATCTAACCACATCGATCGATTATCAACATACCAAATATCAAGCTTGAAACGTTTTTCCCAACTGATGCTATTACGACCATTGATTTGAGCGTAACCAGTGACGCCTGGTTGAACTAAGTGCCTCCGAAACTGCTCAGTATTATATAGTGGCAGATATTCCATAAGCTGAGGACGCGGACCTACTATACTCATTTCTCCTTTAAGCACATTCCATAGCTGAGGTAGTTCATCGAGACTACTGGCCCGAAGTTGCTTACCAAAATCTGTAAGACGAGCCTCATCAGGCAAAAGATTACCTTCAGAATCTTTATCATCGCTCATTGTCCGAAATTTAATAATCTCAAATGTCTTTCCGTCAAGGCCAGACCGAGATTGACGAAATAACACTGGGGCTCCAAAGTTCTTCCTCACTTTGTATGCCACCAAAATATAAATAGGCAACAGTAAAAATAAGGCTATTAGAGCAATAGTGACATCGAATACTCTCTTAAGCATTTTTAAATCTCCTATGTAAAGCAGTTCACGATATACCCAGACCCGTAATACACTTATATATGCTTTATTATAAATATATAAATTCTTATAAACGAATATATAAGACAAAGTAGTTGCTAAGATAAAAATAATTAGACTTTGTATTTCTTAAAATGTTACTTCTTAAGTTCGTTTAGATATCAAAACTTACTCTAAGCCCATCTCCGCTATCATATGAGCGTTTACCTTTCTAACGTCATACTTATCTACCGCAATACCTCTAGAAGCCAATCCCATTTGTTCATAAAGATTGGGATGCTCTATGAACTGACGCATGGCATCTATTAACTCATTAACGGCTTGGACGGGAACTAGATAACCATTTATACCATTGGTCACCGGCTCCCTACACCCAGGAGCATCCGTCGTAATAATAGCTCGTCCCATTGACATGGCCTCTAACACAGAGCGTGATGTGCCCTCGCGATAAGACGGCAATACATAGACTGAACTGGACGCTATGGCAGGGCGAACATCTTTAAGCTGACCCCAATAGATGATGTCGCCATCTGCTATCCATTGATCTAATTGTGCTTGTTCAATGGCTGCTGGGTTTTCATCTATCGAGCCTACTAGATGAAATTCGGCATCAGAATATTCTCTCTTTATCTGTTTGGATGCTTCGACATATTCCACTATACCTTTATCTTTGAGCAGTCTAGCAATCAACAAAAAGGAAGGCTTGACGCCACCTGACTCATTCCTAGGTAATGGAAATACATTGAAGTCATTTAAATCCACCCCTGAGCCGTTCACCACTACTGTGGGAATGATTGGCTGAACTATATTTAGTTTTTTTAATAAATTTAAGTCATCGTTATTTTGAAAAAATACCTTAGAAGACTTTGCTAATGCTTGTTGGTAAAGCGCATGTACAAATTTTTGAAAAATGCTACGCTTGTTGGTTTCTTCTACTTGCTGAAAGGTATAACCTAATCCTGATATCAACACAAAACGATAGGGCACTCTGGCCAGCCATGCTGCTAATGTTCCATACACCACAGGCTTTACAGTGTAAGAGAGTACATATTCTGGTTTAATTCTATTTAATATCCGATAACTATGAAAAAAAGTTTTTATATCTTTAATTGGGTTAGTTCCGGTTCTTTGCATAGCAATCTGATGGACATGATATCCACGATCTATAAGCTCATTATGGTCTGCAGTATATTTCTCTAAATCAGGAGAAACGACGTGTATCTCATATCCTAATTGAGCAATGGACTCCAAAAGCTTGCCTCTGAAATTCAATACATGAGGCAAATAATTAGAAAATATTAGAAACCTTTTTCTCTTAGGCATAATTTTTCAGCTTAGTTATTTAAATCGTATAAAAAGAATAGCCATGAATATCATTATTAATACTGAAAACTAAAATTCGACTCAAATTATATTTATATATTCGCATATATGAATATACTATAGGTAATTTTCATACTAATTACAATAGGAAGACATAAATAATTTATATTTATACCTTTGAGAGAGGTGGTGAAGGATTTTTACTGATTGATTTTAGGAAGTGGGTTCTTATTTGGAAGTTTTTTATTAGGAAATAATGTGCGAATTTCGCAGTCAGCACATACGAACAGTACATATATAATAAAGAATGGATATCTATAACGAACAGCTGTTCCATAGTTAAATACAACTAAGCCATATACAGACATGGATAACGCCATAAATAATAACCAAAAAGCAAGCTTGTCAGGACTTTTCATCCAAGCTTTACGTGTTATCAGAAATAAAATAGCAAGTACAAATAAATTCTCAAATGACTGAATCAAAGGTAAGAGGCCGCTCGCTTCCCATATAAATGGTTTAGACAAGAAGTAAACACCCGACGTCAAACCTTCAACAACAAACTCTCCTGCGCCAGAAATAAGCATGATTTCTTCAGCTTTTCCTCCATCTTCTACAAACATAGCCGCCCTAAAATGATTAATTTGAGGGATAGCTATTGGAGCAGAAATAAGCAATCCAGCTAGACTAATCAGGCTTATAATTACTGCTTTTGCTAACCCCATACCCTTTTTGGCCACATTGAAAATAAAATACATTAGAACAATAGGACCTAAAATAAAAAAGTTCTGGAATTTAATTAAGTATAAAGGAATAATAAATAAAATGCTTTTAAGGATCTTAGACTCACGGGCATAAACAACAGTTAGCACCATAAAAAATAGAATTAGAGTTTCACGCAAGCTTAGAGCTGTGTATAGAGCCATGCTTGGAAACAACAGATAAAACCATATTGATACTTTTGTAAAAATATTTTTGACATACAAAACGAAGAACAAAACGATATAGAGAAAAGTATTATAGAATCCTAGACTAATAGGAGAAACTGGAGATGGAAATGGTAACAGTGCAAGCATAGCACTGGCTTGAAAGACATTATCACCACCTGTGAATGCTTCAATCAAACCCAGTTCTCCAGATCTTATCGCATTCACGCCCTCCCAGTACCTAAACTGATCGCCCATATATGAAGTACTAAACAATACGTCATTTAGAATGAAAGGAAGCAAACAGTGTAAAGCAAGGACTACTTGATAATTGGAGGGAACCTTAAACTTGTATCCGACAGTAACAATTAGCAACCAGCATATCAGCAGACTAGGTAACTCAAAAAGTCTGATACCTAAAAATCCATACGTATAAATCCAACTTAGGTCTGACATTAGTTTGTCTCTATATTTTTAATAAAAAATTAAAATTACATGTCTGTTTTGGCTACTATTAAGGGACTGTTGTGATTAGCATATTGGGCATTATTCTAATTTAACCTACTGGCTTTGTACGGCTATGTCTTAAAAGGTGTCATGCTGATTGTAGTCTAATAATTGCATACATTCAAAAAAATAAATATAATCATAATTTTGCTGTCCATATAAATCATTGGGTCTCAAGCCAGGCTTGGAACATTAATATATTCCATAGTTGATCTTGATGATTATATTTGCCACTCAGGTGTTCTGTCCACATCATACGTATGGGTGCGGGATAAAAATAACCTTGCTGTAGTAACAGCTTTTCATCTAATAATGCTTCAGCCCAATCCCGTAATGAACCACGCAACCAATCGTGTAAAGGTAGGCTAAACCCCATTTTAGGCCGTTCAATCAATTGGCGAGGGACATGACGAAATAGTACCTGCTTCAGCAACCACTTACCTTCCCCATTACGTATTTTGTAATCCAATGGCATTTTCCAGGCTAATTCAACAATACGATGATCTAGCATCGGCACTCGCGTTTCTAGACTATTAGCCATAGCAGCGCGATCAACCTTTACCAAAATATCATCAGCCATATAAGTCTGTGCGTCCATAGCCATCATCGCATGTTGAAAACTATCTGTTTTCGGCCAACAATTTATGTCGCTTATCAAAGTACTAGGTTCTTTTGCACCTATGACTAACTTCTCAGGCTGCTGCCAATGACTGGTCAATGACTGGTAAAAGTCCTGTTCACTATCAATATTTAGCACACCTGCTAGCTTGTGAGCCTTATCACCAGGAGCGCTCAACCGAAATCTTTTAGGGAGAATAGGATTAAGCGTTGTGAACATAGCATCCCAGCTCTTGGGTGCTAAAGCAGTCAGTGTCGTCGACGCCAATCTTCTCATTGATCTAGGCAATTTACGATTTTTATTCCAAACTTGCTGAGCCATGAGGTAGCGATTATAGCCTCCAAATAGCTCATCACCCCCATCACCACTTATGGCCACCGTCACATGCTGACTTGCTAACTGACTGACTAAAAAGGTCGGGATTTGTGAGCTATCTGAAAATGGCTCACAGTATATAGACGATAATTTCGGTATCACTGATAAAGCATCTTTAGGGGTTATATAAAACTCAGTATGTTCAGTACCAATGTGCTTGGCCACAGCCTTTGCATGCGTTGCCTCGTTATATCCTTCATCCTCAAAACCAATAGTAAAAGTCTTAATTGGCTGCTCGCTTTGTGCTTGCATTAATGCAACTACTGTACTGCTATCTATACCACCGCTTAAAAAAGCACCAAGTGGAACGTCTGATTGCATTTGACTGCCGATACTCTCCACAAGTGCTGATTCTAAAATATCAACTGCTTGCTCTGGACTGCCAGTAAAAGGATCTTCTAGCCCTGTTTCAGCTACAGTATTAAAGCTCCAGTAGGCCTTGGGTACCGCTATTTTAGCTGTTTCCAATTCTGCTAAAGGCAATTGTAACCAATAACCAGGTCGCAACTTTTTAATGCCTTGATAAATACTATAAGGAGCAGGAATGCAGTTGTGACGCAACAGTAAAGTGATTGAATCACGATCAATATCTGCTTTGAACATAGGGTGTGCTTTCAAAGCCTTTAATTCAGAACCAAAGAATAAACTATCGTCTTGCCAACCCCAATATAAAGGTTTTTCACCCATCCTATCCTTAGCTAGAGTCAGTAGTTTTGTTTGCTTATCCCATAGAGCAATGGCAAACATACCTACCATAGCTTGTAGTGTTTTCTCTATACCCCAAGCCACGAAACAAGCGAGCATGGTCTCTGTATCTGAATGCCCTCTCCATTCGAGTAAGAAGCCTTCTTGATTAAGCTGTTGACGTAGTTGCAGATGGTTATATATCTCACCATTAAATACAAGCACATATCGTCCACACACAGAATGCATGGGCTGTGCGCCTGCAGGCGACAGCTCTAGAATGGCTAAACGCCGATGACCAAGCGCTAAGCCAATAGTTTCATCCAGCCAACTATCGCTAGCATCTGGACCTCTATGATAAAGAGTATCATTCATCTGAGCGATACAACCACGCATGTCTATATTACTTGATGAGTTTTGGCGAAAACCAACAATACCACACATTAAATACTCCTTAGTCTAGATGACCGTGACGTAACCAACTGCTACCGGCAGCTGCTAAAGCGATAATAGAATAAACAGCACAAAGCAGAACAAAACCACGAGCTTCATCGTAAGGAGCTAATGCTAAAACTCCAGTCAAAGGCATTAAAAAAAATACCAGTCTAAAACGAATTCTTTGACGACCAGGCATCTTTAGCAAGCCTTTACTATCAAGATAACCAAAAAGACGGAAAGCTGCATAACTGATACTTGCTGCTAGGGCGATACCCATTCTATAACGATCTTCTACCACAAATATGACTGGTGCCATAAATCGAAACCAGGCTAACCAAAGAAAGGTTGCCACCTTGAACTCACGATCAACAAAAATATTATGAAGAGCAAAGACGATGGATAAAGCTAAAAAGAAACTCCACCATGCCAATACCTCTTGCATATTTAGTAGAACAGTTAATGCTATAAAAGCCATTATTCGAAAAGCAATCCACGTGAAAACCCACATACTAGGCGCATTTTGAGGACCGCGTCGACGACCATCTTTCTCTTTACGTGCCGCGAATAAGTCATTTACAAGATAGCCGATCTCATACAAACTGATAAATGCAAAATATACTAGGATAGCCTGTATCAAAGCTTGAAACGGTGGTAAATTACCAAGAGCCATAACAAGTATTGCCGCACTTAGCCACTCAAATAGAGCATGAAAAACCCAACTTCCATTACGCAGACGAGTATTATAGAAGTAACTAAATGGCAATATATATAACATATTCATTGGTTTAGCCTTATATAAGTAGCGGTTAATCCTGCCCAGCGCTCCTTATGTGACGCTTTATGCAGAACCACATAAGCTCTCTTTGCACCACTTAGTAACTCTTGATCTGTAATATTGTCACTGATAGCATCATAAAAGCTGCTACTCAGGTCATTACCAATAAGATCACTTAATGCTTGTAACTTTAATCCAGTTAAGTCACTTTTATAACGACCTGTTAAAACACCGTCACTACTCTCAAGCTCACTAGCAACAAACCTTACACCCAGCTGCTTTGCCAGTGCCGAAACGATGGGTTGTAAACTGGCAGAAGCCAATATTATGTGTTTGTCTTTTATCGCAGGTGTAATGACACTCCAAACAGCAGGGATTTTTCTATTATCCAATAACCACTGTGCATAAAATTCTGCATTTAATTCGAGAGAGCTGACTGTATCGTCTTTCATCATTCTGACGAGTAGGTGCTTTAAAACATGTTTACCAGTGAGACGTTCAATCACTGCTACTCCTAATCGAAACGGACTACGATGTGCGGTCAAAGCACGAAACATTGGCAAACGCCATTGACGTTCAGGCTGCTGAGAAAAATGCACTCTGAGCAGGCCTAATGTTGTATCGTCATAAACCAATGTGCCACAAACATCTGTAATAAATAACCTAGCAGCTGAATCATCGGTCATAGTGAATGCTCCAGCTGCTCGTAAACCTTTTTATAACTTAACTCTGCAACATGAAGATCCAATTCGGCTTTAGCTCGCGCGCGTAGATTGTGTCCTCCCATCTTCTTAAGACTATCAAGTGAGGATACGATATCAGATAGGCTATCAGGCTCATCCAGATTTATAACTGCCCCGGCTTTTAGCCTAGCAGTCATAGTATCTATGTCACCAATTCCAGCATTACTAACTACCGGCACCCCTACCGCCAGCGCTTCTGCCATTTTAGTAGGTGAGCTCGCTATTTTTGAATAAGCAGGCTTAATGAAACTAAGCATTAAGTCAGAGCAGCCTATGTAAGAAGGCACTTGGTCACGGGTGGCTTCATGGACATGTATACGCGTACGCAAATGTGACAAGCCAAGAGCACTTATTAATGACTCATGCTCTGCTCGCCAATCTTTAGTAATCAATAAAAAGTGTACATCTTCTCGCTCAGTAGCTGCTTGGCCGAATAGTTGTAGCATTTCGTCTAACATATACCAAGTCCCCAAAGAGCCTAGGTATGAGAGTACAAAAGCATTTTCAGGTAATCCTAGCTCCTTACGAGTAAGAATACGCTGCTCAGCGGTAGGCAAGCTAAAATGCTCAAAGTCTGCACAGCAAGGAATCACTGAAATGGGAGCAGACATATCTGGGGATAACTTATACAGTTCAGGTACTACTCGTTCTGTGAGAGCCACAATATGACTAGCGTTCAAAAGAAGGCTGCGTTCTACACGCTTATAAAGTTTAAATATTGAAGCGTCAATACTGTTATCTAGCTTCCAAATATCACCATCGACTCTTTCGTTGACCCAAAGGCCGCGCATATCAAACAAGACCTTTACTCCTGTAAGCTTACGCAGTAATGCTCCAACCTGCATGGCTTGATAGCTTCGGCAATGGATCACTCCAAAACGATGTTTAAGCTGCAAATATAGAGCAACTTCATACATGCGAGACAAATCCCAAAGCTTGCCTAACCTACCGAAACGCGTAGTGAAAGACAAAGGTGTCCATCCTATGCCAGAACTAGCCAACTCTGCTTTTAATAACTCACCACCAGCCTTAAAACGTTCAGGTTTTTCATAGCTTAAGATATATAAAGGACGAGGATGCTGACGGATACTATATAAATACGGTAGTATTTGGCTACCACCTAAAGGATCTAGCAAGCCATCATAAGAGATAAACAATACTGAGTTATTCATAGATACTCCGGCATATTTTTGAGGTATATATAAAGCTAGGCATACTATATTAATAAACACATAAAATTAATAATTTTCATATCAACAGAGCCCTTCTACCAAATGATTTATATTTCGCCTCATTCATACTACTTACATCAAATGTAAACCTATGGAAAATACCGCTAGTAGCATTGCTATACTTATTACCTACCAATAAAACATTTTGGAAACCGTATTTTTTAGCAAGAACTATCTGCTCAGCTAAGGCACTACCATTTGGAAAACAATAAATATTACAATCAAGAAACAGGCTTTCTAAAAAATACTCCTTACATTTTTTTAAATCAGTTAAAAAATACTCCTCACTCTGATTTTCCATTGATAAATGCTCAAAGGAGTGAGCACCAATTTCATGTATCGAAGATAACTGCATGACATCTTTTTTAGTCATTACTGAAGCACAAAGAAATTCTGGATAGTTTAATAAAAATTCCAGTAACTCAGCTCTGCAAGATATAAATTCAACTTCAGGAAGATACTTAATAATAAAAGATGCTTTTGTACCTAATTTATATCGGTCAATGATAGTAGCATCTATTTCTAAAGGTATTTTTTTTAGAAGTTCAGTAGGTGCCTTTCCAATAAAGTCCTGCAGCAAAACATTTATAGGTGGTAAACCCGTTTCTATGCAGTAAGGAATTACATTTTGATTGACTCGAACATTATATTTTTCTAATATAGGTACTGCATAATCTATAAAATCCTTGTAACCATCATCAAATGATAATATTAACTTAGGCTTGTTTGTTTTTATTTCTTCAAAATCACTAAATAAACAAATATGGAATTCTTTTGTTAAATAACTTATTACTTTATCAAAAAATATCGGGGATATTGCCTTATACGCACTACCCGTATCAGGTGACACTCTATGCAAGTTAAGAACGGTTATTATATTATTTTTAACCAATATCTCTTTCCTAGACTCTAATCTAGTCCGTTTTGCCAATATAGAAAATATAATTTTTTTAAATAATTCATTTCCCATAAACCTACCCTCTTTTATTTTTTATAAAAAATCTATAATTGTTGCGTATAATTTTAAAAAACTGGTTATTAAAATCAGATTAGGTCATATAATAATTATACGAAAATAAAATATCTATACCTATATCTTAATAGTTATTACTTAATACAAAAGCTATCTACTACATTTATTAGAATCTATATTTTCTGAGAACCACATTTGAAACATTAATAAAACCCAAACTTTGTTATCATCGTTTTTTTCTGCATAAAATAATTCTAATAGCTTGGATACATAATTATAATTAAAAATATTATATTCTTTGATCAAATCTTCACTTAAGTATTGATCTAAAAGATACTTAAGATCTTCACGGAGCCAGTAATTTATTGGTATACCAAAACCTTGTTTCTTCCTAAGAAACAAGTCCTTAGGAATATAACGACCTAGAATATTTTTTAATATTTCTTTGTCTTTTTTATACGAAATTGGTAAACTCGCAGCAAACTCAATTATTTTATTATCAAGCAAAGGTTCTCGCCCTTCCAAAGAAGCACTCATTGTTGATCTATCAATTTTAACCATTAAATCATCAGGTAAATAACCTTTAAAGTCTGAAATCATCATTTTTTCTAAATTCGATGTAGTAGCAGGTGTATCTTTGGAAAAATAATAATCTGCTTGTATTAAATTTTTAATCTCATCCTTTGAAAAAACAGAATTTGTAACTTTAAAGCTATTGACAATATCATCATGGTCTAGCATATTTTTAAACTTTATAAACTTTTTATATAATTTTTTATTAACTTTATTTTGCATAAAAGTAGGGACAGGAAGTACATTAGATAACTTTTTTAATTTTTTTCTAAATGGAACTTTAGATAGAAGCTGAAACCTTTTTTCCATCAGTGCATAGCTTGGGTACCCACAAAATAATTCGTCACCACCATCGCCAGAGAGCACAACCGATACCTGTTTTTTTGCAAGCTCAGAAACCAAGACAGTTGGTATAGCTGAACTATCTGCAAATGGCTCATCAAATATCTTTGATAACTTTTTTATAGTTGCTAAGACATCTTCTTTTTTGCAAATAAGTTCAGTATGATTTGTACCTAGATATTCTGCAATATCTTTAGCATAGTTAGATTCATCGAATCTTTTATCTTCAAACCCAATAGTAAAAGTATTTATAGGTATCTTGCTATTTTTTTGGACAATAGCTGCTACTAAAGAGCTATCTATTCCACCACTAAGAAAAACACCTACAGGAACATCTGCTATCATTCGTAAGTTGAAGGCTTCTGTTATAATAGATTCTAGCTCATCTACAACATTATCTGTCGCAACCTGATTCTCATAAAAATCATTAATATTCCAGTAGCACTCTTTTACCAAATTTTTTGAGGCAATATCATATTTTAAATAATGTCCAGGAAGAAGCTTTTGGACATTTTTAAATATGGTTTTTGGAGCGTGAATATAACCAAACTGCAAATAAGAAGATACAGCTTCGAAATCTATATCTTTATTGAAATCAGGATAATTCAGAAGAGGCTTTAATTCACTTGAAAATATTAATGCATCATCTGTTAAAGAATAATATAGAGGTTTTACACCTGCACGATCGCGGAAGATTTTAATCTCTTGTTGTTTGGCATTGTAAATTGCAAATGCAAACATACCTCTAAACTTATCTACGCAATGTGTTCCCCATAAATGATATGATTTTAAAATTACTTCCGTGTCAGTATTGGAGTCAAATGAGTAACCATTTAATATTAGTTCCTGTCGTATATCCTTGAAATTGTAAACCTCTCCGTTGTATATAATAGCTAGGTGTTCGTAGAGCATAGGCTGATGACCATTAGAACTGATGTCTATTATTGAAAGCCTTCTATGACCTAGAAATATAGAGCATGAATCTAAAGAAAAAACCTCTAAACCCTCATCATCTGGGCCACGGTGTTTCAAGCTATCTAACATCTCCTTAAATAAGCTCGTATTTATATTCTTTTTATAATCAACAACTCCTAATAATCCACACATTATTTAAAAGCCTCGATATATTGTTTCGCAATTTTATCCACTGAAAAATCAGCCGCACGACTCTTTAAAGCATTTTCATCATGTTTATCATTAATAGATTTACACATAGCTTGAGCTAAAGCGCTAACATCACCAACTGGTACTAATATTCCATATTTTCCATTTTCAAGAATTTCTTTTGGTCCTGACTGACAGTCGGTAGAAACAACTGGGGTACCAACACTCATTGCTTCAATCAATACGTTACCAAAGCCTTCGCAGTTAGATGAAAGAACTAATAAGTCAGATGAGGCCAACCATGCAGAAGGTTTTCTACTAAAGCCTGCAAAGCTAACTCGATCAGCTATCTCTAACTTTATGGCTAAAGCTTTTAAATCAGTTAATAAATCTCCTTGTCCCAATATCGTTAGATAAGCATCTTCTTTTTTAAGAAGAAGGGAAAATGCTTCTAGCAGCGATGGATAATCTTTTTCTTTTTTTAAAGCACCAACAGCGATTATTTTTTTACCACTATGACTTTTCCAATTTCTATAGCCCTCCTCTTCTGTACAAAGATCTGTATTAATTTCTACAGGATTAGATATAACTGTAATACTTCTACGTTTTAGCCCACCTAGTCCACACAAATCGTCAGCTACACCATCAGATACTGCAACTATCGCATTAGCAAAAGGATAAACTAAGCTTAAACTATATTTAAAAAACCAGCGCATTGATCTTTTTTGCATCAAAGGAGCTTGAGAAAATGTTGTATGATCTGAGACTACAACAGAGCCAGATAGTTTCGCTGATTTAAATGCTACAACTGCCAATAACGTCAAAGGCCACATTGATACTAATACTACATCTGGCTTTTCACTTTTAAAATATTTTAATAAGGGCTTAAACACATAACGTATGCGATCTGCTTTCAAGTCTACAACTCGAATTTGGCTGTTTAACTCTGATAAGAATTCTCCCTGTGCCTTGCTTAGAACCATATCAACATTAAAACCCTGTTGTATAAATTCATTAGCTAGTAAAAGAGCTACCTTTTCTGCACCGCCACACCGAAGGTCTGGTAAAAAAAACGCAATTTTTTTCATTATTATTTAGCCTTTTTTAAGCAGATTATTGTCTAAAAATCTTGTTATATACTTTTCTTTGTACTCATAGAAACACTTTCTATAACTCGTATAATTTCACATATTAAAACAGCCTATCAAAAACCACCTATTTAATACTATTAATCAAACTTCAGAAAGCAAATCAATAAACCTAATATGCTCATTGCTTTGTAAGGAATAAGAGACTGTTGTATCAATATGGTATACTATTAATTCATTATTATTAGTACTTTGTATATACTTTAGTACTGCTTCCGCAGGACTATGCAATTTAACTACTTTAGAATGCT
Organism: Psychrobacter sp. DAB_AL62B; assembly: GCF_028895345.1. Classification (NCBI taxonomy): domain Bacteria; kingdom Pseudomonadati; phylum Pseudomonadota; class Gammaproteobacteria; order Moraxellales; family Moraxellaceae; genus Psychrobacter; species Psychrobacter sp. DAB_AL62B. Next base: position 104,457 of record NZ_SAXC01000004.1, read on the forward strand.
CTAACCAATTCTCTTCACGCGGATGCATTATATACAACCCTATATCATCAATGATTTTCATTATATTTTTTTTAAGCTTTACTTGCTGTTTAATACTGAAATCCTGAAACGCGGTTCCTAATAAAATAGCATCCGTGCGCGCTGGCAATTTATCTAAGTCTCTATTGTCTAAAAGTTCACTCCAATCCCAATCAAGATTGACTACTCTATCTTTTTCTACAATATTATCTAAATCAGGGAAAACGGTATAATGACGCTTGGTTCTATCTCTTAAATACTTAGCTCCTCCACTAGGGAAAACAATTTTAGAAATAAATCCTCTAATTCCTTTCCTAGTAAGAGCTGTCTCATTAAAATACGCTGAAGACTTAATCAAATTATATGAACCATCGTCGAATGTATTAATCTCTAAACTAGGAAAAAATCTATTTGAAAGCGCGAAAGGATAGCTATCAATTACCGCTAAAAAAACTTTACCGTTAGTTATAAATGCCATTAACTGTGTCAAAAAAAACTTTATAAAATTGACCGAAACTTTACTACTGCAAAATACATTTATAGTAAAAAAGGCATTCTCCCTGATTCTTTTGTAAGTAGTATAATATTCAGAGTCATCTTCATATTTATTATCAAGATAACAAAATACTAAGATATATTTACTTATATTTTCTACATTTATTATTTTTTCAACAATTAAAGACTGTAGTCTAGTTCTTACGATAAACACATCCATCTTATACACTCCAAAATATTTAATCGTTCGACCGTCTTAAATATAAATATCTTATTACAACCTATTAAAATGTTAATTATTAGTTATTTTTTCGAACGTCATGAAAATTATTTCAAATTCAAAAAAATATGAATATATATACTCATAAACCATATAAAGAAACATTAATTATTTTCATGGTCTTTATTCAAAAAACCCTTCTACAGTATCGCTAGTAATAGCAGTGTTGGCATTAACGTTTCGTATTACCTTTTTACCTATAATATTAGCTAGATATTTTGGCGCTAAGCCAAACCCAGGGCGCACACTGCGTACAGCCTCTCCAGTGATAGTATCGCCTTCCTCCATATCTTGTATAAAATACAATGAGCGCCGAAATTTGACGTTGGTTTTTTCACTGGCTTTTCGACTATAATCCACCTGTCCTAACGCTTGCCAAGCGGTCTTGGTATCACGACATAAGGCAGCTAAATCTGCAGGCTCTAGCGAAAAGCTATCATCAGGTCCGCCACCATTACGATCAAGGGTAAAGTGCTTCTCTATAATAGAGGCTCCAAGGGCAACACTAGTGACCGCTGTAGTGTTATCAAGAGTATGATCTGACAAACCTGTTACTAGCCCAAAGCGCTCTATCATATCTGGAATAGTACGCAGGTTGTAATCGGCAGCTGGCGCAGGGTAACCACTGACACAGTGCAAAATAGCAAGCTCTCTACATCCACCTACACGTGCAGCATCTATAGCTTCTTCTATCTCTTCGGCACTGGCCATACCGGTAGATATAATCATTGGCTTGCCAGTGCTAGCAACGTACTTAATCAATGCTAAGTCAACTGCTTCAAAAGAAGCTATTTTGTATGCAGGGGCCCCTAAATCCTCTAGTAGATCTACGGCAGTGCTGTCAAAAGGAGAGCTGAATATCGTAATACCTAGTTGACGAGCATAATCGAACAGCGGCTTATGCCAGTCCCAAGGTGTATGAGCCCACTCGTACAAATCATATAAAGTACGTCCAGCCCATAAACCATCTGAAATTTGAAAATCCGGCAAGTCTGACTTTAAAGTAATCGTATCAGGCCTGTACGTTTGCATTTTAATGGCGTCAGCACCGGCGCGTTTGGCCTCTTCTATAATACGCAGAGCTACATCAAGTTGGCCGTTATGGTTTGCCGACATCTCAGCAATGATATAAGGGGCTCGATTACGACCTATGATGCGACCATCAATATGAATATTATTTGTCATTTTCCTTCTCCAAAATAATCTTATATTTCTCTCCATGCATCTCTATATAAGCAGGAAATCGATCAGGATCGCTGACTCGAATTTTATCAAACTGACTCTCAATACTTTTAGAGGGATCAATTACACTATCATCTGGTGTCCGCCTTGAATAATACGTCGGTTTTATATTTGGGTCTTGTGGCTTAGGTGAAACACTCTTGAAGTTGCTAATAGCAAAATCAATTAACTCCAACTCTTTTTTAAATATTTGGTGATTAATTTCATCCCATAGCGCATGTTTGGGCACTTGAAAATTTAATTTTTTCCATATTTTGCCGCTATCGACTTTATTACTAGCTTCTAACAGTGTTAAAGTCAGTTCCTCTTTTCCTTCTAAAATGCTCCATATATGAGGGCTCCAACCCCTACCTTTAGGTAAGTCACTGGCATGCAGTACTAGGCAGCTAATATAAGCCATACGATCTTGATTATTTATAATCTCTGTACAAGAAACTAAAAATAATACATCTCCTCCAGACAGATCCTTTTTCTGACGCACTAGCTCTATCTCATGTTTGCTATCGTTTTTTTTTATCCATGCATATAGATAGTCGTTGACAGGGTGTCTAGGATTACTACATAAGAAGCTGATTTTCATAGCATTTCCTTTAGAGCTATTGGAGTAAAATCTTAGATAGCCGTGTTGCTCCTAGCCCATCAGTAACTGCGCTAGCAGCCTTGCTCATCCCTCTCATCTTAGGTGCGACTGACTCTAATGGCTCAGCCTCCAACATAGCTATATCGAATGTCAGTGCCGCCCCCACACCTTCTAATACGTTAGCAATAACCTGTTGGTTATCCGCTAAAACCAGCATGATAGTTGGCAGTCCCAAGCAGCACCTCTCCCATGAGGTCGACCCTGCGGCGCCGATAGCCAAATCACTATTGGCCATTAGCTCAGCCATATTATCTACCCCTACCTTTACTACCGTACGCCACCGCATTATCGCGGCTTGTTGTTCTACTGCCTCAATCCATGGTGATGTCGAACCCATAACGATGGTAATTGAACAGTGATCAGGTAGAGATTTAGTTTGCAGTACTTTCAGGATTTTGGTTGTAATATTACCCTTATCAACTCCACCTAAATTAATCAAAATACTTGCCAATTTATTATGCTGACGCTGCTCTAAGCTGTAGCTTCGCCACTCTGCAAATTCAGGCCTGAGTAACGCATATATAGATCCGCATAGTAATTCACAATCTTCATTAACATAGGCAGCATAGTCTTGCAGATCACGACCAAAGTTTTGATCAAGTAAGACGTCGCAACTATGCTTCCGATCTGCCAGATCATCGATCACCATTAGCTTTTTGCAATAAGGTTGCAGTCTTTTTTCCCAATTCTCATCTAAGGCATAGTGATCAACAATCAACCAATCAGGTTGTAACGCTTTTACTATCGATCGGCTTAGCTCAGCATCTCTACATTGTGTACTAGCCAGCCAATCAGCGTGAGCAAGTGCAGTCTTATTGTTTGTTTCAATATACAAGTCATTTTCTAAAGGAAGTGGATACACTTTATGTCCATGCTTCTGAATTTCCTTAATCAAATTCCCGTGGTGTCTACGGCATATAAAAACACATTCAGCTCCTTGTTGAGCCATTTCATTAGCTAAAGTCAAACAACGCATGACATGACCGGTTCCTATTTGAATAGAAGCGTCACAACGAAACACAATTTTGCAGCTTGGTTCTTTTATAGTGAGTGGTTTCATGGTGAGCACTTACTGGCTACGACTAATGCATTGGCAATTTCTAAATCCTCATAGTCGTCTATGTCCATGGCGCTTTTTAATGATATTGGCTCAAATGTGTAATCTGGTGAATAGAACGTCTGGTGAGCCAACAGCGCTTTCACTGTAGATATCCAAATAGCTCCCGTTGGACAATAAAGCTTAGGCAAGTCTTGCGAGCGCTGAGTCAACGTTTCAGAAAAAACTTGAGTGGGTCTACCCTCATCATTAATCGTTGCCGCCCACCACGGGTTCATCCATCCATATTCAAAGCAGCTAATTTGAGCCGTGCGCTTCTTTGCTTCAAATGTAGAAACTAGCGACTGGATATCCGCACTAGTTCGTAATGGACAATTAGCCATCAATTGGACCACCACGTTGTAATCTTCTTGCCAATACTCCATAGCCTGCTGTAAAGCAAATGTTGTAGCCTCGCTTACGGTAGAATAATCATCAGCAAAGCTTTTGCGTAGAAAAGGCACTTCCGCACCAAATTTTTTTGATATTTCTAATATCGCTGAATCATCAGTAGAGACCAAGATGCGATCAAACAACTTTGATTCTTTAGCAGCTTTGATCGTCCATGCAATCATCGGCTGACCATTAAAATCGGTTATGTTTTTTTTCGGGATTCGCTTCGAACCGCCGCGAGCAGGAATAATGGCAATTCTACGTTTCACCATAATGTCCACCCGCCATCAGCCTGAATGGTTTGACCATTGATGGCTTTACAGTTTTCTGAAACTAGAAAATCTAGAGGTCCTATGAGCTCAGACTCAGATAACATACGACCACTTGGCGCAAGCTGTGCGTATCTGTCTTCAAAGCTATCATCAACACGCCCGCTGACACCGCCATAGGCAATACAATTAACCCTTATGTCAAATTCGGCAAAGCGTACCGCCAACTCCTTTGTTAGATGTATCAATGCTGCTTTAGCAACCCCGTATTGAATAGGCGACTGTCTTGGATAATCTTCGTATAAAGCTGGATTGGCAGCGACGATACCGTATTGAGAGCCTATATTAGTAATGGTGCTTAGCTCGTTTGGCTGAATATTGAACAGCCGCATTGATAGCTCATAGGGTACGACGACATCCATCAAATACTCAGCTAAAAAGTCTTCACGGCTGGTCTGACCTAATGAGTCTGTCTGCAAAAATAACAAGCTACGCGCATTGTTTACCAAGTGATTCACGGTATAGCCGGTATCTTGAATGTGCTTAACGATCTCTTGTACCGCTTGCGGTTGAGTAAAATCCACTATTAGCGGCATCAAACAACAGTCGCCAGCTATCTCTTCCATTAAACTATTGGCATTGTCTTGACAGGTCGTCGTAAATAATACCCGCCAGCCTTTATTGGCAAAATGCTTAACAAACTGCCTGCCAAACTTACCTGTACCACCAGTAATCAAGATCGTCTCTGTCATTGGCAACCTCTTTCAAGCAGTTGCACCACTGTTGTATTAAATGCTCTATCTGACATTACCTTCTTGTCTGAGATGCCTTGTATAAAAGCTTGCAAAGCTGCTTTAAAAGCTGAGAATGAATCTGTAAATGTAAAGTCCTTCCAACCACTCGTACCAAATACTCTAATCGAGATTGAGGTTTGCACATCACCAAGCGCAAAAAAGTTAGTCTGTATGCCACTGCTCCAACAAACCTTTAGGCTACCTGAGCTGTCATGTCTATTAGTAGCAGGAGCAGTCATTTCGACTGGCTCATCACCCTCAGAGAGCATGTTTAGCACAGGCTCAATAATATGAATAGCATATTTAGACCATGATTTTGGGGTAAACGCGGTGATCTGTTTGATAGCTCCCAGACTTTGCTTATCCGCCGTAGTCAGGGCTAACTGCTTGCTATATCTGAGCGCTGAACAGGTAAAAATCTGACCTGAATATTGTTCTAATGCATATAACCTATCTAAATCATTAATTGATAGTGCAATGGGTTTGTCTATATAAATAGGGATGCCTTGACGTAAGAATGGTTCGGCATACTGCAAATGATTATAGGCATCATCACGCGCCAACAGAACGGCATCTACTTGCCCAATCATATCTGTGTAACAAGTCACAACGTGCTCGATTTTTGCGGCTTTGGCAATGTGCCGAGAAAGTGCTATATCTTGCGTCCAAATAGCAGTAACTCTTGCCTCTTTGATTTGACTCGCAGGCCATTGTTGCTGCTCTAAATAACGTGGTATGACAGGATAGCCACATTTTTCCATTTCCACCGAATCATAACCATTAAAGATAGCGCTCCATGAATAAGGATGCCCATTACCTTCAGATGAGCCGATTACTCCCAATTTTAATGTCATAGCTGCCACCTCGACGGATTAATCAAACCTTCATCTACTGATTGCAAGAAGTCAGGAATGTCAGTGATAGGAGTATCAATTGCAGCAATTATTTGTTTCAGCTGCCAAATATCATCTACTCCGACTATGATTTTATCGATATCACTATGTTGGTTAAGATAGCTTAAGCAGGCCTGCAAAGGAGAGAGGCTTTGTTGATTTAACCACTGATGGTACTGTTTAATTAATGGCACCCATGGAGTAAAGTATACTGGGGTTTTTTCGCTTGGCATCAATAAAAGACCTTGTAAGAAAGCCGACCTAACATGAATGGCTACGCCTGCTTTTTTTAGCTGTTTAAGCATTCCTGTATTCTCCATACGCCGATCTAATATATTCATAGGTGCTTGAATTACATCAAAATCGAATCTTTTGATTAGCTCGGATAATTCATCAGGACCATAAACAGAAACCCCAATTTGTTCCACCATGCCCTGCTCTTTGAGTTTTAATATCGACTTATATATTTTCTCTCCGTTTGTCTCTAGCAGCTGGGCTGGCCTATGTAATAACAAGTCGTTCAATTTGTCAGTTTTTAAACGCTTTAATGAAGACATTGTTTGTTCTAGCACCCATTCTTCTACGTTTAGACAATTGGATGGCACTGCCGGTAACTTACTTACTATTTCGAATTTCGCAAGGTTGTGCAGACCTAAGACTTGTTCACTGTCACCATAATCAATAGCTGTATCGAGCATCGTTATGTTAAATGCGCTGGCTATTTTAAGTAATTGCTCAACCATGTCGCCTGGTACTTTATCTGCCATATTGGCTAGACCATATTTCAGTCCGAATTGAGCGGTTCCTAAAGCCAACTTCTGACCCTGCCCCATGATATTCATGACCTTATGCATAATAAGGTTTGTAATGTCGCGCAGACGGTATTTTGCTGCTCATCAGTCATTGCTGGAAACATAGGAATACTGATTGCTTCTTTATAATACTTTTCCGCTTCAGGGAATTGACCAGACTCAAACCCCTGCTTTTGATAATAGGGCTGCATATGTACAGGGATATAATGCAGATTAACTAGAATCCCTGCAGCGCGCAGCGCGTTAAATGCGTCAAGATGGGTGGTGTTAATTTGTTCTAATTGCAGACGAATGACGTATAAATGCCTAGCTGAATAACTGTCGGGGTGTTGCCAGGGCAAGGTAATTGGTAGGTTTTGAAGTAGCTCGTCATAGCGAGACGCTAGCTCATGACGCTTAATAACAAACTCTTCTAACCGCTGCATTTGTGATAGCCCAAGAGCGGCTTGCAACTCTGTCATTCGATAGTTAAAGCCCAATGCAATTTGCTGATAATACCAAGGACCATCCATAATCTGCGTCATCAGCCCATCATCACGAGTAATACCATGACTGCGCAGTAGCAACATTTTTTCTGCTAGATCTGCCCTATTGGTCACGGCAGCGCCACCTTCAGCACTGGTGACTATCTTGACCGGATGAAAACTAAATATAGTGATGTCGCTATAGCGGCTATTACCGATGGGTACATCTTGATATTTACCACCGATAGCATGTGAGGCATCTTCAATAATCTTAAAACCATACTTTTTAGCCAACTCATGGATCGCTTGCATATCACACGACTGACCACTGAAATGCACAGGGATCACTATTTTGGGTAGCTTTCCTACCTTTTCCGCTGCAATAAGCTTTTTCTCTAATTGTTTCGCGCAAAGATTATAAGTGCGAGGATCGATATCAACAAAATCAACTTTGGCACCGCAATACAGAGCACAATTTGCTGAAGCGACAAAAGTATTTGGTGTTGTCCAAAGCCAATCGTCTTTGCCTAACCCTAAAGCCAAACAAGCGATATGTAATGCCGATGTGGCACTATTAACAGCAACAGCATACTTGGCATCACACGCATCTATAATGGCCTGTTCAAATGCAGGAACTTGAGGGCCCTGGGTCAAAAAATCTGATTTAAGGACCTCAACAACAGCATTAATATCTTGCTGATTGATGTCTTGGCGGCTATAGGGAATCATTTAGACGCTCCCTATTTTTTCGCAGTTTATCTCCAGCCAATCTTGTAGATCGTCGTCAGACATCCACTCTGAATTGCTGTCACTGGCATAAACAAAACCTTGAGGTACTTTCTTGCCACTTTTGATTCGTTTTGGACATGCTGCCCAGTTATTTATCATCGGCAAAATTTTGAAATGCTCAGGATACTCATAGGTATAACAAGCGTCTTCGCTACTGATCATTTGTTCATGCAGCTTCTCACCTGGACGAATACCTATAATTTCCTGCTTGGCTTCTGGGGCAAGCACTCTGGCTAGATCTGTCATCTTAATAGAAGGTATTTTTTTGACGTAAATCTCGCCACCAATCATATCCTCGAATGCATGCCAAACTAACTTAACGCCATCTTCTAATGAAATCATAAAACGGGTCATACGCTCGTCTGTAATCGGTAGCACACCTTTATCTTTAATAGACATGAAAAAAGGAATCACTGAGCCACGAGAACCCATGACATTACCATAACGTACAACTGAAAACTTAGTGCCATGCTCTCCAGAATAAGCGTTACCAGCTACGAACAATTTATCGGAAGCAAGTTTAGTAGCACCATAAAGATTGATCGGGCTACTGGCTTTATCAGTAGATAGCGCAACCACACCTTTAACCCCTTTATCAATACAGGCATCAATTAAGTTCATTGCACCATTGATATTGGTTTTTACGCATTCAAAGGGATTGTATTCAGCGGTAGGCACAATTTTAGTAGCAGCAGCATGGACAACATAATCAACTCCGTCTAATGCACGATATAAGCGCTCTTTATCACGGACATTGCCGATGAAGAAGCGCACTCTATCATCACCGACGAATTTTTTCGCCATATCCCACTGCTTCATCTCATCACGTGAAAAGATGATAATTTTTTTAGGGTTATATTTCTCTAAGGTCATTGGTAAGAAGGTATTACCAAATGAACCTGTACCGCCAGTGATGAGAATAGTGCTATCAGTCAACATGTAAAATCCCTCTACCAGTTGCAAGGCTACCAAATATTGTTCGATCATTTATTCTGTAATAAACTTAACAAAACTATAACACACATTAATATGTAAAATAAAGAATATATATATTTATTAATATTGATATTTGAATGTATAACTAGCAACAATGAATTAAACGTAAAATAAATAATAAAAATTAGTCATCAAAAAAAGAGCTTTGGCCTAAACATATGATTATTCATATATTTAAGCCAAAGCTCTTTATTGGTTAGAAGAAATTACAGTTACCTACAGTCAAAATAATTTAGAAAAAATATAGGTTATAGTGTCCGATGTGGAAAAGTAAGCAGATTAGTAATTAAGATAAAGGTCAAATTAGCAATTTTGAATAGCCATAACTATCATCATGATCTGAAACCAAGTCAACACTTATAAGTAAATCTTCAGCTTTCAGCTTATTTATAGTATCTTGCAACGCCCATAATGGGGCATTTATTTTTTCTGCTATTTCTATATTTGTACTTACTCCATCACAGTAAGCCAGAAAATTCATCATATTTTTGACAACTAAGCTACTGTCTTTGGTACCGATTGTGGGATGTAAACCTCTCTTGCCAAGCTGTGGTTCACATAAAAAGTTTGTTGCAAGTATTTCATTAGCCTCAAGACATTCAATCGACTTTTTTAACACTTCATAACTACCAAGCAGACCAGTAGCAGTGACCAGCTTCAAGTCATCTAAAGAAGTGTGGTACTCTGGATAGCATCCATACTTTGTTCTCATGATCGAGCATACAGGCAGATCTATACCCTTGCTACAGTACTGTCTTTCATCACTTCCTCTGTCTAAAAAAGAATAACTGACAAACTCTGGATGAGTGTGGATTAAAACATGTTTTGCCACTTGGTCTGCTAACGTGTCACCGGTTTTGGAAGGCAAATATGAGTAAGCCCTATCATCACCTACACAGGTAATATTAAACCCAGCAATAATGTTTTGTTTCATCGCTTCATGATGACGACTGAGGTATGTGATTGAGCCAATAGTTTCAGGGATGATAATAATACGATAAGTATATTTTCTAAATGGCAAGCTTAAAAGCCACTTTGCCAAAAATACCGTTACCACTGGTCCTGATAGCTCATTGTTTGCCATTGAGGGATGACACAAATAACTTGATAAAAAGACCTCCTCCTCCGTTTCACCTGGAATGATCAACTCCCCGTAGGTTAAGCTTCCTTCCTGTAAATCACTGTCTATATATACGCTATAATTGCCGGGTTTGAGCGTGTTCCTCTCTTGTTGAGTGATACAAAAACCCCATCTTTCTTGATAGTATGAGGTTATATACGGTATAGCATTCGGTTGCTCTGGCAATGAGTAAAGATGCTTCTGCAATTCTTCAAGCGATATTTCTTGATTTACGGGTATAGAGTAGCTAACGGCATGAAGGTTAGAAACTTGAAAGTCACATATCTTTTTGCCATCAGGAGTAATAATATAAGCGTCTCTAATATTCCACTCTTTTGGGACTTCCCAATCAAAGCATTCGGTACCAGTTGCTACCTCAAACACATTCAAATCATTCAATTGCATATCATTTTTTAGTATCTTTAAGGATTCTCGAAAGCCTGCGCCAGTTATGCTACGACATATCGGAAAAAGCTTTTCACAAAGCTTATGCATTTCTATACCAATATTTTTCATTACTTAGTTCTCCTTTAGCCTAATTAAGAATATCCCTTATTTTATCCGACCTTAATACCGCTGAAATGAGACACTCACTGACAACACATAAACTCTTAATCACTAAAATTATGCTGCAAAGTACTTTTTTTGTAAAGAATATAAATCCTATATTCCGAATATATATTATCTTAATGCGTATAAGGTAACTTAATTAATTCTGTTTATAGTCTGATTTTTACCGAAGATGAAGGGTTAATACATTAGGAGTCAGAAATATAAAGATTTAGTAGACACCTACAGTCGGTTCAAAATAAAAGCGCTACGATTGTAGTAAAGTAAATAGCTTTATATATATTCATAGAACCCACTCTTTTTCTCTTATCCCTTCAAAATAAGCCGTCTGATCGCCTCTCAGTATAAAAGACATAAGCCACTGTGCACGGAAATACAGTTTATACTGATAGTCCTTTTCGCTGATAAGATCAAAAGGGTTTAAACTTATATTAAACTGCTTAGCCAATCTACGATACTCGCTCATAATTCGCCAAATAGTTATCCACCCTTTATTGGGCATGACACTAAAAAACATCTCAGCACTGTCTATCAAGTACAGCTGAACAAAACGCTGCTTTACGATATTGATTTCTATATCAGTTTTGGCAAGTACCAAACTTTCTTTCAGTCCACAAGTTGATGTGTAAAGACGATCAAGTGATTTTAGACTTATTTCACCTCTAGTAATAGAAGCGAATTCTTGATGATATAGATAACCAACGATGTCTGTTTTTAAAAAACTCGTGACGAGAAGCGGAACAGTGAATGCCAGTGGGATGTCTTCGTAATAGCAGTAATCAGGATAACGAACTTGGTTTTTAATTAAAAAATTTCGCCTAAAAGCTTTGCACATTTGAGGCATAAACCTACTCAGAAGTATATGAGGGATTTCTTGTGTATTTATATATCTACCTGCTACTACGCCTATTGTATTCATAGGAATACCATCTGAGCTTATAATATTGAAATCAATAAAATCATACTGATGGTCGCAGTTGTCTTTTATGCACGCTAATGCCTCTAGCGTTATATCATCATCAGAGTCGACGAACCAAACATATTCACCTTTTGCGAGTTTCAGCCCCGTATTCCTAGCACCACCAGGACCTTTATTTTTTTGTTTTATTACTGTTATATTGGCTTGTGGCAAGCTATCTCTAAAATCTGTAAGTAAACGATAAGTGTCGTCAGTTGAGCCGTCATCAACTAAAATAAGCTCGAGATCGAGATCGAGATCGCTCGACATTATTTCTTTTACACGTTTAAGAAGTCTCTTGCATTTATGTGCCGAATTGAAAAACGGAATAACCAAACTTAAGTACATATCAGAGCTCCCGTCAGTAACGCTAAGCGTATTTAGTCATTTCTTTAAACTTTACATTACGTACCACAAGTTCCTGATAGGTCCCATAATCAATTATTTTACCGTATTCCATAAAGTAAATAAGATCACATTTCTCTACAGTCTTTAGACGATGAGCGATCATGATAATGGTCTTTTGACCACTGAACTCATGGATAGCGTCCATGACTATCTTTTCAGTAATACCATCTAATGCACTGGTTGCTTCGTCGAATACTAAAACCTCTGCTTCATGATAGAGTGCGCGCGCAATACCGATACGTTGCCGCTGACCACCTGAGAGCTGTACACCGCGCTCACCTACTTTGGTATTGATACCTTCTGGCAGTTGCTCCACCAATTCTGTCAAACTGGCTAAATTTAACGCTTTATTAACTTGTTTTAGGCTGATGTCTTTCGCCGGAATACCAAAGGCAATATTTTCAGCGATGCTTCCTTCACTTAGAAAGATACTTTGTGGTACAAATCCCAATAGATCTTGCCAGGCTCGTTTATTATCTGCAGTGATGCGAATGTTATCGACATATATACCGCCCTGTTGCGGGGTCAGCAAACCAAGTAGTAAATCTATCAAAGTTGATTTGCCAGAGCCTGATGAGCCAACAAGACCAATCACACTATTGACAGGGATACTCATATTGACGCCGTCCACGGCCGCTCTATCCTTACCAGGATAACTAAATGCTATATCATTCAGAGCAATGTTTTGATAAAGGTTTATGGATGGAACTATCGAGGCTTCGCTGACGATCTTCTGGTTTTCAAGTGAGCGCTGTAAGTCATCTTTGACGGCCTCGAACGCAGCGACATTACCTTTAATAACAGATAGACTAGAATATATTTGTTGTAAAGCTGGCAACAACTTAAATGCCGCCAGAGCATAAACTGCTAAGATTGGTAAGACTTCTCCTAAATTACCAGAGTGTACCTTAATCAATACCAATACTAATGAAATCATCGCACCAAAGGCTATAAGCTCTATAAAATATCGTGGTACTTGGCTAATAGCTATATTGGTTCCTTGAGCACGAGCGAAGACTTTACCGCTATCATGAAACCGAGTGATAAAATCATGGCTACGGTTTAGCAGTAAGACGTCTTTAATACCGCCAAACCCCTCGTTCATGAGTCTAAAACGTTGGGTCGACACTTCAGACAGCTGTTGACCATTACTTTCTAATTTTTGTCGCACCAACCTATATAGTACAAAGTATGCTAACGAAAATATGAATAATCCCAATATCGCGATAACTGGATCATAAATCACGATACTGATGGATATAAATAGTGCTAAGACTAGCTTGGAATTCATTTGCATCAACGGTTGTATGATGTCATTACTGATGCGTGCCGCTTCAGTGGATACTTGCTTAGTAAGCTGTGCACTACTACCGCTGGCATGAAACTGCCAGCTTTGCTGCATATAGTAGGTATAGAGACGATCCGCAATCTCAGTACCGATCCGCGCGCCAAAGATTGATAATCTCCAAATTGTAAACATAGAAATGACAGTAGAAAACGTCAACATAACTAGGACTATCACACCAGTATAGAATAAAAAGTCCATAGGATTATTTAAGCCAGACAGCTGATACAATTGCGCAAAAACGCCATTAGTCTCTAGTATGCTAATATCACCAACTAAAGCCATAAAAGGGGCTATAGAAGCAATCCCTAATAGCTCTGTAAACGCCATAATAACCACTAACACTTGTAGCGTATAAAATTGCTTTAGTTGCTTATCCGTCAACAACGAGAAAAGCTGCATAATTACTTTCAACATAGATTATCCAACTACAAGTTGTTTTGTAAAAAATCAACATACCAAGGCATCGCTTTTCTGATACCTTGGACGATATCGAATTTAGAATCATATCCTAATGCGTTTTTGATTTTACTGATATCTGCTTGACTGTGACGCACATCACCTTCTCTAAAATCACGATAAATCGGCGCTTGGCTATAGTCTACGCCATTAGTATGTAAACTATCTTTTAACGCATTAAATAAGGTATTTAGCGTAGTGCGACCACCGACTGCCACGTTATATACTTGGTTTTTGAAATCGTCATTAGCGGTTGCTGCTAAAATATTAGCCTGCACAGCATTTTCAATAAAATTAAAGTCACGGCTAGTGTCACCATCTCCATTAATATAAACTTTTTCACCCTGAATCATGGCCGCCGTCCATTTAGGGATTACGGCCGCATAAGCACCGTCCGGAGTTTGACGCTTACCAAAAATATTAAAATAACGTAGACCAATAGTATGAAAATCGTAAGTACGAGCAAAGACTTCAGCATATAGCTCATTGACATATTTAGTCACTGCATAGGGTGATAAAGGCTTACCTATAGCATCTTCGACCTTTGGTAATGCTGGATGATCACCATAAGTTGAGCTACTAGCGGCATAGGTAAAGCTAGCCACTCTAGCATTACGAGCCGCGACTAGCATGTTTAAAAAACCTGAGATATTAGTGTCGTTAGTATTGATAGGGTCAGCGATAGAGCGTGGCACTGAACCTAATGCCGCTTGATGTAAGACATAATCTACGCCTATGCAAGCTGTCTCACAGTCTGCTAAATTTCGTATATCACCTTCCATGAAGTCAAATCGTTGCCATTGCTCTGCAGTTACTAATGACTGCACTTCATCCAAGTTATGTTGAAAACCAGTGGCAAAATTATCTAAACCAATGACTTTTTGATTCAACAATAACAAGCTCTCAAGTAAATTTGAACCTATGAACCCTGCAACTCCTGTAATGAGCCAGATCTTTGGTTGATTAACCAACGCTTCTGTAACTTGTTGATATACGGTTACTTTCATAGTAAATACATTCCATATTACTGTATATATTAAAGGCGTATGTCAGTTTCTTCTCTAGTAAACAGATACTTTAAATCATAGAGGACATGGTTATCTTTACCCAAAGCCCTAATTTTATCTATACCCATTTTAATAAACTGCTCATGAGCGACCGCTAAAATGACGCCGTCATACTGGTTTAATAAAGGTTTAGAAATAGGTGTGATACCGTATTCTCTATCAGCTTCGTGAGCATCAACCCAAGGATCATATACATCAACTGCTATATTATATTCCTGTAGCTCATGTACAATATCAATAACTTTAGTATTACGTACATCAGGACAGTTCTCTTTAAAACTTAGTCCTAAAACCAAAACTTTAGCACCTTCAACTTGTATGCGCTTTTTGATCATGGTTTTGACCAACTGTGTGACCACATACTCACCCATACTGTCATTCAAACGCCGACCTGCCAATATAATCTCAGGATTATGGCCGATAGCTTGCGCCTTATGAGTCAGATAATAAGGATCAACACCAATACAGTGACCACCTACTAGGCCGGGACGAAACGGTAAGAAGTTCCATTTGGTTCCCGCTGCCTTGAGCACCGCTTCGGTATCTATTCCCATCTTATTAAAGATTACCGCTAACTCATTAATCAGGGCAATATTGACATCTCTTTGGGTGTTTTCGATTACCTTGGCTGCTTCTGCGACCCTAATACTTGGCGCTTGATGCGTACCAGCGGTAATGATTAAGTTATAAACTTCATCAACAAAATCAGCGACTTCAGGGGTCGAGCCTGCCGTTACTTTTAGAATATTAGTTACGCGGTGCTCTTTGTCACCCGGATTGATACGCTCAGGACTATAGCCTGCATAGAAATCTTGATTGAGGGTTAATCCAGATACTTCCTCTAGTACTGGGACACAAACCTCTTCGGTCGCGCCAGGATAGACTGTAGACTCATAGACCACAATGTCATCTTTCTTTAGTAAAGAACCTATTGCCTTTGAGGCCGTGATTAGTGGCATTAAGTTAGGTTGCTTTGAGCTATCGATAGGTGTCGGTACGGTTACAATAAAGAAATTACAGTCTTTGAGCGTTTGGATATCTGAGCTATAGCGTAAATGTATCGCTACAGCTAGCTCTTCATCACTAACTTCCAAGGTATGGTCTGTGCCTGCTATTAGCGCAGCAATGCGGCTGGCATTAATATCAAAGCCTACCACTGAATGCTGCTTGCCAAACTCGACTGCTAATGGCAATCCCACATACCCCAAACCAATCACAGCTATTTTTAGCTCATTTATATTTATCATAGAGTTCTATTACCTAACTATATATAGTTAATTCTAAATAAAAAGAGTGCAGCCTTCACAGCGGGCTAGTGATGAAACTGCACTATATTACCGATTGTCGGCATAGCCATAGGTATAGCGATAATGGTAGCTATATTTACTCATCAGGCCTTGCTTTACGTCATTGAGAATAATGCCATCTACTCGAGTATTAGAGTCATACATTTGTTTAACGGCATATACTAACTGTTTTTCCATTGATTCATCGTATCTGGTTATCATGAGTACTTGGTCTGCATATTGAGCTAACACCATTGCATCTGAAGCGGCCAATAATGGTGGTGAGTCGATGATAATATAGTCGTACTGAGACTTTAATCCTGTTAGCAACGCTTCAAACTTTTCGCTGATTAGTAGTGATTCAGGATTACTTGGATGCTTTCCGCGTGGCATAAAGTCAATATGCGCTATATCACTAGGGTGAATAAAATTCTCTAGACTAAAGTCAGAGACATCGTTCATGATTTGATTATCGGCGCTTTTGTTAAATTGGTTAAGTTGCAAACTGCTGTCATCTAACAGCAGATAATCTGCTAGGCCATCATATTGACTCATACCAAAAACCTTATGCAGCTCACCCATACGCATATCGGCATCTATGACCAAAACTTTTTTGTTCAGCTGAGCAAAGACTTCTGCCAAGTTAGCAGAGATAAACGACTTACCAACGCCTGGGCTTTCACCAGTGAACAAAAGTACTTTTGCTTTTGGGCTATCTGAAATGACCGTTGGCATACTCAAGATAAGTCTCGTTCGAAGGCTTTTGATCGCTTCATAACTCAAACTACTATTATCAACATGAGCCAGCATTCGAGGGGCTGCTTTTTTGTTCATACTTAATCGTGATAATACAGCAGAGCGTGGAATCGTGGCGATGACTGGCACTCCTGTCTTAGACTCAATACGTTCAGGGTCTTTAACGACATTTCTAAGCAGGTTCATAATGAATATTAATAAAGCACCTAACAGAGCACCTGCTAGGGTGGCTAACATTATTATTAATTGTTTTTTAGGGGTAACGATTCTATTGGTATTGATAGGCAAATCAATGATACGGGCGTTGCTGACTTCACCTGCTTTGACAATTTTTAGCTGCTCGTATTTCTTAAGGATGGTGAGATAGATCTCTCTATCGATGTTTACATCCTCAGAGAGTGTCAAGAACTCTCGCTGTACTTCTGGTAGCGCACTAATGGTATTGTCGATTTGCTGTTTTCTAGCATTCAATACTCCAAGTTGTTCGTTTATCTGGATGACTAAAGGATGCTCATTGGTATAGTAAGTGGTTAGATCTGCCCTTTTTAGCTTAAGCTCACTGATTTGTGTATCAATTCCAGCATTTTCGCTAAGCAATATTGAGGCTTCTTGTGCCACATCAATGGTGCCAGTATTTTCACGAAACTTATTAAATATTGCTTCTGATGCTTTGAGTTTTTGTTTTAATTCTGGAATTTGTTTTTTCATAAACTCAATAGTTTTGATAGTTTGTTCCGAGCTACGTGTTTGGTCCTGTGCACTATAAGACCGTACAATATGTTCTAATATTAGGCTAACTTGCTTTTGGTTTAGACCTGACAAAGACAGCTCGATCATACCGGTCTTAGTGCCTTCTTCCACTACTGATAACGCACTATTGATAGAGTCCGTGGTGATTTGCAGTGATTGCTTAGTAATATCGATAGGATGTTCATCAGTAGGTAGATCATTGACCATAATTTCAATGAGACCGCTCTTGCCTATGAAACGATGGGCTTTGTTCAACTGCCCCTGAAATTGCTCACTATCATTACTTAAAACAAAGCCTGTCTTAGTTCTTGATAAAGTGAAGGGTTTATCTAAATAGTCTTCTGTCACATTAAACTGACTAATTTGTACCCGGCCATCACTAGTCTCGAGTACAACGCCATCAGCACTATTCATTTGCACGTTCGTTTGGTTGTTTTTTATTCTATCTATCTTATTAACTGCTGGATCATTCAATTTAATACCTAAATGAAGCAAATCCACCACTGGCTCTAATACCATGCGAGATCTTATTAGCTTAATCTGCGCTTGCATTGAACTATCATCAGGTGGCAATAGCTCTGCTATATTCGATCCTAGACCTGATAAGTTTTTGGAGGTTTCATCAATTTGAATCAATGCATCTGATTTAAAGGTAGGGTTTTCGTAGCGAACATATAACACCCCTATTATTAAACCCAAAATTGCAAACAGAGCAATGATCTTCCAGCCGCGTAGTAATACTAAAAGCAGACCCAGTAGATCATTATCTTTGTCGGTACCTCTGAGGGTATTGTGTCTAGATAAATCTTTTGAATTGTTATCCATAACTATGTCTTCATCAATTAGTGTTAGTCAGTCAGCTTATTTTTTTAGTCCATTATTCAAGGCTCGTGATGATATTATCAAACGCCATAACTGTTATCGCTTAAAAGTCTGAGATTGACCTGATCGCAGAAGTTGATGGTAAAAGAGCACTGATCACACGGTTCCAACGAGTTAGGCCCGTAGGATCAACGTAAAGAATGTCATTGGCTTGCATCTCAAAGCGATTTGCCAATGCTAAGCCGGTAATAGTCTGCATATCGGCATAATAGATATTGGTATAGTTATACTTTGAGTTATCACGGACAATATATACTTTGGCAGCATTGGCTGTGCTCGCATTTAAACCACTTGATTCACCCAGTACGTGCGCTAAGCTAAGCCCCTGCTCAGGTATAGCAACTGGTGCGATTCGACCAAACTCTCCCAAGACATAGACTTTATTACGGCTTTGACTATTGACATGAATGGAATCGCCATCTTGTACATAAATTTGGTTGGCAGATAGTCCCATCTGCCTTAATGACTGCAACCCTAAGTTATAATTTTTACCTCGGCGATTTAATACAATATTATTTGAATCGCCTGTCGTAGTGGCACCCCCTGCCATGGACAAAGCACCATATAAGGTGACCGGTGCATCAGTAATAGGAAACTCGCCAGACTTAGCAACTTCTCCATCGATAAAGAATTTGCTACCAAGATAGTTGATGACTCTGACTTGCGGGTCTGAGTATTTCAGATAGCGTTGCAACCTACCTTGTAATACTGCAGTGAACTGCGGCACACTCATGCCACTCGCCTTCAGGCGTCCTATCAATGGAAACTGAATAAAGCCTTGCTGATCGACAGTCAGACTTGAGGTTGATGCACTGATATTTGGATAGTCAGTGAGCACTATACTCATTACGTCTCCTGCTTCAATACGATAACTTATTGGTCTTGAAGCTTTGACCAAGTTATATAGCTCATTGTCGAGTACTGGGGCTTGCTTAGCTGGTAAGGTCGCTACGTCTAATGGTTGAACATTGAAGGTAATACCATTTTCTGCGACAAAGGCACCACTGGGCGGTAAGTTGCCCGCTTGTAGTCCAGAATTAATACTGCTACAACCAGATGTGACAGTGAAGAGCACTAAGCACGCTATCGTTGATAATTGAGATGAATATCCGCCCATAGTAAACCCCTTGTAATCTATAGCTATAAGTAACAGCTATTAGCGATACCGTAATTTTCATAATGTAGGGCTATGACAAACTCATTAAATAGCTACATCACAAACAAAAAACGTCTTAGTGATAATACGAGTCATAATCTAGTAAGTAGTGGTTACCTATTTAACAGAAACTATATATACTAAATTGAATTTATATACTCATTAACAGTTATATACTATCTGTCAACAATTGGCAACAAAAGTTATTTATTACTTACATTAGCTCAAAGGGGGAGAATTACCGGATGAGCTACCAGATCTGGCAGCAATTGAGGCTATTGGTTAAATTTTTGACAAAAAAATAGGACTTGCTAACTTATTAGCAAGTCCTATTCTGGTTATATACAACATTATCCTAACTTATAAAAACTCATATCTCTAAGTAGCTTTACTCTAATAAGTTGCTAGCTCAATACCTACACCTACGCCGAAATCAGTCGACTGGCTATCTGAATCTACTGCCCAAATTCGGCTAGAGATGAGCGCTTTGGGGTTGTATTGATGCTCCCAAGCGACATCGATACCAGTCAGTTTATCAGTATTTGGGAATGCTTGATTGGTGTCGTTTCTTCTGTCCGCTTGATTTACCTTGGCATGCTGCACTTTTGCATTGATAAAGTTACGGTTATCCAGCCATAATCGACCACCAACCGCGATACTTTCTGCATCGCCGCCTAGAGCATAGCCTAATGGGAAGCCTTGCTGATAATAACCATCGGTATAAATACTATGGTTATAAGAGATACCTCTAACTTCACCACTAGTACGGGTATCTGTATACTCAGCATAAAGCTGGTACGGCTTACCGTAAGCAGCAGACGCATAATCAACACCCGCCAAATACATGTTTTTAGCTGGCAAGCCGCCTGCTTCATCTTCACCGATATACTGAGCATAAACACCCGCAGGCACATTCACCAATGGCGCCAGATTTAAGCGCGCATCAAAACCAGCAAGTTGGTTGGCAGGGTCACCTCTTTCGTTACCACCATTATCTTTGGTTCCTAAGAGAGCATCAGTAAAGGAGCCAAAACTTTGTGGACGACCTTCACCACCCCACATAAAGGTACGTGAAGCACCGACTTCTAACCACTCCCATGGGCTGGCCGTAAGCCTTGCGCCAAATAACTTAGCATCCGGAATAGCTTCATAATCCTCTAGCTGACCTGCAAATAACTGATATTGCCAAGGCCCGGCCCACGATAAATACTTCGATGTAGGCGCTGTTTGCTGATCACGCTGCATGGTGAAACCAGCGACTGGCAAGCTTGCATCGCCTCGAATAAGGCTACCATCATGCCCAGGTCCCCACCATGTTGGTATTTTACCCGCTATTAACCATTGATTGGCAGTCGTACCCGCAAGGTACGAACCCTCAAAGCTAACGTCTGAGCTGTCGTCGATGAGTTCATCATTTTTCAAATTGGCTTGTAAATTAAATTCCCATTCCGCTTCGCTAAGCGACACCCCAACGCTTGCTTGTTGACCAGCAAGTTGATCGTCGGCAAATTTTTGCGGCAGCTGATCTCTATCTGTTTGTATATGCAGTGTTGCCGACCCTTTTACCACTGAGTCACGGTTCTGATTCAGTCGCGTTTGTACTGACTGTAATATCTGCTGCTGCGCTGGCGTTTGAGCATTAGCCGTATTTAGAGCGTGCTTAATCTCGTTAGCAGTCAACGGCCAAGTACTGGTACTAATCTGCGTGACCCCTTGAGTATTCAGCCAGTCAAGATCGGCCTTAAGCTTTAGATCGTTCATATACAGGTTCTGCGCTGATGCCAGCATAGACACTGTCGATAGAACACCAAAACCCAATAAAATACTCAGCTTCTTATACATGATTAAACACTCTTTGGTTATCAGCTGTTAATTATAAATGCTATCTGTCAAACATCAATCAGTAGTAACATAATAAAACTGTACAGCCAATAAATCATTGGTTATGTATTTTAGTAAATACTTTATTAATAGTTTGTACCGTTTGCTCAATCTCTGCGCTGGTCAAAGTCGGATGCACCATAAACATTAAGCTAGTTTCACCCAGTTGTTTCGCCATTGGCAATCTAGACTGTGGTCGTAAACCGGTATTATCGAATGCTTTTTCCAGATAAACCTCAGAAGCTGATCCTGAAAAACAAGGCACCCCTAACGCATTGATCTCATGAATAATACGATCTCGTGACCAGTCGCTAGGTAGATTATCTGCTTGTACATAAACATAAAGCTTATAATAAGCATGAGTCGAACCTCCCAACTGCGGTGACGCTTCTAACCTTGGTACAGAAAGATAGCCTTTTTCTTCCCACGGGGCACACTCGTCTAATATAGTTTGAGCGTTTGCCGTACGCTTGGCGGTCCAATCAGGCATTCTAGTTAATTGAATACGACCGATTACTGCTTGCATCTCAGTCATGCGCCAATTGGTACCAAAACTTTCATGTAACCAGCGATAGCCCGGTGGATGTTCCGCTTCATAAACAGCGGCGTAGCTTTTACCATGGTCTTTATACGCCCACATCTTGCGCCATAACTGCTCATCATTGGTAGTGACCATACCGCCCTCACCACCTGTGGTCATAATCTTATCTTGGCAAAAGCTCCAAGCACCGATATGCCCAATGCTACCAACGCTACGACCTTTATAACGCGCACCATGTGCCTGCGCACAGTCTTCGATAACATATAGATTATGCTTATCTGCCAATGCCATGATGCCATCCATATCACAAGGCCAGCCTGCCAAATGCACACAGACGATACCTTTAGTTTTATTCGTCAATACAGCCGCGATCGATTCAGGGGTGATATTACCGGTTGCTTCATCAACCTCCGCAAAAACAGGCGTTGCGCCCGCATTCACCACCGATGAGATACTTGCGATAAAGGTGCGCGGAGTGACGATCACTTCGTCGCCTGCACCGATTTCTAACGCTTGTAGGGCAACGTCTAATGCCAACGTACCATTACCCATGGCAATCGCATACTTACTGTCTCCCCACTCAGCAAACTCAGTCTCAAACTGACGACACTCTTGCCCTGTCCAATAATTCACCTTATTGGATAGTAATACTTGGCTGACAGCATCAGCCTCTTGTTGAGTAAAGCTTGGCCAAGGTGAAAATGGGGTGTTTAACATGGTTACCTCGATGGTACTTATTTATAATTGATGATTCATCATTGACGATTAATAACTTATAACGAAATATTTGATTCTGAGTTTTTATTTATGGAGTGGTCGTGCAGGATTACCAACTACGACTGCCCCAGCTGGGACGTCTTTAGTAACCACCGCACCCATCCCCACGATAGCACCTTTACCAATAATTAATGGCTTGTCAGGTGTACCCTGCTTGATAACTGCTCCTGACCCAATGTAGGCATGGTCATGAATATGAATATTGCCATTACAGCTGACGCGTGGGGCAAAGGTAACATAATCGCCAATCACGCAATCGTGAGCAATATAACTATAAATATTAGCGTGGAATTGCTTACCAATTTTAATATTTGATGTCAATTGGGTGAAATGACATAATACCGAACCTTCGCCTATTTCAACGTTATCTAATACAATAGTGTTAGAGGCTTTTACTGATAAAACAGCTAGATTATTTTTGCTACATTTAGCTATTAAAACCTCTCGAATCTTACTATCCGCAATAGCCAAAACTACCGACTTATCTTGATACGCTAAGCTTAAATAGTCTTCATAGTTATAAATCTTATAGCCATTTAGTTCTTTATCTTCTGATCCATCATCTACAAAACATAGACTTGCTTTTGGGTATTGCTCACGTACCAAAGGCAATAACTCTCTACCAAAACCACTTGCACCATATATACCGATTAATTGCTGCATTTTACTTCCTTTTTTTAATTATTTACTTCCTGTAAACTTACTCATGGTCGCTTCACCATCAGCACTAATACCGTCTTTGATAAGCACTTTTTTGACTGTCTTAAGCAATATCTTAATATCTAGCCACAATGATTGATTATCCACATACCATGTATCGAGCTCAAACTTCTTATCCCAACCGATGGCATTACGCCCATTCACTTGCGCATAACCAGTAATACCAGGGCGTACATTATGACGACGCGCTTGCTCTTTACTATATAGTGGCAGGTATTCCATCAATAATGGGCGTGGTCCGACTAAGCTCATGTCACCTTTGACTACATTCCACAGCTCAGGTAGTTCATCAAGACTGCTATTACGTAAGGCTTTACCAAAATCAGTCAAACGCTCACTATCAGGTAAAGGATTGCCATCACTATCTATCGCATCTTTCATCGTGCGAAATTTAATCATATCAAACGGCTTGCCTTCTAAACCAGGACGCGTCTGACGAAATAGCACTGGCGAGCCTAAGTTCTTTTTGACTTTATAGGCAGTGATGGCATATACCGGAGATAAAGCGACCAAAGCGGTGGTCGCAGCAGTGATATCGAAGAGTCGTTTAAGCATTTTTCACTCCAGTAACCCAATCATTAAATTTTTGTGCAAGCTTGGCTCTATCAAACTCGCGTTTAGCTAAGGCCTGAGCATTCTTACCCATTTGTTTTAATTTTTCACGATTCAAAGCTGCTTTCTCTAAAGCGTCAGCAAACTGAGTAGGACTTTCAGGGCTAACGGCATATCCAGCATCTTCTTGTTTAATGAGCTCAGCTAACCAACCTGGATAGTTATTTAAGACCGGTAGACCAGCAGCAATATAATCAAAAAACTTGTTAGGTGAAGTGCCATAGTAGAATGCAGGAATATTTGCTAGGATTTGTAGTCCTATATCCGCTTCGGACATGAGCCCTGCAAGCCGCTTTTTATCAACAGGATCATGAAAGATGACATTCGAAAGATTTAACTCTTGCGCTCTTTTTTGTAAAGCTGTTTTTTTCATACCATTACCAACAAGTACCAATTTGATATCTTGTTGCTTTCTATTTTTTAGCTCTGACGCTACTTCTATAACCGCATCTAAGCCATTAGCTAAACCATGAGTACCCGTAAAAATGGCCATCAAGTCTGTTTTTGCTACGCCTTCAGGACGCCAACCGTCTGGTTGGATAGCAAAAATATCTAAATCGCAGCCATTCGGTATCATAGCTACTTTTTCTCTATTAATACCACGACTTATGATACCGTCGACAATACCTGGAGATAGTCCGATGAGGCGGTCTGCTGAATGATAAGATACCCACTCTAATACGGACATCAACCCTAGTATAATAGGATTTTTTATTACCCCCATTGCCTTTGGCAACTCTGGCCATAAGTCTCTCACTTCAAATACAAATGGCTTTCGGCGTAGCCATTTTGCAACAATACCAGGAATAGAAGCTGTTAAAGGTGTTGTCGTTGCAAATATTACATCATAATTTTCAGTCATCGCCACTTTGACAGACTTATACGCAAAGCTCAAAAATAATGATACGCGCTGTGCAAAAGTTAAATTATTTGAATAAGACAACTCAAACTCTATAATTTCGATCCCATCTACAGTGCCACGGCGCATACCATTCTCGAAGGAGCCAGTTAGCCCTGTCTGTCCATTACTAAATGAGCCACATACCATAGTCACTTGATGACCATTTTTAATCAAGCTCTGAGCCATAGCATATGATCGTATACCAGCGGATCCTTTAGGAGTGGAAAAATGCTGATGAAAGTAAAGTATTTTCATGATTTCTCTTCGTTTTTTCTAAAAAATAAAATTATTATAAAAGTTATGAACAAACCGTGTGTGACCAGAACAGAGACAAAAGAAGTTTCAATAAAACTCCAAAATGTAGGTACAGTAAATAATATAATGAATAGCTTTTTATTATTGCCACCCTGTGCAAACTTATTAATAACTACTAAAATCAATAATAATAATAACAAGAAAACCAAAACTATAATAAGACCACCATTACCATAGGCATCAATAGCAAAATTCACATTGGCTGAAGTCCATTCATTACCAAAATAGTACTTACCTATAAGAAATGGCGCAGCTAAACCATCATTACCGTTAAAAAAATTACCCAGAAAACTATTGTTAAAATAGGCATAGTCATGAGAATCAAAATAGTTCACCCACCAAATAGACAAAACTCCAGGAACAAGCAAAGCACGTCTTACAACCACATCAACAAGAAAACTAAAACCAAATACTTTATATAAGAAAATAGAAGTAAAAGAAAACAAGGTTAAGGCAGATATCCATTGATAGAATGTAGTTCTATATACAAGAAGGATATAAATTATAAAAATTAGTAATACCGAAAATATAAAGCTTTTATGTGCGGATATACTAAATATTATTACCTGTAGAACAACACCAATAATTAAAAAATATTTTTTCTTAAATGCCAGTCCATAGCATATAAAAAAAGGAACTAGAACTTTAGCTAGCCAAAAAATAGCATATGATGTTAAAGCAGAAGAACTTGCTTTAGATTCACGAAATTCATCACGAATTAAATAAGCATCTTTAAAAATAGATAAATCTATAACTTTAGCGAAATTGAAATTATAGTTCTTAATAAGTAAAGCAATAAAAAACACAGTTACTATAGAAACAACTATAATCATAGCTTTATAGTTCACTCCTTTAATTTTTGGTACAATTTTATTTTCATCAATAACACCAATAAATATTAGAAAGAAACTTACTAAAACTACTATGGAATTTACTATAAACCCTGTATAAAAACTACTCGCCAAATAAGGTGCTAACGACACTGTAGGTATACAGGCTAAGAAAAAATAAATCCAACTTAAAAAATCAGAAGGTTTTTTTATAGACTTTCTTATAAAAATACCTATTATTACGGGTACCAAATAA
The DNA here is from genome assembly GCF_028895345.1 of Psychrobacter sp. DAB_AL62B. Classification (NCBI taxonomy): domain Bacteria; kingdom Pseudomonadati; phylum Pseudomonadota; class Gammaproteobacteria; order Moraxellales; family Moraxellaceae; genus Psychrobacter; species Psychrobacter sp. DAB_AL62B. Next base: position 131,228 of record NZ_SAXC01000004.1, read on the forward strand.
AATACAAACAAACCCTTCTTAATATCAGGGTTTATATAAAACCAATAATCATACTCTATTATTACATAATATATATATATATATGAGATTAAAAACAATAGAAGGATAATAGATATCGAGCTAATTAACAATCTCTTCATTAGATTAGTATTTCCTGAAAAAAATCATCATACTCAGACCATTTCAAAACTTCAGGTTTTCTTATCAACTGTTTGAAACCTACTTCATTAACAATCTCTTTTATCGAATGCCTATTAATATTATCTAAGACTAAGACATCATTATAATCAGATGTAGTTCCGACTAAAGTTGGATTATTACCAATTATAACTGGCACACCAAGAGACATAGCTTGGTATAGGCGATTAGCATCACAGTATATTTGATTTAAAGAATTTTGTTTATAAAAAATAACTGTAAAATCGCATTTATTCAAAACCCTATTTATCTGATTTATATTTAAGTATCCAGATAAATATAAATCATTACTATATAATTTATATTTATCTAAAAATACTTTATTTATTTTCCCAGCATGAAACACTTTATATCCAGACTCTAAAAGTGCAGTTATGGTCTCAAAACCATATCTATTTTCTTGTAAACTATTTTGTAAATACACAAAACTACCTGCATTTTTAATCCAACACTCAGCTTCATGAGTAAGTTCAGCTTCATCAGTATTATTAGCATCTGGATAATTACTAATTATATATGACTTTCTAGCTTTTACATTTAAATGTTTTTCTAAAAAATCTTGCCTATATTTATTAGCATGAATCACTATATCTGTTTTTCTATATGCGATTTTAAATATATTTGTTAAATATTTACTTTCTAGAAACCAACTTGGTGGCAGCTCATGATGGTCCCAAACCACTTTAAGCTCTGGTTTAATTTTCTTTAAAGCTAATACCAATAGAAACATAATGGGATCACAAACCCATACTACCGAATAATCTTTATATAAAATAAAGGACATTGCTTTAATATAAAAATGTAATATACCTATAATTCTTACTATCATTTTACTAGGTGCTGCTCCACCAAATATTCTAGCTTCATATAAAGTGTAATTAAATTGAGACTGGCTAAGATCACAGTCTTTCGCAACGAAAACATCTACATTAGCACCTAGCTTTTTAAAGGAGGCTAACTCTTTCAGGATACGCTGATCATTTTTTAAGCTTTGGGTTTTCAATATCATTAATACATTAGTCATAGCTATACCGCTGGATAGATTTTATTAATAAAAAATAATGGATTATATATAACACAAAATTTGAAATTGAGTAAAACAATAAACTACACATGAAAGCATTATCAATTTTAAAGTAAACAGGAAAAACTATTGAGAATGTTATAAATAACATTCTTACAATGTCCCATAACAGTTGTTTCTTTTCACCTTTAACTAGGATTAATAACTGAGAAAAAGGGGAAAAGGCAATCTGCCCAACTAGTAGTGGGATTAGTACGAATACAAACTTATGTATATCAAGCCAGTCATCACCAAATATAAATACTTCGAAGTATTTAAATATTATACCGATAAAAACAAATAGCAATATACTTAAAATAAAAAACAAAGCACAGACTTTATGCATTTTATTAATTAGTTTGCGTTTATCCTGTTTAATAATATTTTTAAAATCACCCAATAAAACAATAGATATCGATTGTGCCATCACTGTTACAGGGGCACTTAACACCTTATGAATGAAAAAGTATTTACCAATTAGTATTGGATCATAAAACCTTAGAATTAATATAGGATATAAATTTAGGCCTAAAGAATTTAAAAAGCTAGAAGTTACTACATACTGAATATATTTATTTTTGCTCTTTATTAGAAACAGAGACTGTCTAATATGAATTTTATAGTAACTTTTCCTAGATAATGATATCAACCCAATGAAACGTGCAAATACCTCACCTAAGAATAAACCACCTTTTATAGACATGAATGAAATTTGTAGAAAGACTGAACTACTACTACGTAATATCCTTGCTTTATTTGTAACACCTATTTGATCTTCTCTCACATTTAATATATTAATAGTATTAAAAAAATTAAACGTAATTGAAGCAAATAGTATTAAAAAAGCTACTAATATATAAACAATATCGAATTGGCTATTCAAAAATGACAATATTAAGAACGCTATACAAAGTATTGGAATTGCGGTTATCCAAGCAACGCTTATGACAGTAGGTAATTTACTTGCTATATCGTCTTCTTTAGGAAGAGTTGTTTCAAGCTTTAGGGTTACGAAAACAACAAGCACAGATGCAATTGAAAAATATACTCCAAAGAGAGAGAAGTCCTCTGGAGTGTATATTCTTGATAAAAAAGGAATACTAAAGGCTGTTATTATTTGTGCAAGTACTATTCCACTACCAAACTTCACAACTTTTTTTATGGTACTCATTATAATATCTTAATTAGTTATTCCTTTAGTATCAATAAGAAATCTACTATCGCTTAAATCTACAAGCTTAAATTCTTTATGATCGACTAAGATTAAGTGAATATCGGCTTGATTTCTTTCATCTAACCCAATTAAATTAATATTATATTGCATACCTTTAGGTAATTTATCAATATTAGGTTCAATTGCTAATATATTCAGTCCTTGTTTAGCCAGCTTCTTGGTAATATTCAAAGCAGGACTTTCACGCAAATCATCAATATCTGGTTTAAAAGCTAGTCCATAGCAAGCTACGGTGACATCTTTAATGCTTTTTTCAGGATGATCTCGTAGGAACTCAATGACCTTTTCATTCACCTTAGCGATTACCCACTCAGGCTTACTTTCATTAACTTCACGAGCAGTACGAATCAGTCGAGCTTCCTCTGGTGTCTTAGATACGATAAACCACGGATCCACAGCGATACAATGTCCACCTACACCAGGCCCTGGTTGTAAGATATTTACTCGTGGATGGCGATTGGCTAAGGCAATAAGCTCCCATACATCGATATCCAGCTTATCGCAAATCATAGATAGCTCATTAGCGAAGGCAATATTGACATCACGGAACGAGTTTTCAGTCAGCTTACACATCTCAGCCGTACGAGAATTCGTCGTCACGCAGCTGCCTTCTACAAATACGTCATATAAATCACAAGCCGCTTGAGAGCATTTGGTCGTCATACCTCCCACGATACGATCATTACTAATGAGCTCTTGTAGTACCTTTCCTGGTAATACGCGTTCAGGGCAGTGTGCAATTCTGATATCTGCCTGTTCGCCTGCTTGCTGAGGAAAGCTTAGGTCTGGACGGGCTTGACTTAACCATTCAGCCATTTGTTCAGTAGCCCCTACTGGCGAGGTTGACTCTAAAATGACCAGATTGCCTGCGGTTAAGAATGGTGCTAGTGCTTTTGAGGCGGCTTCGATATACTTTAAGTCTGGATCATGATTGCCTTGAAATGGAGTGGGTACGGCAACGATATAAGCATCTGCCGCTACTGGAGTCGTCTGTGCGGACAACTTCCCTTTTGCCACTACATCTCGCACTAACGCATCTAAATCAGGCTCAACAATGTGTACCTTGCCTTGATTAATCATATCAACGGCATATTCATTAACGTCCACACCTGTGACTGTAACCCCATAAGCTGCAAAAGTAGCCGCCGTAGGTAAACCGATATAACCCAAACCAATGACACAAATATGACTAAATTGAGAATTTTTCATTTACTATTTTTACCTATATTATATTAGACACTCTTCAAAAAGTTAATAATTTGCTGACACGCAGTACCATCTCCATAAGGGTTATGGGCTTCTGTCATCTTTTTATATAAACCTTGGTTTTCTAGCAGCTCTATTACTGAACTTTCAATCACAACAGGGTTGGTGCCAACCAGTTTTACCGTCCCTGCTGATACTGCTTCTGGGCGTTCAGTCGTATCACGCATGACTAATACTGGTTTACCTAAAGAAGGCGCTTCCTCTTGGATACCGCCTGAATCTGTCAAAATCAGATAGCTCTTATTCATTAAATAGACAAAAGGCAAGTAATCTTGAGGCTCAATCAGTTTGATATTATCGATGCCTGATAATAATTCATTGACTGGTTTCTGTACGTTAGGATTAAGATGTACCGGATAAACAATTTGTACATCTGGGTTTTTCTGTGCGATATTAGCAAGTGCTAAGCAAATATCTTCAAACCCTTGACCGAAGTTCTCTCGGCGATGACCGGTTACTAAAATAAGCTTCTTATCCGCATCCAAGAAATCGAACTGCTGTGCAAATCGTGCTTGCATCTCTTGATCAGTTTCAACCTTTTCTTTAACAGTTAATAAAGCATCGATTACGGTATTGCCTGTAATGACAATATTAGCGGCATCAATATTTTCTTTAATAAGGTTGTCATAAGAATTTTGCGTTGGAGCAAAATGATACTGAGCTAAGACACTGGTTAATTGCCGGTTGGCTTCTTCGGGCCATGGAGAATATATATTGCCAGTACGTAAACCTGCCTCGACATGACCTACCTTAACTTTATGATAGTAAGCGGCTAATGATGCAGCAAACGTAGTTGCCGTATCACCATGAACCAATATTACATCGGGTAGCCAAGCATCAAACACCTGATTAAGTCCTTTTAAAACACCAGAGGTGATATCAGCTAGAGTTTGTCCTGGTTTCATCAAGTTCAAATCGAAGTCTGGCTTTAAGTCAAATAAATTCAGAACCTGATCTAACATCTCTCTGTGCTGACCTGTCACACATACCTTAGTTTCGAACTCATCGTCTAGCGCTTTTAAACCTATTGCTAAAGGCGCCATTTTAATGGCTTCAGGACGTGTTCCAAATACCAAAAGTACTTTTTTCATTATTTACTTCCTAGTTTTCTTGTGAATTATAACCTGCTACAAACTGCTTAAACTGCTGCTTTAACCAAGGAACATCGAATTGTTTCTGCTTTTTAGTCAGCTCAAATAATACCGATTCAAGCTCATCTAATGGAAAGCTATGCTCCATCGCTTGCATGATCAAAGGATGATACGTCGATTCAATATTATCTTCACCGATGATTAGCTCCTCGTAGAGCTTTTCACCCGCTCTGAGTCCCGTAAAGATAACTTCTATATCACCATCTGGATGCGTGGTATCTTTAATATCAAAACCGCTTAAATGAATCATTCGATGTGCTAAATCAACAATCTTGACTGGGTCTCCCATATCAAGCACGAACACTTCACCACCTGATGCCATTGCACCTGCTTGAATCACTAGATTGGCCGCTTCCGGTATAGTCATAAAGTAGCGCGTCACATCGGGATGCGTCACGGTAATCGGCAAACCTTTCTCAATTTGCTTTGTAAATACGGGTACGACAGAGCCTGACGAGCCAAGGACATTACCAAAGCGCACCATACTGATACAAGTTTGGCTGTTTGCCTGGCTTAGCCCTTGGCAGACCAATTCGGCTAAACGCTTAGAAGCACCCATTACATTGGTAGGCCTTACTGCCTTATCGGTAGAGATAAGTACAAAGGTTTCAACATTGGCTTTGATAGCTGCTCGCGCACAGTGATAGGTGCCTTTGGTATTATTGATAACACCCTCAAAAGGATTGTGCTCTACCATTGGCACATGCTTGTAGGCAGCTGCATGATAGACAGTCTGTATATTATAAAGCTTAAATATTCTAAGAAGATTGTCTTCATTAGTCACATTACCAATAACGGCAATGATTTTAATGTTTTTATAAGCAGGGTTGCTAGCTTGTTTTGCTATCAGTTCTTGATGAATGCTATAAAGTGCAAACTCAGATAGCTCGTAGAGTACGATACATTCTGGCTGGTTTTTGATCACTTGGCGACATAATTCGCTACCGATAGATCCACCCGCACCAGTGACTAATATGCACTTGTCTTTAATATTTAGCCGTAAAAGGGCTTCATCTGGCTCAACTGTTTGCCGATCTAGCACATCCAAGATATCTACCTTACGCATGCTACTGACAGTCACTTTTTCGTCAGCGATTTCTTCTAGGCTCGGTAATTCTTTGATTTTTATCGCAATACCTGAGAGCTTATCTATAATATGTCTTTTTTGCGCGCGACTGATAGAGGGAATGGCCAAAAATACCTGAGCAACGTCTAGCTCATCAATCAAGCTTAATAATTCGTCAGCAGGATAGATTTTTTTGCCTAGTAAATAAGCACCCGTAAGCTGTGAGTCATCATCGATATAAGCCACAATATTATATTTATGTGAGTTCCTTAAGCCTTCTAATAAGTCTTTACCCGCCTCGCCTGCACCATAAATCACAACATTATCGTAACCATTTTCATCTCTTAAGCGCTGCTGATTCTTACCGCGCCAACGCATTAAGAGCTCACGGATGGTCAGTCTGCTATTCCACAGCCAAATAAACAAGAAAAACAAAAATATAATCGGAACGGAGCGCGGTATATTTTCTAAAGGGTTAAGGTAGATAATAACCCCATAAAAAATAATAAGGACAAAAAACAACTGCGCCACACTACCCATGACGGTATCGAGAAAGCCTCTTGCTACCCCTTTATAGAAGCCGATGAGATACAAGCCTATAATAGGAAGCGCCGCATAAGCCAACAATATCACCGGGCTAATATCATGGGCGATATGGCCATAGCGTAAAGATAAGGCTAAAAACAGACAAACGGCTGACATGACAAGGTCGATACTTAACAACACCGTGCGCTTGATACCACGCGGAAGCGATAGCAAATACTCAGCGATCTGTGTTAACCATCCATTGTTATCGTTCAGCGATTGATAATCGCTTTTGGTTTTTGACTTTATGAACATAACACTCAACTACTTAAAGGATATTAATTTAGGCAAAGGCTCTAAAAAACCGACTAATTATTATTACCATAAGCATAACTATAGTGGTAGCTATATTTGCTCATAATCCCTTGTTGTACATCGTTGAGAATAATACCGTCAACCTGTATATTAGCTTTACTCATCTGATTGACCGCATAAACCAGCTGCCCCTCTATCGAGCCATCATATCTTGTGACCATCAATACCTTATCAGCATGCTGCGCCAGTATCATAGCGTCAGAGGCTGCCAATACTGGCGGCGAGTCGATAACAATATAATCATAATGCAGGTTTAGCTCTGTCATCAAAGTATTAAAGCGACCATTAGCCAATAGTGATGATGGGTTGCGTGGATGCTGACCTCGCGGCATAAAATCAATATTATCGATGCCCGTCGAATGAATAAAACTCGTCAAATCGCCTAAAGATTGTACGATATCGGTCTGCTGCAATATATTACTATTTTGTGATAAGTTACTTTGTGATAAGTTGCTTTTTGACAAATAGTCCGCTAGACCATTATCTTGGTTCATGCTAAATACTTTATGCAGCTCACCCAAACGCATATCGGCATCTATAATGAGAACCTTTTTATCTAATTGGGCAAATACCTCAGTTAAGTTAGAAGAGATAAATGACTTACCGACACCAGGACTTTCACCCGTAATCAATATAACTTTTGCGCGCTGATCTGCTCGCCCTTCTATAGGCATACCAAACATCAAGTTAGTTCTTAAGCTTTTGATCGCTTCGTAGCTTAAACCATTATGATCAATATGAGCTAGCAAACGATTAGGCAGCTTCTTATTCTTACCTAATTTTGTCAAGAATGGAGAACGTGGAATAGTGGCTATCACAGGTACACCAGTTTTAGCTTCGATACGTTCAGGATCTTTAACCACGTTTCTAAGCATGTTTTTAAGCAGTACGAGCATCGTTCCAAGCATGGCTCCTAACAGCATGGCCAATATCATAATTTGCAATTTCTTTGGCGCAATCGCTCGATAAGTACTAATAGGTAAATCAATGATACGCGCAAAACCAATTTGACCGGCTTTAACAATTTTTAGTTGTTCATAATTTTTAAGCAGCGTGAGATAAATCTCTCTGTTGATAGTAGTATCAGCTGACAGTTGTAAAAACTCTCTTTGTATCTCAGGTAAACCCGCAATAGTATCGTCTATCTCATTTTTTCTATCATTAAGCACTGCAAGTTGCTCATTGATTTGAATGACCAATGGATGCTCTTCGGTATAATAAGTAGTGAGATCCGCTTTTTTAAGCTTAAGCTCATTAAGTTGCAAGTCGATTTGAGAGTTTTCTCCCAATAATAGCTCAGCTTCTTTACCGACATCGATAGTGCCATATTTCTTACGGAACTCATTGAATATGGCTTCAGAATCTTCCAGTTTTTTCTTTAGGGTTGGAATCTGAGTTTCCATAAAGCTAATGGTTTTGGTGGTTTCTTCAGAACCACGCGACTGGTTTTGATCGATATAAGATAAAACGATTTGTTTTAAAATCAAACTGGTTTGCTGCTGATTAGCGCCAGTCATAGACAACTGAATAATGCCAGTCTGCTTGCCCTTTTCAACCACAGATAATGCACTATTTATCTGCTCAGTGGTTATTTGAAGCGATTGCTTGGTAATATTAACTGGGTATTCATCAGTTGGAAGATTATTAACTGTGATTTGAATCTGACCATCTGTACCTCTGAATTGGTGTGCTTTGCCAATCTGACCTTTAAAGTCGTCGAAACCATTACTTAATACAAACCCTGTCGCAGAGCGCGTTAAGGTAAATGATTGGTTTAAATACTCTTGTGAGACATTAAACTGGCTAATCTCTATTTCACCATCTTCAGTTTTAAGAGACACTCCTTCAGGCTTATTTATCTGAGTATTAGTACTATTACTTTTTATTCTATCTAAAGCACCAATATTAGGATCAGACAGGCGAATCCGTAGATGTAATAAATTGACAACTGGCTCTAAGATCATACGCGACCTTATCAATTCCGCCTCTGTCTGAGCCTTACTGACTTCCGAACCGATTAGCTCAGAGATATCACTACCAAGCGCTGAGATACCTGAAGATTTTTCCTCAACCTGAATAAGGGCATCGGATTTATAAGTAGGATTGACGTATCTGCTATATAAAACCCCTATTACCAAGCCCAATACAGCAAAAAATACGATGATTTTCCAGCCACGCAAAATGGCAAACAGCAGCGCCATCAAATCAATTTCGTCATTATCTTCTTTAGAAGCAGGGCTTGATATATTCTTCGAATCTGTATTCATAACGGTAGGTTCATCACTTAAGGTAATCGTTTAGTAATATGAGTCTTTTAATAATAGTCGTTTATCAATAACAGCAGTTTATTCATATAAGTTAGCTAATTTTATCAGCCCATTGCGCTATACCGTCAACAATATCTTGATATGCCGTCTTAAACGCGCTCATCTCATGCTTATAAGGATCAGCTATATCTTTATCCATCCAATGACCAAGCTTAAAAGTTTTACCACGGCAAAAAGGCCAGCGCTCTTCAATCCATTTAGTTTGGCCGTCTGACATGGTAAAAATAATATCAGCCTGTTTCGCCAAGTGCTCATCAATTTGCTTGGCAGCATGATCGTTAATGTCAATCTGCTGCTTCGACATAATTTCTAGTGCCGCTGGGTCCGCTGGGTAACTAACCAAAGCCCCAACACCGGCAGAATCAATAGTTTTATTAGGGAAACGCTGCTTTAATAGTGCTTCTGCCATCGGACTACGACAAATATTACCGACACAAACCACTAAAATATTATCAAATGCCATAACGACTATTACCTGTTATCTATAAGCCTGAAAGGAGACTAATTGCAGAAGTTGAAGGTAGTAGTGCACTAATGACTCGGTTCCAGCGCGTCAAGCCAGTTGGATCAACATAGATGATATCATTGGCACGCATCTCAAAACGATTGGCAAGCGCAAAGCTGGTGATAGTCTGCATATCAACATAATAAATATCCGTACCCCTTGTATTTAGATTATCACGGACGACATATATCTTGGCTGCATTGGCAGTACTAGAGTTAAGTCCTTTAGACTCACCTAAAACCTGCGCCAAACTGATACCTTGCTCTTTAATAGCTACAGGCTCTACTTGTCCAAATTCTCCTAGGACATATACTTTATTACGATCTTGGCTATTGACATGAATAGAATCGCCATCTTGCAGATATATTTGATTGGCTGAAGCACCCATTTGACGTAGTGACTGTAGTCCAATATTGTAGCTTGTCCCTTTGCGGTTCAGTACCACATTATTTGAGTCACCAGTAGGTGTTGCACCGCCAGCCATAGAAATCGCGCTATATAGCGAAACTGGAGTATCAGAAATTGCAAATTCGCCAGGTTGCTTCACTTCGCCATCAATAAAGAATTTATTACCACGATAATTAACGATTTTAACCTGTGGATCTGAATATTTAAGATAGCGTTGCAATTGACTCTGCAGGTTTGCGGTAAACTGTGGCACGCTCAGACCACTGGCTTTAATACGTCCGATTAGCGGAAACTGTACGTAGCCTTGCTGATCAATAGGGAAACCTATTGCATAAGGATTGGCAGTATTACTGCTATTAGTTAAAGGAGGCGCAATCTCTGGATAACCGACAAGCGTGATACCCAGAATATCTCCTTCAGCAATACGATAGTCTACTCGACCGGATGTTTTTATTAATCGTGCTAAGTCACTACTAGGAATAACGGCTTGTTTTGGCGGTAATGTGGCTAGGCTTAACGGTTGTACATTAAAATGTAGGCCATTTTCAGCGATGTAGGTGCCACTTGGCGGTAACTCACCTGCTTGTAGCCCTGAATTAATGCTAGCACAGCCTGAAACTAGGCTAATCATTAGCAAAGACGCTACACTTAATAGCTTTGATGAATTGAGAAGCATATAAAAACCTTTATAAATCATAGATATAAGTAGCGTTCACCGATAAAACCAATTAAGACAGCTATACTAAAGGGTTACATTAGCCACAAAAAAACAAAGCCATAATAACATAGGTGATTAAATATTGAATAACAATGGGCTATTTTTAGCAAAAATTACGTAAGAGCAACAATCAATTTATATTCATTTTTTGTAAAATCTGGAAATCGTGATTTCTCTCATAACTACCTAGTAAAGCAGCGCTTATTAGGTAGTTATAATAGCCTTAAAGAAATTTCTCTTAAACATAGCTTTAATAAATAGCGTATAATACTCAGTCCAAATTTATACATTGAGAAATGTAAACCCACCGATTCAAGGAAATCGTTATGAAAGATGAAAAACTACAGAAAGCACTTGCCCGTATGGGACTTGGTTCACGTCGTCAGATGGAAGAAGTTATTAAAGCAGGCCGTGTAACCGTCAATAATGGTCCTGCAACTATCGGTGATCGTGTTGAGCAAGGTGATGAGATCCGTGTTGATGGTCGTCAGATTAAATATACCTCCGAAAATGAGAAACGCCGCCGCGTCTTGGCTTACTATAAGCCTGAAGGCGAAGTTTGCTCTGCCAATGACCCAGAAGGCCGTCCAACGGTGTTTGAACGTCTGCCTAAACTAACTCACGACCGTTGGGTAATGGTTGGACGCTTGGATATTAACTCAACTGGGCTGCTACTATTTACTAATGATGGCGAGATGGCGCATCGCTTGATGCATCCGTCTAGCGAAGTGACCCGTGAATATGCCGTACGTGTACTGGGCGATGTTACCCCAGATATGGCACGAGCGATGACAACAGGCGTTATGTTAGAAGATGGCTTGGCTAAGTTCGAAGACATCAAAGAAGGCGGCGGTGAAGGCGTCAACAAGTGGCATCATGTTAAGCTTAAAGAAGGTCGTAACCGTGAAGTACGCCGTCTATTTGAATCCCAAGGTCTTAAAGTCAGCCGTCTATTACGTACGAGCTATGGTAATATTGCGTTACCAAAAGAGCTACGTACGGGTCGTTTCTTAGAGCTAGATAGAAAAGATATTAATACGTTAACAGACCTAGTGAGCTTACGCCCACGTTATGGTACTGGTCTTCATGGCGCCGCTAAAGAGAAGCAAGAGCGTATTAAAAGCAAGCCGCTTAAAGCACGCCGCACTGAAAACAGTTCGCGTAGTGGTGGTACTAAAAATAGTAGCGCAAAACCTAAAAGTAGTGCAAGTCCTGCCAGTCGCGGCACACGTAATACTCGTGACCGCAACGACAAGCGTTAATCTAAATTTATTTTAAGTCTTTTATAGATTTAGAATAAGACATAAAAAAGCTGCCAGTGATAAATAATCATTGGCAGCTTTTTATTATGTGGTGTTAAGGAATATGCTCTATTTACTAAAATCTTAGTGATTGTGACTATCCATATAGCTTTTCATGACTCGCAAATCCTGTAATTTCTGCTGCTCCATTTGTTCTAATAAGCTATCTAAGCGCTTTTCGATATTATCCAATATCTCTTGCAACAACTTGCCAGCTTCAGCTAGGGCTTTGTTATTAACACTTTTAGCCTTTGAGCTAATAGTCGTTAATTGATAATAGCTACTGAGTATTTCGGGCAAACGTGTGTGCAACATTTTATGCAATACAAACTGCTGTTCGCTGATTGCAGGTGTCATTTTCTGTGCTTGCAGCTCTTTTTGATATGCTTCATAGTTACTTACCTTTTCATCAATACGCTGTAATTGATGAAGCTGTTCGTCTGCTAAGGATTTAAGATATTTTTTATTAAGCTTCAACTGTTGCCAGCTTATATTTGATAGCAATAGTGGTGCACTAGCATCCTGATAAATAAGCACGCCAGGCGTAATACCGACCGCTTTATGCAGAGCGTGCCAACCTTTTCTACTCAAATAAAAGACGGTCACTGTCGTTACGACACCAACGCCTATTAATATACTCATGCCAGCTCACTTTTTATCATTCAATCATTCAACTTATGATTTAGTACTTATACAGTCCGTCCCAAATAAAATAAGTATAAATGTTATAACGTGCTACTGGTATAACTTTTCCTTGCTTGCTGTGCCTATGCAGACAGATGCTGCGCAAAATTTATACCAGTAGCACTGTGTTTATTTTATAGTGGATTGATTATAGTGCGCAATCTAAAGCTTAATGTCTTCAGCATCAGCGCGTTCGCCAGTTGGGTTTTCAATAGCATTGTTTTTAATAGCATTGATCTCAGTAGCCTTACTATCAAGCTGCTGTATATCGGCCTTGTTTACCGGATTCTCAAAACGCTGCTGTAAATATCTATTGGTGGCTAGGAGCTTTTGTCCATCTTGATGATATGAGGCATTAAGCAGGTCATCAAACTGTGTATTAATCGTCATAAGCACATCTAGCAGCGCCTCTTTGCCAGTAACATCAGAGTGCTTAATTTTAGTATTATCAGCCAGTGCGCCATCTAAGTCATGTAAACGACGATAATCCGCTATTGCTTGCGGCACATGTCTATCCATCAAGTTTTGAATCATGATATAGGTCTCGTTAACGGTATCTTTGTCATCTATCCTACCATCATTATTACTATCGCCATATATGACCCGCAGCTTCTCACCTTTTTCATTTATTTGGGTAAGTGCTGTTTTAACTCCCTCTGGTAGGCTTTTTTCAGGAATATAACCCAATTGCGGCATCGCTTTATATTCGAGCATTTTGGGCGCAGTCACTTTTTTGATACCCCGATACCCGAGATATAACCCAGCGGCTGGTAACACCCCATATAAAACAAACATTACAAGCATCGCAGTTATTTGGGTCATTAGATGGTCCTTATTATCTGGCAAAATTGATTGAGAACTTATTATTATTTTAAATACCACTTCTGTATTTTAGCTCTTATTATTAAACAAAAAAATAAGGCTCTATTAAAGCCCTATATTGTTATGCATTGAGTCGATTGTGTGTAATGACGCTAGCTTAGCTTAATCTGATAATGCCAATTTAAAGTAGTCAGCAGTTAGTTTTGCGTACGGCTTTTGACATAACGATGGGTTGAAGCAAGACGATTCATCACGGTTTGATGTAATTCATCCAATAACTCATCCAACTCATAGTCGATCTCTAAAAATAAATCAGTCAACATATCGCCTGCCGTCATTTTACCCTGTACCACATTGTTTTTCGTACGATGCGGACTGAAACGTTGCAGCTGCTCGTAATGATGTAGCGCTTCAGGAATGCTTTCGGACACGAGTTTATCAATGACAAATTGCCGCTCATTATGTTGCTGCTGTTGTTGCTCATTGAGCTCGCTACTCCACTCACGATAGCGTTTTAGCTTACCATTTATTCGGTCTAGTATCGCGACGGCCTCAATAGGCATGGCATTTAGGGTGGCTTCATCGACCACATCAACAAGCTCAGTCATAATCGGACAGCGTCCATGTTTGAGATACCATAAGGTATCTGGGTCAAAAGGAGGTCTATTGGTCGGTCGCATATTGGCGCGATTGGACAAATAGCGATCAGTCAATGGCGTCGGCGTCCGAATATCGTTGACTTGTGCTAAGGCATTACAAATACGTTCGGTACGCTGCGGTTCGGTAAGTGGCGAAGCAATAGACGGTGAAGCTTTAAGCGTTGCAGCATTGGCATGCTTGTCAGCAGTATCGCGACGAGCAGCATCGCTTTCATTATTAGCAAGGTTATTAGCAGCCGCTTGCTGAGCCTTTTTGGCAGCGACGGTTGGCAGGTCATCTTGTGCTTGCCCAAACGACTGTAGCATTCTTGTCAAACTTATGACCATGACCTACCCTGCTCCTCGCCTATTTACGATTGGTTGCATCTTACTGTATATTGCATTCGGAATATTGCATTCGAACAATTAATCCCTTATCTTAACAGCTTTTTCCGGCGCTGCCAGTAAGCAAACGTCACCGTTTTGGTTTTTAAAGGTTAAGTCGACTGTCATGAATATCACCGATTATAGTTCTGGTTTTTTGCTTGGCTTATCACTGATTATCGCCATTGGTTCACAAAACGCGTTTGTCCTCAAACAAGGGCTAAAACGCGAGCACATATTTTTTGTTTGTCTGTTTTGTGCCGTGAGTGATGCGCTTTTAATATCGGCTGGCGTTGGTGGTTTTGGCGCAGTAACGGCACGCTATCCGCAAGTCGTCAATACCGCAAAGTTTGCTGGCGTCATATTTTTGTTAGGCTATGGATTACAGAGCTTGTATGCCAGCGTACGCTTATCACATGCGCTTACCGTCGATGGACAAGTCGTGACCAGCTTAAAAAAGGCGCTGTTACTATGCTTTGGTTTTACGTGGCTAAATCCACATGTTTACTTGGATACATTGGTGCTCGTCGGTATGGTTTCAACCGGTGCCAGTAGTAAGCTTACATTTGCGATGGGTGCAGTCAGTGCCTCGTTCTTTTTCTTTTTTGCGCTTGGCTACGGTGCAAGGTTACTCAAACCTTTATTTGCCAAACCAAAAGCGTGGAATATACTCGATGCTTTGGTAGGCATACTGATGTTGTATTTGGCTTGGCATTTATATCAAAGTTAAAACAGCTATTTATAGCTAGAAATATTTAAACTAAAAATAAAAAAACCAAACACATCTATTAAATGTATTTGGTTTTTTTAACTCTTTATGCTTAAGTCAATCCTACTTAAAAACGATGCCGTGCTACTGATACTGATTTTTGCAGCCTCTGTCACGCATGCGAACAGCAAGCAAGAAAAATTAGTATCAGTAGCACGTTGCTATAAACGTATCTCTTTTATTATTAACAAATTATATAGACTATGACGCCTTTTTACGTTTTTTAGGCTTAACAAAGGTTAAGTTCAGAAAGTGCTCTAGCGAATCATCAAGAATATCTAACCAAGGCTCTGGCAACTCAGGTGATAGCGTACCAGTCAACGTGGAACGATAAGCCTTTTCTCTAAAGGTCATGATATCTTCGGCTTTATCCTTTTGCCATTCCTTTAAGATTTCGCCTTGCTTTTCAACCGCAAACTCTGGGTAATCAGTGGCATTGGTTAAATCACGGATATAGCTTGCCTGAAAATCAATCGAATCACTGACGGTGAGGCACTTAGCATAAGTTGCTAACCATTGTTGCTCGTCTGTTTCACGGGTTACTACGTCAGGCAATTGGATATCGCCCATGATGACATCGCGTGCATACCACGCTTGGGCATCAAACATATTAAAGGTGAAATACTGATCTTGCATACCTAAGTAAATCAACTTTGGATTAGGCTGCCAAAAGATACCTTTGTACAGATTGGCGGGGTATAAGCAATTATGCGTCTGCAAACGCAGTTCATCAGGCATAAATGGGAAGTGAAACAAATAACCCGTACACATGATAATGGCGTCAAATTTTTGGCTAGTACCGTCGGCAAAATGCGCCACATCGTCTTCAAAGTGTGTCACTATCGGAACTTCTTTAATACCTTCTGGCCATTCATAGCCGAGTGCTTGTGAGCGATAACTAATAGTGACTGATTTAGTGCCATACTTATAACATTGCGTACCAATATCTTCGGCAGAATAGCTACTACCGATAAGCAGAATGTCCTCACCTTTAAATTCTAGCGCATCACGGAAGTCATGAGCGTGCAGGATACGACCTGGGAATTCTTCTAAGCCTTGAAAGTATGGCATATTTGGCGTTGAGAAATGACCAGTCGCCACTACAACATAATCAAACTCTTCAACTTCTTGCTCATCCGTTTTATGGTTCATGACCGTGACGGTAAATTTTTGCGTGTCATCATCAAATGATACCCAACGCACTGGGCACTCAAAGCGGATGTATTTTTGGATGTCTTGTTTATCGATGCGACCCATGATGTAGTCTTTTAAAACCTCACGAGGCGGATATGATGGAATGGCTTCGCCAAAGTGCTCATCAAACGAATAATCAGCAAACTCTAAACATTCTTTAGGTCCATTTGACCATAAATAACGGTACATACTGCCATGAACGGGTTCACCGTTTCTATCTAAACCGGTACGCCAACTGTAATTCCACATGCCACCAATGGCATTTTGCTTTTCGTAGCAAATTATTTCAGGTAAATCCTTTACCCCGGCCAATCGAGCCGCTTCAAAAGCACGTAACTGTGCCAAACCACTTGGACCTGCACCTAAAATCGCTATTCTTTTCTTACTCAAAACGAACTCCTGTAATATTGTCGTAACACTATCATAACATATTTTCATGAATGACGTTTAGGAGCAGACTTTTGGTGATTAATCGAAATTATTAATGCCATGACTAAGCGCTAAAACACAGGCGTTAAGCAGCCTTTCATCTCGTTCTAATTTAATGATGTTTAACGATTATTGGCTTATCTTGATTGATGGTTTTTGAGGTGTTTTTTAAGGCGTGTTGAATTTTCATTGTTTAGGCTGTATTTTTCTACACAGCCTAAACAATGAAAACAACGTATAAGAAGAAGTGATTTAATATAAAGAAAAATAGCTGAATACGAGAAATGAAAGACAAATAAGGGAGGAGAAAAGTACAACAATTACATTAAGTCAGGAAATAAAGTGCGTAGCCCATTAACGATAATTTCGATAGAAACCGCCGCCAGTAGCATACCCATGATTCGGCTCATAATATTCAGCCCCGTATCACCCAATAAACGACTGATACGACCTGCCGCCATCAATGCCAAATAACAAAATAGGCTAATAAACAATCCAGCAATCAATATCGCAGAGACCTGCAAAATACCAGAGACTTGTGACGAATAAATAATAACGGTTGAAATACCACCAGGTCCAATCATCATTGGAATAGCAATAGGCACTACCGCTGCTGCCATTGTTGGTGGCGCACCTTGCAGATGATCGACATCAAAGTTTTCTTGATCAGGTTTAACCGGATTGCCATCACCATTCATCATATTAAGGGCAATCAAAAACACCAATATGCCACCTGCTAACTGAAATGAGCCAATCGAGATACCCAAGACTTTTAGTAATGTTTCACCTGCTAGCGTGAAAAAACTGATGGTAATAAAAATCGTTAGACAAGCAACGCGCGCGACTTTACGTCGATTGTTCATCGAGTAACCGCGCGTCGAATCCAAAAATAACGTCAATGCGCCAAAGGGATTAATCAGTACCATAAAGGCTAAGATTATTTTGATAATTTCAGTATTCACTGAGCGCTCGCTTGTCTATTGGTCAAATCGGGCAAAAAGATAAGGCCATCGCGCGAGTGCAGCGATGACCTAATAGGCGGTTAGCAACGGCATTGTATCATAGGCAGATAAGCTAATAAAATCATTACTTTGCCTAAATTTTCTTACCCAGCCAAATCCATAAAAACTCAATACCAATCTATCCTTTCAATAGAATGCTTAACAGTAATTCCAGCTATAAAGTTAACATTACAGAGCTCAAACCATAAAAACAAGTGCTAACTTTAGGCGCTAAAATCAAGCCCAATATCTAGTGCTGTCGTACTATGAGTCAAATAACCCATCGCAATAAAGTCAACGCCGGTTTTTGCTACCGCTTGTACCGTTTCAGGGGTGATACCGCCTGATGCTTCGGTCTTAGCACGACCTTTACACATCTCGACTGCCTGCGACAATATCTCAGGCGACATATTATCTAACAATACCAAGCTCACGCCAGCATCGAGCGCCTGCTCTAGCTGCTCTAATGTATCCACTTCAACTTCAATAGGGATCAGATGACCAGCAAAGTTTTGCGCTTGCTCAATAGCTGTTTTGATGTCACCAGCAATGGCAATATGATTGTCTTTGATTAAAATCGCGTCATCTAACCCTAAGCGATGATTGCGTCCGCCGCCGCAGCGTACGGCGTATTTTTGTACGATACGCAAGCCCGGAATGGTTTTACGCGTACAGGTAATTTGGGCAGGATATTCTGCCACGCTATCGACAATCTTTTTAGTATCTGTCGCAATGCCACTCAGATGGGTCATAAAGTTAAGTGCCGTACGCTCGGCAGTCAGCAAATTTCGCGCATTACCACGAACAATCGCCAACACCGCGCCAGCATCAACCGTGTCACCGTCATTGACTTGAGCAATAAATTCTATCTGCGCATCAATTAAGGCAAAAGATAAGCGCGCTAAATCCATGCCGCATATCACGCCTGCTTGTCTTGCTTTAATCTGTAATTGCGCTTGCATGTCGGCTGGAATGGTTGCTTGTGACGTGACATCACCGCGTCTGCCCAAATCTTCAGTTAATGCGACCTCAACCAAAGGTTTAAGCAATACCTCAGCCAATGCTGGCTCTTGTTTAGCTGTCATTTTTAACCCTTATTTTTGCGTGTTTTTACTTAATATATGCGTATATTATGATAAATATTGTTTATTTAAACTCAAAATGAGCATAAATATAGCGCAAAGTTTATAGGCTCGCAAGAAAAGTCCATAAATTTATGGATTTAATAAGCTCTATAGGGCTTAACTATAATTAAGTTTAATAAAAAAGAGTCATTCATAGCGACGTGTTAGTGCTATCAATTTTTCTTGCTTGCTGCTGCCTGCGTAACAGAGGCTACAAAAAATTCATAGCACTAGCACTGTATGGTTTTTAAATTGAATCGACGATATCAAAGAGATTGCGTAGCTATTTACGTTTAGGCAGTTTACTGTCCATCAGTAAGCTTTGCAGCTCAATATCATGGCGAAAGCGATAGAGTTTGGCAGGGCGACCACGCTGAGCGCTACTACTCTGCCCTGTTTCCATCACAAGATTTTGCGAATCCAGCAGGCGACGAAAATTTTGCTTATGTAGTCGCATTCCTGATAGCGCTTCAACACTTTGCTGTAATTGCGACAAGGTAAACACATCTGGCATTAGACCAAAAATAAGCGGTCGATATTCAATTTTTGCGCGTAGTCTTGAGATAGCCGTTGCAATTACTCGGCGGTGGTCGTAGTACATCGGCGAACCTGTAAGCTGTGACCAATTACTAGGTAATTTAAACGAATTGTTAGTTTGAGCACTGTCAGATTGAGTATTGGACAAGTAGCTTGGTGGATAAGTCGATGCTTCTGCTATAAGACCTGCTTCGTATAACATCTCATAGCGCAGAAGCACATGTTCTGCAATCCATTCCCTATTCTCGTATTCTTCGTTATTTATTGGCTGATTACTGGTCTCTGTATTTGAAAGTGCGCTTTTATTTTGAAAGCAATTATCTAGCATAATTTCACTGACGCCCCAGCATAAACCAATACGCTGACGGCGGCGCTGCTGAACATCAGGCTCTTTTGCATCATCTGCCCAGCGTAATAACGCCAGTACAATATAATCCATAATGATAGCTGGCATACCGTCCAAGTGATTTTCCCATGGGAAATAATCGTACCAATCACGCCATAATGCTTGGCTTTGTAACTGCGTTTGCGCCTCTTGTACTAAGCCTAGATAGCTGACGTAAACCAACGCATGACTGTCGACATTGCGTCTATTGGTATCGACAAAGGTATATAGCTGTTCCAAATAGCCAAGCGGCTGCTGCGTTTGCTCTTCAACCCATTGACGTACACCCGCTTGTAGCGAACGATGTAATGGCATCAGTGGTCCATTAGGCAATAGCTTGCCTTGATCAACCGTTAAAACGCGTGCCGTGTGCTCCGTAATAGCGACAAGCACTGCGACGACTTCGGTCGTGCCGCTACCTTGTTGATGGGCGTGTGAATAAGACAACGTCATGGCTTTGGGGGTTATCCTTTATTTTTAAAATGCGTGTGAAAGCTACAAAACCTGATATTTGTAGTACGGCTTAGTATAACGTGAATCTAAAACTATCATAGCCTGCCGTTATAAATATAAGAGTTTGAAAAAGATAAATATGAAAACAAATGAGGGAGATTTTGTATAGCCATGTTTCTTTTTTAAGATAAATTAGTATCGTTTGTAAAACCAATGATAAAAAAACCTTGTATTTATGCTCAAAATGAGCATAATAAAAACAGTCTATTTCTAGCTGTATTTAATTGTCTTATTTCTAGCGGCATATGACTTGTCGTTATTGCATTAAAGGTTTGCCATTATGAAAACTTATCCGTATGACGCGCCCATTATGAGCAATGACAATCGCATTGCAACTCACATGAATATCGAATACGCCAAAGCTAAGATGCCAACTGATTTGCCGCGTAGTGAGCGACTCAAAGTCGAAGAAAATATCAAGCAATTATTGAAGGATAATAACGCCGTGCTGGTCGCGCATTATTATGTCGATCCTTTTATTCAAGACTTGGCATTAGCAACAGGTGGCTGCGTAGGTGATTCGTTAGAGATGGCACGCTTTGGGCAAGCCCATAGTGCGCAGACTTTAGTAGTTGCTGGCGTACGCTTTATGGGTGAATCAGCCAAAATCTTAAGTATGGAAAAAACCGTACTGATGCCAGACTTAGAAGCGGAGTGTTCGCTTGATTTGGGCTGCCCTGCTGATGAATTCTCTGCCTTTTGTGATGCTCATCCTGAGCGTACGGTGGTGGTTTACGCCAATACCAGCGCGGCAGTAAAAGCACGGGCGGATTGGGTCGTGACCTCCTCAGTCGGTATCGATATCATCCGTCACTTGCATGCTCAAGGCGAGCCTATCATTTGGGGTCCTGATCGGCATTTAGGTAAATACATTGCACGTGAGACTGGCGCAGATATGCTGCTTTGGCAAGGCTCATGCATGGTACATAACGAATTTAAAGCCACTGAGCTTGAGCAATTAAAGGCAGAACATCCCACAGCGAAAGTCTTGGTGCATCCAGAATCCCCCGATAGCGTGGTTGCGCTCGCCGATGTGGTGGGCTCGACCAGTAAGCTGTTGCAATCAACCTATGAGATGGATGCCGATACCTTCATTGTTGCCACCGATTTGGGCATCTTACACGAGATGCAAAAGCGCTCGCCAAACAAGCGCTTTTTGGCTGCGCCGACTGCTGGTGAAAGTGCCAGCTGCAAGAGCTGTGCTTTTTGTCCATGGATGGCGATGAATGGTTTGCAAGGTATTGAACAGTGCTTGACGCAGCATAGCGGTGAAGTGTTGATGACGCCTGAGCTGGCAGTAGCAGCCAGAAAACCATTACAACGTATGCTTGATTTTGCCGAATCACAAAAACAGCGTGTGGCAGCGAGCGGCGATATCGTTAAAGACCGTGCACTGTTTGCTAATGTCGGGGCTGCCTAATATGAGCGTGATATGGTCGAATGGTAAAGATTATTCTGATGTGGCTAATGAATCTGATGAGGTTATACAAACGGACGTACTTATTATTGGTGCTGGGCTTGCTGGTTTAAGTACTGCCCTTGCCTTGCCAAAATCGCTGAATATTACCGTATTGAGCAAAGCAGCACTAGAAGTTTGCTCAAGCCATTATGCCCAAGGCGGTATCGCTGCCAGTTTGGATAAAAACGATTCTATTGCCGATCATATCGCCGATACGTTAATCGCTGGCGCAGGATTATGTGCCACTGACAATACCAGTAGTATTCTCAGCGCCGGACAACAAGCCGTCCAATGGCTGTGCGAGCAAGGCGTGCCCTTTACTCAGATTACGCAAGAAAACAAGGGACAAAACTACAGCGCAAGATCTTCAGCCGACTTACAAACTACCGATTTGCATTTAACCAAAGAAGGCGGTCATGGCTGTAGACGTGTTGCCCATGCTGACGATGCCACTGGTCGGCATGTGATGGAAGCCTTGAGCATAAAAGTGCAAGCGGCATCCAATATCACTATATTGCCCTATCATGAAGCGCTAAGCCTTTTAAAAAATAATGATAACCAATGCCAAGGCGCGCTAGTCTTTGATCATAACAACCAACGTCAAATCACCTTTCATAGTCGCGCCGTCGTACTAGCCAGTGGCGGTTTAGGACAGTTGTTTAAGCGAGCCAGCGCGCCCAATGTTTGTGTCGGTGATGGCGTTATGATGGCATGGCAAGCAGGTTGCCGCTTAGCAAATTTAGAATTTATCCAGTTTCATCCAACCGGTCTAGCACTAGGCGATAGTAATTTTTTGATATCTGAAGCCTTGCGCGGTGAAGGCGGTAGACTATATTGTCCAAAAACTGGCAAACGCTTTATGCTAGATGTTGATGCGCGTGCTGAACTTGCACCGCGAGATATCGTTGCTCGCGCAATTGCTGAGCAGATTAATAATAATGGACTTGGCTACGTAAATCTTGATGTCAGTCGCTTGCCTGCAGAATTTTTGCAGCAACATTTTCCACAGATTTATCAAACACTCTTCAGCCTCGGTATTGATATTACTAGGGAGCCTATCCCCGTTGCCCCTACTGCTCATTATAGCTGTGGCGGCGTGGTCACTGATGCCAATGGTTTGACTGATGTACAAGGGCTTTATGCGGCTGGTGAAGTTGCTTACACTGGTTTGCATGGTGCAAACCGTTTGGCGAGTAATTCATTATTAGAATGTGTGGTGGTTGGGCGAAATATTGCCAGCGACTTGCCACGCTATTTAACCGCAATGGAAAATATAGATCCTGTTGTCATTTATAATAGCTCAAATTTATCGGCTCCTGACATTTGGACAGCGTCAACGCTTAGAAACATTCAAATTACTGATTTAACTTCCTCTACTGCATCTCCATTTACTTCATCTCATTATGATGACGCCGATATCGATACCAATATCGTTACTGATAATCAGGCTACCAAAATAACCGCAGCATTAAAAATCCTGATGACATCAAATATGGGTATCACGCGTAATGCTGAATCATTGGAGCAAACATTGATGCAGATACAACAATGGCAGCAGTGTCTTGAAAAATCTGAATCAAATCAGTACGACATTAGCAGTCAAAATGACGCTATGAGGGCTGATACGCTAATAATTTTTCAATTAGTAAGACAATTAAAGTTAGCATACCTAATTGTTCAGTCTGCTTATCAACGCCTTGAAAGTCGCGGTGGTCATTATCGCAAGGATTATCCAAATTTAGCGGCCACGCCTAAGGCCAGCATCATTGAGCCATTATCAAATGGGCAAGAAGGTAGCATTACTTGTTTGCTTCAGCCTATAATTAGCCATACAGAGGCTAGAGCGCCAAAAACAGTTGCTAATGGCTAATAGCGATTTAGGATCACCGCTCTAACCATTTCTAAACGGTTAAATACCATTTCTATCTATCAAAGTGCTGAGTATATGGCTACCGATACGCTATTTGTTATTGGACTCATGATGGTGGTCAGTCTAACGTGGGGCACGCTTGCGATACCAAGTCTACGCAAGCGCCTACCAAAGATTTATTTGATTGCGCGCTCTTGGTGGCTGATGTTAGCCGCGCTCTGCATCTGTTATTTGGTTGCTAAAATAACCAATGATACGCAATACGTTCAACTTCAGCCGCAACCTCAAGCCCAATCGCCATCTCACCCTTATCAATGGTTGCTCATTACCTTTTTTATATTAATCGGTTTGCGCGGCAGCTATGAAATCAAACGTTTATGGTGTATAGATAGTAAATCGCGGTTTATTCGCAAACTCCAAGCGCGCGGCTTGCAAGCAAAGCTAATCTCTTCTGAAAAAAAATTAAAACCCACCAACTCTTATACTCGTCTAAACTTATTAGACCTGCTCTTTAGTTTTATATTTGTTTTATTAATTATTAGCCTGATTGCATTACAGCAATTAGCTTGGCAACGCGAGCAGTATGGTGTGTTGCTGTTTGTGTTATTTGC
Source organism: Psychrobacter sp. DAB_AL62B (assembly GCF_028895345.1). Classification (NCBI taxonomy): domain Bacteria; kingdom Pseudomonadati; phylum Pseudomonadota; class Gammaproteobacteria; order Moraxellales; family Moraxellaceae; genus Psychrobacter; species Psychrobacter sp. DAB_AL62B. The sequence continues at coordinate 155,785 of NZ_SAXC01000004.1, forward strand.
CAGCCAGTTTAACGACATTGCGCAATATTTATGCGGACGATTACTTGGAGGCAAATTATTTAAGCGCAGTCTTGCCCCTAATATTAGCCCTAATAAAAGTATTGAAGGCGCTGTTTTTGGCAGCTTTTTCGCGGCTCTATTGGCGTCGTTACTCGGTATTTGGCTAACGCCTTTTGATTGGTGGCTAGGTTTATTGGTGGCCTATAGCTTGGCGGTCAGCGGTATCGCTGGCGATTTATTAGAATCCGCTTTTAAACGCCAGCACGGAGTAAAAGATACCGGAACATTAATTGCTGGGCATGGCGGTTTACTAGATAGAATAGACAGTTTTCTGATTGGGGTGCCGTTATTTACTTTATTTTATTGGCTACTTGGGTAAATGTAACAAAGCTATAGCTAATGCACTTTAAAACTAATACTAGTGCTACTGGAGTAAATTTTTCGCAGCCTCTGTTACGCTTGCGAACAGCAAGTAAGAAAAATTTAAAACAGTAGCACGTAGCTACCAACGTATCGATTTTATTTAAACTGCCTATATACTGATTCAATAAGACTATTTCTTTTTATCTAGCTTGCTACGCAATATCCAATTCAGTAAAGGCTTGGGTAAATAATTTAGCGCACGAGTAATGTAGCGCATGGAACGTGGAAATATCGCCAGCTCAACATCATTGTCAATCGCTTGCATAATATGCTCAACTGCCGTTTGCGTACTCATAATAAAGGGCTTATGGCTAGCATCGCCATTATTCAAATCTCGTAATGCTTGAGTATCGATATAACCTGGAGCAATACAATTCACTTGGATATCATAAGGCGCAAGTGCCGCTCGATAAGCACTGGCGGTCACAATCATCGCACGTTTACTTTTGGCATAAAGACTGGCATAAGGATAATCCATGGTACCCGCTATAGAAGCTATGCAAATGAGGTTTGGTTTATCAATTTTAGTAAAATCCAGTGATTGATTCTGAGTTTTTAGGCACGCACTTGCCCACCTAAATACCTGCTCGAACGCTTGAAAATTAATCACTAGCATTTTATCGCTATCTGCTTGATTGAGATGATGCACACGCTCATTTAGATAGCTTCCCGCACTATAAATCAGCCTTTGAAAGTGGACATCTGATAACTTATCTAATAACCCTTGTGTTTGAGCGGTGTCGGTTAAATCGCAAGTATAAGTCACTATATGAGGATACTGGCTATTAATATGGCTTATCTTTGATACGCTATGACCTACAACACTTACTTGCCAGCCGAGCTGTTGATGGTGAAGCGCCAATGCCAAACCAAGCCCACTCGTACCACCAACAACAATAATATGCGGTGCTATACTCTCACAATTGGAATTTTGGTTATTAGCATTACATTTAAATTGCATTGGGTTTGTATTCATAGACCTTGCTGCTGTATATAGTCAGACGTACGCTGATAACCATACTGCCACTGCGCCTGCATTTGCTTCACAAAGCCATCATAATCGCTATGTAGTAGTTCAATCGTCATTTGCTTGAAATTAAAGCGCTTTTGCACGTGTTGCCCTGTTAATTGTTTGCCGTTATCAGCAAATGGTAACCAATGCAGTTGACTGCTATTCTCAAAATTATCTTGATATGACTCAGTATTTGGTAAAAAGCCATGTACCTGTGCCAAACGCTGATTAGGGTCAAAACCAAAAACGCGCTGGATAGCAGGAGCAGCAAGCCATGAATCATAACCTGCTTTGGTCTCTGCAAATACCGTCTCTGCCAACTGACAAGCCAGCTCAATGGGCGTGAGATTAATCACGCCACCTAAGCACCAACCAATCTCCTCAATATGCGTTGGCGGTAAATAATACATATCTGCCATCGAAGCACGAATCGCTGCAGCAAACTCCCAATGGCTCAGGACTTTAACAGACTGATGTATGCGTTCCTCAGCAAATACGTGCGCAGGTGATCGCATTTCTTTATCAGTGAGTTCTACAAAAGAAGCCGTCAAACGTGGCGGAGCAAATAATAACTCTTGGAGATTTAATGGAGCATTAGGCGAAATGTGGCTAACAGGCTTTTGATAAAGGCGGCTGGCAATGATAGCTACCTCTGGTGTACTTTTATTGGTTTCGCTATCGGTTTCATCAGGGTCATTTTTACTAGCATCAAAACGAGATAACTCATTAAGCCATTGACTCTCACCATCAATTCGAAACATAGCTAATTTCTGCAGCTCATCTAATAGCTGCTCGTAACTGTCGGCTTGCTGCTGTGCTTGCCGTTTAGATAGTTGCCTTGATAAGCGCCAACGTTTGAGTGCGTGAGTCATATAGCGTATTTTTAGACGTCTACTGGCTTCATCTGGCGCGACATGCCTAATTGCAGCAATGGTATAATATAACTCACGGCTACACATCAATTGCTGCAAGTCTTTGGGGTCAGATGCAAGCTGTACTAGATAGGCTGATAAACTACCACCGCACGTACCAATGATAATATCTGGTGTCAAATCATGAGCCACTAATGCCGCATAGCTGCCTAAATAATAGCCAAAACGTGAGCCACCTCCTGAAAAAAGCTGCGCACGCTGATAAGGCTTTATGCTTTTATCATTCATCTATTACTCATCACTTATGATTCACAACTGGCTGGTGCTGTTTTAATTGCTAATGACACGGTAAAGATACCAAACCTATCGATACGCATCGCAACTTTTTTAAAGCCTGCACACTCAACCAATTGATCCATTTCAGCTTGTGAGCGACAGCGCATCACCCAACTACTACCGCGATGATTATTTAAGGTTTTACTGATAAATTCCTGTTCAGGGTGCCACGGCTGATTGGTATAAATTAAATAGCCACCAGCTTGTAAGCTGTCATAAATACCTGTCAATGCCGTCGCTGGTAGCGTGTTATCCGAAAACAATTCAAAAACACCGGAGGCAATAGCGATATCAAAGCCTGACTTTTTTAACGCTGTTTCTTTAACGCTGGCACTTCCCTTCTGCACATTTAAATAACTGGCAGGGTCAAACGCATCTTTTTGACAAGTGATGACACGATCAGCAATCTCTAACTGCTCCGCTTTGCCCTGTAACGCTTGAATATTATGACCCTCATAATCACGTAGCTCAGCATGTAAGTTTTCAAACTCTGTCAATAAATCAAACGCGTAAAAGCCATGACCACTAGCGATATCCAGCAGTTTTGGTTGGTATGGCTCATCAGGGCTGTTTTGATTAACTTGGTTTTGATTGGCAAGCTTAATATCTGCTAACGCTTCACGTGCCAGCTCTAGTATATGCTCACGACGGATACGAATCCCTTGCCAGCCAATATTATTGAGATAAAACTTATCGACCGCCTGACCAAATTTATTCTGACCACTAGGCTGATTATAATAAACGTGATCGAGCGAATGACCGGAATCAAAACCATGCTCAAGTCCTGTGGCAATAGCGTCGCTAACATGACCGAACTTTTGCATGGCAAAACGCGTCAGTGCAAAGCTTGGATTAAAAGGCTTAATCGCTAAACGATCAACCTTGTCTTTACTGGCACTATTAAGATGAGCCGCGCTCAAATCAGGCGCTTTTACCTCCGTACTGAATACTTGCTCAGCGAAATCAATACAATCATCAAAGACATCTGCTTTGTTGGTCTCGTGAAATATTGCATGATAGCTGTCTGGATACAGCTGCCAACGCTTATTAGTAGTATTAATCGCTTCATAAAAGTCACGCTCAGCTTGCTTATCAACCACATAGTCTTTACCGGCGCACAATACAAACGTTGGTACCGTGATAGCGCCAGCATCATCGAGTAAACGCTGTCCAGTCGCATGGGTATCGATGAGCAGGTCGGTTGAGATACTGTTTGAGATAAGCGGATCGGCATTGTAGGCTTGCTGCGCTTCTTTATCATGAGTCAATACTCGCGCTTTGACGTAACTACTGACGCGTGACATCAAGCCTAGCGTACGTGCTACCTTTAACGACGGTATCGCAAACGGCATATATAAGCGAATGCGCAGCGCAGGTGTGCCGAGTATCATGCCACGAATATTGGGCGCATAATCATGTACCCATGCTGCTGCTAGTACGGCACCAATACTACTGGCTACGATTAGCGTATCGTCAATTGCTATACCCGTCTGTCCAATAACCATTTGCACAAAATCGTTTAAATCGCGCTCAAGCTGAGTCACGCTCTCGGCATGGTCTTTGATACCGCCCGAACGCCCATTACCGCGCGCATCCCAAGCGAATACTTGATAACCTGCGATGGCAAACTGTTGCCCAAGCTCTGCTAAGCGTCCCGAATGTTCATGACCACGGTGTAATAAAATGACTTGGCGCTTTTGTTGTGCAGCTGGCTGCTCTGCCTTTTCTAACTCCTCTAAAGGCATCGTGAGCCAGTAGCGGTAATAAATCGCCGTACCATCATAAGCGTTATAGCAACTTTCACCATTAATTATAGGTTGCTTAGCAAAATCCACGTCAATAGCGGTTTCCTTTACAGCATCTGGTACATTTATAGTAGTTTTAGACATAGATGGCATTATTTTGGACTCCAATAAGGAAGCTTTAATAGAAGAATGGTGCAAAAAGGCTGGAGAAGTAAGATCTTCAGATTTTGACTCAAATATATTTGATTGAGGATTTGATTGAGGATTTGATAACACATTCAAAGCTGATTTAAGCACAGGCGGCTGACGCATCAAGTATAAGTTTGCCATATAGCGTAAACGATTAAGACAAGTTTTTATTAATAGCGCTTCTGTCAGTAGACATAACTGCCCTATTCTTATAGGAGATAACGATAACGGGGCTTTACTGCCCATAAAAGCACCCAGCACACCAAGCATAAAAGCCCGATCACTTTTACCTAATGGTCCTTGGTTTGCCCGAACTCCTAAAACCGCATCACTGGCTATGGCCAATAGCTCAGTGCTGGTGCTTAACGCAATCAGGTTAATAATGTGGCGCTGGTTGGAGGCGATATCTTTTTTTAAAACTTGGGCTTTATTATTAGCAACATGAGGCGAAAGACTGGCTATAAGCGCCGCATCAGCAATGATATCTCCAGCCTCATTAAGTATCGCCCCAAGTTTTGACGCCTGTCCATGCTCACGCGCCATCATGCCGTCGATGGCATTGAGCGCCATACGTATAAACAATGACGAAGGTAATAGCAGCCATAACGCTTGCTTTTCAGTTGCTGGCTTGGCAATCACATAAGCCGTACCAATACTCAGAAACAACGCTGAAACGGTCACTTGGTTGGCAGTGATTTTTTGCTCGACCAAAGTGTCACTTATGGGTCGCAGATGATCTTGAAATTGGGTTTTGAGTTGATATAACGACATAGCGCCTGCCAAATATATTCATTACTTTAATGTAGCAACAAAACTTTGTTAGGTAAAGTAATTAAACTCATATCTATCAAGCAATCACTTTGCATAATTTGCCATGAATTTTAGTTGTGCATATCAGTATCGGTAGCCTGATATGTTACAATCTCCCGCTTCTTAGAAATGCCTTCTTGAAAACGCCTTGTTAAAAATGCTGCGAGCCTATCACCATGCAAAGCCTAGTTACCCTTGTCTTGGTATTAATGCCAATGTTTATTGGTTTTGCCATTCCATCCAACCCCACTATGACTAAGATTGCCGATAAAGGCCTGTCATATCTGGTATTTATCATCTTAGGCTTGATTGGTATTGAGCTATCACAAGTGGAAGGGCTAGGTAGTCAAATAGGCGAGATTGCGCTGTATGTCACGATATTATCGATATTGACGATTGGGTCGGGCTTGTTTGCTCTTATGCTGTTTGACCGTCTGCGTCCATGGCATGCTAAGAAACCTAGCGTCAAATCTAAAGAACATCGCGTTAGTATTCGCGGCAGCCTCGCCCAAGTCATCTGTGTAGTAATCGGTATGGTAATCGGTTATTTCTTACCAGCCGATTATATGCCGCCTGAAAACACCATGACCGTGATGCTAATGATATTAATCTTGCTGGTCGGTATTGGGCTAAAAGGCTCGGGTATTACTTTAAAAGAAGTGCTACTCAATAAACGCGGCGTTGAGATGAGCATTATCTTTACCCTAGCCGTTCTGGCTGGAGGGCTTATCTTTGCGCTAATTTTTAGCGATGTATCATGGACCAAGGGCTTAGCACTGGCGTCAGGATTTGGTTGGTATTCGCTATCAGCCATTGTAATGACCGATGCTTATGGGGCGATTTGGGGCAGTGTGGCGTTGTTTAATGACTTGATACGTGAATTTTTTGCGCTAATCTTTATCCCCGTGTTTATGCGTAAATATCCGTCCGCCTCAGTCGGACTTGGCGGTGCGACCAGCTTGGATTTTACTTTACCAATTATCCAACAATCAGGTGGTCTAAAGGTTGTGCCATTGGCGATTAGCTTTGGCTTTATTACTAATATTGTCGCGCCAGTGCTGATGGTGGTTTTTTCGGCGTTGGGGTAAGGTTAAATTTTGACGGTTTATCAGAATTTGCCATTATTCAAATAACTCACAGTGCTTGGCGTATCCACCATATCTTTGAATATCAGATTTATATTTAAGATTCATTAAATCATTGACTAAACTACTCGCCATTAAAGTTGCGCGGCGTTGTTTTGCCTCAAGACCTTTGAGATTAAGCGCGTTAAAACTAGGGTTTATATAATCTGTGTCTTTAACTAAGATTTTATTTGAGCAATCATAAGTACGGATACGCTTAGCATCAATATTATGTTGCAAAACCAACGTATTTTTGATACTAAGGGCGCGATTGCGTGATAAAGAATCGAAACCAAGAGTGGCTACAGCATCTTCATCAATTTCATTTGTGGCTACATGACCAAAAATAAAAACATTGGCTTTTGGGTAATCATTAAGACTTTCTGCTACTTTCACAAATACTGCATCATAGATATCAGGTAATTGACTGCTCATTGGCGGAAAAAACCCATTGAATTCCATTTCAAGTCCGCCCACATCAACCTCTATTGGACAGCCTTTAACGTCTACCACTACGTTAGATGGCGTTTCAGGACACTCGTCTATATCATCGAGTACGCCATCACCATCTGAATCAGGAATATCTGCTTTCATTGTCCTGATATTTTCATATTGAGGTGTGGTTTTGGGTGGCACAATTGTAATAGTTTGGCAGCCTACTAAGCTTATTGATGCGGTCAATAATAAAACGTTGTAGATTTTTCTAGTCATAATTACTTCCATAAATATTATCAATTCTGTCAAAACTAATCATCAGTATTAGACCAACGGTTTTCTGTGACATATACTCTTTGATTCTTCTTTCTATCTTCAGGGTCATCGTTTGAAGCGATTGGTTGCGTATCATTCCGTCCAATAACTTTAAAACGCTTAGGATTGATTCCATAATTTAAGACAATATAATTTTTTATAAACTCTGCTCGAGTCGTTGCTAATGTATCGCTACCAGAGTTTTTTTCATGGGTACTTATATGTCCCTCTATCAAAAACTCTTTATTATTATTTCTTAGATACTCGCCGAATTTATCGAAACCTCGATAGCTTGAAGCAATAGGCTCACTACTGTTCTCAGGGAAGAATACACGAGCCTCCACCCCTTCATACATAAGTATGTCTACAGATACAGGACAGCCGCTTTCATCTACGACTACATTAGTTGGCGTTTCAGGACATTGATCTAAATCATCAGGAACGCCATCACCATCTGAGTCCAAACTGATAAGCAATATGGGCATATCTGCGTAATTCACTTCAGCTATACTTTTTGGCGGTACAATTTCGGTAGTTTGGCAACCAGCTAGCGTTATAGATGCTGTTAATAATAAAATACTATAGCGTTTCATAATGATTCTTCCTTGAAATGGACAGAAGCTAGTTTTTATTTATAAAGTAAAATGTGGTTCAAGCCATCTCCAACCCTTTATTCACCTGACAAGCACTATCATGCCAGTGGACAAAATCTTCAATGCTGGCTTGTGGTTTGCTGTTATTGGCAACCTCTTTCCCAACAATACTCTCGACATAATGGCACGCTCGATAATTTTTAGCATAGTTATCATAGTCTGCAATCCATTGCTGACGTGCCGCCAACTCTTTGCGGTGTTGTGCGTCCGTCTCATCAATACCACTATCTTCAGCGAACCAAAAGTCTTTCGCAGGGATATCTCTAGCCAAGTTGTTATTCTCGACCTCATTCATACGCCACGGTTTGGCAGAGAGCCGCGCACGAAAGCACTGCTGTGATTGACATAGACGCACGTAATTGGCATCCGCATGGAAATACGCAAACCATTCTTCGACCACACTATCACTTGGCGATATAATATCGTGAGTCGCAATAATACGAAAGCCTGCTGGCGTTTTATACAGTCGAAACTGCTCATTGGTATGACTAGCGACACGCTTATTCAGTAAATCAGTCATATAGGGATTAATCGACTCAACCATCGTTATCATTTTTTGCTTATTCTCTTGCTTAATAGCTTTTTCTTTTTTGCTAGCCTGCTGCCAAAGATAAGACATTATAACGACCATAAAAGCGATTAACCAAATCCATGACAACCCTAGCCAAGTTATGACACTAGCAATAACGATAGAAGCTATAATAAAACCTATAACCTGAGGTTTCATAGAAGACCGTTTAGAGTCATTACGAGCCCACAGTTTCAGATAATAGTCTGAACTATCAGAGTCGAACACTTTACTGCTTAAAGCGTCTTTCCAAAACCATTCCATCCCAAAATTAGCATAATCCTCTGGATATAATTGAGCAAAAAGATCAATCGCATCGACATCAATAATTGCGATGTTATCAACGTTGGCGACTTGTGCCCCATAGCTGTTACGCGTGACGATTAGATGAGTATTAGAGGATTTTTTTGATAGGCTATTATTAGAAGTCTTACTAATAAGGAAATCGCTATTCGGAAAAAAATGCTCGGAGATAATTTGTTCACGGATAGGAATGCCGTTGCTTGCGTTATATTCTTCCCTGCGTTCACGGCGTAAGATATCTTCACCTGCCTGCCAGCGCTTATGAGCATCATCCACTCGCGCTTTGGCATGACTTAACGCTTCGCTTTGACTAATATCTGACCAACCATAACGTTTGATAGTTGCTTGCTTGGAGGGTTTATTAGGCGTCTCTCGCAATTCAAAGCGCTGTTTATATTGCGCCCAGTATTTAGGGATGAGCATGTGATTTGCCTTTAGATAGTTGTTTTAAACTAAAATCTGCTGATTGAATATTAAATAATTAATAATTAATCTTCAAGCTCCGTAGTTATACCATAACCTCGGCGGTTCATGGACATCTCCTCTTCGCTATCAAAATTTGCAATAGCTACCCCATAAACTCGGCGGTTCATAGACTTACCTTCTTCAGTATCAGAAGAGGCAATAGGCTGTTCAGCACCAAAACTAAAAGTACTTAAACGATTAGGATCAATTTGATGCTGCATTATCAGATAGTTTTTGACGATAAGCGCCCTATTTCTTGATAGAGAATTCAATTGTGAACTAGAAACTGATGTTTCACCTATTTCATCTGTTGAAGCGTGTCCCTCAATACGCATAGTTGCCGTATAGTACTCTTGTAGCTTTGCTGCTACTTTATCAAGCTCAAGCTGATACTCGGGTGATAGCTCACTACTACCCTTTGCAAAAAAGGCACGATATTCCATTTTTAAACCTATCCCCATACCCGTAAAAGGACAACCCCTTTCATCTGTTACTATGTTCATTGGCGTGCCTGGGCACATATCTATATCATCAGGTACGCCATCTCCGTCCCTATCCAAATTAATCACAACCGTTGGCATGTTGGTAGTTTGACTTGTTTGCTTAGACAAGTCGGCGGTTTGACAGGCGGATAATGTTAAAGCGCTGATTGAAATGACAAGCATACTTCTTAATAGTATATTCATAACTGATACCTTCAAAATTGCTGACAGAATTCTTTATAGTAAGTGAGTGATTGCTCATGACCACTGCCCGTATAAAAATCATCTGCCTTTAACGCTTTACCATAAATACGCTGATTCATGGACGCACCTTCCTCAGTATCATTAGGTGCAATCGGCATACTATCAGCGCAATCGAACGTATAGATTTTATCACGAGCTATATTTCTCTTAATCAAAGCATTCTTTATTATCTGTGCCCGCTCACGTCCTAATAGACGTTTATCAGCTTTTGCTTGATTCATTTTCCCATCTATATCTACTGCTATTTGCACAGCTTCAGGCTCCGAGATGTGACCAGACAGAACTACTACTAGCTCAGGATCGCTATGCATTTTTTCCGCTACTTTCTCCAATTCTATCAAGTACTTCGTTTGCAACTCATTACTATTGCGCTCAAAGAAAACTCTTAGCTCCATCGTAAGATAACCTATTAAATTCACCGCTACTGGGCAGCCATATTCATCCGTTACCACGCCTTCAGGAGTGTTAGGACAGTTATCAAGTTCATCGGGCACGCCGTCATTGTCTGTATCTGCAAGTGCCTCTATCAAGACTTTAGGTAGAACATATACTTGTTTATCTATTATGGTATTTTTAGGTGTGGATTGGCAGGAGGCTAACGTTATAGATGCTGCTAGTAGCAATAAAGTGCTATGAGTTTTAATTCTCATTATTACTCTCTCTTAATACCTTCAAAAACGACTTTTTATGTATGTTGAGATGATAGCTATTTATAAAAAAACTCTATTTAAAATTCAACGCAGATGCCTGCTTTTAAATTGCTAGGATAGTCATTGCCTTCTTGTTCTTCAGGTTTTGTAACTACCCCATAAACACGGCGATTAACAGTCCTACCCTCTTCAGTATCATTAGGTGCGATGGGTGCTCTAGTCTCACAATTTAAAGTCGTTAAACGACTAGGCTCTATGCCGTGTTTTAATAAAAGATAGTTTTTGACCATTAGCGCCCTGTTTTTAGCCAATGTATTTGACTTAGCTATCGAATCACCATCATCGATTTCATTTTCTGAGATACCGCCTTCAATACGCATAGTAGCAGTATTATGCGTATTCATTATTTCACCAACTTTATCCAGTTCATCCTGATACTTTAGTGAAAGCTCACTACTACCTTTAGTGAAAAAGGCGCGGTATTCCATTTTTAAACTCATATCAGGGCCCATAGTAATAGGGCATCCTCTCTGCTCTACCACCACGTTCTCTGGCGTATTCGGACACTGATCTAACTCATCAAATACACCATCACCATCGCTATCCAAGTTAACGCAAACCGTTGGCATATTGATAGTTTGAGTTGTTTGCTTAGAAAAATCAGCCGTTTGACAACCTGTTAGAGCTAAAATACCTATCATGATTGGCGCTATTGTCCATAATTTAACGTTCATATTTTACTCTTCCGTAAGTTAAAGCTACTCTTAAACCCCACTCGCCTGCTTAGCAAACAAGCGCATCAACGGTTTAATTTTGCTCACCCGATACATACCTTCGCTACGGATTTGTTGGATAGGACGCAATTGAGCCAGCGAGCCTGCGAACAGCCAGTTAAGCGCTGAAAAACTGTGCATCATCAGACTGTTATGCGGACGACGCAGGCGCTCATAACTACGTAAAGTTTGATTGACACCCCAAAGCGTACCGCCACTACGGTTATAATCATGCGCCAATTGTTTGCTTAACGCTTTTACATCGAGCATACCTAGATTGAGTCCTTGCCCAGCAAGTGGATGTACCCCATGCGCGGCATCGCCAATCAATACCAAATTATCCGCAACATAGGTCTTTGCTTGCTGTGCTGCTAACGGAAAACTAGCGATTGACTCAATTTTATGGATAGCCCCAAGCTCATAATGACTGGCAGCGGCGAGTTTATCAGCGATGTATCTTGGGTGTTCTGCTATCAATGCTAATGCTTGATTGCGTGGCAATGTCCATACGATCGATTGCCAATGTTGTGGGTTGGCTTTATCCTCATCAGTGATATCCGCTAAAGGCAACAGTGCCAACGTGCCAGTCGGTAGCATGGCTTGACGAGCGGTTGCTTGGTGCGGTTTGTCAGTTTGAATCGCACAGCAAATCGCCGTTTGATTATAATCAAGAACATCCAGCTCAATACCTGCTTGCTTGCGCACGAATGAACCACGACCGTCAGCACCGACCAATAAATTTGCGTCAATCACCGTATCGTTATCTAACGTCACACAGTAACCTTGTGTCGCACCGAGCCAGTCCATATTGACAACTTTGTGCCCGTCAATGACCGTTAGATATTGGCTGACATCGGGAGCTGATAAACGCTGCCATAAGGCGTATTCGATAACCGCTGGCTCGACCATGCTGCCGAGGATTTTTGGTACAGAGTTGCTGCTATTATTAACAATATTTCTATTACCATTAGTACTGCTATTAGAGTCACCACTATCGCCAAACAGTAACTCGCCCATACCGTTTAGTTGCCAAACCTGCATTTGCGAGTAATCAGCTTTACGCTTTGATGCTGCTATTTTTTGCCAAGCACCAACCTCTTTTAATAATTCAATACTGGCAAGGCTTAATGCATAAACACGCGCATCACGTTGACTCAGTACTTGCTGCCAGTCTGCTTCATCACGTTCAGGTCGCGCATCAATAAGTGTCACGGGCACTTCCGATTGCGCCAGTTTAAGGGCAAGCGTCGCACCGACGATACCGCCACCGATAATCAGCGTATGGTTATTTTTCATAAAACATCCTTTGTGTGGCTATTTACGCTCTCCGCTCAGATTTATCGCAGTTAGCAGCAGCTTAAATTTTGGATTTCTTTAGGGCGTGTCCTCAATTCAAGCGATTGTATCTAAATGGGCTAAAAATGGCTAAATTTTGCCAAACATCGTCAAATAGCTAATTAATATCCCGATATTATTTGCGCTATTTTCCTCGTTTGACTGCAATTTATCTCATTTTTATAACCATTTTTAAAATGAGGACACGCCCTAGTAACTTATAAAATTATTAACGGGATATCACTTGTACGAACTATGATTTTAAGCCCATCGCGTAGTTGGCAATTAAAGGTTTAATATTAGGCAATTTATCAAAGGCAACCAGAGCTACATTACGTGCCAGCTTCACTGCTGGATTTGGATGAGTAAATCCATGTACCACGGCATCACAAAAGCGGATAACACGTTTTTGATCGGTTTGACGGGCTTTTTCATATCGTTTTAGTAGTGTAGGATCACCAATATCTGCGCCTTTCAGCACTTGGGCACTCATCATTTGCGCCAATACATGAGCATCACGCATACAGAGGTTAAAGCCTTGACCAGCTACTGGATGTAAAGTATGGGCCGCATTGCCCATAATGACACAGCGACCATCGACTTGCTGTTTTGCCAGCACTCGCGTTAACGGATAAGCACCGCGACGACCAGCGGCCTTAAACGTGCCAGCGCGCTCGCCAAATGCTTGCTGCAGAGTCGCTAAGAAATGCGCATCGTCTTCTAAGTATTGCGTTTCTTCCCCATTCGGACAGACCCAAACGACTGAACGTCTATAACCTGCTTGATAGTCATCATTGCCATCGCCTTCTGGATCAGTCAATGGCAACACCGCAAGTGGTCCTGCAGGGCTAAAACGCTCAATAGCAACATGCTCATGAGGTTTGTCCGTTTCTACCACGCCAACAATGGCGGTTTGCCCATAATCATAGTTGGTAGTAGTGATACCTAGCAGCTGACGCACAGTAGAATCACGACCGTCACAAGCTACTAAGACGCTGCCTTGCAATTGCTGCTCGTGTTCTTCTTCACCATAGTAGCTAAAGCTTAACATCACGCTGTCGCTTTGTTGGACAACAGCGATAACATTGGCATTATCAATGAGCGTAATCAGTGGTTCTTGTTGGGCGGCAAGGAGCAACTTACGCCCAAGCCAAGCGTTTTCCATTACTTGTCCAAACGACTCGACTTTTTCATCCGCTTTATTCAGTTGCGCGCGTCCAAAGCTACCTTGTTCACTGATTTGAACCGCATCAATTCGGCAAGCATGACTTTGCAATTCATCCCACAGCCCAATCTCTTGATAAATCTGTACCGTACGTCGTGACAGAGCAGTATTGCGGCTGTCTAAATAGTGACTGCGCTGACTATCATCACTGGGACTGATGGCCGGATAGCTGTTTTTTTCAAGCAAAGTACTGGCGATACCATGATGCGCCAATAGCAAAGCAAAGGACAAACCGACATGACCGCCACCCGCGATCAGTACCTGCTGCTCAGTCATTGCAGCCTTATTTTTAGCATTATCATTCATAGTAGATTGCTTAGTATTATTAGAGTTTGATGAATTTGATTGAATATTTTGCATCATTATTATTCCTATAATCGCCCATTTAGCACGCTTCTATACGTGGTTAGTACCTACTCAAAAACTTTACACTTTAGAAAATTGCTCGTTTTTTTATCGTTTTTAGCCCAGTTGTTATTGCTCTGTTATCTAAGCAATAGATTACCACAAATTATCTATCATGCTGTGGTCTTGACAGTATCCATAACGGCTATGCAGAGTGTCCAAACCCTGTAATAGCTAAATTTCTTGCAGCCTTTGTCATGCCTGTGAATAGCAAGCTAGAAAAAACTATCCTAGTAGGACGTTACTATAGAGCAATGTATATATATCCATTTTATTTTATGCTGACTATAACTATAGCTTGCTCAACCTCTACTGCATCTAAGCTTTAAAAAAGCTCAAAAAATATTAAAAACACGCTCAGTAGTTGCAATCATCATACAAAAACAAAGCGCTGCATTCCTTTATATAGCTTGAATTTTAAAAACTATCTACCATAATGAAAGCAGGATATTTACTTATTATCATTCATATCACTAATAACGATTTTTCCGTCATTTTTATTTCTACTATCTAAAAGCAATAAAGCACGACTACCCATTTTATCTCTGAAGCTCGTTCGCCTATGACGCATGGAAGCATGACCGATAGCAGCGGGCAACCAATACAAGGATAATCGCTTGACTGATTCCATGAGCCGCCGTATAAAATTTGAATCCTTGACCCCAGCACAGCTCAAAACCGTGCTTGGCGAATATAATAATCACATGAAGTACATTCAACAACGCCTCGATATCAAAATTAGCCAACGCCAAGGCGACTTCTGTCTGAGTGGCGACATATCGGGTGTCGAACGCGGCGAACGTATTATTTATAAAATGGTCGATGAAGCGCAAAACACCAAAGACATCAGCGCAGAAGAATTACATCTCATCATTCAATCGAGCATCGCACGCGATGAGGATATAGAAGAAGATGAAGAGCCGACTGACGAAGAGGAAGACTTAGAAGCGCCGAGTGACTTTACGCCCATTAGCCTGCGTACCCGTAACGGCAAAATCATCCCACGCGGTGGCAATCAGCAGCGATATGTGAAGGATATTTTATCCTCTGATGTATCATTTGGTATTGGACCTGCTGGTACCGGTAAGACTTATCTGGCCGTTGCTTGTGCCGTTGATATGATTGAGCGTAATGAGATTGAACGCATTTTGCTGGTACGTCCTGCGGTTGAAGCTGGTGAAAAGTTAGGGTTTTTACCGGGGGATTTGACCCAAAAAATCGATCCGTATTTGCGTCCTTTATATGATGCGCTGTATGAGATGATTGGGTTTGAGAAAGTGAGTAAGATGATTGAAAAGCAAATCATTGAAGTGGCGCCGCTTGCCTATATGCGTGGTCGTACTTTGAACAACTCGTTTGTCATTCTGGACGAAGCACAGAACACCACACCTGAACAGATGAAAATGTTCTTAACGCGCTTGGGTTTTGGCTCACGAGCAGTTATTACCGGTGATATTACGCAAGTAGATTTACCACGTGGTACTAAGTCAGGATTGGCACAAGCGATGGAGATTTTAAGTGGTATTGAAGAGATTCGTATCACAAAATTTGATTCAAAAGACGTGGTACGCCATCAATTAGTTCAAAAGATTGTTGAAGCCTACGATGTCTTTGATGACGAGCAATTGGTACTAGAAGAAAAACGTAGGCAAGAGCGTTTTATCGCTGAGCAAGAGCGTAAACAAGCGATAGCAGATGCTACGTCTAATATGTAATTCATAACCTTAAATTATTAGTATTGATTCAAAAAAAAGCCGGATTTAATATCCGGTTTTTTATCATCTATCTTTTACTAAATTTTTTTATTAAAGAACCACGCTATAAAGTTCTCTCACATCAAGGCATCTCACATTTTGATTTTATAGTGTTTTTAAAGACGATTTTCTCAAAAACTTGTTGTGCTTTATTTACCTGTTCAGGGTTCAGCTCTTGCTTACTATAATGACTATTTAAACAATTATTCCATGCATAGCCAACTAGACCGAGCTTCGCATAACTGACCGCATCTTCTGCTTTTTCTGAGCGATAGCGGTTCATTGCATTTTTGCGATAATCAGTATTATCAATTTTTTCTTGCTGTCGAATATGCTCTAAAGTATAACTCATCCAAGCAGCTTGCAATTTTTCCGGACTTTGATTCAGCGGTATTAGGTATTCCTGACAGACTTTAGGTGCCGCTTTCAACGCTTGCCCGATATCTAAGTAAGCCATTAACCCTAAATGATTCAGCTGATATTCATTAGTGATGTCCTGCTGTAACTTTTTCTTAAAAAAACTCATATCAAAATTCGTCTGCTTCGGTATAGTCGTTAATCGCTCTACTTGAGTACTTAACTGTAGATAATCTGTTTCCAGCTTACCTATAGACTGACTGTTCAGCTGACGTAGCTCCTTTGGGGTATAAGGCGCATAGTTTGGTAGATTCACTTGCGTCAGACGCTTAAATATCTCAAAACCGTCTTCGATATTTTGTACAGAAATTTTGGAGGCATCATAGTAGGCTTCGTTTTCGCAAAGCTCAGTTGCCCATTGATACTTTTTCATCTTAGCTGGCTTATTAATATTGGACGCATTTTTGCTATTAACAATATTGCTGGCTGTGCTTATTTGCGTAGTGGTTAAAGTTAACCCGACTGCTAATAATACGACTAAAGGTGCTTTCATATTGTATTCTCTCTTTAATGTGTGCAATACACTACAACGATAAAGGACTGTCTACTTTTTATAAAAAAGAACCCTCATAGCGTGATGTTAATCACCCTATTCATTACTAGCAGCGACATCATAACCTAGCTATAGTAATATAAACGCACAGAGTAATCTCAAAATAAAAACCACTTATTTTTACTCTTACTATTTTTGATAATAATGAATAAACAAGACAAAGGATACTCTATGAATCAAGACAATAATGACCGCACTAACCATCATTTTGAAGAGAATGATGCAAGCTTAGCTGCACTCGATATCAGCGCAAGTGATATTATTGATGATGAAATACTGGATACTTTTTATCATCGTAAGCACTTACAATCTGTGATGATGGCGACTTTAGATTATATTGATGAACATATAAAAAACGGTCTAACATTACCCTACTTTGAAGATATCGATGCTGAACAATGGCAAGAAAAATCTAAAGGGCTAGACATCTATATTACGGATGAGAACGAAGCTCGCGAGCTTAATTTGGAAGCACGAGAAAAAGATTATCCAACCAATATTTTGTCCTACCCAAGCGACTTGCCAGCAGCGATCATTGGACTGATGCCAACGTTGCCGCTTGGCGAGTTGGTTATCTGTCATGCAGTGGTGGTACGTGAAGCTGCAGAGCAAAATAAAACCGTGACACAGCACATTAGCCATTTATTAATACATGGTGTGCTGCATCTATTAGGTTTCGATCATGAGCTTGGACAAGCTGAACAAGATGAGATGGAAAGTTTTGAGATTGAGATTTTGGCAGGGTTAGACCTACCAAATCCTTATATTTAATTTTTCGTCATTGTCAATTTTTGTGCTTGATCTATCTGATTAATCATCTGATCAAGCCCTTTAACATGAACACTGCGCTGCGGGAATGGAATGTCAATTTTATTATCATCCAGCGCGTATTTAAACTGCTCAAGCAAATCACACTGCATTGACCACCAGTCGCCATTAGTCGTCCAGACGTTTAAGGTTAAATCGACCGAGTTGTCGCCTAAATTAGTGACACGAACGATAGGCGCAGGGTCAGTGAAAGCCATTGCATTATCGTTGGCTAGTTTTAGCATGATATCTTTTGCAGTTTTGATATCCGCATCATAGCCGATACCGATAGTAATATCGACGCGGCGATTGGGTAGCGCTGTATAGTTAATCACCGCTGAGGTGGTAATGTCGCCATTAGGAATGATGATGTCGTGATTATTTATGGTCGTCAAATGGGTGTTGACCAAAGTGATTTCTGTGACCGTGCCGGTATGACTACTAATTTGTACATAATCACCGCGCACAAATGGACGAAAAGTCACGATCATGATGCCAGCGGCGAAGTTTGACAGTTGATCCTTGAGTGACAGACCAATTGCAACCGCAGCGCCGCCCAAGATGGCAATGACTGAAGTAGTCTGAACACCCACTTTACTCAGTGCTGCCAAAGCAACGATTACCAACAACAAGCCATACATTAGCCGACCTAAAAAGTTAGCCACGGTATCATCTAAGCGACTACGCAGCATCAGCCTATGCGCAACTGCTACCGCTTTTTTTGCGAGCCAACGTCCTACGATAAATATGAGTAGCGCTAAAGCCACTTTAAATAATATGGCTAATGCACTATTGGTCAATGTGGCAATATCAAGGGTAAATCCTAAAAATTCCATGCTTACTCTTTATTCTATAACTGGGTTTTATGAATGTATTTTTTGACTTCCTCACCGCCCTAAAGGACGGTGATTCCTACTGCTAGACGCTCAAGCCCGAGCGCAAGAATGTTTTTTGCCGCATTAACGTCGCGGTCATGAGTGACACCGCACTCACAAAGCCATTCTCTTATTCCTAAACCTATCCTACCTTTCGGACTGTTTTGGCGCGAGCCGCAACACGAACAAGTTTGGGTGGTGTAACTTTCATTTACCTCGCCATAGTGGCAACCTGCATGCTTGCATTTATAGGTCAGTTGCCGCTTAACTTCAAACCAACCAGCGTCATAGACGGACTTGGCCAGTTTGCTTGAGGTGAATGATTTTGATTGAAGTTTACCGATGATGATTGTTTTATTGGTACTGACAAGCTTACTGGTGAATTTGTGTATCAAGTCTTGGCGGGTATTTTTAATCTTGGCATGAATTGCGCGAGCCCGCTTTTTATTGTTAGCTCGTTGAGCAGTGCTTAGTTTAGCGGCATACTTGTGAGTCAGTTTAGTGGCTAAGATATCACCATCACTTGTGGTACCCGCTTCTTTACACCCTAAATCAATACCAATTTGATCAGTACCGCAAACCACTTTTGGATATTCTTTAACGGTGATACACGCATACCAAAGACCACGACTATCTTGCACAAGCTCACAAGTATTGATGGTATAGATAGCTAGATTGTAGCTATCCCACATATCAATAATCAGTTTTTTACCTTTAGCCAAACTGAATTGAATGGTAGATTTAAGGATTTTCTTACCTGATTTTTTGACACCCATATATTTTATGGCGGTCTTTTTAAAGGGAATCCAACCAAGTGACTTACGTTTGGCTTTAGGATTGTTGGTACGCCAGTTTAGCTTAGCTTTCTTGAATTGTTTACGGCTCTTAGCGTGTGTCTCGGTGATTGCTTGTAAAGTCTGACTGTGCAAATTAAGTAACTCACCACTGCCTTTTGTATAGGCTGCAATATCATAAGCTGAAAAGAAATAACCGGTACGTTGCAAGTTCTTAAAACTTAAGTCATTCACATAGTTCCATACAAAATTAACCGCACCCGCCAATTCATTTAGCTGGTTAGCATGTTTATCTTTTATGCGTAACTTGAGTGTTTTCATAGTTTGGGCTACAATAATTTATCATTATAATACATTTGGTCTGATACTATGTCAAACGCACTTAGGCGTGGTAGACACGTTGTTTACAATATTAACATACACTTGGTCTTTGTTACAAAATATAGGGGTGAAGTTTTTACCGCAGAAGTGATTGATGAACTTGGTTTAATACTAAAGCAAGTTTGCAAAGACTTTGATGCAAAGCTAGTAGAGTTTAATGGCGAAGAAGATCACGTACACCTTTTAGTTAATTATCCGCCAAAAGTAAGTGTGTCGGTCTTAGTTAATAGCCTAAAAGGTGTGTCCAGCAGGATGATTCGCAAAAAACAATACCCATCAGTAAGTCAAAAACTGTGGGGTGGCGCACTCTGGTCGCCAAGTTATTTCGCTTCAAGTTGTGGCGGCACATCAATAGAGGTTATTCGTCAATATATTGAGCAACAAAATAAGCCTTAGTGACTATGCCTTACATCCACGCCCTAGAACGACGTGGTTTTACGGCATTCTTTGATAAATGCGCTTTATGAGCTTACTTTATGAGTTTGGCTATCTATCAGCGGTAAAGCCAGTATATGACGCATCATCTCACTTCTTTAACGTATTAATTTATCACTGATCATCTTAATAAGTCACTTCTACTGTGTCACTATAACGATAGGTACGTATCAGACGCAACTCGACAATATCTTTCATGTCTTCAGTAAATTTACCGAATGGCGCGGCTTGTCTGACTGATTGTTTAGCGGCTTCATCTAATATCGTTGAGTTTGAGCTCTCAAGCAAACGAATGGCTTTGATATTACCATCATTGGCTATAATAACCATTAAACGCACTTCGCCGGTGATGCCTTGCGCACGCGCTTGGGTAGGATATTGCAGATTACCAACGCGCTCAACGTGCTCCCGAAAAGTATTGATATAATCGGCTGCGGCACCTTGCGTCGTTGAGTTGCTATCCACGGTTACAACTTTTGATTTGGTCGCATAGACTTGCTGACGCTGAGACAGCTGAGCCTCCAACGTTGCGATTTGCTTGCGCAGACGTTCTTCTTGCGCCATCATATCATCTTGTGCTTGCTTGCTATCGTTATCAGACTCCACACTCGCTTGACGCCAGCTTAGCGTGGTACGCAGGTAGCTTTCTTGATAGCGCTGCTGCCGGACCTGACGCTGCAAGCTAATCACGTCTTGCGTTTCACTCATTTGGTCAGCAGATAAAGGACTGCTTTGGTCGGTTTCTTGTCGTAACTGCTCTTGTACCGTGCCGCCACCTTCTTGCGATGCATTAGCAATAAATTGCGCATCTTCATTCGGCTGCATATTATCGGTCAGCGCTTTGGCAACGTCTTGCATCAATCCAGCAGGGTCTTGCCCCATTGAAAAGCTGACACCAAAAATGAGTAACGCATGTGCCGTTACGGCAATGACGATAGCCATAGGCAAGCTGATATCTCGTTTCGGCGCTTGCGCTGAAAAATGGTAGCTTTGTGAGTCTTTGATATAGGCCACAGTCGGTCTCAGCTTGTGAATATAAGGGCAGTCGGCAATAAGCGTGATAATATTAGCGTATGTCGACCAATGCCGGCGCTATCATAACATGTCATAGATTTGTATCGCCAGCACAACCGTATACTGCAAGCATTAACCTGCCCGCTTACTATTTATCATTGTTTGGCTTTATACGCATTATCTGACCATAGCTATCGTTATGAGGTAAAAGCATGCGCCATTATGGTTAAATGAATGATAACGAAACGTAGCTGTTCATTTTGCACGCCTCTATTTTGATATATACTGTTTTGTAGGTATCGTATAAGCCACTTTTTACGCCATTGACTAGATAACGACCGCGATAATTATAAGGATAATAAGTTTGAGTAATTCTGATAACTTTGATCATATTGATCATTCAGACAGCTTTGATGACTTTTTTAAGCATATCGGCTATCGCTTTGACGATTCATTTAGCTATGGATGGGATAGTCTTACCCAATCGATTAAAGATATCTATCACAGAACGACTAATAAGCTTGAGGATGAACTGGCGCTACCGGTGGCGCAAACCTACGTCAATGATGCGCTGCAAAAATTTGTCACTGACAACGTCAAGGCGATCTTAGAGCTGCGCGTTGAGCTACATGATGACTGGTTTCGCTTATACTGTACGGTCGATGCTGGTGGCATTTATGCGGAGGTGGCGAGTAACTTTAGCTTAGTTCACGTACAGCTTGATCGCAACGTTCAGCGCTTTGTCTTTGGTCAACAAACCTATACCGATATCCTTAATCTACGCTGCGAATCCTTTATCAAGCGCCAAGGTATCAAGCTATTCATCTGGTTCTATCATAGTATCCTCAAAAAAGACCCGTTGGGCTTCATTTTGTCTTATATCAATATTGCTCGCGCAAAAGATGAGATTATTTATCTTGATATCAATCGCTGGTTGAAAAAGAATAAAAAGATTATGAGCACCTTGCATAAGGTGCAAGTAAACTACGGTGAGCTTGAAGAAGAACAAATGGTTTTGAAGGCTCAAATCAATTATCGAGATTTATTAGCGTCAGCTAGTAACGAAGATATCATTAGCGACAAGGACGAGCCTGAATTAATGCAAGGTCCTATTAACCCAATAGATGACGCTACCGTACCAAGCCAAGTGTAAAAAAACCCAGCTGTCAGCTTTTATTAAAAAAAACGCTGACTCTTAGAGACAAACGTCTTTTAGAGCCAGCGTTTTTTATAAAGGAATTTTACAATAGACTCAAATTAGCTCTACAACTACCAGTAATTTTCTACCGCAATATTGCCTTCCCCGCGACGATTCATAATCAATCCTAGCGTTTTTAGAGTTTCTTTAGTGTCCTCTACCATTTCTGGATTGCCGCAGAGCATGACGTGCGTGCTATCGATATCTAAAGCAATCCCAGCGCGCGCTTGTAACGCCCCATCTAAAAGTAGTTTTGGCAGACGTTCTGTCAGTGCACCTTCTACAGCTTCACGGGTAACAATCGGTATAAAAATTAATTTTGCCGGATTATCGACCAAGTCACCAAAATCTTCTTGCAGGCTTTTAATTTTCTCAACGTAGGCCAGCTCTTCTGTTGAGCGTGCACTATACGCTAGTACGATATGCTCATAATCTTCCCATGTCTTCAAATCTTGTAGCATGGATAAGAAGGGTGCTAGACCTGTGCCCGTCGCTAATAGCCATAAATCCTTTGGCATCGGCTTCTGATAACGCGCTAAAGTTAAAAATCCAAAAGGCATGGTATTAAGCAACAGCTCATCGCCTACTTGCAGATGTTGCAACTGCGAGGTAAATGCGCCATCAGGGATAACGATAGAGAAAAACTCTAACACCTCATCAAAGGGTGAAGAGACAATCGAATAAGCACGAAAGATTTCTTCGTTCAATGCAGCATCAGTCGTTTCATCACCCATCTCATCAACCGCTTCACCTGATACGTCGCTTTGCTGCTTGTAATGCTGTAGCTGACTGGGATTAACGCCCAAACGCACGAATTGCCCAGCGGTGAATTTAAAGCTATCAGGACGGCTAACGGTAAAGCTAAATAAATTCGGCGTCCAAGTGGTTTTACTGAGTACGGTTACTCTTTGAATATTGTCACTCATAATAATGAATTACCCACATTTTATTGATATTTATTTTTTTAGAAATCCAACAACACAAATAAAAAAGATGCGCCAAGCTTATCATAAAGCGGGCGCATCTTGGTCTTCTAACCGTAACAATCAATAAGTGGCGGCACCAGCGTGCAGCCACTTATCTGCTCTTTTTTATGCTTACCAAATACGAGCCAAACTCGCCCATTCAATCATACTATTTGGTAATACGCCAAAGAACACAATCATTGCCGTTACCGCAATGACCATGATACCACCGGTACGTAGACCCCATTGTCCAGAAACGTCAAATTCAATAAACTGTTTCGGGCGTTTAAATAGCGTGAGCATAACGCGCAAGTAGTAGAACAAACCAATTGAGCTGCCTAAGATAATCATCGCTGCCAAGAACCAGTTGGTACCTTGTACGGCAGCAAGAATAGCGAACAGCTTGGTAATAAAGCCTGCAGTCAATGGAATACCCGCTAACGACAACATCATGATGGTCATAACTGCAGTCAACACCGGACGTCGCCAAAACAATCCCTGATAATGAGTCAATTGATCGGCTTCACCAGACAAGCGATAAGGACTCGACATCAAGGTCACGACACCAAATGCACCAATAGAGGTAAAGGCATAAACTGCCATATACATGCTAGAGATACTATCAGCAGCTGAGCCAATGCTGACAATCACGATAAGCACGTAACCCATATGAGCAATGGAAGAATAACCTAAGAGACGTTTGAGGCTGGTTTGGCGTACGGCTAATAAGTTGCCCACCAAAATCGATAAGGTTGCCATGACCATCAGCAACATTTGTACCGATGGCAGTGCCAATAAAGACGTATCGATTAAGAATCGAACCGCTAGCGCCATCATAGCCACTTTTGATACCGATGCTAGATAGGTGGCGATAGGTGCAGGTGCGCCTTCATAAACATCCGGCGTCCACATATGAAAAGGAGCAGCAGAGAGTTTAAAGGCGATACCGAACATCATCATCGCCGCGCCTAAAATCAAGAGTGGCGACTCAAAGACATCAACTAAGGCCATACTAATAGGTTTAAAAGCGAGCGTACCCACTTGCGCATAAATAAACGCCATACCCATGAGTAAGGTGGCTGATGCCGTCGCTGACAGCACCAAATACTTCAGTCCTGATTCAAGCGAGCGTTTACGCATATAGGTATATGCCAGCATGCCGTACAGCGGTATCGATAGCATCTCTAAGCTCATAAAGAATGATGCCAAATGCTGCGCGCTTACCATAAGCAGGGCGCCAACCGTTGATAGCAGCATGAGCAAATACAGCTCTTCTTTATGGTCTTTTAAATCGGCTAAATAAGCATAGGATAGCGTACAACATGCCAATGCACAGATAAATATAATCACCATATTGAACTGAGCAAAGTTATCAATAACGAATAACTGCTCAGCCGCTGGTACTAACGACCCACTATCAACTATGCCTGCCATTTGTCCAAGCAAAATAAACAGACCAATATTCAGACCGATGACAGAGATAGTACCGGTCACTATATGCGAGCGCTTAATGGTGATGGCAATCATGACCACCAATACCGTAATGACTACAGTAATGATTGGTGCATAAGGCAGTAGCCCCATCAAATCATTCATCGTAAAATCGTTCATGACTTAACGTGCCTCCATTGCATCAAGCAGTTGTGATGCATCTACTTGTGTTACTTGACTGTATATATAGGCGTTATTAATCCACTGCATCGCGTGACTTGAGGTATCAAGGAACGGTTGTGGATACAGTCCGAGCCAGACCAAGCCTGCGGCAAGCATTAATAGTAATGACAGCTCGCGCTTGCCCAAATCTTTTAATGGACGCTCCGGCAGACCGTGTAATTTGGTCTCGCGCAGTGCCAATTCTTTAATATTATTGGTACCGAATAACGCCTTATGAATCAAAATAAGCGAGTATAAACCTGCCAATACCAAGCTGAATGTCGCAAATACTACAAACACTGGATACTGAGCAAACGCCCCAAATAAAATCATGAACTCGCCGATGAAGTTACCTGTTCCCGGAATACCGAGCAAGGCGGCACAGAAAAACATCAGTATCGGTGCATAATAACGGAACTGACCCCACATGCCACCCATCAAGGTTAGATCACGCGTATGTAGACGCTCATATAACTGACCTGCCATGATAAACAGTGCTGCTGAGCTCAAACCGTGTGCCAGCATTTGAATCATCAAACCTTGCAAGCTTAATAAAGTACCGGCATAAATAGCCAATACCACAAAACCCATATGCGAGATACTGGTATAAGCGAGCAAACGCTTCATATCGGTCTGCATAAAGGCGAGCCACGCCCCATAAAAGATACCAATCGTACCCAAAGTCATCGCTATCGGGGCGAAATCTTGTGATGCGGCTGGAAATAATGGTAAGACAAAACGAATCAAACCATAAGCTGCCGTCTTAATCAGAACCCCTGCCAAATCCACCGAACCTGCCGTTGGTGCCTGCGCATGGGCATCAGGTAACCAGCCATGGAAAGGAATGATCGGCAACTTAACCGCAAAGCCAATAAAGAAGCACAGCATAATCGGATATTCCCAGCCGCCAAGTGGCGTACCGAGCAAGTCATTATAATTAAAGCTAACCACGCCTTTTTGCGCGTAGCTGATAATGACCAATACCAAAATACCGATGAGCATGATAAGCCCAGAAGCTTGGGTATAGATAAAGAACTTAGTTGCTGCGTATTCTTTGGTTTTGCCAACGACGTCATGACCCCAAATAGCAATCAAGAAGTAGATAGGAACCAGCATCATCTCCCAAAAGAAGAAGAATAAGAACATATCAATGGCTAAAAATACACCAATAACTCCGCCCAAACTCCATAGTAAGTTTAGATGGAAGAAACCAACACGGCGCTGAATCTCATTCCAAGAACAAGCAACTGCCGCAACACCAAGCAGCCCAGTTAAAGCAACCATCATCAGCGATAAACCATCTAAGGCTAAATGAAAGCTGATACCAAAGCTTGGTATCCAAGGCACACTGAACTCAGCAACCCAAGGCACGTTTGCGTCTGGCGCAATGACTTGCTTACTCATGCCTGAAAAATCACCGTAATGCCACAATACCAGTGACAATACAAAGGTCAACGTCATACCGATCAAAGCAATCCAGCGCGGTAGACGTTTATTGAAGCGTTCAACCAGCCAACATAGCAATCCTGCAATAAAAGGAATGGCTATTAATGCTGGTAGCATCCACGTTTGTTGTAACTCTATCATCTTATACCACCGTCATCATTACCAGCACCAACAGCACAGCCATACCCAAGCCAAAGCTTGCAGCATAACCTCGAAGTGACCCTGTTTGCGTCGCAGACAATACCTTATTTCCGGCTGATGCCAGCTTAGGTAGTAGCAGCCACGTTTTATCAACAGGATCGGCTTTAAATAAGCGGCCGATGAACAAAAAGGGTTTTACAAAAACTATATCGTATAGCGCATCAAAGCCCATACCGTGATAGCACCAATGATATAACGCGCCGCCGATAGACGTACGTTTGAAGCGCGTGAGCATGCGACCTTTATCGACCACATATAATAGTGCAGCTATGACCAAACCAGCTAGCATCGCACCCATAGCGATAAACTCAGCCGTATGCTTACCATGCGCTTGACCAGCAACTTCTAGTAAATGCCCAACGCTCTCTGGCAATACGCCTTGTAATGGCGGGGTAATAAACGCACCCACTGCCGTCGATAATACTAGCAATACACTAAGCGGCAGCCAATACGACACACCCGATAGTTTATGTGCTTGAGTTTTTTCTTCACCAAAGAAGATAATCCAAATCATACGGAAGGTATAAAGCGCGGTTAAGAAAGCACCGAATACACCCATATAGAATAAGACCATATGACCGGTTGCATAACTCTCCCAAAGAATCGCTTCTTTAGAATAAAAACCAACCGTTACCCAAGGTATCGCCGCCAATGCACCGCCACCGACGATATAGCACCAGAAGACCAAAGGTATTTTCTTACGTAAGCCGCCCATCTTAAAGATGTTTTGCTCATGATGTACCGCAAGAATCACTGCACCTGATGATAAGAATAACAATGCTTTAAAGAAAGCATGGGTCATCAAGTGGAAGATAGCGCCTTGCCATGCACCAACGCCCAACGCTAAGAACATATAGCCAATTTGGCTCATGGTCGAATAAGCAAGGATACGCTTAATGTCGGTTTGTGCCAGCGCGCAAAAGCCAGCAACAACGAGTGTCAATGCACCCACTGCCCCGACCCAGTACAACAATACACCAGGCGTCAATATAAATAATGGATGTAGACGTGCAATCAAATAAACACCAGCGGTAACCATCGTTGCAGCGTGAATCAATGCCGATACTGGGGTTGGACCTGCCATCGCATCAGCAAGCCAAGTATGTAGCGGTAGCTGTGCTGATTTACCCATCGCACCACCAACCAACATCATGGTAGTCAAAATCATCGTAGGGTTATTGATATCAAATACTTCCGGGGCACGGGTAATAATCTCTTGGATATTAAGCGTACCAAATTCACGGAATAATAAAAATAAACCAAAAGCTAAAAACACATCACCCACACGGGTAACGGTAAAGGCTTTCATCGCTGCACGACCATTAGCGCGGTCATGATAATAAAAACCAATCAGCAAGTAAGAACAGATACCAACGCCTTCCCAACCGAGATACAGTAGGAATAAATTATCCGCCAATACCAGTAATAACATACTAGCGACAAACAAGTTCATATAGCTAAAGAAGCGCGCAAAGCCTGTATCGCCTTTCATATACCATGCGGCAAATAGATGAATTAAAAAGCCAATGCCGGTAATAACCCCAGTCATCGTCAATGCTAAGCCATCAAAACTTAAGCCAAAATTCGGCGCAAAGTCACCGACTTGAAACCACGTCCACAGCGGAATTTCTACCACTGTTCCGGCTGGATTCGTCGTTAAAAAGGTATAGCTAACAACCAGCGTACAGAGCGCTGATAGCAACATGCTACCAACACCGACAATCGCTGCTACCTGCTCGCTTAACTTGTCG
Source organism: Psychrobacter sp. DAB_AL62B (assembly GCF_028895345.1). Classification (NCBI taxonomy): domain Bacteria; kingdom Pseudomonadati; phylum Pseudomonadota; class Gammaproteobacteria; order Moraxellales; family Moraxellaceae; genus Psychrobacter; species Psychrobacter sp. DAB_AL62B. The sequence goes on from NZ_SAXC01000004.1 coordinate 184,413, forward strand.
CGCATAAAGGCTAGAATCAAAAAGCCAACGAGCGGGAATATAAAGGTTAATGGTAATAAACTCATGACATCATCCTTTCATCTCATTGGCGCTGTCGACATCGAGATGCCCACGCTGATGATAAAAACGCAATAATATTGCCAAACCAATGGCCGCCTCGGCCGCTGCTAAGGTTAGAATAAAGATAAACATAATCTGTCCATCTGGATCGACCCAGCGGCTACCTGCCACCACAAATGCCAGTGCCGTCGCATTCATCATGATCTCAAGACTCATCAGCATAAATAAGAAATTACGCCGTACCATGACACCGCACAGACCAATCGCAAACAAGATACCTGCCAAAATCAATCCATGGCTCATGGGTATCATACCCAGTACATTCTGCGCCTCAGCAACCGGCTGCACTAAGCCTGCTACCTCGTGGGCAAACGGCACATTTGTAACCTCTTGTGCCACGCTCGCTGCTAGTACCATTAATCCGACTCCTTGCGCGTGACTTTCTTCGCACCCACCTGCATACCTACTTTCATACCTACATAGTCATGCGGGTCGACATCTTTATATTCGTATGGCTTTGCCATCTTTATGGCATCACTGTTTTTATAAGTGCTGTTGTTATGGATGCTGTCGTTTTCGTACAGCTCAATACTGCCGACATTTGGATTGGCTACTAAGCTATCGTTACCGATAATCTCATCATCGATAGACTCTTTGCCTAAATGATAAGCGGCAACTAAGGCAGCTAATAGTAGCAATGCTGCGACTTCTATCAGCATAATATACTTAGTAAATAAAACAGTGCCCACTACTTTGGCTGAAATAGTTGACCCGCCAATCACAGCTGCTTCGTTATGATTAAGACCAATCATCGCATACAGCACAACCGCGATAATAATCGTTAGCCCCGTCGGTATCGCCCAAGTGCCAGCATCAAGCCAGCGCTCTTCACGCTCATCATTACGCATGCCTAAATTTAGCATCATGATAACAAAGACGAACAACACCATAATAGCGCCAGCGTAGACGACAATTTCAAGTGCTCCAGCAAACGGCGCACCTATCACAAAAAATATACCAGCGATTGCTAGTAACGACACAATCATCGATAAAATAGCATGGACTGGATTGGCTTGGGTCACCACCCGCAAACTGGCAAATATGGCCACGGCTGCAAGCGAATAAAACCCTGCCAATTCAGGATTATTCAAAATATTCATCATGGTAGCAAGCTCCTTAGATCAATCGGTGCAGCTTCATTTTGCGCCGCCCCTTTTGGTTTATCTGCTACCGCCATACCCGTCACGCGATAATAGTTATAATCGGGATATTTACCCGGTCCTGAGATCAGCAAATGCTCTTTTTCATAGACCAAGTCTTGACGGACGTATTCGCCCATCTCAAAATCAGGGGTCATCTGAATGGCCGTCGTTGGACACGCTTCTTCACACAATCCACAAAAGATACAGCGTGAAAAGTTGATACGAAAGAACTCTGGATACCAGCGTCCGTCTTCACGTTCCGCTTTTTGCAACGAGATACAGCCCACTGGACATGCCACGGCGCATAAGTTACAAGCAACACAGCGCTCATCACCATCAGGGTCTCGAGACAATATAATACGTCCACGAAAACGTGGTGGTACAGGTACCGGCACCTCAGGATAAAGAATGGTGTCGCGTGGTCTGATCGCATGACTATTGACCATCCACATGCTGCGGACAATGGTAAACATACCAATGACGGTCTTTTTTATAGTAGTAAACATGGGATTATTATCCTTATCAGCTTTACCCTAGTTCATCAGTGATGGCTAGTAATGATTACAACGTTGGGGAAAAAATCAAAATGACTGCAGCAGTAACCAATAGGTTAATCAACGTTACCGGCAGGCAGACTTTCCAGCCAAAGTTCATCACCTGATCATAGCGCGGACGCATGAGTGAGCCTCGAGCCAAAATAAACATGGTCATAAAGAATAGCGTCTTAATCATGAACCAAAAAGCTGGTGGAATAAATGGAATATCTAAATTAAAAGGTGCCAACCAACCACCAAAAAACAGACACGTCATCAATGCAGAAATCAGTACGACGTTGACATATTCGCCAATAAAGAACATACCGAATTTCATGCCAGAGTATTCAACATGATAACCTTCAGCCAGTTCTTGTTCTGCTTCTGGTTGATCAAAAGGATGTCTGTGTGTTACCGCAACCCCAGCAATTACGAAGGTTAAAAAGCCAAAGAACTGCGGGATGATATACCAGCCATCAGCCTGCGCTTCGACTATCGCCCGTAAGTTAAATGAGCCTGTTAATGCAACAACGCCCATCAATGACAAGCCTAAGAATACTTCATAACTAATCGTTTGCGCGGCTGAACGTAAGCCGCCGAGTAGTGAGAATTTATTGGCTGACGCCCAGCCACCAAACAGCACTGCATAGACAGCAATACCTGCCATGGCAAAGAAGAATAAAATACCAATATCCCAATCAGCAACCCCAAGGGTTGGCGAGATAGGAATAATGGCAAATGAAGCCAATGCGGTAAACATCGCAACCGCTGGCGCCAAGGTAAACATAAACTTATCGGTAAAATTTGGTGTCCAATCTTCTTTAAAGAAGATTTTGAGCATATCAGCAACCAGCTGCAACGAACCAAACGGTCCGACACGGTTTGGACCATAACGGTCTTGCCATAAAGCTAACATCCGGCGCTCATAAACAATCATCATAGCGGCAACAATCACCACCGCCAAAAAGATGACCAGCGATTGTACGACCATAAAAAGTATAGACCAAGTATCAAAGGTCATCATACCCGCCAAAAAGCTTGGCACATCGGGGATAATACGGGTAACTTGCATATTACACCTCCTGTGTGGTGGTCGGCGCTGTAGTAGCTACAGTGGCTGGCGTTGCGCGGTTACTATTATTGTTAGCTTCAGCATGGCTCTTTAAAGCACTGTCATTAGCCATACTACCCATCATGGTAATTGGTGCATCTACTTTGCGTACCGATGCTGGCATTGATGGATGAATGATGCTTACTTGTCCGACTGGATAACCAATACAACCTTCTGCTAAATAGCCAACAAGCTGAATAGGTAAGGTAATTTGCTGTTTATCAATCTCAATAGCTAAATAATCGCCAGCAACCAGACCCCACTCTTTAGCATCATCAATACCGATATGCCATGTTGCAACCAGTAATTGTTCAGCAACGACTGGGCTACGTGACGTCATCATTGAGCTGGCATAGATATTATAAATAGGAACTAGCTTGGCTTGTCCTTGCTGCATATCCGTCGTGGTCGAAGACATCGCTTCTGGCGCAACATATTGACGCGTCGGTAGGCGCTCTAATTGGTCGAACAGGCGTACGCCCGGATCACCATTTCTAAGACTGCCACCGACTTTATCTTGATATTTATTCCACGCTTGCGGTGAGTTCCAACCTGCGGCATTGGCAAAAGGAATCATTGAGCTTGGGGTTTGTTTGCCACTATAACCTTCCATTGAAAAGGTTAAACCGGTATCCAAATCTTTTGGCTGCATCGGCTCATGAACAGAGACAGGCGCGCGCATAGAAGTACGACCTGAGTAACGGCGCGGCTGACGGGCAATTTTCAGACCAGTCATCCGGTAGTCAGCATCAGGTGCTGCCTCTTTAATACCCGCAAGCTTAGGATGCGTCGCAATCAAAGCGTTAATCACATCATCAAGCTGCGTCCAGTCGACATCTCTGCCCTCTAGACTGCTGTGTACGGCATGTAACCAGCGCCAGCCTTCTTTAATACTGCTTAGCGGATGATAATATTCGTTATCATAGACTTGGAAGAATCGTTGAGCGCGGCCTTCAGCGGAAACTAGCGTGCCATCTGCTTCAGCAAAGCTTGCTGCTGGTAATACAATATCGACGTCTTTATGCCAATCAAGCAACTGATGATCCAGCGCAATGACGGTTTTATCCGTTAATAGCTGGGTTAATTTAGTAGCGTCAATAGCATCGGTCAGCTGATTTTCAGCGACTATCACTACATCAAAATCAGTGGCCAGTAACTCTTCGACTGAATGTCCGCCAAGCAAACAGACACCGATACTATTGGCATCAGCAACCGCTAAATAAATACCGGCTTGAGCGTGGTATTTTTTATTGACTTCTTTTAGCTCAAGTTTGGTTGCAGGCTTACGTTCAACATCGTCCTGCGCTTCTGTATCCACACCCGTTTCAGGTTTGTTTGGTTTGGCAGATAGCTCTTTATCTTCGGTTTGCTGAGTGGTTGCCGCTTGCGCTTCAGCGGCTTCGACCTTCTCATTATGTGTCTCAACTTCATACTGCTCAGTCGCTTTAATGGCGGCACGCTTTTGGCTTAATGCTTGCGTGATTTGCGCAGCCGCTTCTATCAAGGCGATAGACGATAAGCTGCTGCCAGATACGATTAATGGCTTATCCGCTTGGATCAAATCATAAGCAATTTGCTGTGCCAGCGCTTGCATAGCGTCAACATCAGTATTAGCATCCTGTTCAGCCGTTTGCGGGTTGACTATTTCTGCTAAATCATCCGCAAAGTTAGCAATCTCATTAGCAACTTTGAAACCAAGTTTGGTGATATCTTCAGGCGTCGCTACTACGCTGACCTTACTGATGTCTTCAAGTTTGGTTTGGGTCACATCAATGATATATACCGGACTTTGCGCGCCTTGAGCAATGCGCTTGACTGGCTCAGCCAACCATGATTGCGTTTTGGTCGCAGCCGCCATTTTAAGGGCTTCATTTTTCGCCGCTTGACGAATAGATAGTGCGACACGTGGTGAGGTTTGAGTAATATCTTCACCCAAAACCAAAACCGCATCGTGACTTTCAATATCAGTCATGCCTGGGTTATAGATGCTTTCAGTACTTAGTACTTCAATACATTTATTGACCAGTGCTTGCTGCTGATGATTGAGACCGGTTGAGAAATTATCAAAACCAACGAGGTTTTTTAGCGCAAAGTTGGTCTCTAAACTGGCACGTGGCGAGCCAATACCGATGACTTTTTTATCTTTAATACGCTTAATGGTTTCATCAAGCGCATAGTCGATATTGATTTTGACGTGTTTATCATTGATACGCTCAAGCGCTTGGGTTGGACGATCTTCACGATTGACATAACCGTAACCAAAGCGACCGCGATCACATAAGAAGTAACGGTTTACTTCACCGTTATAACGGTTTTCAATACGGCGCAATTCACCATAGCGCTCACCGGCGGAAATATTACAACCTGCTGAACAACCATGACAGATGCTTGGGGCATACTGCATGTCCCATTTACGGTTATAACGATCGGAATGCGTCTTATCGGTAAATACACCGGTTGGACATACTTCAGTTAAGTTACCTGAAAACTCACTCTCAAACTGACCATCTTTATCACGACCAAAATAAACGCGTTCATTTGAACCATAAACACCCAAATCTTCACCGCCCGCATAGTCTTTATAAAAACGTACACAGCGGTAGCAAGCGATACAACGGTTCATCTCATGAGCGATAAAAGGACCAAGCTCTTGATTGTGATGCGTACGTTTGGTAAAGCGGTAGCGACGACGATGATGACCTGACATATAAGTCATATCTTGCAAATGACAATGTCCACCCTCTTCACAAGTTGGGCAGTCATGCGGATGGTTAATCATCAACAGCTCAACCATCGACTTACGGAACGCCTTGGCCTCATCATCAGTGACCGAGATGTACATATCATCGCTGGGTGCGACCATACATGACATGACAAGACGACCGCGACCCGCTTCCATATCTTCTTTGCTTTGATACTGCTTAACCGCACACTGACGGCAAGAGCCTACTGAGCCAAGGGCTGGGTGATAACAAAAATACGGCACATCAATGCCGAGTGACAAGCATGCTTGTAGCAAGTTGTCCGCGCTATCTACTTCGACAGTGGTTCCATCAATATGTATGACTGCCATGCCGCTCTCCTTATTTCACATCTGGCTGTTGACTGGCTGCAGCCTCAATAACATCTTTACCGACCGCCTGCGCAATTTTTTGATCAAACTCAGGACGGAAATATTTAATTGCACTCATCAGTGGTTCCATAGCGCCTGGGGCATGCGCGCAAAAGGTTTTGCCGATCCATAAGTCACGGGTTAAGCCTTCTAACTTTTCAACATCACCGATTTGACCTTCACCATCATTGACGGCAGTGAGGATTTTAACACCCCAAGGCAGACCATCACGGCATGGCGTACACCAACCACATGACTCACGTTGGAAGAAAATCTCAAGATTGCGCAATAATGGCACCATATCTTGCTCTTCATCGACGACCATAATCAGCCCAGTACCCATACGGCTACCGGCTTTTTGGATGGTATCAAAATCGACGACGGTATCTAAATGATCAGCTGTTAAAAAGTCAGTTGATGCACCACCAGGTAACCATGCTTTGAGCGTACGACCTTCTTGCATACCGCCAGCAAAATCTTCAATAATCTCACGCGCCGTATAACCAAATGGCAATTCCCACAAACCTGGATCATTAACCAGACCTGAACAGCCAAATAGTTTGGTACCCGGCGTTTCTACCACGCCTTTGGCTTTTGGTAAATCTTGATACCACTTGCTACCATGTAAAATAATCGCTGAGACGTTATGTAGGGTTTCAACGTTATTAACAACGGTTGGACGCCCCCATGCGCCTGCCACTTGTGGAAATGGTGGTTTGGTACGCGGGTTGGCACGGCGACCTTCTAAACAGTTAATCAATGCCGTTTCTTCACCGCAGATATAACGACCAGCGCCAGTATGGACGTGCAAATCAAAACTAAAATCTGACCCTAAAATATTGTCGCCGACCAGATTATTGGCTTTTAACTCTTCAATCGCTGCGGTTAGACGCTCAGCAGCTAAAATATATTCACCACGGATAAAGATATAACCAGCAGTTGCACCGATAGCGTAGGCAGAAATGAGCATACCTTCGATGAGCTGTAATGGCAGACGCTCCATGAGCAGACGGTCTTTAAAAGTACCCGGCTCCATCTCATCAGCATTACAAACTAAATAACGTGGACCACCATCAGGTGGTGCCATCAGCGACCATTTAATACCCGCTGGGAAACCTGCGCCGCCACGACCTTTCACTACTGCTTCTTTAATAGTATTTAAGGTGTCATCTGGTGATTGATTTAACGCCATCTTAAGCGCTTCAAAACCACGTAGTGATTCATAAGTCGCTAAATCTAATACCGCGTCATGATGTGCTAGACGCCATGTCAGTGGTTTGGTTTCACTAGTAGCCGTCGCTTTGTCACCATATACCGGAATGCGCTGCTCATTAAGTTGGCTTGGTGCTTTGCCTTGGCTGCGAAGAGCAATCTGCTCTGAAACGGTTAATCTCATGCGTATAGCTCCAACAATTGGGCAACTTCGTCGGGCTGTACAGGACCATAGGTGTCTTCATTAATCAACACCGCAGGACCTTTATCACAGTTACCCAAACAGCAAATTGGCAATAGCGTAAAACGACCGTCAGTCGTCGTTTGACCATAGTCGATACCTAGCTGCGATTTTAGTTCAGCGGCAAGCGCTTCATAGCCTGTTAGATAACAAGCCACTGAATCACAAATGAGGATGACATGACGACCAACTGGCTGACGATAGATACGGTTAAAGAAGGTGGCTACCCCATCCATATCGGTTATAGGAACATTTAGAATATTGGCAATGGCGTTGACTTGCGCATCATCGACCCAGCCGTTACGCTTTTGCACGATTTTTAGCGAATCTAAAGACGCTGCACGCGGATGTGGATAATGATGCACAAACTCATGAATAGCCGCGATTTCTTCAACGGTTAAGATACTTGCCACATCTACTTTTGGCATTTTATCGGAAACAATTCTCATAATCTTTTTCTTTCCTCACTCAGCCCACTGCTTGTGTTGCGCTTATAGCGCAATGACAGCGTTTTGGTGTGCCAATTTGGCAATAACATATTAATGAACTTGTCTTACTTCTAAAACGTATAACGTGATTACGATAAACTCATAACCGCAAATATTCTAACGGTCACAATCCGCCATCACAATATCAATCGACGCCAGATACATGATGGCATCAGATACGAGCGAGCCATTAATGACCGATGGCATTTGCTGGATATGCGCAAATGTTGGTGTACGGATACGCGTACGATAGCTCATCGTGGCTTTATCTGAGGTTATATAATAACTATTCAGACCTTTAGTTGCCTCAACGATCGTTGCACATTCGCCCGCTGGCATCACAGGACCCCAAGATACGGAGATAAAGTGGTTAATCAAGGTCTCAATATCGTTCAAGGTACGGTCTTTCGGTGGTGGTACCGTTAATGGATGGTCCGCTTTATAAGGACCTTGTGGCATATTGTCCATACATTGACGTATGATACGCAGCGACTGGCGCATCTCTTCGACTTTCACCATACAGCGATCGTATGCATCACCGTTATAGCCAACTGGCACTTCAAAGTCGTAGTTCTCATAACCCATGTACGGTCGCGCTTTACGTAGATCAAAATCTAAACCTGTCGCACGTAAACCTGCACCCGTCACGCCCCATGCTAATGCTTGCTTGGTATTATATTGCGCAACACCTTGGGTACGACCTTTAAGCACGCTGTTTTGCAATGCCGCTTTGACATACTCATCCAAGCGTTTTGGCATCCAATCTAAAAACTCGCGTACCAGACGCTGCCAGCCACGCGGTAAATCGTGTGCCGTACCACCGATACGGAACCAAGCTGGATGCATACGGTAACCAGTCACGGCTTCGATGACATCGTAAGCTTTTTGGCGATCGGTAAACATATAGAATACCGGCGTCATACCACCCGCATCCTGAATAAAGGTACCGACAAATAGCAGATTATTGGTAATACGGAAAAACTCACTCATCATTACGCGAATGGTTTCAGCGCGAGGCGGAATGGTAATTCCTGCAAGCTTTTCAACCGACATGATATACGGTAGCTCATTCATCACACCGCCGAGATAATCAATACGGTCGGTATATGGAATAAATGAGTGCCACGTTTGGCGCTCAGCCATCTTTTCTGCGCCGCGATGGTGATAGCCAATATCTGGAATACAATCAACCACTTCTTCGCCATCGAGCTGTAGTACCAAACGGAAGGCACCATGTGCAGATGGATGGTTAGGACCAATGTTCAAGAACATAAAGTCTTCGTCACGCCCCGAACGCTTCATGCCCCACTCTTCAGGGACGAAGCGCAAGTTTTCTTGCTCGTATTGTTGTTTGGCATTATTTAGGAAGTAAGGCGTAAACTCAGTCGCACGCGCATGATACTCTTTACGCAGTGGATGACCTTCCCAATATTTAGGCAATAAGATACGGGTTAGATGCGGATGTCCGGTAAAGACAATACCAAACATATCCCATACTTCGCGCTCATACCAATTGGCATTTGGCCAAATTTGCGTCGCGCTTGGGACATTTAGATCGTCTTCACTGAGTGCGACTTTGATACGTACATCGCTATTACGCTCAAGCGACATCAAATGATAAAACACCGTAAAGTCACTATCAGGTAAACCTTGGCGATGCTGGCGTAAACGCTCATCTATCGCTGACAAGTCAAATAGCATGACATAAGGTTTTGGCAATTTACGCAGGAACAAGAGAACGTCTAATAAATCAGCGCGTGCCACCCAAACCGTTGGAATTTCATCAACCGTGTGCTGCACGACAAACTTACCAGCATATTTCTCTTCCAGCTCTTTGATAACCGCTGGGACAGTTTTGATCTTAGGATCTATGTTTTCGACTACCGTGACCATGAATGATGTATTCCTTCATTAATCATAACTGAACTATGTCAATCATAACCGAACTATATTAATCATAACCGAACTATGATGAGCGTATGCGTAATGAGCATTGCTATGAATTATTAACTATTGAGCCGAGTTACCGAGAGTTGCCGAAGCAAATACTAAAATAAACGGCTTGACTAAATACTATCTGGGCTACGTAAGTTTTTCACAGCGATACGATCCGCTTGCTTACGGTCACGCTCAGGCGTCATTTGCGGCTGATAGATACCCTGATCATTGACATGAATACCTAATGGGCGACGTTCTTTAGTAATAGATTCTTGCAATAACATCAGGCCTTGAATCAACGCTTCTGGACGCGGCGGACAGCCTGGTATATAGACATCGACTGGAATAATTTTATCTACGCCTTGTACGACTGAATAAATATCGTACATGCCACCCGAGTTGGCACAAGCGCCCATAGAGATGACCCATTTTGGCTCAAGCATTTGCTCATAAAGGCGCTGAATAACCGGTGCCATTTTGACAAAGCAAGTACCAGCGACGATCATCACGTCCGCCTGACGGGGCGATGCACGAATAACTTCGGCACCAAAGCGTGACAAATCATGAACCGCCGTTAGTGTGGTGGCATATTCGACATAACAGCAAGAGGTACCAAAGTTAAATGGCCATAATGAATGCTTACGCCCCCAGTTTGCTGTCGAGTGCACAAGATCTTCTAGACGACCCATAAAGACGTTTTTATTGACTTCATCTTCCATCGGATCATTGACGGTTTGGCGTGTCTGAGCAGGATAAACATCTGCATCAGGGTTGGCTTTTGTTAATGTGTATTTCATAACATACAACCTTTATTTTAAGCGAAGGTGACCATTATCTTGTCACCAATATCACCATAACTTTTATTATTAATAACTGATCATTAATATAAATTTATTATAAACCTGTTTGTGTCACCGTACTCTGCTTTCCGCTTCTAACAGGCTATACAAATTTTAAGCAAAACTGGCAAAACCATTAGAGCTAATTAACGTTTAACATTATCTGGTTGCGCAGACGTCGCAAAGTCCACAGAAGTAACATTACCCGTGGTATTAATATTATGATCAAGATTTTTTAAATGGTGGCGATTGGTCTCAATATTGTTTGAGACGTTGATCTGTCCTGAAGATTGCGCAGGTATCTTGCCCGTAGGGTCGATCATTAGCTCATCAACACCATCAAACTGGGTGATGTCTGCTAAATTGAAACCTGCAGGGGCGGCATATAAACGCGGTTTTTTGAGACGTTTATCAGATGGTGCCCAATTCATCGCACCTAAGCTCAGCTCGTATACCAAGCCAATGATTAAGATCGTGATAAATATCGCTGCTGCTGCAAAACCAAGCCAACCCGCTTCACGTACCGAAACGGCATAAGCATATAAATATAGCGCTTCCAGGTCAAAAATAACAAAGAAGATTGCCACCAAATAGAATTTGGCAGACAAACGAATACGGGCGTTGCCAGCTCCGACAACACCCGCTTCAAATACTTCTTCTTTTTGTGAGCCGTGAGAGCGACCGCCGAGCAGGCGCGGAACGACCAGCATAAAAATAACTAGCGCAATGGCGGCTAAAATAAAAGCAATTGCTGACCAATTAAAAGCAGACATGATAATACGTGCTCCTCACCCAATCGAGTGTTAAGCGCAGCGCAAGTACTGACCCACTTAAGGCCGTCTAGCGACAGGCATAACACAGACGAAAACACAAAGTGACTGTCATTGAGTCACTGTATTTAAGTAACTATTTTAGGGTCTGTGCTGGTAATAACCAATTATCAAGCTTATTGACGACGATGTCAGACGTGACCAACTGTAGAGTGTCCGCTGTATACGCGGATAAAAGGCTGGTCGCCCAACGTATCTTGTAACAACGTAAGATCAACTTATTAAATCAATATCATATTTGATAGTTTACTTAATTGATTTAATAGCTCATTACACGTGGTCAACAATGACGTGACAACTGGCATAAATTATTTACGTACTATACGCATATCGGCAATTAAAAGCTAGTTTTTAACTGTATTGAACGGTCACTTTATCTGCAAAAAAAATATGTTTTTTGTACCATAAACTATGATACAGACGTTACCTTATATTAAGCCCATATCTATATTTCTAAAAAGGCCCTGGTATATATAGTGTAAGTCTCGCAATCTAAACGCTTTTTTACTGAGCACTCATCCACTAACTCCTCACCCAAAGATAGGGGTTTTGCTTTATAATGACCCACCGAATTCCATGGTTATATCAGTGGCGGTATCGACAGCTGTTTTAACGACGGCTTTCATGATTAATTGTCACAAAATATTAATTACCATGAGCTCAATTAGCTGATTATTTGAATAATCCTATCGACGCCATGTTTCAATTTCTATATGACGCCATGTTGCGCTATCAATTTGCTTAATACGGTATTTATTTAACTTAGCAGCTTTTTATATCGGCGCTAGCCTATTTTTGCTTTCTTTTTTTGCTTTTGTCTTACAGGTCACCTTATGAGTCAACTTAATCCCAAACAACAAGAAGCGATGCTCTACGTATCAGGTCCATTGCTTGTGCTAGCAGGTGCCGGTTCCGGTAAGACGTCAGTGATTACGCGCAAAATTGCTTATCTTATTGAAGAATGTAACATGCCAGCTGAGCGTATCACGGCGGTGACTTTTACCAATAAAGCGGCGCGTGAAATGAAAGCTCGAGTCAGTAAATTACTGCCGAGCGAAAAGACGCGCGGGCTGACGGTGTCGACCTTTCACCAATTTGGGCTTCAGTTTTTACGTTATGAGCTGATTCATACACCGCTCAAGGGCAACTTCTCCATCATGGACAGCGACGATAGTAAACGTCTGCTGATGGAGCTGATGATGCGCGATAACTTAAGTGGCGCTGAAAGTCGTGAGCTGGTCGGTAAAGCAATAAAAATGATTTCTGATTGGAAAAATGATCTGATTGAGCCTGATAAGGCGATGGAAACCTTAGACGATCCAGAAGATATGATTTTTGCGACGCTTTATGCGCTATATGAGCGTAACCTGCGTGCTTATAATGCGGTCGATTTTGATGACTTGATTGTATTGCCGACTAAAATATTGCGTGAAAATAGAGAACTGCGTGATAAATGGCAAAACCGTATTCGTTATTTACTGGTCGATGAATATCAAGATACCAATACTGCTCAGTATGAGATGATTAAATATTTGGTTGGGCCACAAGGGCGCTTTACCGTGGTTGGTGATGATGACCAGTCTATCTATGCATGGCGCGGCGCAAAGCCTGAAAACATGGCGCTGCTCAAAGAAGACTTTCCAAAATTAAAAATTGTGATGCTCGAGCAAAACTATCGCTCGACCAGTCGCATTTTGACTTCTGCCAACGCCGTTATTACCAATAACGAGCATTTATTTGAAAAAAAGCTGTGGTCAGATAAAGGTCAAGGCGAAAAAATCCGCATTATCAATTGTCGCAATGACGATGATGAGTCCGAGCGCGTCGCCAAAGAAATCGTCACCCACAAACTGCGCTTTGGTAATGAATGGGATCAGTATGCTGTCCTCTATCGCAGTAACTTTCAGGCGCGTATGCTAGAAGCGCAGCTGCGTCAGTTACAAGTTCCTTATAAATTATCCGGTGGTCAGTCCTTTTTTGCCCGTAGTGAAATTAAAGATATCATGGGCTATCTACGGATGATATTGAATCCTGAAGATGACAGTGCTTTTTTGCGTATTATTAATACGCCTAAACGTGGTATGGGACCAGCTACGCTTGAAAAACTGGGCTTATTTTCGCAAGAGCATAGCATCTCGCTATTGGCATCGTGTACTCATGCCGGTCTTAGTCATGTCTTGCCATCGAAAGCTTATGGCACTTTAAAAGAGTTTGGCGACTTTATTGAGCATTACACCCGCGAGCTTGACCAACACCCTGACCCTGTGCCAATCGTACGTCAGATGATTGATGAAACTGGATATATCGACTTTGTGCGCAGTGACTCTAAGACACCGCAGCAAGAAAAAAACCGGATTGATAATATCGATATGCTCTATACCAGTATTCAATCACTGATTAATCGCGCCGAAGAAGACGAAGATCGGACGATTGATACTATTATTCGTAAGCTGGTGTTGCTGGATATGCTTGAGCAGCAGCAAGAAGAAGAGAATACCAATAAAGTCAATTTGATGACCTTACATGCCGCAAAAGGTTTGGAGTTTGATTTTGTTTATATCATGGGGCTTGAGGAAGAAATGCTGCCACATCGCAACTCTATCCTAAGCGAGACGGTTGAAGAAGAACGGCGCTTAATGTATGTAGGCATTACTCGCGCCCGTCGTGAGCTGACCTTGACGCTAGCCACTCAGCGCCGTGCTGGCGGTCAGATGCGTGTCACTTCTGAATCAAGATTTTTAGATGAACTACCAGAAGAGCATATCGACTGGCCAGCCAAAGCCAAGAAGAAAAAAGCCACCAAAGATCCTGAAGCCGTTGCCGATGAATATTTGGCCAATATTCGAGCGTTATTAGGCAATCGCTAGCTTTAGGATAAATGCTTGAGAGAAGCGTAGGTTGGACTACCATCCAGTCTGTAGTCATTACCATTATTTAGAACATCAAAACTTGGAACTTTTATGCCCACCCCGACGCCGAATCAAGAACGACCATCGACACGACAGGGAGACTATAATCCGGCTGAATATAGCGCCGAATATAAGCTGCTGTATTTGCAAGAGCTGGTTGCTGATAAAGCGTATGTGGCCATTACTGAGTTTTTAGAAAAACAGTCAGAATATGAGATTGCCAACTTACTAGAATCATTTCCTACTCAAAACCGCCTATTGATTTGGGCCCAAGTCCCTGAAAACATCAAAGGCGAGGTCCTCGCTGAGCTCGAGTTTGATACACGCCAGCCATTGCTAGAGAACATCTCCTCAAAAGAAATATCGCTTTTCACCCAAGATCTTGATGCCCAAGACATCTCAGAGATTTTAGATACGGTAACTGAGAGCGTGCGTACCTCGGTCATGGCGACCTTGGATGAGGATATCCGAGTTCAGGTCAACAAACTTGATACCTATAAAGACTGGGAAGTCGGCAGCTATATGAATCCTGAGCTTATTCAGGTTCGAGAAGATATGACGTTGGCTGAGGTGCAAAACTGGCTACGAGAAGATATTGAGCTGCTCGATGATGAAAGCCAGGAACTACTGGTCGTTGATAAAAGCCAGCAACTGCTTG
Organism: Psychrobacter sp. DAB_AL62B; assembly: GCF_028895345.1. NCBI lineage: Bacteria > Pseudomonadati > Pseudomonadota > Gammaproteobacteria > Moraxellales > Moraxellaceae > Psychrobacter > Psychrobacter sp. DAB_AL62B. The sequence goes on from NZ_SAXC01000004.1 coordinate 199,546, forward strand.
GCTTATTAAGTCTGGCTGATTTGATTAAGCATAACCAAAACACGCTAGTTGCAGATTTGATTCATACTGCCATCACCATCAATGATCGTCTAGATATTCAAGATGCTGCCGCGATTTTCCGCTCAGAAGACATCCGTTTTGCACCCGTTATTAATAGCCATGGTGAGCTAGTCGGTCAGTTAAATGGTGAGGATATCATGGAAATTATCCAAGATGATGTCGATAGCACTATGAAAAATCTTGCTGGTGTCAGCCAAGACGAAGAGCTGTTTGCGCCTATTTTAACCAGTGCCAAAAGCCGTAGTATTTGGCTCGGTATTAATTTATGTACGGCTCTATTGGCCGCTGCGGTGATTGGACAGTTTGAGGCGGTATTGGCAAAAGTAGTAGCACTAGCGATACTGATGCCAGTGGTCGCCAGTATGGGCGGTATTGCAGGCTCGCAAACACTGACAGTGGTCATTCGCGGTATGGCGATGGGTCAAATCGGTGGCTCTAACCGTCTATGGTTATTAAATAAAGAGCTGTGGGTTGGGGCGATAAACGGTATTATATGGGCGATAATCATGGCGTTTATTGCTCAATTGTGGTTTCATGACATTAAAATTAGTGCGGTCATCGGTCTGGCTATTGCGATTAATATGACCGCCGCCAACGTCTCGGGGATTAGTATTCCGCTGATGCTAAAGCGCATGAATATCGATCCTGCGTTATCTGCCTCAGTGATCCTGACTACCGTGACAGATATTGTCGGCTTTATGTCGTTTTTGGGCTTAGCAAGTTTGCTGATACTATAATCGAATACATAGCTTCAAAATAAAATTATCAATTTTATCTCTTAGATTAAAACATTAAATTTATAAAACCATTAAATCGTTAAGTGAGTGCGTTATGCAAGCTGTCCAAGTTAAAGTATTAAACCCTAAAATCACCGAAGATAAAGCGTTCTCGCTACCAACACGTGCCACCGATGGCAGTGCTGGTATTGATCTACGTGCTTGTATTGATGAGCCTTTGACGATTAAAGCCGGAGCCACGCATTTAATTGGTACTGGTCTTGCCGTTTATATCCAAGACCCTAATTATGCCGGAATGATTTTGCCGCGCTCAGGTCTCGGTCATAAGCACGGTATCGTTTTGGGTAACTTGGTTGGACTGATTGATGCTGATTATCAAGGTGAGCTGATGGTTAGTATTTGGAATCGCAGCAATGAAGACTTTGTCCTTAATCCAGCTGAGCGTATGGCACAATATGTCGTTGTACCAGTTGCCCGCCCTGAGTTTGAAGTGGTGACAGAATTTAGTGATACTAGCGCACGCGGTGCCGGTGGTTTTGGGCACTCAGGTCGTCAATAGTAGCAACCGTTAAATCACTATGAATTGTCTAAACACTCATAGCCAGCTATGCGTTTTTCATCAACTACAATAATTTCAATCACGATAATAAGGAGAGTAAGCGATGCCGTCTTTTGCTACGCAGCAATCCTTATTTCGTGCTTATGATATTCGTGGTTCGCACCAGCATTTCACCACTGACTTTATCGAAGCAATGGCCCACGCTTTTGCTCACCTTTATCATGCCTCACCCCGCCATCCAATACAGTGCGATTTAAAAAACAGAGCTCTCATGCCAAACGTGATTCAAAACACGGATAGTGAACAAATCATCGTCGTGATTGGTTATGATGTGCGCTGCGGTAGTGACACTATTGCTCAAAAGCTTGCCACTATATTGACTCAGTGCGGCATACAAGTTATCCAGCTGGGTTTAATTACCACCCCTATGATGGTTTTTTGGGCAGAGCAACATCACGGGCATGGCATCGTCGTGACAGCCAGTCACTCTGCCAAAGACATTTTAGGTATTAAGTGGTTAGTAAACCATCAATCTCCTAGTAGCGAAGATATTCAAACATTGTATCAAGAGCTAGCTATCCGTAATACGCTAAGCAAGTCGTCAAACGCCATTGACGCACCCATTAATAATAAGCAGATTAACTTACCTATTGAACAAGTAGGTAGGGTTTATACTGATGCCATTGTGCAAGTGTTTAAGCAGCTTTATCCATATAATAACCAAGCGTCTATTACTCATACTACAGATAGCCGACAGACCTTTTCCAAACTTTATTTGGTGGTTGTTATAGACTGTATGCATGGTGCAACCAGCAATATCGCCCAGCACTTATTTGAGCGTTTTTGCCAAGATGTCATCATGCTCAACGATATACCAAACGGACATTTCCCAACGGGCAATCCTGATCCTACTGAACCACATCGGCTCAAACAGCTGCAACAAAGCGTTGTTACGCATCAAGCAGATATAGGGATCGCTTTTGACGGCGATGGCGATAGGCTGATGATTGTCGATAATAACGGCAAGGTTGTCACGCCTGACCATTTACTCTACTTATTAGCACAAGTAGCGCTGACTGAACGTCCTAATTTTTTAACTGACTCGCAATTACCGTCTCAAATTCTCTTTGATATTAAATGCTGCCATCATTTGCCCAAGCTCATTACTGAACTTGGCGCAACAGCCGTGATGAGCAAAACGGGTAGCAGCCTGATACGTAGACGTTTACAACAATCTAATAATCAAATTATATTCGCTGGTGAGTTATCAGGTCATTTTATTTTTAATGATGGCTATTTCATCCTTTATGATGACGCCATGTACGCAGCATTACGGCTATTACATTGGCTGGGACATACAGCCAATAACGGTAAAATTTCTCCAAACTTAGCTACTATCATTCATGGCTTACCGGTAATAGTGAGTACTGCTGACCATTATTTACCGCTTCCAGAGACAGCTTTGACAGACTGCTCGATCGTAGAGCGGCTTATCCGGCTATGTCTGTACTTACAACAACTTATAAAAGCAACATCGCTTAATTCTACTCATACTGAGCACCAACCAATCATCGACTGTGCTGTCTCAGAGTGTACATGCTCTGCTAAAAGACCCTATATAACATTGCAACAAGCACAATATTTATTGCCTGTCGGGACCAAACTGAGTTGTATCGATGGCGTACGTTTAGATTTTTCACACGGTTTTGGGGTGCTACGTCAATCAAATACCAGTCACAATTTAACTGCTCGCTTTGCTGGCGACAGCATAGAGGATCTAAAAGATATTCAGGCAAAATTCGCCGCTTTATGTCATCCATTTGATGAAGATTTAGCAGCGCAAATTATTGCTATTCTTCCTGAATAGCTAGTTGCCAAAACTACTTTTTATCACAAGCGTATAGTCAGTTTAATGTAAAAAAGATACAGCGAGACTGGGATGATTTTTTGCAGCCTCTGTCGGCGTAGGCACAGTAAGCAAGAAAAACTTATCCCAGTCTCGCGTTATAAAACAACGTATCTATTTTATTTGGTATCGAATATAGCCTTTTTATCCATACATTTTTTATTGAAACAACCGACTGCTTAACACTGTATTTTAGGAGTTTATAATGACGCTTAATTTAGATGAAGCCAAAATTACCGCTGAAGTCTTGACCACAGCCCTGCCCTACATTCAACGCTTTGTCGATAAAATCATCGTGGTCAAATACGGCGGCAATGCGATGACCGATCCTGCGCTTGAAAGCTCTTTTGCTCGCGATATCGTCTTGCTAAAAACGGTTGGCATGCATCCTGTCGTCGTACACGGCGGTGGTCCACAAGTGGATAATTTATTAAAAGAGCTTGGACGTCAGTCAGATCGTATCGACGGCATGCGCGTTACTGATAAAAGCACGATGGATATCGTTGAAATGGTGTTGGGCGGTAGCGTCAATAAATCGATTGTCAGCTTAATCAATAAGCATGGTGGCAGCGCCATTGGTTTGACTGGTAAAGATGCCAATTTAATCTTAGCTAAAAAGTTGATGATGGAAAAAATTGGTGAAGATGGTATTGCGGTACCGGTAGATTTAGGCTTTGTCGGTGATGTGGTCAGCGTCAATAAAGACGTCATTAATATGCTCATTGCCTCCAACTTTATTCCTGTTATCGCCCCACTTGGCGTCGATAGCGAAGGCAATACTTATAATATCAATGCGGATTTGGTCGCTGGTAAAGTAGCGGAATTTTTACAAGCTGAAAAATTGATGCTATTGACCAATATCAAAGGGGTCTTAGGCCGTGATAGTCAAGTAGTGACTGGTTTGACGCCTAAGAGTGTGGATGGCCTAATTGCAGATGGAACGATTTCAGGCGGCATGATTCCTAAAATCCAGTGTGCGCTTGATGCGGTTCGTAGTGGTGTTAAAAGCGCGGTTATCGTTGATGGTCGCGTTCCTCATGCGACGCTGTTAGAGATTTTCACCAACGAAGGTGTTGGTACATTAATCAGTCGCGATTTAGATTCGTCAATGAGCTAGTAGGCTATATAATCAGTTCAAGATAAAACTGATACATTAGTAGCTATGTGCAACTGTTATAAATTTTCCTTGCTTGCTGCTATCACAGAGGCTACGGAAAATTCATTCCAGTTGCACTGCATCGATTTTAAAGTGAATCTACTATAGTCATCATTAGCATAAAAAAGCCCAAACTTGGCATTTAACATCCAAGCTTGGGCTTTTTTAATTTTCTACAAGCGCTAAACCTAAAACTATTTAATAAGCGCAGAACTCAACAGAGCTATGGCTACTATTTCCATAAACCTTCATATGATGATTACCTTTGCGCTGGGTAATATAAGACGTTTCATTCTCATAACGATCACCGCTTAAGCGCCCACTAGGTCCTGAGACATAAGCGACATTGATTTGATCGTCACCAACGTTACGAATAACTAAATTTTGATCTGGCATGAGCCATAAACGAAATACTTTACCATTCTGAATATTGCCGGTAAAACTACCGCAGTAGCTGTCTTTAGCAAAGGTTATTTTTGTTGACGTATCAGCCGCTTGTACGCTTGTAACCATCAAAGGTGCTACAGCAAGTGTTGCCATTAACAATAACTTTTTCATAGTCTTATCCTCATCCTTGAACATTATGAATTAGCAAAATGAATCCTAATAACAGTAGCATAAGTTATAAGAATTGACTTCCTCCCCTCCCTAAAAGTGAAGGGGATTCCTACTAAAGACGGCCAAGCCCGACCGCGAGAATGTTTTTTGCTCCATTAACGTCCCGTTGATGGGCAGTTTGACAAGAACTGCAAAACCATGCTCTGACACCAAGCCCTGATCTACCTTTCGGACTGTCTTGGCGTGAGCCGCAACACGAGCAGGTTTGGGTTGTGTACGCTTCATTCACTTCAATATAGTGGCAACCTGCGTTCGCGCATTTGTAATCCAGTTGCCGCTTAATCTCAAACCAACCAGCGTCATAGACGGATTTGGCAAGTTTGCTTGAAGTGAATGATTTTGATTTTATCTTGCCAACGACAATTAAGTTGTTGGATTTGACTAATTTATTAGTGAATTTATGAATGAGGTCTTGGCGGGTATTTTTGATCTTGGCGTGAATAGTCTTGACCCGTTTTTTATTCTTCGCCCGCTGAGCGATGGCCAGTTTTTCAGCATATTTATGGGTCAGTTTAGTGGTCAGAACATCACCATTGCTACTCACCGCTGAATCCTTGCAGCCCAAATCAATCCCAACTTGACCGTCACCGCAAGCTGTTTTTGGGTATTCTTTAACGGTGACACAGGCATACCACTTGCCGCGAGAATCTTGCACCAGCTCGCAGGTATTGATGCTATAGAGCGCTAAGTTATAGCTGTCCCATACATCAATAGTGAGCTTTTTACCCTTAGCGAGGCTTAGCTGAATGGTAGATTTAAGGCTTTTCTTGCCTGATTGACGGGTTGCTAGGTGTTTGATAGCGGTCTTTTTAAAAGGTATCCAGCCTAAGTTTCTGCGTTTGGCTTTAGGATTATTGGTACGCCAGTTGAGTTTGGCTTTTTTGAATTGTTTGCGGCTCTTAGCATGGGTTTCAGTTATAGCTTGCAATGTTTGGCTGTGCAGGTTTAGCAGCTCACCACTACCTTTTACATAAGTTGCGATATCATAAGCTGAAAAGAATTTACCGGTACGCTGCAAGTGCTTAAAACTAAGCTCATTGACGTAATTCCAGACAAAGTTAACCGATCCCGCTAAGATATTTAGCTGATTGGCGTGTTTGTCTTTGATGCGTAATTTGAGCGTCTTCATAAGATGATTATGATCTCAATGAGCTTGGTTAACAAGCTGTGTTCAATCTTAGATGACAACGGTTGACGCCTGATATCCACGCCCTAGAAGTGACGTGGTTTTACGGCGCTTTTTGATAAAAATGACAGTCTGTTAGTGAAAGCCTTTTATTTATTAAAAACTGCCTCAAACTCAGCTTCATCATAACCGCAGAACAGCACTGACTTACCTTCAACTATTGGACGCTTAATCATGCTAGTGTTTTCTACCAACAAATCAATCGCTTTATCCACACTGGCATCAGCTGCTTGCTTTTGATCACCTTCTAGCTTACGCCACGTTGTCCCGCGTTTGTTCAGCACTTTATCAATACCTAAACTATCAACCCAGCGCTGAACGCTTTCTTTATCAATGCCTTGCTTTTTATAATCATGAAAATCATAGCTGACGCCCAGCTCGTCAAGCTTAGTAAAGGCTTTTTTCATCGTGCTACATGATTTGATACCGTAAATGGTAATGGTCATATGAACTCCAAGTCAATTATCATTATTCTTTATTATACCTAAATAACCCTTAAGACTGGCGAGAAGCAAAATTAAATGATGGTTTGAATTACTTTTAAAGCAGCAAAGCTATCGAGTAAAGGCGGCATCATATCGTCGCAATTTTCGCCAAATTACGCTATGCTATGGCATTATAAAATTTCACCCCATTTATCTGTAATAACCGATTCCGAGCCAACTATGAGCAACGCCGTGACAGCAGAAACTGCTAATACTAACCATACTAATAATACTTCTATCGATAATGCCCAATATCAGCCACAACTTATCGAAGCGCAGCAGCAAGCCAAATGGGCAACAGACAAGCGTTTTGAAGTCAGCAATGAGCCAAGCGATAAGCCAAGTCGCTATATGCTGTCAATGTTCCCTTACCCGAGCGGTAAGCTGCACATGGGTCACGTACGTAACTATACCATCTCTGATGTACTGAGTCGTTATTATCGCCTCAAAGGCTTTGAAGTCATGCAGCCAATGGGCTGGGATGGTTTTGGCTTGCCAGCAGAAAATGCGGCAATTGCTAATCAAACACCACCGGCAAAATGGACGTTTGAAAATATTGACAGCATGCGCGCCCAACTAAAGTTGCTTGGCTTGTCTATTGACTGGTCACGTGAATTTGCCACTTGTAGCCCTGAGTATTATCAGTGGGAACAATGGTTATTCTTACAGTTATATAAAAAAGGCTTGGTTTATAAAAAGCTTGCGACCGTCAACTGGGATCCAGTCGATAATACCGTTTTAGCCAATGAGCAAGTTATCGATGGTAAAGGCTGGCGTAGTGGTGCTGCCGTCGAAAAGCGTGATATTCCAATGTATTACTTTAACATCACCGATTATGCCGATGAGCTATTGGATGATTTGGATCAACTAGAAGGTCATTGGCCATCTGAAGTGATTACCATGCAGCGTAATTGGATTGGTCGTAGTGCGGGTATGGAAGTGCATTTCCCTTATGAGCTTGCGGGCGAAAGCAATACTTTAGATGTGTTTACAACTCGTCCTGATACCTTGATGGGTGTCACTTATGTAGCAGTAGCGGCAGAGCATCCGCTAGCGCAATATGCTTCTGAGCATGATGAAGCGATCGCTCAATTCTGCGCGCTGTGCAAAAAAGGCTCGGTCGCTGAAGCAGATTTGGCTAAAGCTGAAAAAATTGGTATGGATACCGGTCTTACCGTTACTCATCCATTGACTGGCGAAGAAGTGCCAGTTTGGGTTGCCAACTATGTATTGATGAGCTACGGCTCTGGCGCAGTAATGGCAGTACCAGCGCACGATGAGCGTGACTATGAGTTTGCCACTAAATACGAGCTTCCGATTAAGCAAGTGATTGATATTCCAGTTGGCTATTTCGATGATGTGGAAGATGACAACAATCGTGCTTATACCGAGCGCAATATCGTGGTTAACTCAGGTGAATTTGACGGGCTAGATTTCGAGCAAGCATTTGCAGCGATGCTAATTAAGCTTGAGCCACAACAGCTTGCTAAGAAAAAAATCCAATATCGTCTACGTGATTGGGGCGTCTCACGCCAGCGCTATTGGGGCTGCCCGATCCCAATGGTCAACTGTGAGCATTGCGGTACTGTACCTGTTGATGAGCAAGATTTACCAGTTATTCTACCAACTGACGTTGTCCCTGATGGACGCGGTAATCCGCTGAAAAACATCCCAGAGTTTGTCAATACCAGCTGCCCTAAATGTGGCAATCCTGCTGAGCGCGAAACCGATACCTTTGATACCTTTGTAGAGTCAAGCTGGTACTATGCGCGCTTTGCCAGTCCGCATGATACGACTAACATGGTCAATAAATCTGCTGCAAATAAATGGCTGCCTGTCGATCAATATATCGGCGGTGTTGAGCATGCGGTCATGCATCTACTTTATGCGCGCTTCTTCCATAAGCTGATGCGTGATGAAAACTTGGTCTCAGGTGATGAGCCATTTGCCAATTTGATGACCCAAGGTATGGTACTTGCCGGTACGTTCTACCGCGTCAATAGCGATGGCAGTACCACTTATTACTTCACCGAAGATGTCGACATTGATTATGACGAGCGTGGTCAGCCGATTAAAGCCATTTTAAAGTCAGACGGTCAGCCAGTAACGATTGGTAAAATCGAAAAAATGTCTAAGTCAAAAAATAATGGCGTTGATCCACAGATAACCATTGATAAATATGGCGCGGATACCGTGCGCCTTTACACCCTATTTACTGCCCCTGCCGATCAAACGCTTGAATGGTCAGATGATGCGTTAAAAGGTCCTTATAACTTTGTTAAAAAAGTTTGGCGTATTGCTTCTGAGCATATCCAAGCGTTAACTACTACTAACTTAAGCCTTGAGTCGCTCAATAACGATGCCTTAAATACGGATAACTTAAGCAAAGAAGCAAAAGCATTACGTCGCAAAACTCATGAAACCATTGGCAAAATTGACAGTGATTTAGGTAAGCGTTTGGCACTGAATACGCCCGTATCCAGTCTAATGGAGCTTGCTAACGAGCTGAGTAACTTTAAAGCCAGTAGCGAGCAAGATCTGCAAGTACAGCATGAAGCACTGATTGATTTATTGATTATGCTATCAGTGTATGCTCCTCACATTGGTGAGCACTTACTTGAGCAATTAGGTCTTGATACCGTGACGCTGAACTACCCAGAAGTTGATGAGAGTGCCTTAGTACAAGATATGATCACGATGGTGGTTCAGGTCAATGGTAAAATGCGCGGTAAGATGGATGTAGCACCAAATAGCGACCCTGAACAGATAAAAGCACAGGCACGCGCGCTTGAAGGGGTGGCAAAGTTTCTTACCGGTGAGATTAAAAAAGAAATCGTTGTACCCAATAAACTGGTTAATATTGTGGTTGCAGGCTAGACCTATTGGAACGTCATGCTTTAGGTCTTATTATTAAAATAAGGATAGCGACTATGTCGTATAAACACCCAGCTATGCAGTCACATCAGACACAATTAAAGGGACAAAACCGCATGCCCAATAAGTCGAGTAGACAAAAACTAGCGACGGCACTACTCGCGGCTTTGCCAATGTTTGCGGTACTTGGTGCGACTGCGGGACTCAGTGGTTGCGGCTTTCAGCTACGTGGTTATGGCGAGTCAATGCTGTTTGATGTTGCCAAAACAGCAGTGATTGTCGAAGACAATCGCACCTCATTCCCGCTTAAATTACCGCTCACAAGGCGCCTAGAAGCACTAGGTGTCGATGTGATTACTAACATGACCTTGGCTGACGTTGCCAATAATAACCAACGAGCAGGCACTGAAACCATCGCTGCTATTACCGTTAACAATATACGTTTTAAACGTTATGAATTGGTCGGCGTATTAACAGAAATCCGCTTGGTATTGTCAGCTGATGTCAGCTATCAAAGTATTGAAAATGGCAAGCCTATAACGCTTACTAATCCTATCCAGGTTGAGCGCAGCTATCAATATAACGAAGCGTCGGTGAGTACCGACGATCAGCAAGGTGATCAAATTCGTGACTGGCTCTATGACAGCTTAGCGCGTCGAATTACCGATCAATATGTCGCTATTGCGCTGCCTAAGGTGACACCTGCTAGCGCCAATACATCTGCTCAAATCGGCAAAGGCTCAGTATCTAATGCCATTATCGTACCAAAACCTTAGTTTTTAGCCGATTAGTCTTTTTAAAATTACACTTTTTAAACCCACATCCATAACTCTGTGTTCTCATATATCTATGCAAGATACCTTTATAAAAGCCTATCCAAAACTACTACAACCCTCAGTTGCAGTAGCGGGCTTGTGGTTTGCGCATGGCGATGAGCCGTTACTGAGTCAATGGCTGATTGACGCCTTGCGACCGCATTGGCGCGCGCAGAACTATGCCATCAAGCGCATAGAGCTAGTGTCGGTTAAGAGCTGGCAAGAGGTACTATCAGAGCTTGGTAGCCAGTCTTTATTTGATGATGCCAGCGCATTGATTGTGACGGGCAATCATAAGCCTGATAAAGCGGTCATTACAGAGTTAGAACGCTTTGCACAGGATGCTCAAACTGGTGCCCATAGTCATAGCCTATTATGGTTAACGCCCAAACAAGACAAACGTGCCCAAAGCAGTAAATGGTTTGCGCCATTTTCTCAATATGGTCATGTCATTGACTGCAATTTATATAATGAACAACAGCGCCAGCAGCTATTACAGATACAAGCCCAGCAGTTTGGCTTAAAGCTGTCTCAAGACGCTTGGCAGCTCCTCATGTCACATACTGAACATCATTTGCTAAGCGCCTATCAAACCTTATGGCGGTTATCCTACTTGTTTGCCCCGCAGCTAATGGCAAATAGCACTAATCAAGAAAGCAGCAATGCTGTGACAAATACAGCAAACGTCGCATTGGATATCAAAGATTTACAAGCCGCATTGGTCAGTGATGCCCAATTTAGCGTCTTTGATTTATCTGATGCGATGCTTGCAGGTAACAGTGCACAAGTGGCAAAAATTATTTTTCAGCTCAAAGCCACTGATGAACCAACAACGTTGGTTTTATGGTCAATTAGTAAAGACATGCGGCAGATTATGCAATTGATGGATGGGCAAGACCCGCAAGCTCTTGGTATTTGGCGTAGCAAACAAGGCTTATACCAACAAGCCTGTCGTCGTCAGTCAAAAGCGCAAACGGTCTCTTGGCCTGCACTACTTTATCGCTGTGACCAAGCAATCAAAGGTCTCGTGCGTCAACCAGCATGGGAGTTGTTACTACAAGCAGCGTTAGAGCTATCAGGCAAGCGTTTATTCCCTACTAAATAAGCAAAGTTGTTGCTCCTTACTTATTTATCAATCAATCAATCATAAATCATATTTTGAATGATATTATTGTTTAACCTGCTTCTTTTACTCATTAATCCTATTCACAAATCCAAACCTCTTCTTTAAAATCCGCCTCAATATCTCTTCTTAACCTTTCGCAAACTAATTACCATTCCTTTTTGTCCATCGAACCTCTACTATAGCTACACTTGATTTAATTGTGATTGGATTGTTGTCATGCGCAAAATGAGCAAAAAGTCTGCTATTAAATGGGGCATTATTGCCTTAATTATCGTCGCTTTAGCGGCTTTAGCCTATAAAACCTTAAAACCAAAAGAAGCTACACCTAACTATCTAACCGCGACAGCTGAGATTGGCGATATTGAAAATAACGTCATGGCCTCTGGAAAAGTCAAAGCGTTAAATACGGTAGATGTTGGCGCGCAGGTATCTGGTGAAGTGACTCGACTGTTTGTTGAAGTCGGCGATGAGGTACAAAAAGGCGATCTAATTGCGCAGATTGACCAAGTTACCCAAAAGAACAGTCTAAGTAATGAGCAAGCGAGCCTTGAGCAAAGTGAAGCCGCGCTGCAAAGTGCACAAGCAGAATCTTTAAGTCGTCAAGCCGGTTTAAAAGGCGCACAAGCTGATCTTAATAGCCGCCAGTCTGAATTAAAACAAGCACAATCAGACTTTACCCGCCTGCAATCATTGGTCGCCATCGATGCTATCTCTCAACAAGAATACGATACGCAAGGTACTCGTGTTGAAACGGCTAAAGCAGCAGTTGCTAATGCACGCGCCGCCATTGAGACTGCCAAAGCGGCGATTGCAACCACCGAGGCGAATATTAATAGCCAACAGGCAGCATTACGTAAATCTCAAACCAACGTCAGCACCGCTCAAGAAGATTTGAGCTACACCACGATTCGTGCGCCAATGTCAGGGACAGTCGTATCGGTAACGACTGAGCAAGGGACGACGGTGAACGCCAATCAAACGGCCCCTACCATTGTGACATTAGCCGATTTATCAACCGTACGAATCAATGCGCAAATCTCTGAAGCCGACGTCATTAACGTCAAAGCAGGGCTGCCAGTCTATTTCAATATCATCGGTAATCCCGACCAAAAATATGATGCGACTCTTAAAGCCATTGAACCGGCTCCTGAAAAAATTAGCGATACCAGTTCTACCGACGCTGCTATCTACTATGTCGGTTATATCGAAGTGCCGAATACCGAGCGCCGCTTCCGTATTGATATGACAGCACAAGTTTATATCGTTATTAATCAAGCAAAAGACGCTTTACTTATCCCCTCTGCTGCCTTACAACCTGCCGCCAACTCTAAAAAATCTAGAAACGCTAAAACAGAGTCTACCACTGCGACTAAGCCTGACAGTGATTCGGGTACAACCATGGCCAATGTCCGCGTACTCAAAGCCGATGGCGAAGTCGTTGAACAAACGGTAAAAGTAGGTATCAATAACCGTGTCAATGCTGAGATATTGAGTGGTCTCAAGGTAGGCGATGAAGTTATATTAAGCGAAGAAGGACCTGAGAAAGGTGCAAAAGGCGGTAGAGGTCGCAGACCGTTTTAGCGTTAAACCCTAATCATAATTAGGGCTGTGATGAGGATCAGGCGCAACACCTCGAGCGTTCACTAGCGGACGATGAACGTTGATATTGATTGATATAGGCAGCATGGCAGATGAGCAACCAAGACCCCACCTCTAACACCGCGACGGCTATACCCTTGATGCAAGTCAAAGGACTTATTAAAGAGTTCAAGGCAGGCGAGCAAACTATTCGCGTGCTAGATGATATCAACTTAACCATTCATCAAGGTGAAATGGTTGCTATTATCGGGCAATCTGGCTCAGGCAAATCAACCTTGATGAATATCTTAGGTTGCTTAGATCAAGCGACTGCAGGCGACTATCAAGTATTTGGTCAATCGGTTAGTCGCTTGGAAGCCGACGAGCTGGCAAAACTACGCCGTGAGCATTTTGGCTTTATTTTTCAGCGTTATCATCTGCTGGGTGATATTAGCGCTCGTGACAATGTTTCTGTGCCTGCAGTTTACGCAGGGATGGACGGGCAAGCGCGCAATGAGCGCGCTGAAAAACTGCTGTCAGACTTAGGGTTGGCTGACAAGGTTAATAATCGCCCAAGCCAGCTATCGGGTGGCCAGCAACAGCGTGTCTCTATTGCAAGGGCATTGATGAATGGCGGCGATATCATCTTAGCGGATGAGCCGACAGGTGCGCTTGATAGTAAATCAGGTGAAGATGTCGTACAAATCTTAAAGGAGTTAAACGCCCAAGGTCATACCATTATCATGGTGACTCATGATCCCCATCTAGCCGAACAAGCTGAACGCGTGATTGAAATCAAAGACGGCTACATTATAGCGGACTATAAAAACGAAGATTATCAGCAAATAGCCGCCCAACCGGCGCCTATTTTAGACAAACGTCGCAAGAGTGCCTTTAGCAGCTTTATTGACCGCCTATTTGAAGCGTTCAAAATGTCGCTACTCGCCATGCGCGCGCATAAGATGCGTACGTTATTGACCATGTTAGGTATTATCATTGGTATCGCCTCAGTGGTCTCAGTGGTCGGCCTTGGCAAAGGCTCACAAGCGCAGATTCTGTCTAATATTAGCTCATTGGGTACTAACACCATCACTGTCACTGACGGCTACCCCTATGGCGACCCTAGACGTCAATATAACGATGACAATCTAACCCCGCAAGATGCACAAGCCGTCGCCGATCAGCCCTATGTCATTAGCGTCAGCCCGCAAATCAATACCAACACCAATGTGCGCTACCGTAATATACAAGAAGCGGCAAGCGTTAGAGGTGTGGGTAAAGACTATCTCGACGTGACCGGCGAGACGCTAAGCCAAGGACAAGGCTTCGATGAGCAAAGCGTCCTACGCCGTAGCCAAGACATTATCATTGATGACAATGCCAAGCAGACCTTTTTCCCTGACAACGCCAATCCCATCGGTGAAGTGTTGCTCATAGGCAGCGTGCCGGGGCGCATCATCGCGGTATTAGAACCCAATGACAGTGGCTTTAGTAGTGGGCAGGACTCTCCCACCTTATATATGCCTTATACCACCATGATGTCACGTCTTATAGGCAGCGCTTATATCGAAAGCTTCGTGGCGCTGATTGATAACAATATCTCATCCTCTGCCGCTGAATCTGCCATCTCGGAACTCATGCAAAGCCGCCATGGTACTGATGATTTTCGTATACGTAATTCCGACTCTATTCGTCAAACCATTGAATCTACCACCACTGCGCTAACATTACTGATTTCATCCATTGCCATTATCTCTTTAGTCGTAGGCGGTATTGGTGTTATGAATATCATGCTGGTATCAGTGACCGAGCGCACCAATGAGATTGGCGTACGTATGGCAGTCGGTGCTCGTCAAAGCGATATCATGCAGCAGTTCCTTATCGAAGCCGTTTTGGTCTGTATTTTAGGGGGTTTACTGGGTATTGGGATGGCATTTGCCATCGGTGAGCTGATTAACAGTGTGGGCGGAGATAGCTTTAAAGTCATCTACTCACCAACCTCTATTATTGCCGCTTTTGTCTGCTCGACGCTTATCGGTGTTGTGTTCGGCTTTTTACCGGCCCGTAATGCGGCCAAGCTTGACCCTGTAGAAGCCCTATCTAGAGATTAGAAATATTATGAGCACCAGATTATGAGCATAAGGTTCTGAGAACTAGATTCAAAACACCAATTTCAAAATCAAAAATCAATCATGACAATAAATAGCTCAAAACCAAGTAGCTCAAAACCTAAATAATAGCTAAATTTAAAAAATTACCACTTATTACGTAAGATTTTCACTTTTTTGATAATTCGGGGTTGTAATTGTCTTAATTATATATATAATGTGCTCTCACGTTTAGAGATACAAATAATCTAAACGGGAAAACAAGTTTGTTGCCTCTTTTGATATTGATACTTCGATAGATAAAGAAACCAAGCTTACAGACATTTTTTAAATGTCTAGTTTTAATAAATTTCCCTTTAAGGAAATTTATCTTGCGAAGCTAAAATTGTAATACAATTTTTTAACGCTTCTCAGGGCCGATAGCTCAGTTGGTAGAGCAGTTGACTTTTAATCAATTGGTCCCGCGTTCGAGTCGCGGTCGGCCCACCATCTTTAGTATTATTCTTATCATGCACTTTACCCTATCAGGTATTGGCGTCGTAAGTTAAAAAGTTTAAGAAGTTTTCTTTTAGAAAATTTCACAGAATTTACGAACTTGTAAATTCTCTTGCAGAGTTAAAAAAGCAGTGCTTTTTATACACTCTTCAGGGCCGATAGCTCAGTTGGTAGAGCAGTTGACTTTTAATCAATTGGTCCCGCGTTCGAGTCGCGGTCGGCCCACCATATTTAGAAAAGCCCAGTCATTTAATGATTGGGCTTTTTTTTATTCGTTTTTCTCTAAGTTATTTATATATAGCTGATCGGCTTTTAAAAGGTTACAGCGCTATTGGTATTAATTGTTCGCCGCCTCTGTCTTACAAAGTGCGCAGAAGCGAGAGAAATTCATACTATAAATAGTCTAGCGTTTGCGTTTACTAAGAGGAAAGCTTTTATCTTGACGCCAAAGCAATTTATGCTTAATCGTGTCTTTAATCGTCCGGCGATGTTTAGGTGCTTGAGCAATTAGCATATCAAAAGTCGCCGCATCAATATCCAACTCGCAACCGTGTGCCATCAAGACATTGCTTGGCTGCAAATCTTTTACCTTTTGTAGCGACTGAATATAAACCTTAGGATCATAAATAGGAAATGGTGCCACAAATTTATGGCGCAGTTTAATAATTAAATCAGCGGTATAAACTTGACGGCTTGGCGTATGAAACAGCGACAAATCACGGTCTGTATGCCCTGGCGTCTCTAATACCTGCCAATCATCAAACTTAGGAATGCTGTCACCATCGATGACCGTCAGGTCAGGCTGCAAGTGCGCTGAGTACCAGAGATATTTAGGTGAGCGACCTTGCCGCCTCGCTACATAGTGAGCCAGACCAATATCCACCAGATGCATGACGTGACCACCTACTCCGCTATACCATTGCTTGTCCTTATCCGCAGAAACAATTAAGCAGCCGGTTTCTTCTCTAAGTTTATGCGCGCCACCTGCATGGTCGGGATGCATGTGGGTTACCATGACTACTTTTAAGTCGCTTATTGGTCGCTTCAGAGTGTGTTTAATATAGTCCAGCACCGTCGCTACATCAGGGCGACAACAGCCATCAAGTAGCAGGATTTTATCTGGATATACTGCAAGATAGCTACTTTGAATATACCCATCTAACCGTACGATATTACATAAACTCATTTATCTTCCTTGACCTACTTTAATCATTATTATGGTGCTTTTTTATGCGTTATCATTCAATCAATGATGATTAAAGATAACGCCTCATTGTAACGCGCGTTACTTTAAAAAAAATGACTTTGAGTGAACGCTTGTGACTATAGTTCATTCGATTCCTATCGCCTTTATGATAAGCCTACAGGTCTATTCTTATCAAAAATCCACTCTTATAAAAACCTATGCTTATAAAAAAAAGAACCCAGTACGTATACTGAGTTCTTTGTTTAACCATTCATTTAAGCTTTACCGTTTTCATAGGCTAAGTAATGCGTAAACCTAACTTTATTAAAACAGCTAAGCTAAAAACAAATTAGGCTAAAAAAACTAGGCCAGAAAAACTAAGCCAAAAAACTAGGCTAAGTCACGAACCTTTGGCTCACGCTCCCATAGACGCGATTTAGCATTATCAATAAAAGCATCCAAATCAGATAATGGCGTGACGAATTCATCTTTTTCAATCGGTAACTTACTTAAGATAAACTCATCGGTTGCACCGCAATAGGCAATCGCTTTGCAATGCACATAAGCGTCAGTGAACCAATCTAGCGTTGAGCTGTCTTTAGCCAGCTTTTTAGCTTGGTCTGGCATAATGATACTCACAACGGCATCGAACATCACTGATGGTGCACCAGCGACGCGCTCAGCAGACTGAATACGAGTGCCGTCATCAAGTGTGACCTCACGGCCTGGTGCGACAATCTTCACGCTAGCACCTTCCGCTTGCGCCGCATTCTCATACTTTTCTATTTCACTATGCTTTGAGCCTTCCGCCACTAAAATCCCAATCATGCGACCCTTTAAGCTCTTAGGTGACAGACCAATCGTTCTTACGGCAGGAGAAACTTCCATATCTTGGACAGGTGCGGCCGCATCAGCAGACTCAGGCAATTCCATACCAAGTGCTTTAGCAACACGACTGGCCAAGTCTTCATCAATATTGCGCAGATGACTGAGTGTACGAGTACGTACATGCGCAGTATCTACTTTACCAAGCTCAAACGCATACGCTGAAGCAATGTGTGCTTGTTCAATGGTCGTTTGGCTACGATAGAACATACGCGGCTGACTATAGTGGTCAGCGAAGCTTTCAGCGCGTACGCGACCTTTGACCCCATCGTCTAACTGCTCATGGAACGATTCAAAGCCTCTTTTGGCGCTCTCACGTGGTCTCGTTGGATCCAAACTTTGTGGTTCATACAATGCACGAGTCTTTGGCACTTGCATCTGCATATGACCATCTTGCTGATTGTTAGCAAACGGACATTTCGGTGCGTTGATTGGGATTTGCGCAAAGTTTGGCGATCCTAAGCGAGATAGCTGCGTATCTAAATAACTGAACAGGCGACCTTGTAATAACGGATCATTACTAAAATCGATACCAGGCGGTACATGTGATGGGCAGAAGGCCACTTGCTCGGTTTCGGCAAAGAAGTTATCAGGATAACGGTTTAGCACCATCTTACCGACGATTTTAACCGGTACCATCTCTTCTGGAATCATCTTAGTGGCGTCTAAATGGTCAAACGGAAATTTACTGGCTTCTTCTTCAGTAAACAACTGCACGCCAAATCCCCATTCAGGGAAATCACCGTTATTAATAGATTCGAACAAATCACGACGATGATAATCAGGATCGGCACCAGAGATTTTCACCGCTTCATCCCATGTCGTCGACTGCACACCGAGCACTGGTTTCCAATGGAAACGCATAAAGGTACTCTTACCTTCTTTATTAATCAGACGATAACTATGAATACCAAAACCTTCAATCATACGCAAGCTACGCGGTATCCCACGATCACTCATCAACCAAATGACGTTATGCATGGTTTCAGGGCTTAATGAAACGAAATCCCAAAAGGTATCATGGGCAGAAGCGGCTTGCGGAAAACCGCGATCAGGCTCAGGTTTGACAGCATGGACAAGATCGGGAAACTTCATCGCATCTTGGATAAAGAAAATGGGCATATCATTACCCACCAAATCCCAGTTGCCCTCTTCGGTATAAATTTTAACTGAGAAGCCACGGACATCACGTGGCGTATCTTTTGAGCCTTGACTACCAGCTACAGTCGAAAAACGGGTAAATAGTGGCGTTTGTTTGCCAGTTTCAGTCAAAATCTTTGCCGTAGTATACTCTTCGAGTGATTCAGTCAACTCAAAATAACCGTGCGCGGCGCTACCACGTGCATGAACGATACGCTCTGGAATACGCTCATGGTCAAAGTGATGGATTTTTTCACGTAACACAAAATCTTCAAGTAGCGTCGGTCCGCGCGGACCTGCTTTGAGTGAGTTTTGATTGTCAGAAATGGCTACACCCTGCTGAGTAGTCAGAACTTTGGTGTCGTCACCGGCACGTTGATGGGTTTCACCACCATTGCCACGTGTGGTGTTCATATCTTTGGCGGGGTCAGTATGATCAATATTCTTATTCATAAAATATCCTAGCGAATGAGTGAAAATGGGCTATAAATAGACCATTAAATAAGCGCTGACACAGTTTTTATATCCTTAGAGATGATAATGACTTCAAATGTCGTTTAATTTTCTGTGTTTCAGCACGGCTAATGATTAAAAAATGAGAAAACTATAACAAGCACATCAATTATATTACTCAAAAACCTCAGCAGGTATGTCACATATATGGTTAAGCGTGTTGATATTTGGTTAAGCGTTAAGTTTACAAGATAAGGTATAAAGCAGTCTTAAGCGATGAAAATATAGTCAGTTCAATATAAAAGAGGTACGTTAAAAATAGCATTATGCTGGGATAAATTTTTCTCGCTTGCTGTGCGCTTCGCACTCCAGAGGCTTCGAAAAATTTATCCCAGCAGCACTGTATTATTTTTAAATTGAATCGACTATATTAACAATAGACGGTTGTAATGTAGTTATTCTTTAAGGTATGATTTTATGAGGCTTTGTACATTACTGAGAAATAGCACGGGCAATGTTTTTAGCTGAGTATTTATGTTCCTTACTTTAAACCATGAGGCTCGCTATGCTACCTACTTCTATTTACGCCCCTAAAAATTTGCATCACTCTTTATTGCTTGGAACGTCATTAGGCTTGATGGCATTAATGTTCAGCCAAACGGCGGCGGCTATTACGACTAAAAATGTCACTTATATGGTAGATAATCAACCCTATGAGGGCTATTACGCCAAAGCCGATAAGGCAAATGCACCATTTATCTTACTGATTCATGATTGGGATGGGCTAACCGATTATGAGCGTAAGCGTGCTGATATGTTGGCAAGTGAAGGGTATAACGTGTTGGCGGCTGATATGTTTGGGCAAGGCATCCGCCCGACGACTATTGAAGACAATAAACGCTTAACCGCAGCATTATATGACGATCGCAGCAAAATGCGCCGCTTGCTACAAGGCGCATTGAACGCCGGTCAAGCGCAAGGCAATGATGCACGCACGGGCGTGACGATGGGCTATTGTTTTGGCGGTACGGTTGCTTTAGAGCTAGCGCGCTCAGGATTCCCGCAAAAAGCGTTTGTACCCTTTCATGGTGCCTTTGATACTCCAACAGGTCAGAGTTATGATAAGACGACTGGCGAGATCTTGGTCTTTCATGGCTCTGCGGATGAATCCGTCTCCCTTGAAAGCTTTACCACTTTAGCTAAGACTTTAGAAGCGGCAAAAGTACCGCATGAAATGATCACCTATAGTGGTGCGCCACATGCCTTTAGCGTATTCGGCAGCGATAGATATGATGCTCGCGCTGATGAGCGTTCTTGGAAACGTTATTTGGATTTTTTAGCAGAAGCCTATAAATAATTTGACTGTCTGTAAACAACATAAGCCACTCTACACAAAAAGACCTCTCAATCGATCGTTATAAGATCTTGATTGAGAGGTCTTTTTTGTTCCAAAGCGTCAGTAAGCTAGAATTTTTGAAAAACCAATAGCTGGTTATTAGCGGGCATCGCATACTTCTTAGTTAGTCTTAGATGATGTGTCTTTGCCAAAGCAATGATGTCTTCTAAATGACGAATACCACTCTTTGGGTCGCGTTGCCTGAGACTGATATCAAACTGCTGATTACCCGCGCTGGTATAATGCCCATTTTCATTAAACGGCCCATAGACGATTAACTTACCATTTGCAGGTAATACATCGCTGACCAATTCAAATAACTTGGTAACCAAAGACCACGAAATAATATGCAAGGTATTGGCGGTAAAGACTGTATCGTAGGGCTGATTGCTAGCAGGACTAATCGGTAATGGATCGACTGCCAAATCAAAAGCCAGCGGTTTATATAAATTAGGCGCGGGATAAGCAGTATGCCAAGCATTGATAGTGGCATGATGCGCTAACACATCACTCGTCTGCCATTTTAAATGTGCTAATCTCGATGCGAAATATACACTATGCTGACCAGTTCCTGAGCCAACTTCTAACACATGCAAAGAGTCTTTCAATTCTTTTTGTAAAACTTCCAAAATCGGCTGTTTATTGTTCTCACAAGCTTGAGAAAATGGTAGTGCAGTAGATGAATATATACTCATTTAGTAAATCCCAGCCTCTAATCCAGCAGCAAGGGTCATCGCTAGTTCTTCGACTTGCTCAGTAAATGCTTCTTGCCAATCTCCCTGTAAAATCAGCGCCTCTTGAATCCACGACCAACGCAGCCCAGTAGTGATTGTCTGCATAGCACGTTTGGTACCCGTACCATCCTGTCCAGCACGAATATATAATGCAAAGGGCATGCCTTGCTTCTTTTCCAACACTGGATAGTAGCAGCGATCAAAAAAGTCTTTAGTCAGACCTGCCATATAGGCTAGATTTTCGGTCGTGCCCAATAATAATGCATCTGCTGCTAGCACATCTTCAGGCTGGGTATCCTGCGGTGTTTTAAGAATGACATTGATATCAATATCAGGATGACTAGCACCGTCATAAGCAGCTTGTGCTAATTTTTTGGTATTAGGCGAAGGCGTATGCGCAACGATAAGCAAGGTTTTGGTAGCCATGTTAATTACCATTATAGAGGTTACTAGTTTTTGGAATTAGTAGTTCTTGGGATTAGTAGTTCTTGGAATTAATAGTCACTTTTTGAATAATATCAGGATGGATACTTTTAGCGACAGGGCACGTTAGCGCCGTGTTATAGAATATTTTTTGCGTCTTGTCATCTAAATCTTGACTAAAAGTAATAGCAACATGTACTTCGCTAACCCGTCTTGGATCAGCTGACATCACTTTGGTCACTTCGGCGGTAGTACCTGCAATATCGATATCCATATCACGAGCTTTAATACCGATAATCGTTAGCATACAACTGGCTAAACTGGTCGCCAATAAATCAGTCGGTGAAAACGCCTCGCCTTTACCTTGATTATCAACTGGTGCATCAGTAATGATCTCATTGTTTGATTGCAGGTGGATAGCGGTAGTGCGTAGGTCGCCTTGATAAGTTACTTTTGAGGTTGTCATAGCTTTCTCTTTGATGGTTGTTGTTAGATTAGTACCTTTTGAAATAGTTAGCTAGTTAGAACTTGAATTTTTGATTTTCTTAAATGACTTATCACTGTGCTATTACTCGACTGGATTTCTCTATTTCAAGTTCAATTAATAAAGCTGAATGAGCATCATTAGCAGCATACTTCTTCTGATGATCTTTTAGAGGAAATATTGACCAATTTGATTTCTGTGCGTTTTTGGAAAGCCTTTGATTAAAGAAAATTGCAACAGCAGCTCTAGCCCCCACTCTTTGTTTAGCCTGTACAAAGCGCATAACTTTTGAGGAGAGGTCTTCCGAGTTTACTAACTTAATCCCAAAATTTCTCAAAAGTAGCTTTTTATCTTCTTTTAACCCAAACCCTACTTTTTTTATTTTTGGATCTGATAATACTTCTTCTATATTAGAGAAATTTCTATAAAATTTCGTAGGGAACAAAAATACTTTAGATTTCGTTGCTATCTGTATAAGATGTGGTCCATCACTTACATCTTCTTTTTTGAAACAAGGCTTACTTTCTGTATCAAAACCTAAGCAAGTGTATTTTTTCAATTCTGCTATTACGTTAATAGCATCTTCTTCCTTAGTCACAACGACTATGTTTTCTAGAGAAATACCTTCATATATGGGTAACTCTTGAATTTGGTCTTTTGTTAGTCTTTCCATTAGATTCTGTTATCCTATGACTCTTTAATTCAAGCTAAGCAAATACAATTAATTAAGCTAATCACATTTCTAAGCATAGCATCATCTCAAAAAAGGAAGTTTTTCACTAAATAAAAAAGCTATAAATAGCATCAGCCTTTTAATATAGGACCGTACGCAGTATCTCCTAAAACTTCCTAGTTTTTTCCATATTAATAATTAATTATTAATTTAAAAAGTATAATTCTGAATCAAAAAGGATAGAATCACTATCAAAAATGTGAGAATAAGAAAGACCCGCCCTATAACTTTAGCTGCATTTAAACACGTTATTTAACTTCTTAATATATTAATAGTTTGCCTATGTAAAAGGAATAAACCATTCACTTCTTTAGTAATTCGCTTGTTCGTAGGATTGATAAATACTTGAGTAACTCCTTCATGTCTAAACATATCACTTTCAATTGGATTTTTAGCAAAAGGATTATGAAAAACGTAAAGCCCATCTTTGATATTTTCAGAATAACTATTTGTTGTAGATGATTTTAAAATTGGTTTACACTCTTCCTCTGACCACCAAACAGTAGAAATATGGCGGTGGTGAGCTTCACTTGACATAGCTTCCACCTTGCCCCAAGTAGCCGTAGTACTTAGAATTATAGCGCTAATATCAGAATGACTTGCATCCTCAAATAAGCCCAACTTAACTTTTGAACCGTTATCTTTTTCTACTGAACCAAGACTTACCTTTGGTGGTCCATTAGGGTACAAATGAGGATTATCATTATATGCATCTTCATCTATATAATAATCATATAAAAGAGTCATGATTGGTATATCCAGCTGTAAGTTAAAGTTTGGTTGTTCAAATGGAGCAACAGCTAATACAAACGGGTTTGAGTTTACATGACTTAGTTTCGAGTATGTTTTTTTATATTTTTGATGTTTAGAAGCAATAGAATTTGAAAGACGAATAATTGACTCAATATTCATCTTTTTAAATCGGGTTATATTTTCCTCTAATATCTCTCTTTCCCACTCAGGAGTTTTTCCCAAAGCATTTGCTGCTATAGTTGCTTCAACTATAACTCTATTAGTTTGGTATTCAAGTAAAAAATCAGGAGATGGATAAGACCAGTCCATCTTAAAATTTAGCTCTTTAAACAGAGCATAAAGATATATTTCCCAAAAACTTGAATTAAAAGTTGCTTGAAACTCTTTAACAAACTTGTTGTCACGGTCAGGGAAACCATTACACCAACGTATAAGCTCGATACGATCGGCTTCTTTAGATAATTTTATTATCGAAGCAAAGTTCTTGTGTTGCTTATCTTCAGCTACAATAGGATCAAATAAATTCATAAATGTATAGGCACCCCGTAATAAACTAACAATCTATTATCCTTCAAATCTAGCACTAATAACACGTGTCAACAACGTGAATCTAGAAAGGAAATCAGCTAATAATAACGTTAATAATTAATAAAAAATAAGACGCACAAAGAAAACCCCCCTCTGCTTTCGCAGAGGGGGGATATTCAGGAATAGAGAGCTGACGATGACCTACTCTCACATGGGCGGACCCACACTACCATTGGCGCGACGATGTTTCACTTCTGAGTTCGGGAAGGGATCAGGTGGGGCCATCGTGCTATT
>NZ_SAXC01000005.1:0-186424 GCF_028895345.1 Psychrobacter sp. DAB_AL62B
TCCCTTCCCGAACTCAGAAGTGAAACATCGTCGCGCCAATGGTAGTGTGGGTCCGCCCATGTGAGAGTAGGTCATCGTCAGCTCTCTATTCCTGAATATCCCCCGACTAGGTAACTAGACGGGGGATTTTCTTTGCGTGGGATTTGGTGCTTTAGGGAGCTATAAATTAAATACTGCTTTATTGGAAAAGCTCACCCATCTCCACCACTTCATCAAAATCAAACCCTAACTGTTCGCCCTTACGTTGTCTCATTTGTTCTATACGCAGTTTACGTCCAGAAACCAGTCGTAGTACCTCACGGCGCTGTTCGGCCGTCATGTCATGCCATAATTGACGCTCATTACGACTACGCAGGCAGCCAAAGCAATAGCCTTTTTTATTGCTTTGACAAACACCAATACAGGGATTGGCAATCTCGAACAGTTCAAACTGCTGATTCATGGCGACTCCATCGCTATTATTGTCATTCCTTTGACCTGCATAAATCTATTATGTCGTAACTAGTAAATAATAGTGTGCCGTTTAATTGTTACTATTTTCTTTGAGCGGGTGCTATGCTCAACTCTAATCGTCTATATTTAACAATCATAACAAAATTAATAAGTGAGATTATACGTGAACATTATTTATATTCATGGATTAGATAGTGATGCCAACTCTACCAAAGGAGTGTTGCTAGAACGCTATTGTCAGCAAAACCATCCTGATATTAATGTATTACGTCCGGATTTAAATAAATCGCCAAGCCAAGTTTTTAGCCAAATATTATCATTAGTAGAAAGTTTGAATAATAATGTTGAAGATGCGCAGTTTGAATCTACTCAAACGGTATTAGTAGGTAGCTCGTTAGGTGGATATTTTTCCACCTTAGTTAGCAACCATACAGGCTGTCCAGCACTGTTATTAAATCCTAGTACTCAGCCACACGTTACTTTACAGCGCTTTGCCGATAAATTAGTTCTAGATAGTCAAAGCGAAGAAGCAGCGTCTGGAAATCGAATTTTTTATACCACGACAGGAGGTTGGGCAATCACCCAAGTAGATTTGCAATGGTTTGAAGCGCATCAGTTATTAAACGTTCATTATCCTAATAAAGTTACTGTGCTAATTAAAGAAGGTGATGAACTATTAAACCCTGAGCTGTCTAAACAGTTTTATAAAGAGCAGGGAGCGACGGTAAACGTACAAGCTGGTGGCGATCACAGGTTTAGTGACTTTGCTGAGCAATTACCAATGGTGATTAATAGGTTACGGCAGTTAGTGCAGGATTAACTAGACGACATTATATGACGTAAGCGACTGACTATTACCGTTAATGTCGCGATTTTTGGTTATAATGGTTCAATAGAATTAACCATACATGAATAGTTAAGGATGCATTTGTGAGTCAATATAATGCGCAATCGTTAGAAGTTTTAGAAGGGCTTGAGCCGGTACGTCGTCGTCCTGGTATGTATACAGATACTACGCGCCCTAATCATTTGGCGCAGGAAGTGATTGATAACTCGGTTGATGAGGCGTTGGGTGGTTATGCCAAAGTCATCAAGGTGCAACTGCATAGTGATGGGTCATTGTCGGTTGAAGATGATGGCCGTGGTATGCCAACCGATATTCATCCCGAATTTAATCAATCCGGTATTGAGCTCATTTTGACCCGTTTGCACGCAGGTGGTAAATTCTCAACTTCTAACTATGAAGTGTCGGGTGGCTTACATGGGGTTGGTATCTCCGTCGTCAATGCCTTATCAACACGAGTTGAGGTGACAGTATGGCGCGATAGTACACAGTTTGAGATGGCGTTTGAGAACGGAGCGCCAGTAACGCCTTTAACTGAAACTATAAGCTCTAATAAGCGTAAACGTGGTACCAAAGTACACTTTTGGGCAGATGGTAGCTTTTTTGATACCCCTAAATTTAACATTAAGCAGCTTAAACATAACTTAAAAGCCAAAGCGGTGCTAGCAGCTGGACTGACGATTGAATTCATCGATGATATCAATAATGAAAAAGTGGTCTGGCAATTTACTGATGGGGTTGTTGAATACTTAGATGAGCAGCTAGACGGTCTTGAAACGTTACCTGAAGTACCCTTCTATTATCACCATGAGGCAAAAAATGGTGCCCGTGCTGGTATTACTTTTGCACTGTCTTGGTTGCCTGATGGTGGTACGCCGATTCAAGAAAGCTATGTAAACCTTATCCCGACGGCTCAAGGCGGTACGCATGTTAATGGTCTGCGGACAGGTATTTTAGAGGCATTACGTGAGTTTTGTGATATTCATAATTTACTACCGCGTAGTGTAAAGCTGACCGCAGAAGATGTGTGGGACGGGATTAATTACATCTTGTCGCTTAAATTTTCTGAGCCGCAGTTTTCAGGACAAACCAAAGAGCGTTTATCGAGTCGTGAAGCGGCTGGAGCGGTACAAACGTTGGCAAAAGATGCCTTTAGCTTGTGGTTAAATCAACATGCCGATCTGGGTGCGCAGATTGCAGAGTTGGCCATCAATAAAGCGGGACGCCGCCTTAAGTCTGCAAAAAAAGTAGCGCGTAAAAAAATCACTCAAGGTCCCGCTTTGCCCGGTAAGCTCGCTGACTGCCGCGGTGATTTACGCGATGGAGCAGAACTGTTTTTGGTAGAAGGGGACTCTGCGGGTGGTAGTGCTAAACAAGCCCGCGACCGCCACTATCAAGCGATATTACCGCTACGTGGTAAGATTTTAAACACTTGGGAGGTATCATCAGACACGGTGTTATCAAGTCAAGAAATCCATGATATTGCTATCGCTATCGGTGTTGATCCAGCTTCCGATGATTTGTCTGAGCTGCGTTATGACAAGGTATGCATTTTGGCAGATGCTGATTCCGATGGACTGCATATTGCCACGCTCATCTGCGCTTTATTCGTCAAACATTTCCCTGCATTGGTGGATGCAGGTCATTTATTTGTGGCGATGCCACCTTTATACCGAGTGGACGTGGGTAAAGAGGTGCATTACGCGTTAGATGAGCCTGAGTTAAAACACATTTTGGCAAAAGTACCTGGCAATAAAAAAGCTCAAATTACACGCTTTAAAGGCCTAGGTGAGATGAGTGCAGAGCAGCTACGTGAGACCACCATGAACCGTGATACTCGTCGTTTAGTACAGCTGGATATGGATGACATGGTATTGACCAACAGTGTGATGGATATGCTGTTGGCTAAGAAGCGCGCTGCTGATCGCAAATCATGGCTTGAGAACAAAGGCAACTTAGCTGACATCTCATAAGTGCTATCAGTGAACAGCCACTATCAAGCGGCTCTCATTATTTATGATTAAGTAAGCTATAACATAACAAAATCATGCAAAATCCAGCTTAGTGGCATAAGCTTAATGTTATTATATGAGTATCTTTTACTATATGGTGCCGTCATGACATCAAAGTTTTTTAATCGCTCTAAAGCTGCTGCTCAATCTACGCGCTCTAAGATATTACCAAGACTTAGCAAAAAACAGCTGGGTAATTTAGTGCCAAGACGTGGTAATAAAGTTGCGCCAGTAATCGCTGCAGCTTTATTAAAAGCGGCAGGCTGGCGTACAGTTGGAGAGATCCCAAATATTCCGCAGGCAGTTGTATTAGCGCTTCCGCATACGTCGAATGTCGATGGTGTTTATGCGATACCCGGTTTATTTGCTCTTGACCTAAAAATCAGCATCATGGGCAAACATACGTTATTTAAAGTACCAGTACTCGCACAGTTGTTGAACTGGATAGGTGTTGTTCCTATTGATCGCAGTAATAAAGGCTCAGTCCTACAAGCCAGTATTGATCGATTCAAAACTGGTGAACCACTGTTTTTAGGATTGTCGCCAGAAGGTACACGCGAGTACACGAAAAACTGGAAAACTGGTTTTTACTATCTAGCCGTGGGCGCTGGTGTGCCCATCTTGCCGGTAGCGCTCGACTATAAGACCAAAGAAATACGTTTTATGTCTTTGGTTTATCCTACCGGGAATATCGAAGCGGATTTGCCGAAAATATATGCCCAGTATCAAGGTGTTTTGCCAAGACACCCTGAGCGCCTGTCGCAGCCATTAAAGGACGTTAATAATTTAGCTGGTTAATATTATTTTTAAAACAGTCATTCACAAGCATCTATACATAAAAACCCCCTGATATGAATGTATCAGGGGGTTTTATCTTTATTCTAAGGGTTTGGTTCAATGCTATGTGGTATAAGCAATTTACTAGCCTATAGGCATTTTAAAAGTGCAGTTAACCATTAACTAGAAGCGCTAACACCACCATTGACAGGCAGATTAACACCGGTAATCATTGCTGCATCATCACTGGCCAAAAACATAATAGCGGCTGTAACATCAACAGGTGTCGCTGTTTTTCCTAGTGGAGAGTGGGTCAAAAAAGGATTTGAACTGGTATCCGTTGTCACTAAGCCAGCAGCTACTGCATTAATACGCACACCATTTAGTGCGTTTTCTAATGCCATTGCCTTTGTGGTATCAGTCAAGCTGTTTTGTTCAGCTTTATAGGTATTAATATTCCAATCTGCTGCTATAGCAGTTAGCGTTGATACATTAACGATATTACCTTTTGTTTTTATTAAGTATGGAATGACTGATTGATGAATACCAACGGCAGTATCTATATTGACCATCACATCAATATGCTCATATTTCTCGAGCACATGCTCTATTAATCTTACAATTTGGGTTGGATCATTAACATCACTGGTTATTGTAAGGTGGTTACCTGTATTGATCCATGTATGATCTTGCGGAAGCTCCTTGTAGATATACTCTAACAGGTCATGATTAATGCCGACCAGTATGCAATTAGCGCCTTCTCTTGCGAACCTAGTAGCAGTTGTAAGACCAATATCTGAATCTGCACCTGTTATGATAACGGTTTTTTCTTTAAAGCGTTTCATGATGTTCTGTCCTTATTATCATACGATAGTCATTAAATAAGTAAAATTGATAAGCAATTTTTAGGCATTTTATAATCTATAAATCGATATACCAGCGCTACGGCTTTTATATCATCATAACAAGCCACTGCTATGAAAGCGACTGTGTATAATTGTTCTTATATAGTTTGATTTTTCGCTAAGTAGTGCGGCAATGACAATCACGATAGCATGATGTGTGTAAGTTGCAACGTACACTATGCCATATTTATTTGATACCAAAAGGTTGGGACTGTGTCCAATTCGACTACCGTAATATCTGATTGGGGTGATGTTGACAATGAGTTAGCCTGTTATTTGCACGCAGATGCTATCGAAATTGTATTGCCTAATATGCCAGAACTTGAAAATACGTATGAGGCTAAATATGATGCTCGGTACTATGACTATCGATTGCCATTGGGTAAATTACACCTATTAGAGCTGGTGGTATATTTACCTTATAGTATCTCATCGGCTAATGTGGAGACTGTACGTAGGACAGCCGTTAAGTCTGCATTGGCATGGCACAAGATTTATTTATCTAACCATAAAAACAACCAGACGCCTACTGCTAACGTATTGGTCTTTGATATTCAGTTTAAGAGCGCCAGTACTAAAGCCCATAACTTGCACGATAAAAATGTTCAAGACGGTATAGGAAAGCGCTTTAAACATGGTTTCGCTCCCCGCTACTTTATGGAGGATCTAATAATAGATATCAGTGACAGTTTGCAGCCGCTACAAATATTTAGCTGGCACGATTGGCACTCTCTATTAGCAGCACTACAGACCCCATGCGAGCTGTGGCGATTCTTAGCGTACCGTTTAGAGCAGCTGCAGCATACAGCCAGTAGCCCTGTGTCAAGTTCTGAGTCTGAAGATAAGATTGTCACTCAGTTTCTGAACAGTCCAGCTTTATTTGCGCCTGCTATCGCCATAGATAATGCACTGATTAAATATGGTCTGCAGCATGAGCCTAATTCAGCGCTCATAGCGATGACGCTTGCGCAAAAGAATCATAGCACTACTGCACAGATGTATCAGCAGCACATGGTACAAGCGGCTATTTTGTGGTCGCAACTTAGCACCCAGATGATTGCTGCGGTCAATGAAAAGCTTGTCGCTAGTAAAAACAAAGACGAGTTAGGATTAACGTTTGCTCAGTGGCAGCAGCAAATACTAGACGAGTCATTATTTTCATGCCATGAACTTGTTCGTACTTTATATAGACATCCTAAGCAAGAACAGGTATTGCAGAAAAAAGGCTATGTAGTGCACCAACATTCCTATGAAAGTTTAGGGCGGCATTATGTGCTGATATTCTATGGACAGGAGTCAGAAGGGCAGCATAGCAAGGCGACTATTCAACCAAATCTGTCAAAAATTGCGCAAGACGTTGCCACACGTTTACCAGTTGCTGAGCTTCATCATATCATTGTGCTTGGTATCGATTTTATAACTGAAGCTGAAGATACTTTCATTGATATTGATCTATGGATTCAGCCAGTAGCTGCTATGACCCAACGCGAACGTCAGCTGACCAAGCAAATAAAGCGCTTACATCAGCAAAGTCAGAATCATGATCAGCACTCTCATCAAAGTCTGGATGAACCAGAGAATTCAAAAGCTAGGCAAATAATTCAGGAGCCTAAGAAAAATCTATAAGTTAATGAATTACCATGGTTTCAGATAAATGTCTCTATCCCAGCACGCAATGGTGAATTCTAAATAAAATATGAATCATCAACCATAAAAAAAGACAGCCTGAGCTGTCTTTCTTTTGTGCAAAATGAATTAATAATGAGGAATTATTTTAAATTATCATCATCATCTTTGTTAGTAAAACCACTACCGGTGGTGAAATCATTACTATTGTCGTCAGTTTCGATATGTGTGACATCAACCGTATCTGAACCTAGATGATTAGAAGTACGTGAATCCGAACCTAATTGAGTAGGAGTACTTGTATTAGGATTATCAAGATCTGTACTTACTACAGGAGTGGTAGTTGCTACCGGCTTCGTAGTTGCTACAGGAGTGCTATTTGTCGCCGCGCTCGGTGTGTTCTCACGAACCGAAGCCGCAAATTTATCTTGAGTCGATGAACTCGGATTTAAAGCAGATTTCGCTTTTGCTTCGTCACGTTCTCTGTCCATTTTGTCCTGCATTTTGCGTAGGAAGCGTGCTGCTGCTTCTTGACCACCAAGACCAAACGATAGGGCAAATGCAACCGCCACCGCACCTAGGGTTAGACCAAATGCTAGGTTAACAATAGAATCAGCAATACCCATCGCTTTTAGACCCATGGCAAGTACTAAGCCCATGATTAATACGCGAACGATATTTGCTAGGAATTGCGAACCTTGTTCAGAACGCTCGACGACACCAGCAATGATGTTGGCAAGCCAGAAACCAATAAACAGGATGATCGCGCCTAGGATGATATTGGCACCGAAAGCGATAAACATCGTAATGATTGCTGAGATAGGCTCAAAACCTAGTAAGTCAGCTGCTGCGATAGAGGCAAACAACATCGCAAAGAAAATAATAGCGTAACCAACTAAGTCAGAAACTCTCTGATTACCCATAGCATCTTGAAGACCAACTTTGGCGGGTAATTGATTGATCTGAGTGTTTTCAATCAAGCCTTTAATAATGTTAGCGACCATACGCATGATATAGTAAGTCACTACTAAAATTGCTATCGCCATAAGAATATTAGGCAACGCTGCAGTGATTTTATTAAGCATGTTGGTTGCAGGACGAGCAATGACTTCGATCTTCAACGCTTCTAAGGCTGCGATGATAGTAGGGATAATGATGACTAAAAAGGCTAAAGACCCTGCTATATTAGGTAATTTGTTTTGATCATTTAAGCCAGCTTTTGAAGCCAATGCTTGTACATCAAACGTTGCCACTAAGTTGGTAACGATGCCACGCACGACTTTAGCGATAACATAACCAATCAGCAGTATGATCCCAGCTTTCAAGATATTGGGAATTGCGTCAAATATTTGGCTGACCATGATACTTAAAGGAGCAAACAAACCATCAAGCTCTAACTGACCTAGTACCATCGTTAGTACTATCAGTAAGATGAACCAATAAACGATGTCAGCAATAGTGCTGCTCATAGGTTTCACGCCCGCATGAGCACTTAAGCGCTCATCCATCGTTGTTTTGGCGAGTCCAGCATTGATAGCGGTACGAGCAACCGTCGCAATAACCCAACCGATTACACCAACAGCAATTGCGCCAATGAGATTAGGAATAAATGCCAATACTTGATTGACCATATTCGCAAACGGTGTCGAAATAGAATTTAGATTTAATTGGCTAAGCGCGCCTGAAATAGCGATGATGAATATAAACCAAAAAACAATCTTCGAGATAATGCCCTCTAGATCGTAGCTTTTACCGGTTGAAGAATTCATACGCTGGTTGAGATTGACTTTAGATAACACACCGCGCACAAGCGCAGCAATACCGAGGGCAACCAGCCAGCCAATGATGAAAATCAAAATAGCGCCGATGATGGAACCTATAGGGCCACCAAGATAACCGTTGAACGATGTAAACATTGGATTCATCCTGTCCTCCTTGAATAATCATGTATAAGCGATTAAGTAATGCATGCTGCTAAATATGAGCATTTTTACTTTTAGCAAACACATACCTAATTATTAGTATTTTTAATTAAAATTATTTAAGAACGTAATTGTAGACCGACTTTAGCGGTTGTTAACAAAATCTACGTTCTGTTACTTGTTACCTTAACTAATTTAGCTTAGCTGATGTAATGATAGATTTAAAGACAGAAAGCTTAACCACTTACTATAGTTGTGTGATAAGTTGTTATTTTTGCGGCAAATATTAACATAGACTGTACATTTGACCGATAATTTTAAGGGAATCATAGCCCCCAAAACTAAGATTTGCTATTATAAGAGAATGTGACATCTCGCCACTATTATTACAATTTGAGAGTATTCTATGAAAAAAATTACTACCCTAAGCGTCAGTGCACTTGCTAGCGCTATGTTATTAATCACAGGTTGTAGCACTAACAACGGTAATCAAGAAACCGCGGCCCAAAGCGTTTCTGTCACTGAGCAAAGCCCAGCAAATGAAAAAGTGGGTTATAGTTTGGGCTTTATGATGGCAGAAGGAAATAAAGAAGCGGTTGGCGATTTGGATCTTGATACCTTTGAGAAAGGCTTTCGTGATGGCTATGAAGGCAAAGACTCAGCGTTGACTAAAGAGCAAATGGAAGAAGTATTGATGACTTATCAAAAAGAACAAGAAGAGAAGTTTGTGAAAGATATGGAAAGCAAAGCGGGTGAAAATAAAACCAAAGGCGCGGCATTCCTAGCAGAGAATGGTAAGAAAGCAGGCGTAAAAACCACAGCTTCTGGTCTACAATATAAAGTAGTGACCGCAGGTACTGGCAAATCACCAAAAGCAACTGACGTGGTTGAAGTAAATTACGAAGGTAAATTGATCGACGGTACTGTATTCGA
This sequence comes from Psychrobacter sp. DAB_AL62B, assembly GCF_028895345.1. Lineage (NCBI taxonomy): Bacteria > Pseudomonadati > Pseudomonadota > Gammaproteobacteria > Moraxellales > Moraxellaceae > Psychrobacter > Psychrobacter sp. DAB_AL62B. Next base: position 9,473 of record NZ_SAXC01000005.1, read on the forward strand.
CAGCTCTTATGAGCGCGGTGAGCCAATTGAATTCCCACTCAATCAAGTTATTGCTGGCTGGACTGAAGGTCTACAGTTGATGAAAGAGGGTGGTAAATACGAGTTTTATATTCCAGCTGATATCGCTTATGGCGAAGCGGGCAACGCAGGTATCGAGCCTAACAGCACGCTTATCTTTACTGTTGAGCTATTAAAAGTAAAATAATACGTTATTAGCATTGTTAAGAAGCAATGATAAAAATTATCTATAAAGGATAATAAGAAAGCCCTCTAAATTAGAGGGCTTTTTTGTAACGGGTTTTGTGACAGGTTTTATGACTGATTTTGTAACGCAAGCTATTAGGATTGAAGATTTTTTAATTCAACAGCATAGGGTTTGCACAACCGATATCAGTGAGCGTATTAGAGTCAATTCAGGCGTTACCTAAAGGTTTTTTTGAAAAACTTTAGAATTACGACCGTTATTATACTGCTCGCGCCGTGCTTCAGGTAAGGCGCTCGCCTCAACTTCAGCAAAACCTTGCTCGACAAACCAATGCGCGGTACGAGTGGTGAGTACAAATAGCTTGTGTAGTCCATGGCTGCGGGCTTGTTGCTCTAAAAACGCCAGCAAATCAGCACCGCGGCTACCGCTGCGATATTCAGGATGTACCGCGACGCAGGCAACCTCCGCTGAATCTGCATCGAGCGGATAAAGTGCTGCACAGCCTAAAATCATGCCATCGCGCTCAATGACGCTATAGTTATCAATCTCTTGCTCCAAACGCTCGCGTGAGCGGCTAACCAAGATGCCTTGCTCTTCTAGCGGCGATAATAGTTCTATCAGCCCCACCACATCGTCGATGTCAGCACGGCGAATCTCTTCATAAGGGTCGTGGCTAATCAGCGTTCCAGAGCCATCACGAGTGAATAGCTCTTCGAGTAGCGCACCGTTTTTGGCATAAGAAATAATATGAGTGCGATGAACGCCTTGACGACAAGCATTACTGGCACAGCTTAAAAAGTAATTAATCTCACAGTTCAAATCACGGTCACGTAAGAAGCGGTCGACTTCATTTGGAATCATTTCACGTAATAAACGATCATCGTGATTGATACCGGCTTCCTCGCCCAAGAATATAAGTTTGTCAGCGCCAAGTGCTACGGCTGCACTCAGAGCCACGTCTTCAGCCAGTAAGTTGAAAACTTCCCCAGTCGCCGAATAACCCATTGAGCCTAAAATCACAATATGGTCGTGTATTAGGTTATTTTTAATCGCTTCAACGTCGATAGAGCGTACTTCGCCCGTCATCTGGTAATCAACGCCATCACGGATACCATAAGGACGAGCGGTCACAAAGTTACCTGAAACCGCATCAATGCGCGAGCCATACATGGGTGAGTTTGCAAGCCCCATCGACAGTTGGGCTTCAATCTGCAAGCGAATAGCACCAACGGCTTGTAATATAGAAGGCATTGCGACGCGGGGTGTCACGCGAATGTCTTGATGCAGTGGCGATGTGATATCAGCATCTTTGAGGTTTTTTTCGATTTGTGGTCGCGCACCATGCACCAATACCAGCTTGATACCCAAGCTATGCAGTAAAGCAAAGTCATGAATCAGTGTACTAAAATTTGGATGATTGACCGCTTCACCGCCAAACATAATCACGAACGTTTTGCCGCGATGCGTATTGATATAAGGGGCAGAATTACGGAACCAATGGACGTATTCAGGGTTGATCTGGGGCATGGCGCTAGTAGTCATAATGGCAGCAATAGTCGTTAGAATAAGAAAAAGGGCATGACAGAAAATGCTTGTCGCTAAAGGATCGCTAAAGATTTACCATAGCAAAAAACGCCGTTATGAGCTATCTTTTATTTCAGTGGCTTAATAAGCCTTTCTAGCTGATTAATGATATACACAACCTCAACACGCGGTTAGTATACGTATAAACGCTTTTTGTTATGCTAAGCGCTATTGCTTTCCAGATAGCTTACGCAGATAATTGATAAAAATAATAAAGTTTAAAAAATTAACGGGATTAAGTGTGACAATATATGATGATAGATTGCTCACCATCATACATTTTAAAAAAACCATTAAATTTTATTAGCTTCGTTTTTTACCAGCTTTGTTTTACCGATACATTAACCAGGGATAATGAATGTCATGAAGAAAAGTAACCATTTTGCTAATCCATTCAGTGCATGGAGCGGACACCGCTTGTTTCATGTTGTCGCCGGTACGCTCGTTGGCGTAATGGCAGTAACGCAGGCATCAGCGATGTTGCCCACGCCAGAACAAGCGGTTGATAATTCAGTGGCCGTTCAGTCAAATACCAATCAAGCCAGTCAGTCAAATGCGCAAGCGGTCAATAGTAAAATCACCGCGTCATTGATTAGTGTGGATGCCAATGGTCAAGAAGTGCTGGTTCCTGTGACGGCAAATACGCGTTTACAGTCAGGTAATGTCCTAGAGTATCAAGGCTATTTTACCAATACCAATGCTGATCGAGTCCGTAAAATGACCGTGACGATGAGCATCCCAGAACAAGTAGAATTGCTGCGCGCCGTCTCTCCTGATTTTCCCTATGGCAGTGCGGACGGCAATACTTTTGCCCGTATGCCGTTACGTGGAAAGGTTGACAATCAGCTGCAAGAAATTCCTTTAAAGTTCTATAAGGCGGTACGCTGGGACCTCGAAGGTGTTGGCCTTAATGACACAGTCGCGGTTAAATACCGTGCGCGTGTTAAATAACCGAGCCATTTTTAAGTAAATGCTTTAATACTAGATTCTGCTTAGTCGGTATTTGCTTAGTATTTACAGCATTAAAGAAAGCACTACAGTTTATTGCTGCGGTGCTTTTTTTGTTAAGAGCTGGGTTTTTTAGCAACTATGCTTATCTATCAATTAGAAAATTTCATATTTGCGCTGAGTCTTTTCTTTAACGGGTCTTTTTCTCTAATTGAGTTTTTTCGTGAATTAATTGCTTAATTGCACTGATCTGAGCGGTAGTGGCTTGCGCGCCAGCACTAATAAGGGCGCTGCGCTGGCTCGTATCTATTGAGCTGATGTGACCGACATTGGGGATAATAACAATATCAGCGCGATCACGCTCATGACGCATCGGTATGACACGATTGATGCTTGATTGCTTAGAGACATTAGCAACGTTAGAGGCGTTAAAGGCAATATTGTTTTCAAGAAATCCCCAAAAGCTGGTCAATGAATTGATGGTCGGTATTTTATTAGTAGGAATATTAGCATTAGCAGCAGTGACATCAACGGCGATGACAATGTCGGCACCCAAATCACGGGCGCTATCAACCGGCACTAAACTGACCACGCCACCATCGATATATTTTTTACCGACTTTTTCAGGAATTCGCGGCGCAATAAAAATATTAGGGACGCTACAGGAAGCTTGCACGGCAAGGCCAGCATCACCAGTGCTAAAGACGACTTTTTTTAGTGACTGCTTTTCGGCAGCAACTGCGGCGAAGCTGATTGGGAAACTTTCTATCGTTCGCCCACCAACATGAGCATTAATAAAGTTTTTGAGCTTAATACCTTCGATAAAGCCTTGGTTAGATAAGGTAAAGTCTGTCAACTCACTATCAGCTGTGTTCAGTGCTAAGCGTTCAAGCTGCTTTGCTGTATAACCACTGGCATATAGGCTACCCACCAAACTACCGACGCTGGTGCCGACTACCAGCGTCGGTGTGATACCGTTCTCTTCTAGTGCTTTAATCACGCCTACATGAGCGAAACCTTTGGCACCGCCTCCACCCAAGACTAAAGCCACCTTAGGTTTATTCGGCACCAGTGTCTCTGTTGGAGCGACTGGCGTCAAACTATTGCAAGCACTAATAAATAGCCCAAATAAGGTAAGCAGACCAATACGCAATAGTATTAAATAATGACGGCTTAAATAATGAGGGCTTAAATAATAACGATAGGGGTAGTGCATAGAATGAACGGACATAAAAAACCTTATAATTAGCGTCATAAAACAAACCATTGCTGGATGATAGCCTATGAACCCTATTAATTATTTGTTTACTCATAAATCGGCTAGACGTCGTATGACTAAATAGCTTAGCATAAGCCATTAGGTGGTTAGTTATCAGGATAATTTAGCGTTATAGCTTAGCGTTTTATAGAGTATTGATTATTATCACATTATAAGACAGCTTATAAAATGCTAGAGATTTTAATATCAGACGGTTGACTCCATATAATTTATATTAACATCGTTAGGATTCTTGATGCCCACATCGGTTAACTCTGCTTCACTTCATTTATCAGACCCTATATCAAAGAATGCATCAAAGCATGCAAGCTCTGATATGGTCGTCTCAGCAATTGATATGCCGGTGACGGCGCTGGCAGGTGTTGGACCAAAAGTAGCTGAGCAATTAACCCAATTGGGTATCGCTCGTATTTTTGATTTGCTGCTACATCTGCCGCGTGATTACGAAGACCGCAGTCGCTTGGTATCGATAGGCGATGTGGCTCATGGGCAAGCCGCCTTAATTACTGGTCGCGTCGTGCATGTCGATACCAACCGCAGCGGCATGACAGTGATTGTAGATGATGATACGGGTACGATATCTTTGCGATTTTTCAAGGTTTATCGTGGACTTGCTCAAACTATGTGCTTAGGTACGCATTTGCAGTTGTTCGGTGAAGTCAAAGTCAGCCGTTACGGCAAGCAAATACATCATCCTGAATATCAGATTATCAGCAGCAATGAGACAGTAGTAAATACCGGTTTACAGCCTATTTATCCAAGCGTAAAAGGTTTACATCAAAATAAGCTGCGCACGCTAATCAAACTTGCCTTGCAAACGGTTCGCAGTCAGGGTTTACCGATGACCTTGTTTACGCCTGAGGATTTTGCAGTTGTTGCTGATTTGCCGTTAGTGCCTTTTGAGCCAGCTAAATTATCGATAACAGAGCCCGACTATCCAGAAGATATCTTCTCAACATTGGCGCGCAGTGTGCCTGACCATACTATAAGTAATAGCGTCAATAGAGCTGATCCATACCTTTATAATGTAAATAATCATGCCAATACAGTCGCTGCTAGTACGGCTAATAATGTCTATAATCTGACGATATTTGAAGCGTTAGTATTACTGCATACGCCGCCTACTTATACTGACGCCGGTCGGCAGTATAAACTGTTAACCCAGCTAAGTGCGCGTACTCATGCTGCCTGTCAGCGCCTCATTATTGAGGAACTGACCGCGCATCAGCTCAGTCTATTATATCGACGTCAGCAATTACATCAGTACAAAGCACCCAAATGTGCCACGCAAAGCCCATTGGCTGATCAGTTGTTTGCCGCGCTACCGTTTGATTTGACGGGCGCACAAAAAAGAGTCATGAAAGACATTACTGCCGATATGGCAACGTCCATTCCGATGTTGCGCTTGGTACAAGGTGACGTGGGCGCGGGCAAGACGCTGGTTGCGGCTGGCGCGGCTGGCTATGCGCTTGATAGTGGCTGGCAAGTCGCTGTCATGGCACCAACGGAAATCTTAGCAGAACAGCATTTGGTTAATTTTAAACAATGGTTTGAGCCGTTAGGTATTGGCGTCGGCTGGCTCGCTGGTAAGCAAACGGCGAAGCAGCGACGCGAGGCGCTAGAGGGAGTAGCAGAAAATAACGTACAAATTGTTGTCGGCACTCATGCGTTATTTCAAGAACAAGTCAAATTTGCCAAATTGGGACTGGTCATTATCGATGAACAACATCGGTTTGGCGTCGAACAACGTATGGCGTTGACCAATAAAGGCGTGGCTGGTAGCACACCGCATCAACTGATTATGACTGCAACGCCGATTCCGCGCACGTTGGCGATGAGTGTTTATGGTGATATGGATACCTCGATTATCGATGAATTGCCACCGGGACGCACGCCAATTACTACTGTTACCATTGACCGTAATCGCCGTGATGAAGTGATAGAACGTATTGCGGTGAATTGTGAAGCTGGTAGGCAAGCGTATTGGGTTTGCTCACTGGTAGAAGAGTCTAGCGTGCTAGATGCGCAAGCTGCCGAGGCGACTTATGAAGATTTGAGCGAGCGCTTAGATATTCGTATTGGGCTGGTACATGGCAAAATGAAAGGGGCTGACAAACAAGCTATTATGCAAGCATTTAAAGCAGGGCAGCTTGATTTATTGATTGCCACTACGGTCATCGAAGTCGGAGTTGATGTGCCGAACGCTTCATTAATGGTCATCGAAAATGCGGAACGATTGGGTCTGTCGCAATTACATCAATTACGCGGGCGCGTCGGGCGTGGCTCAACCAAAAGTTACTGCGTGCTGCTCTATCAGAAACCCTTATCGGAGACGGGTACTGAGCGCTTAAACGTGTTGCGTGATAGTACCGATGGTTTTGTTATTGCCCAAAAAGATCTAGAATTGCGAGGCCCTGGCGAGCTGTTAGGCAAACGCCAAACGGGTAATATTGGCTATTATTTGGCTGACCTCATTCGCGATGAGCAGTTATTTGCCATTGCTCAGCGGCTCGCAAAACATTTAATCGCAGATCCTGCACGTAAAGCGGATGTTAGCCAGCTCATTCATCGCTGGATGCCGGAAGCCAGTCGCTATACTAATGCTTGAGGCTAGCTAATTGCATCTTTGTTTATGGCTAATAGCTAACAATTTCCCATGTTCGTTTGCATATAATTGAATGAGTGTAGCAGTATCTCAGTTGAGAGGTCGTCGCTACTTTTATCAAACCCAGAATTTAACCCGCAAAATCTAAACTTCGCCGCTTGTTATCATCATCTAGACTATTAATATCTGGATTTTTAGTTATTAATATTTAATAGTCTATTAACATAATGAGTCTCTAGTAAAAACCAAGTTTCTTATCCCATCCTAGTTAAAAGTAAGAATATAAAAATATTTTTTTTGTATTCTTGTCGACGAATATCTACTTATCAGTTCACTAGTCAATGTTGATATGTGGCTACTAATGTGGCAGTTTATGCAGTAGATCGCTTTTTTTAGTGGTCTATTGTTTACTTGTATTTTATTTTTACAGTATTTTTTGCGAAAAAATACGCTGTCGAAAATATATGGTAACTAGTAATTTGACGGATTCTGACAGGGAGTTAGAAGCTTGATTGGCTTAATATTGCCAGCTCATGTCTTATCTGTTTAATGATTATCGCTCTATCTAGGCGATTATCTCCTGCATAAATTTTCAGACAAGGATGTCCCATGAAAAAGATTTTAGCACTCACTTGTGCTATCGCTACGCCATTATTTTTCAGCCAATCTGCTTTTGCAGAATTCGATTACTTTAAAACTGATGGTAGTTTCAAACGCTTTTCGGTCTCTGCCGGTTGGTTACATGCTGCTCCGCAAGGTGACCCCAATCCATTGCAAAATACGACAGCCATCAAAGATGGTACTGTCGCTGAAAACGGCAGTGTTAAAGTCAAAACCGTACGAGATGTACTTGTTAAAGATCAGAAAGGTTTCGGTCTTATAGACGGTACTTTAGGCGCTTTAGGTGCTGAGACGGATTTGTCCAATGTTCTTGTACTAGGTGATGTTTCTGGTACTACTGAAATCAGTGGCTTAGAAAGCTGGAGTAGCGCTGGCACGGGACTGCAAGCTGACGATGTAGATACGGTAGGGTTGTTGTTTAACTATTATCTTACTGATAATTGGTCGATGGAGATAAAAGCGGGTATACCACCGAAGGTAGATATCTTAGGTAAAGGACAAGTTTTTGCACCATTAACTGGCAAAGTCAGTCCAAGTGGTATTGCAGGAGGACTGTTGGGTGATTTCGAGATTTCAAAAGATATACCTATCACTAACTTAGAGCAGGGTGATGGTGTGGCTTCCAGTGCCCGCGCATGGTTGCCAGCGGCTGAAGTACATTACCAATTTGGTAAATCTGGAGTCAATAAATTCCGTCCTTATGTCGGTGCTGGGGTGCTTTACGCCTATTTTAATGACATTGAGCTAAATCCCGGTATTCGTCAAGATTTAGAAATTGCGGGGCATCAGATTCAAAATATTAAAGATAATAAAGCCGGTGCTGCTTTAGAAGATGTGAAATCTGCTAGCGGTATGAGCGTGGATGTTGAAGCTGACAGCGCTTTTGCACCGATCGTTACGCTTGGAGCAACTTATGACTTTAATGATAGATGGTTTGGCGTAGGCTCTATTTCTTATGCGAAACTAAATAGCGATACTACTATTACCGTTAAAAATGATGCAGGTGAAGAGTTAATCCGTTCGAGTACTACCCTTGATATCGACCCATATATTACTTATCTCGGCGTAGGCTATCGTTTTTAATGTAACGTCTATAAAGAGTTTAAAGTATTGGCGTAAATATAACGCACACCTTCAAAAGTGTGCGTTATATTTTTTACGTGACTAATAATCAGTTATGAATGATAAGTGATAAATAGTGTTCATACCCAACCCAAATAATTTGCGTGACGTTCTTACTATTGTTTGTCTATATAGCGCCTATTGATGACATCTGCTGTAAAAGAATTTTTGCCCTAAAATATCTTTTGAAAATCTCAAACTTACGAACATAAGACACTATATATATAAATAAGATGATGGCTTAATATATGCTATCCTCAATAAATTTATAGACTATTGTAATAATAAACAGTGTCTTAGAGACCGTTATCAACTTCTTTACTAAATAAGGTCTTATAGTAAAGCGCTCTGATTTTTATTCCAATTGCTTATGACGTTTTATGGTTACTTATTACTGTTACTACACCTTATTAATCTCAGTTTTTTAGCATCAATATACTAAATATATCAATTTTATTACTGCCCATATTTATAGAGAGTTATCATGAGCGATGTTGAAGACAACAAGCCACCAGTTGAATCTGAGCTACCACCATACCGTCAATCTACTACGCTGACGAACAAGCCAGCGTCAAAGTTTCCTCTATGGTTGTTGCCAGTATTGGCAATCGTGCTTGTTATCGGCGTTTTGGTTGGAAAGTATTGGGGTGGCGATAAAGCAGCGACAAATGATGCGCCAGCTTCTACTAATACGCAAAGTGGTGACGGAGATGTAAATGATGTTAATACTGAACAAGCCGTCCTATCAGTAGAAACTGTGATGCCAAGCCAAGATAATATTGGTAATACCCTAAGTGCTGATGGAACCATCAATGCCAAAGATATCGCGAATGTCAGTGCCAAAGTGAATGGTGTGGCGATTGAGCGTATATTGGTTGAAGAAGGCGAGCGCGTCAAAGCCGGTCAAGTACTGGCAATATTTGATACCGATGCGATGGAGCAACAAGTCTTGCAAGCTGAAGCAGACGTTGCCGAAGCAGAAGCAACGCTTGCCAATGCCACTGCCGATGCCGCACGCGTCCTGCCACTCATTGATATTGATGCCATCAGTAAACAAGAAGCAGATCGCTATCGCACTTCCAAACTGCAAGCTCAGGCTGCGTTACAAGCATCTAAAGCTCGGCTGAGTACGCAGCGCTTAAGTGTCTCTAATGCCAATGTGGTTGCACCCGTTAGCGGTGTCATCAGTGAAAAAATGGCTGAAGTTGGTATGGTTGCGGGTGGAGAGCCATTGTTTACCATTATTAAAGGTGGCATTTTAGAGTGGCGTGCGGATATCGATCCTAAGCTTATCGGTGAGGTTAATGTGGGCACTCCGGTGCAAGTTAGCTTGCCAGGTGGCGACTCTGTCATGGGTCAGGTCAGCCGTATCGCACCAACTGCAGATAATAATAGGCAAATTACCATTTATGCCAGCCTCGCTGCTAACGCAAAAGCGCGGGCAGGCATGTATCAAACTGGAGAATTTTTATTGGGTAGCAGCAGTGCCCAAACCATACCTAATAGCGCTATTGTCAGCAATGATGGCTATGATTATGTGATGCTGGTGACCAATATCAGTACTCAAGATGGTAAAAATACAGGTCGTATCAAACAACAGCGCGTGACATTGGGCGAGCGCTTTGGCGATAGTGTAGCGATTACAGAGCCACTCCCTGCTGAGAGCCGACTTGTGAAGCAAGGAGGTAGTTTTTTAAATGATGGTGACTTGGTACGTATCGTCGATGGTATTAATAAAGCGACCAAGCAAGCTGATGCTGGTGCAAATAAAGAAGCGGTTAATAAGAAGGCAACTGGTAAACCAGCAACTAGTAAACCAGCAACTAGTAAACCAGCAACTGGCACAGCCACGCAGGCGCGCTCATGAGTTTAAATGTCTCCGCTTATTCGATTAGAAATCCTTTAGTTGCTATCTTGCTGTTTGTGCTGCTGACCTTGGGCGGTATCTATGGCTTTATGAAAATGAAGGTGCAGCAGTTTCCTGATATTGATTTACCAGCGGTGGTGGTTACCGTCACTTTACCCGGCGCTGCGCCCTCCCAGCTTGAAAATGATATTGCAAAAAAGGTAGAAAACAAGCTCACCAGTATTGAGGGTGTCAAGCATATTCGCACCACACTACAGACGGGCGCGGCGACTATGGTCACCGAGTTTGTCTTAGAAAAAGACATCCAAGAAGCGGTCGACGATGTACGTTCAGCAGTCGGTGAGGTACGTGGCGATTTGCCAGCCGCTGCCAATGATCCTATTATCACCAAGGTTTCTACCTCAGGATTTCCAGTCGTCACGTACTCTGTTGCTGCTGAAAATATGAATGTGGAGGACTTGTCTTGGTTTGTTGATGATACCGTCACCAAACGCCTCTCCGATATACCCGGTGTCAGCACGGTCAGCCGTATTGGCGGTTTGCAGCGTGAGATTACCGTCGCCGCTGACCCTATCGCGCTGAGTGGCTTGAAGTTCTCTATTGCACAATTATCTAATCAAATCACAGGTATCCAGCAAGACAGTTCAGGCGGTGAAGCTGAAGTTGGTAAAACCACACAAACTATCCGCGTACTCGGTGCGGTTGAGCGCGCAAGCGAGCTTAATAATTTACAAATAGCTGTTCCTACTGGCGGTACACAAGCGCTTGGACGTATGGCAGACATCACTGATGGCGCTGCTGAGCCAAGCTCCATTGCCAAGCTCGACGGGCAAACGGTGGTTGCATTTAATATTACCCGCTCACGTGGTGCTAGTGAAGTTGAAGTAATGGAACTGGTTGACGCCGAGCTTGCTAAGCTGTCTGCAGACGTCGGCAATATCGATATCGAAAAAGTCTATGATCGAGCAACGCCAGTCGCTGAAGATTACCAAGCATCATTACGGATGCTGATCGAAGGCGGTCTATTAGCGGTGGTCGTGGTGTTCTTATTTTTGCGCAATATTCGCGCGACTTTTGTTGCTGCTGTGGCGTTACCGCTGTCCGTCATTCCTACTTTTTTGGGTATGTATCTGTTTGGCTTTAGCTTAAATATCATCTCGCTATTGGCATTGTCGCTGGTCATTGGTGTACTGGTCGACGATGCTATCGTTGAGGTTGAAAACATCATTCGACATCTGCGTATGGGTAAGACGCCTTATGAAGCGGCGATGGAAGCTGCGGATGAGATTGGCTTAGCGGTGGTTGCCACTACCTTTACCTTGATTGCCGTGTTTTTACCGACTGCCTTTATGGGCGGTATCGTTGGGCAGTTCTTCCGCCAGTTTGGCTGGACAGCAGCATTATCCATATTTGCCTCTTTAATGGTGGCGCGTCTTATCACACCGATGATGGCCGCGTATATATTGAAACCAGAAAAAAAGCACGTTGAAAAACAAAGCGCGCTGATGGATTGGTATCTTAAAGTGGTCTCGTGGACGCTGGATCATCGCTGGATTACGATGGCTGCTACCTTAGTATTGTTTGTGGCTTCATTAGCGTTGGTGAAATTACTGCCAACCTCCTTTATCCCTGATAATGATATTGACCAGACGCGTGTATCGATTGAGCTAACACCTGATGTTGCGTTAGAGGACACTGAGCGAGTTGCCGCGCTGGCAAGTGAGCGTATATTGGCCATGCCTGAAGTGACCAATATTTTTACTTCGGTAGGCGAGGCGCAGGCCGCAATGGATTCACCCTCTAGCGGTGGTAAATCCGAGAATATCGCTGGTCTAGATATTGTGCTTGCCCCGAGAGCAGAGCGTGGCTCTAAGCAAGAAATTGAGCGTAAAATTAGTGCTATGTTAGCAGAAGTGCCTGGCGCTCGCTTTACGGTCGGTCTATCGAGTGGCGGTGAGACGGGTTACAATTTTTCTTTAACCAGCACCGACCCGCAACTTCTTGAGCAAACCGCCCAGCAGATGATGGCAGAGATCCGTGAGTTACCAAGTGCTGGCGCTGTCACCAGTGATCGCAGTCTGCCGCGCCAAGAGTTGACCGTTACGCCAAATAGACTGGCAATGGCGGATAAAGGAGTGACGACGCAAGATATTGCCACGACATTGCGTGTGGCGACCGTCGGTGACTATGAGCAGCGTTTATCCAAGCTTAATTTGGATACGCGGCAGATACCGATAGTAGTACGCTTGCCAGATATCGCTAAGCAAAACGTCAGCCAACTAGAAGGCTTATATGTACCAAGCGCTCTACCAGCAGGGCAGGGCGTACGTGTCGGTGAAGTTGCGGCGTTAGATTTTGGTACTGGACCTGCGCAAATCAGTCGCCTCGATCGTGAGCGTGCGATTAGCATTACCGTCCAGCCTGCCAATGGTGAGCTTGGTGATTTGGTACAAGCAGTCAAAAATATACCTAGTATGCAAAAACTACCAGCGTCTTTGACTATTATTGATCAAGGCCAGGCAGAAAATATGGCTGAGTTATTCAGTGGCTTTGTGATTGCGATGTCGGTCGGTGTAGTCTGTATTTTAGGCGTTCTTATATTATTGTTTGGGCGTATCTTGCAGCCCTTTACTATTTTGATGGCATTGCCGCTGTCTATCGGTGGTGCCTTTGTGGGCTTGGTGATTACCAATAGCAGCCTGTCGATGCCCTCGATGATTGGTTTTATTATGCTGATGGGCATTGCGACCAAAAACTCCATCTTGTTGGTCGATTATGCGTTGATAGCCCAGCGCCGTGGTTTGGCACGTTTTGAGGCCATTATTGATTCGTGTCGTAAGCGCGCGCGTCCTATCATTATGACTACTATCGCGATGGGTGCTGGTATGTTGCCATTGGTATTTGGTTGGGGCGATGCCGATCCAACGTTCCGTCGACCGATGGCAGCAGCGGTACTGGGTGGTTTGGTTACTTCGACTTTATTAAGCCTAGTTGTCATTCCGGTGGTCTATACTTTGATGGATGATTTGTCAGGATGGTTTAGTAAATGGTTAATACCGCATGGCAAAGATAAGGAAAGCCCCGTCATCGAAAAATAATCAGTGCTGATAATCAGTGCTGATAAAGTGTCTAGGTCAATCACATAGGAAGTGATTGACTGCTCGCTGCTCATTTAAAAAATAGGACATTAAAAGAGATTTTTTTTGATTTCTCTGGTTATGAATTCTCCGCTATCTCATCCTCTTTCCTACCATCAACTCAATAACATGAATTTTACTCATCTTTAAATTAAATTACATCGTTTTTATTCATGGTTTGGTTTAGGTATGATTACCTCATACACAAATTTGGTTTTATCTCAGATAACGAGATTAGATGAAGGTAGCGAATCACCATGAGTAAAGAATTTAGCTGTTCAATTAAGCGCATACGTTTTGATGAAAACTATCATCCTGCAGACAGCACACGTCTAACGACTAACTTTGCCAATTTGGCTCGTGGCGAGCATCGTCAAGAGAACTTACGCAAAACGTTAAGAATGATCAATAATCGCTTCAACGCCTTGGCGCATTCGGATAATCCGACTGCAGACCGTTATTCTGTTGATGTTGACATTATTTCTGCAAACATGGATATTGAAGGCGATGGTAATGAATTCCCTATCATCGAGATGCTAAAAACAACAATTATTGACCATAAAGAAAATAAGCGTATTGACGGTATGATCGGCAACAGTTTTTCCTCTTATGTACGCGACTATGATTTTAGCGTCGTACTGTTAGAACATTTCGATAAAAATCCATCATCTCCACCGCCAGAAGATTTTGGTGATTTACACGGCAAACTGTTTCAATACTTATTGAGCTCAGAGGCTTATAAAGCTAATTTCAATAAACAACCAGTTATTTGCCTCAGCGTGTCAACCAGTAAAGCTTATCACCGTACTGCCAATCAGCATCCGGTATTAGGGGTTGAATACCGACAGGATGAGTATTCATTAACCGATGATTATTTCCACAAAATGGGCTTAACAGTTCGCTACTTCATGCCTGCAGATAGTGCTGCACCTTTAGCGTTTTATTTTGCCGGTAATTTGCTGAGTGATTACACTGATCTTGAGCTAATCAGTGCTATTAGCACGATGGAAACTTTCCAAAAGATCTACCGGCCTGAGATTTACAATGCCAATTCTACAGCGGCTCAAGTGTATCAGCCAAGCTTAAAGTACCAAGATTATTCACTAACTCAAATTGTGTATGACCGTGAAGAGCGCAGCCAGATGGCGGTGACGCAAGGCAAATTTACGGAAGAGCAGTTCATCAAGCCATACCAAGCCATTCTTGAAGAGTGGGCTGCAAGCTATGATGTTACAAGCCACATTGTTAAAAAACAAGCTGCTTAACTGACTGAAATTTAGCAGAAATATAAAAAATCACAATACAAAAGATTAAAAAATAGAAGACGAATCAATATGACAACATTATCACCGACACCAATATTATTACCGACCTCAACCGCTGGCAGCTTACCGAAACCTTCTTGGTTGGCAGAACCTGAGAAAATTTGGTCACCTTGGGCATTAGAGGGTGAGCAATTGATTGAAGCCAAACAAGATGCGCTACGTGTGTCATTACAAGAACAACTGCATGCAGGGATTGATATTGTCAGTGATGGCGAGCAGACCCGTCAGCATTTTGTGACCACATTCATTGAACATCTTGATGGCGTCGATTTTGAGAAGCGCAAGACTGTGCGAATTCGTAATCGCTATGATGCCAGTGTGCCGTCTGTCGTTGGTGCAGTTAGCCGCCAAAAGCCGGTATTCGTTGAAGATGCTAAGTTTTTACGTCAGCAAACCAATCAGCCGATTAAATGGGCGTTGCCCGGCCCGATGACGATGATTGATACGTTATATGATGATCATTATAAAAGCCGTGAAAAATTGGCTTGGGAATTTGCTAAAATTCTGAATCAAGAAGCGAGAGAATTGGAAGCGGCGGGTGTGGATATTATCCAATTCGATGAACCGGCTTTTAATGTGTTCTTTGATGACGTGAACGATTGGGGTATCGCCACGTTAGAGCGTGCAATCAAAGGTCTAAAATGTGAAACGGCAGTGCATATTTGCTACGGTTATGGCATTAAAGCCAACACCGATTGGAAAAAGACATTGGGTTCAGAGTGGCGTCAATATGAGCAAGCCTTTCCTAAATTGCAACAGTCTAATATTGATATTGTCTCACTTGAATGTCAAAACTCACATGTTCCAATGGATTTAATAGAATTGATCCGTGGTAAAAAAGTGATGATCGGTGCGATTGATGTGGCAACCAATACTATTGAGACCCCTGAAGAAGTGGCCAATACGCTACGTAAAGCCCTGCAATTTGTCGATGCGGACAAGCTTTATCCTTCGACTAACTGTGGCATGGCACCGTTGTCTCGCCAAGTATCCCGAGGCAAACTGAAAGCTTTAAGCGCAGGCGCAGCAATCGTTCGTAAAGAACTGACTGCCTAAGCGCCATCTGCTATATAAGAACAAGACCAGTGATAGTCAAATTTAGGAGGCACATGATGATTGAAGCAACTGATTTTAGAGACGCCATGTCTTTGTTAACGACCGCCGTTAATATTGTTACCACAACAGGCACCTCTGGTTGTCATGGCTTTACCGCCTCTGCGGTATGTAGCGTCACAGATACACCGCCCACATTGCTTGTTTGCATGAATCAGACGTCTCGGTCACATGCCCATTTTATTGAAAATAAAATCCTAAGTGTCAATGTGTTAGGCGCACAGCATGAGCAAATATCCAATGCATTTGCATCAAAATTGAGTTCGGAAGAACGATTTGAATATGGCTCTTGGACGCAATTACAAACGGGTGCTCCTGTGTTAGATAATGCATTGGTCAATTTTGACTGTGAGATTGAGCAAGTTCAAGAAGTTGGCACGCATAGTGTTTTTATATGTCGTGTTGTCGCCGTCAGGCACGGCTATCAACAAAGCGGTCAACAAGATGGGACTGATGAAAGTTTGGTTTATTTTAATCGTGCTTATCATCAAGTGGGTCAAGTAGAAATCGTTTAAGTTAACGATTAAATCAGCGCTCGAATTAATTAGCATTTAACTAACATAACCCTTTAACCAATCATTTAACCGAGAAGTAAATATCCTGTGGAACTAATCATTTTCTTAATAATAGGCGCTCTAGCAGGATTTGCGGCGGGGCTATTCGGTGTGGGCGGTGGAACGATTATCGTACCACTACTATTTATCGTCTTTACTCAAATGGATTACCCTGCTGACGTTATTATGCATCTGGCACTAGGTACGTCACTGGCGACCATTATTGTCACGTCTATCAGCTCGTTGATGGCACACAATAAAAAGGGCGCAGTTATGTGGCCTGTTTTTAAAAATCTGGCACCAGGCTTAGCGATTGGTTGTTTTTTAGGGGCAGGCATTGCAGGACAGATATCTGGGCTGTATCTTCAGCTCATTGTTGGTGTATTTTTGTTGTGGGTCGCCTATAAGATGTTTATGGGTGGCAAAAAGACGGTAGATAGCAATGCTACCAATGCTGGTGATACTAGCAATGCTAATACAGTACTTCCTTCAAAACCTAAGCAATTAGCAGCAGGTGGAATTATCGGTATCGCTTCTGCCATTTTTGGTATCGGCGGCGGCAGCTTAACAGTACCTTATCTCACGCGTTATGGGGTGGTCATGCAAAAAGCAGTTGGCACCTCAGCGGCGTGTGGTTTGCCTATCGCCATTGCTGGCGCTTTAGGGTTTATGATTTTTGGGATGCAGGAGGATATAAACGTCCCCAATACGATTGGCTTTGTGCACATTTATGCCTTTTTAGGGATTAGCATTATGAGTTTTTTCACTGCTAAGCTAGGTGCAAAAGTCGCTCATATACTATCGCCAGAGCTGTTGAAGAAATGTTTTGCTGTTTTATTAACCGTCGTAGGATGTTACTTTCTTTATAAAGGGCTGCTTTGATTGGTTATAAATATTACTGCTCATAAAAAAATCCTTCGCCCTCAGTTATACAAGATGGCGAAGGATTCAGTATCATACTAAGAGTATTCTAAGTCATTGATAAATATAGAATCTGTAAATGGCTGATAATAAATACCTATCATACTGGTTTAGTTAATCTCACCTATTGAGCTTAATATCTAGTAATTAGCTATCATACTGATGTTTCTATATTATTGATGGCTTTTATTTTAAACGCTGTGCTACATTTGGTTATTTTATTCGTGATATAAGTATTCTTATAGATTATTTTATTTACCAAATACTTTTCTAAGGTTTCTTCAGCATAGCTCAATTCTCAGTCATTTACTCATTTTCAATTTGTGAGTAATACTTAATTAGTTTCTCTCTTACTTCTTCAGTAGTGGCAATTCTTCCTTCAACAAAGTCATTAAATATATGACGAGTGTTTGGATTAATCGGGCTATCGCCAACTCCAATACTACCGAGAACGTGCTTGTAAAGAATGCGCCGCTTGGCGATCTCTTCTTGGCTCACTTTTACATTTTTTGAAAATTCTGAATTACTTTCATTATCTTCAATATGGCTCTGTTTCACTCCTATTTCCTTGACATGACTTAATTATATGAGAGATGGTTATAATCAAGGTTGAGTAACTATATTCTTGGAAACTGTTTACTGAATTAGCTAAGTTTTTCAGATTTTTACACATCAAGCCTATCATGTAGCGCGAGCATTTTAGGATGTATAAATAGCTATAGTTTGTATTAAGCAAACGGACGACAATCTTAAGCTACTTTATTAGTATCTTCCTGCCGCCAAACCTTATAATCTTTCTTAGCAATAGCTGCCATCATCTCAAGTAATATTCATTTAATAGTATGTAGAATACACTCATGAACTCAGTGCTATTGTCGCTTTAAGGAGCCCTATAAGAGGTATGAAGATCCTTTAATAATATGTATTTAACATACTGCTATTTGCTCAAAGCTTTAATATTAGAATAATAAGGTCAGCTAGATTAGCAGTCTGTTATAAGTGGTTCCATTATACCAGTCTGTTTTAAGTAGTCTATTAATAGGTTTAAGGGGCGAAATGACTGGTTCCCTTGGGGTATACTCTAATATGTAAATATTTGGCATTATTCACAATTCTTTCAATACTATATTTTTAGCTACTCACCGGTTTTTAGGTTTTATCTAGTAAATGATTCATTAGGGTCTGTGACCTAATAGTTTTTCAAAAACCAGCCAAGACTCTTGATCTCCTTCTACGATGTCATTGTATAGCTCCCAATCACTGTCTAAAATTGCTTTTAAAATAGGGTGCATATATTTTTTAGATATATCTATATTTTCACCACAACATTGATTAGTGACTTCCATATTATCTATTTCATTGGAATAATATACTCTTAAACCATAACCTATATTTTCACTACATAAATAATGCCAAACTACTTCATTCTCAGGGTTGGTCTGCAAATAAGTTTGATAAATATACAAAAATTGGTTATTCAACTTACTTCTTGCTCTAATCATTTTATTTGCTCTATTTTAGTATTCGCAACTAGCTGCCATCTGTAGCGACTGATCGAAATGGTTAATAAGGTTGTCTAAGTTAATAGAGTAGACGAAAAAGTACTGGAATATAGCCTATGGTTCGATGCCTGTATAGGGAACCAAACCAGTGAAAGCACCTGATTAGTTCGCCATAGGTATACTCAAAGAAATTAATTGAATTATTGTTAAAATTGGGTTTCTTATTTTGGAAAGTCAGTCTAAAAGGTGCATAAAATATGAATATGAAGTCAATCCTATTATTAGTTGGAACTATTGTTATTTCAGGGTGTGCAACAACTGCTAGTACCAAAGACGCAAATTCAATCCCTAAAGGTCACTTGAATTCTGGAGAAATATTTACCTATGAATTTGATCCACGCTTACCTCAAGTAGACTCTGGTGTTTCAGGAATTCTAGTAGTAGATAATGGATGTCTATTAATTCAAGCTCCAGCTAGAACTGTACTAATTACGCCAATTCTACCAGAGGGTATATCGAGATGGGATAAAGGGACAGACATTCTTTATATAGAGAATAGAGTTTTCAGAGTTGGTGATGTTATTTCTACAAATGGTGTCATACTTTACGGAGAAGAGGAAATTGAGGCTGCAAGAAGTTCATTCAAATCTGAAGCACCAGAACACTGTCTAAAAAATAGGTTGGTAAGAATAGGAACTCACTTTGGTTCATCTGCGAAAAAGATTGACTGAGTTCTGCTTTTGTAACATCAATAGCTGATTTACTTAGGTAAGTAGTGAATTAACCTAACACCCGTTGTTGAAATACGTTCGATGCCTGTACAGCGCATCGATCACGAATAGAATATGTGTGGTAAGTACACCATGAAGTACACTGCGACTGTTTCATTGAGCTAAAACCTAGCTATCACTAGCCCACAGCCGAAGATCCAAGTCCTCACTAGGGAACCATGCTTATTTCTATATCGTCATAGAGGTGAAATAACATGACAACATTTAATATGAATAAACCAGAAATAGAGCAATCTGCCATTAAGTTTAAAACGGCGCTGATAAATTGGAAATCAAGAGAAGGTATTATAGGGGCTTTCTCTACATATCGTGATCAATGGACAGACGAAGATGTGAGTAAAGCTGTAAGTAAGGAAACACAAGTTATTAAACCAGTATTAGAAGCCTTCGAGCCTATATACCGTCTAGCTATACAGGGTAAAATAGAGAAGCCTTTTTCCTTTCAAAGTTATATGATGACTTATGTTGGTCGAGTACTGGGCGATGAGTTGTCATGGCCTGAAGTTCGCGAGCCGTATCAGAGAATGATTAATAGTTTAAAAGGTGGGTTAACTACAGAAGAGCTCATAGACAGTATTTACTACAGAAATAATTTATTACCAGAGCATTATGATCAAGCGGTTAAGGAAATTATAGCAGAGGGTTGGACTCATAATTACCCACAATAATTACTAAGAATATTTTTCAATAAAAACCGCGAGCCAATCCCAGCTTAATCTAAAGATTAAGCTGGCCTTTCACATTGATAACTTTTATCTTATTCCCATAACGGTGATTATGGTAAATAAGTTTAATTTGGCCGTTTCAGTTTTTACTGCTCATAAAAAAATCCTTCGCCCTCAGTTATAGAAGATGGCGAAGGATTCAGTATGATAAGTAATTACTCAATGACAAATTTTCATTAAATAAAAGTAAACATTATTCCACCGTGACTGATTTTGCCAAGTTACGTGGCTGATCGACGTCTGTGCCGCGCATCACTGCCACATGGTATGACAACAACTGTACTGGCACGCTATAAACAATCGGTGCAAGCGTCTCGCAAACATCAGGCACATAGACCACGTGCAATCTATCTTCGGCGACCATTTGACTGGATTCGCTCGCAAATACAAAAAGCTCACCATGACGTGCATGCACTTCTTGCATATTGGCTTTTAGCTTATCAAACATACTGTCTTTAGGTGCTAGCACCACGATAGGCATGTCTTTATCCACCAAAGCTAATGGTCCATGCTTAAGCTCGCCTGCCGCATAGCCTTCGGCGTGAATATAAGAGATTTCTTTAAGCTTTAATGCGCCTTCTAATGCGATTGGGAACTGTAAACCACGACCTAGGAACAAGCAGCTCTTTTTGTATTCAAAATGCTCACTCATGACCTTGATAGGCGCGTCTAAGCGTAAGCTGGCATGGAGCTGATTGGGTAGCTGTTGTAACTCACCAATCAGCGTACTCAAGTTTTCGTCAGTCATGCGCTGTTGGGTGATGCCTACCTTTAATAACAATAACATCAAGGCAGCGAGCTGAGTGGTAAAGGCTTTGGTAGACGCCACGCCAATCTCGGGACCCGCAAGCGTTGGTAAAAATATATCTGTTTCACGTACCAATGATGAGGTCGGCACATTACATAATGCCAAACTAACCAGCCCGACAGGCGACTGTTTTTGAATGTCACGTAGCGCAGATAAAGTGTCAGCAGTTTCACCCGATTGAGAAATACAAATCACTAAGGAGTTATCGATCACGACTGGATTGCGATAACGGAACTCACTGGCAACTTCAACTGAACAAGGTACACGGATAAGACTCTCAAACCAATATTTTGCGACCAGACCTGAATGATAGCTGGTACCACAAGCGATCACTTGTACGTGCTTAATACCTTTTAATTGTGTTTCATGACGTTGCAAAAAATCATCGCGCAGTTTAGAGGGCTCATCGCTATCTAATGCCATCTCGATAGTACGAGCGACCGCATCTGGCTGCTCGTAAATTTCCTT
The DNA here is from genome assembly GCF_028895345.1 of Psychrobacter sp. DAB_AL62B. Taxonomy (NCBI): domain Bacteria; kingdom Pseudomonadati; phylum Pseudomonadota; class Gammaproteobacteria; order Moraxellales; family Moraxellaceae; genus Psychrobacter; species Psychrobacter sp. DAB_AL62B. Next base: position 31,048 of record NZ_SAXC01000005.1, read on the forward strand.
AAGCATATAATGTTTAAATTCGCCTTTGTCCGCATTGTGCTGTGCGGCGTCAATTTCATGTATTTGACGTGTAACCTCGACACCATCAGCATAAATCTGAATACGATTACGCGTCAATTTGGCAATATCGCCTTCTTCAAGATACATAAAGCGATTAGTGACTGGTAACAGGGCTAATTGATCGGAGGCGATAAAGTTTTCGCCAATTCCTACACCAATCACCAAAGGAGAGCCTAAACGTACTGTAATGAGCTCTTCTGGGCAATCAACATGGATAACACCAAGGGCAAATGCGCCATGTAATAGGGGAATGACAGCGCGAACGGCTTCTAGTAAGTCAGGCGTTTGTTTATAGATGTCATTAATGAGATGAGCGACGACTTCAGTATCGGTTTGCGAGGTGAACACGTAACCTTTGGCAATCAAATCTTCTTTCAGCTCGGCATAGTTCTCTACGATACCATTATGTACCACCGCGATTTTGCCGGATACATGCGGATGCGCGTTACGCTGAGCAGGTTCTCCGTGAGTCGCCCAACGTGTATGCGCAATACCAATATGACCATCAAAAAACTCTGGGTTTACTGCAACGGCATCGACTAACGCCTGAACTTTACCCACTTGGCGCTCACGATGGAGCTCGCCATCACGAATGACAGTCAGACCGGCAGAATCATAACCTCGATATTCCAGACGCTTGAGTCCCTCAAGTAAGATATTGGCGATATTACGCTCAGCTACTGCTCCAACGATTCCACACATAACTATTCCTTAAATTCGATGTTTTTATACTGTAATACTTTGAAAAATGCCGATATATGATCAATCTGTAAATATAAATAAGCAGCACCACAAATAATTGTCGTACTGCTCAGTTTTGCTTTAGGTCGCTTTATCGAACTAGCTGTCAAGGTAGCCTTTATTTTTTAGTCGGACGCTGAAAGTCATTTTTCTGTGTTTGGCGCGCACGACCAAAGGCTAGTGCATTAGCATCGACGTCTTTAGTAATCACTGAACCGGCTGCCACAGTAGCGGTATCACCAATCGTCACTGGCGCTACTAAACTTGAGTTAGAGCCAATAAAGGCATTATCTTCAATGATGGTTTGTGATTTATTGACACCATCGTAATTGCAAGTAATCACACCAGCACCAACGTTGACACCAGTACCAATCGTTGCATCACCAATGTAGCTTAGATGATTAACCTTGCTACCGTGACCGATAGTTGATTTTTTAATCTCAACAAAATTACCGACTTTGCTGTTGTCAGATAATATGGTTTCAGGACGCAAATGCGCAAAAGGACCAATATCTACGCCTGCACCGACTGTCGCTTTATCAATCACACAATAAGGTTTGATATGACAAGCGTTGCCAATCTGGGCATTTTTGATGACACAACCGGCTTCGATATAAACGTTGTCACCCAACGTACAGTCGCCTTCGAACACCACACCGACATCGACAAACACGTCCTGACCTGCGCTCAATGTACCACGGATATCAACACGAGTGGGATCAGCAAACTGGACACCCGCTTCTTGTAAATCAGCGACCAGTTTACCCTGCCATGTGCGCTCTAAGCTGGCAAGTTGTTGGCGGTTATTGACGCCTTCAATCTCAAAGGTATGCTCAGGCTCAATCGCCGCAATAGTGATGCCATCAGCAACCGCCATTTTGACAATATCAGTCAGATAATATTCTTGTTGTGCATTATCATTAGATAGCTTGGGTAAAAACTTGTGTAGCAGAGCATTGTCTACGCAGTAAATTCCACTATTAATCTCTTGAATTTTTTGCTCATCGCTAGTGGCATCTTTTTGCTCGACAATGGCTTCAATATTACCCGCTTGGTCACGTTTAATACGACCGAGTCCAAATGGATTGTTTACCGTTAGCGTCAACATAGACATACCGTCAGTATTGGCAGCCTGTAGTGTCGCTAAAGTTTGACAGCTAACCAATGGCACGTCGCCGTACAGAATGAGGCTTTGTCCGTCTTTCGGTAGTTCAGATAGAGTCACTTTGACCGCATGTCCGGTACCTAACTGCTCAGTTTGGGCGACCCAAGTAATGGGCAGATGTGCGTATTGATGAGCAATATGATCTTGTACTTGCTCGCCGCCAAAACCATAAACAATGATGGTGTCATCAACCGTCAATTGATGGCAAGTGTCTAATACGTGACCGAGCAATGACTTGCCAGCTAGTGTCTGTAGCACTTTTGGCTTAGCCGACTGCATACGCGTGCCTTTACCAGCAGCGAGGATAATTACCGAAAGAGGAGATGTCATAATAGCCCTACAAATGTAACAAAATATAATTTGGAATTATAGCGTAAATTGCTATTTAACTAAAACGCTATGTCGTGACCTCTTTGTAATTCAGCTATCGCTAACAGCAATGCTAAATGATGAAAACGATTTGGTTAAAAGTATCTGGTTAAAAAATAAAACAAATGCGCTGCTAATCTACAAAGTAAAAGATTATATTATAAATAATAACCCAAACTGCCGCCGCCATAATACCTGCGATAATATCGTCCAGCATGATACCAAGACCCCCAGCAACTTTTTTATCCGCCCAGCCAATCGGTGGTGGCTTAATGATGTCAAAAAAGCGAAAGAGTATAAAAGCAATAATCAGAGCAGCGACAGAAAAAGGTTGCGAGATATTTTGCCAAAAACTTGCATTAGCAATGCCCATATAAGACAAAGGCAATAGGGTAATCCACATACCTGCCCACTCATCCCAGACAATATGGGGATCATCATGACCACCCATCAGATCTGAGGTACGACCACATATCCAGATGCCAACGATGCAGGATAAAAGTGTGATAATCAAAAACGGCACAAAACCCAAGCTCAGCAGGGGTATCGCGACGATTAAGCCACCAACTGTGCCCCAAGTACCGGGCGCACGGCGCGGTAAACCACTGCCCAAGCCGAGACCGAGCCAATAAACCGCGCGGTCAAATATACTGGCATTGACTGGCAGAGGAGGGCAGTCATTGGCTTTACGGATATCGGGCTTAACTAGGTCGTGATCGGTCATGGGTTAACCTGCAAAATGTTGGTAACCAGTAAGATTAGGCCAAATAGAAAACGGTGCTGGATGGGTTGGTGTTACCGGCTGTCCTTGATAATAAAGCTCAGGACATCGATACGTCACATTATCTATACTGCTATCTTTATTATCAATCAAGGCAATCACATCACCAATATAAGTCACAGGCGTATTATTACTAACAGGCGGCTCGATATCAGCAGGCAAGGTAAAAGCCAGCTCATAATCATCACCACCAGCCAGCTGATATAACAAGCGCTCAGATAAATCAACGGTGGCTAATGGCTTGCTAGTAGGTAGCTGCTCAAGATTCAAGCGCATAGACACGCGGCTTTGTTGGCAGATATGTCCAAGATCTTGATACAGACCATCAGAGATATCTATCATCGCAGTTGCCCCTATTTTTGCCAATGCTGCACCTAATGCAATACGTGGGGTCGGCATATGTAGACGATGCGCTAGTTCGATACCTACAGCAATTTCAGGGTACTTTAGCGCATAAGCGGCATCGCCAAGTGACCCTGAGACATAGATTTTATCACCGACTTGTGCCCCTGAGCGATAGACGGCTGGTGTGTCTGCGGCAAGCAGTCCTTGGGCGCTGACACTCAGTATCAAACTATCACTGCGCGTGGTATCACCACCTATCAAAGCCACGCCAAATAACTGACAGGCATGAAATAGACCTTTGGCAAATTCAGTCAGCCACTTTTCATTGGCAAGGCGTTTAGGTAACGCTAACGCCAGTAAAATACTATGTGGTGTTGCGCCCATGGCGGCAATATCCGAGACATTAACGGCGACGGCTTTATAACCAATGGCAAATGCCAGTTTATTAACTTGTTCCCAATCGGCGCTAAAGTGTCGACCTTGAACGAGCGTATCAATGCAGCTGACTAAGCGCGACCCTATAGGCAATACCATCACTGCCGCATCATCACCGATGCCTTTTTCGACATCATTGGACAATGACTGTGCAGATTGCATCTGTACAAATATACGCTCAATCAGCTCAAATTCATTCATGGCTAGTCTTGGCTTTTTGTATCAGCATCGTTTAATTCAACGCTTTCTGATTCAGCTTGTTTTACATCAATATTGTTTATATCAACGCCTTTTATATCAACATTTTTTATATCAATACTAGCGCTATTCGAGTCAAGTAAGTCGACCTCTGCTGTAACATTATCATTGCTGTCATTGCTGTCATTGCTGTCATTGCTGTCATTGCTGTCATTGCTGTCATTGCTGTCATTGCTGTCATTGCTGTCATTGCTGTCAACTATATTTTCTTCTACAGGCTTATCATTGACGGTATTCTCTACACTAGCTGCAATCTCATTCGCTTTATCTGCGATAACTGGTTCAATGCTGGCTGGTTTAATAATAGTTTCTTCAACCGTGCTTTGAGCGTCGCTCTGTTTACTGGCTTTATAATCACTAATATTTGCACTGGCTTTACTGGCGCTATTACGTTTAACGCTGGCATTATTGGCACTGATACGTTTTTTACTTGAAGCAGTTGGTTGACTGTTATTATCAGTATCGACAGCATTTTCAGTTGTTTCTACTTGAGTAGCAGTAGGTACAGCAGCTTGCTTAATAGCCGATTTTTGAGAGGTACGTAGATTGGCTTTGGTATCGGCTTGTACTTCTATATCGCGTAGCTCAATCGCCATTCTATCCAGTACCGCATTAATCAGTTTATGCGCATCAGTGGCACCAAAATGATTATTCAATTTCATCGCTTCATCAAGCACCACTTTATAGGGTATCTCTAGGCGATTTTGTAGCTCATAGCTACCAATTAACAAGATGGCGTGTTCAACGGTGTCCAGTTTATCGATTTCACGGTCAAGATGCTGACTGATAAGGGCGTCTAGCGCCTCAATCTGTTCTGGAATATCACGCATCATTTCATGGTAATAGCCGATATGTACGGTATGCATGGCATTGGTGGCACGTGTACGGGCAGCGATATCATGCGGGGCATTGGCCTTCCAGCCAAGCTTGCCATCGATATCAAAGCGGCGGTCAGTGACGAGCCATTCATATAGACCTTGCATGGCAAAGCGCCGCGCCTTACGGATAGCGGTGTGACTGGTCTTGTAAGAAGACTCACTCATATCGAAGGTTTGATCACCCGCACTGCTGCTCGCGATACGCGTGGCTTCCGCTTCTCTATCATTGGTTTGTGCGGTTTTCGCAGCGCTAATAGCGCGCTTGAGTTGGTCAGTCATAAGGGGTCTATACCTAATTTTTAAGATAATAAGTTTTAAAATAAGATGTTAAATAGTAGTCGGCTGGCAAGTTTCGCCAGTCAGTTTTGGATATTGCGTTAGATACTTATATTAAATACTAACGTTACATACTGAGGGCTATGATTATAACCATAGCCCCAGCTGACTTAATAAAAATGATGCTGAAATAGCAATTAAATAATAATTAAAAGCTAATAAACACTATCTAGCAGTTAATAATACTAAGCGTCAGTGCTGTCATCTTCAATATCTAGCTGTGATAGTACCGCAAGCATTTCTAGGACAACCATGGCTGCTTCTGAGCCTTTGTTACCGGCTTTGGTTCCTGCACGCTCAATCGCTTGCTCGATACTGTCGGTGGTCAAAACGCCATTGGCAACAGGGATATTATAGTCCATAGCTACAGCGCTTAAGCCTTTTGCTGATTCGCTTGCGACAAAGTCAAAATGTGGTGTGCTACCGCGGATAATCGCGCCTAAGGCAACAATAGCGTCAAAGCGGTCAGATTCAGCAGCACGCTGGGCAACGAGTGGTAATTCAAAAGCACCAGGTACGCGAATGACGGTAATGTTGCTACCCAATACACCATGACGCAGTAGTGCATCAATCGCGCCATCAACCAATGATTCAACGACAAAACCGTTAAAACGACCGACGACGATACCAATACGAACGTCTTCATTTTGATGTAAGTTGCCATCGATATGAGTCACGTCATTGCGTTGCTGTTGTAAATTCGACATAAAAAAGTCCTTTATTCTAATTGAAAGGTTATTAAGGCATTATTAATTAAGCTAAATGATTTGTTTTGGTCCATTTTATAAATTGTTTATGTTTTAAATGAACGAAAACCAAGTGATAATAAGTAGTTAGCGCTATGATAACATTTTTTGCCGATGCATTTGCATTTTACCAACGACTTACAAACGCATTTGTATGCCTTGCGCTGCCATGTACGCTTTGGCTTCCTGAACGGTGTACTCACCAAAGTGAAATATACTGGCAGCGAGTACTGCATCGACGCCACCCTCTAATACACCTTCAGCCAAATGTTGTAGGTTACCGACGCCACCTGAGGCGATAACGGGTACATTCACTCGGCTGGTAATCTGCTTCATTAATGCTAAATCATAGCCCTTTTTAGTACCATCGCCATCCATCGAAGTGACCAGTAATTCACCTGCGCCAAGATCCGCCATTTTGCTTGCCCAAGCGACGGCATCGATACCGGTTGGCTTACGTCCACCGTGAGTAAATATCTCCCAACGTGGCATAATAATGCCATCAACATTGACATCACCAACGCGTTTGGCATCGATAGCCACAACGATACATTGGTTACCAAATTTTTGCGCTGCTTCACCGACGAACTCAGGGGTAAATACCGCTGCTGAGTTAATCGCCACTTTATCCGCGCCAGCATTAAGCAAATTACGAATATCGGCAATTTTACGTACGCCGCCACCGACTGTTAACGGCACAAATACTGTCTCTGCCATACGCTCAACCGTATGATACGTAGTATCGCGCTCATCATTGGTGGCAGTAATGTCCAAAAAAGTAATTTCATCAGCGCCTTGTTCGTTATAGCGTTTTGCTACTTCGACTGGATCGCCAGCGTCTTTAATATCGACAAATTGCACGCCTTTGACCACGCGTCCGTTATCAACGTCCAAACAAGGAATGATACGCTTTGCTAACATAGGGTCTTTCACCTTATAATCAATTCATTCTTTAAGCGCTAGTCTAGCAAAATCACCGCCATATCAGGCAGGTTTTCGCAAGATTATTATGCTTTTAGCCAAAGTTTACTCGTGCGCGGTACAATTACTGTCATTAGCGCCTAAATTTCTGCTATTTAACTTCTTATTCAATTGCCATAAGTGAGATTTCATGTCCGTCTATACCCAGTTAACCGATGACCAGTTTGCCACCTTTTGCCAACGTTTTGGCGTATCGTTTGCGCGAGCCATACCGATTACCCAAGGTATCAAAAACTCAAACTGGTTTATTCAGACGACTGACGATGTAGATGGTGCGCACTCTTATGTATTTACTTTATTTGAAGAGCGTCCACCAGAAGATATTGAAAAGATGGCGGTTATCTTAAACCAATTGGATGGTAAATTACCGGTTGCCGCGCCATTAGCATTGATTGATTTAGCCGCTGATGCTGATAAACGCTACGTTATTCATTATGACAATAAAGCGATTACGCTTGTACCCTGTTTAGCAGGGGCGCACCCAGAGCAAACCACACAAGCGATGTGTCACGAGATTGGCGCAGCGTTGGCGATGTTACATGAAACGTTACAAGCATTACAGCCTGCCGAAGATTACGGCGTACCTTTGTATCCGTGGGCGGAAGTGCGCGACCGTGAAAGGCAGTTTATGCCAGGTGATGAAGCCAAGCTGATGAGCGATATTTGGCAAACTTATACCGATTTGCCACTGGCGACCTTGCCAAAAGGCTTATGCCATTTAGATATGTTTGCCGACAATACCTTATGGAACCTGCAAAAAGGTGAAGAGCGGCTTACGGGTTTATTAGACTTTACCGAAGTCAGTGTTGAGCATTATGTGATGGATATTGCGATTACCATTAATGATTTTTGTACCACGTGGGGTGATGCTGAGCAAGGCGAGTCAGTCAATTTTGATCGCAGTAAAATGGCTGCTTTCTTGCAAGGCTATGAGTCTAAACGCCCACTTGGCGATGATGAAAAACGCGCTTTACCTATTATGCTAGCGAAAGCAGCGGTTATCTTTTGGTTACTGCGCTTAAACGTTATCCATTACAACCGTACCGAAGGGCGTACGGGCGATAACATCATGGTCAAAAATCCTGACCTGATGAAACGCTTAGCGGCTTATCATTGGTCGCATGTCGAAAAAGTGCAAAATACGGTTTTTGTACTTGAGCATGCGCGTTACAAAGACGATGATAAGAATAATGATGTCGAAGATTTTAAGTTAATCGGTGTATTTGCGACTGAGCGCCAAGCGCAAGCCGCTATCGAGCAATTAAAATCACAACCTGGCTTTAAAGATTATCCAAACGGATTTCATATCGATGCTTATCCGTTAAACCAAATTAACTGGTCATCAGGATTCGGTTGCAATTAGAAATATAACAACTAAAAATATAGCAACGAGTTATATTTATACCTATTTAAAAGGAATTTATCATGACCGATCAAGTTGATAACTGGCACAAACTGGCACGCTATGACACCAATATGCAAGGCGAGCTGCATGCCAATCTACTACGCAATAATGATATTACGGTTTCTCTACAACCGTTGAGTGCGATGCCGGGTATGAATTCAGGGATTGTGCTGTGGGTACAAGATACCGATTTGGCGCAGGCCCAACGTATTTTGGATAGCATTGATACGGACGAGGCAAGTTTGCCTGAATCAGACGACGATAACGGCGGTACTTTATAAATGTGTCAACTCTTAGGTATGAACTGTAATACACCAACCGATATCGGCTTTAGCTTTGCTGGATTTCGTCGCCGTGGCGGCATGACCGACAGTCACGAAGATGGCTTTGGCATTGCATTTTTTGAGCGCAGTGAATGCACTAATAATGACAAAGCAGAGAACGCCTCAACCGGTCTGCGCTTATTCCATGACAATCACCCCAGCCATTTATCGCCAGTTGCTGATTTGGTTAATAATTATCCGATTAAAGCGATGAATGTTATCGCCCATATTCGTAAAGCGACCCAAGGGCAAAACTGTTTGGCGAATACCCATCCTTTTGTGCGTGAAGTATGGGGCGAGCAATGGGTATTTGCCCACAATGGGCAGATGAATAGCGAATTTATCAAACGCTGTCAGCGACTGCAAGACAATGGTAACGCCTCACATTGTCAACCGGTTGGCTCAACCGACTCTGAAATGGCTTTTTGTTATCTCGTTAATCGTCTTAAAAGTAGCTTTAAAACGCGCCCTGATGACCAAACGCTGTTTAATTTTTTGACCACCCAATGCCGTTATTTATCGGCTAATGGTTTATTTAATTGCTTAATATCGAATGGTAAATGGCAGCTGGCTTACGCTGGTAGCTTATTATTTTATCTGACTCGCAAAGCGCCATTTGGTGAGGCGAAATTGGCAGATGATGATTTGGCAATTAATTTTGGTGATGTGACTACCGATAAAGATAAAGTGACTATCTTAGTGACTGTACCGTTGACAGAAAATGAAAAATGGCAGCAATTAGCCGTTAATGAATGCCTGATATTCCAAGATGGTGAGATTTTATTTAAAGACAGTCCAAGCCAGCGTAAGTTTTTGACGATTGAGGAAGGGATTGCGGTTGCGAGAGCAGTTGGGGCGAGTGTTTAGGAGTTGAGCTACTATGATAGCTAAACCCCACAACAGCGTTTAAATTTCTCACCCGCTCCACAAATACACGGTTGTTTTTGGCTCACAGTCATCGCTATTGTTGGGTCAAGAAAGTACCAGCGTGCATTTTTATTAGTAGGTTTATCTGCTATTTTGACAAAAGCAGATAACTCTTGATGCGCCTGTAACCCATCAGGCGTATTAAAATAGGCTTTAAACTCAACTTGCGCATGACGCTTGCCTATCTTTGGCGTATGTCGTACGATTTCTAATCCTGCCCAATCCGTCTGTTTTGCCCACGACTCGATAGCCTCAATATCAAGCAAGGCTTGCTGAGCTGGCACGGTCGTCGCTACGATATAATCTGCCTTTACCAATACAAACGCGCTATAACGCGTGCGCATCAGGCGTTCGGCACTTTCAGCTCGAGCGCCCTCACCGTTATCCGTACCGTCCTGATAAAAGTTATCATGATATGGCTGACAGCAATTGCTATAGGTTAATGCGCTGCTAACAGGGGTAAATAGCGGATGGACTTGGCAAGGGCAGGTTTTTATAGAAGGTTGCATAAAGTACTCTACTTATCGGTTAAAGCGTATTCTTTGAATTTTTAGAGATTTTACTTTGGCTGATACAGCATTTTTTCTATCATCTCGGGCAATATACCCACTTTTAATTGTGCCCACGGCGTAGGGTCGCGTAGCTGCGCCCAAAACGTCTCAAAAGGTGGGGCAAAATAGACCAATAACGCAAGGATGGCATACAGCAGCAGATACCACCATTTATCTTTATGTTGATAAAATTTCATCGCCGTACCTGATGAGCGTTTCATTTTCATATTTGATAAATTAACACTATATAACTCATCTAATGCCAAATGCACCAGCGCGCCACCAAATAAAAACAAGCCGTAAAACCAGCTAGCCGTTAATGGCAGATGCAAAACGTCATAGCTGACATAGGTCAGACCCAGCCCCAGTATCGCCATATAGGGTACGGAGTGAAGCACGCCGCGATGCACCGTCATATTAGTAAAAATAGAGAAAACTACATAGCGCATAAAGCCATAGCCTGCCAGCCATAATGCTATCAGCGCCAATAAACTCAGCTCACTGCGCCAATGCATCACCAAACCAAAGGCAAAAATGAAAGAGATAATATTAAAGCCAAGTTTAATCGGTGTTGAGTTATCAGAATCCAAATCAGGTAGCAACCCACCGATAGTGCCGAGCGCCACGCACATCAAAAACCCAGAATCATTAATCAATCCGGCTTTATAAACCGTTAGACTCAGCGTACCACTGACCATAAAGGCGACATTTAAGTGGGTATTAAAATTTGCCATAAAGATTTGCCATAAAATATCGCTAAAGAGGGCGCTCAGAGCTGCATATCTGGCAGCAAAAAAGCGCTCTATGATACCATAGACAAGACTTACCTCTAACACAGATACTCAACATGACTGCTACTGATTTAACCGTACATACGCATTCTGCTCTTCATTTTGATAAGCCATTTTCATGTGATAGCAAACTTGATGAAAGCTTTGCAAAAATTGACTGGCAAGCGCCGTGGTTGTGCCACTTAAATCAGTTAAGCTATATCAGTAAAGCCATCATCCAACTAAGTGGTACAAATACTGAGTCTGCTCAGACAGATAAAATTGAAAATACGCCTGATGTTATTGCTAAGGTCTTAAATACAGCATTGCAGCAACAAGCTGACGATTTACAACAGTCATTGCCACAAACCAAACCTGCGCTGAATAATCGAGCCCAAACCTTAAGGTTTGTCTCCCAAAATGCGCTACCCGAAGGCGAAGCGTACGAAAGCTTTATTGCCACAACTGGCAATATTCCGACGCGTGATAATTTGCATGATTTATTTAACGGTAGCATTTGGCTGACCTTTCCAAAAACCAAAGCGCTGCTTAACTACTACCATATGTGTGAAATTGCTAAAAAAGGTATTAGTACAAGCCGTGGGCGCGTGCGCGATACCATTACTGTATTTGATGAAAATGGCGCGATATTGGTAACAGCTGAGCCAAGTATCGGTGAGGCATTGGTGAGTTTCGACTGGCAAGCAAGCTTGATAACGCCGCGCGAGTGCTGGGATAATCCACAACAGATAAGTGCAGACGACAAAAATAATGCTAAGGCAGCGGTTTATATTTTCGGTCATGCCTTGCTTGAGAAACTGCTGCAGCCGCGCAAACCTTTATGCGCTCACAGTGTCATTATTTATGTCAGTGCTGAGTTCTTTAAATTAAAGCGGTCAGAGCGTATAGAATATTTGGATAATCAGCTGGCTGAGTACATGCATGATTTATTATCACGAGAGGATGTGACGCCGCGCAAACTGTCTCCGTTGCCCATTTTGGGTGTGCCACACTTTTGGGCTGAAAACGCTGATCCTAGCTTTTATGAGGACAACCAAGTCTTTCGTAGTGGTCGCCGTCAGAAAGTATAAGCTCATAGCTTGCCAACAACCGCCTAAAGCATTGTTACGGTTACGATTGTGCCACGATTCAATAACCAATTAGCGTTAACAAGTCTAGGCTTATTTGTTATGGTTATAGCAAGTGATTGTTAACGGTGTCTATGCTATACAACTTATTCAAGCAAACTATTCTACTTTCACTAGTTTTATTCAATACTTGTTAACTAAATATCAAATTTATAATAACCAAAGAAAGCTCCCATTTAGCCACCTGTTATCAAGACGAATTTTATAATTATTCATAACAACGATAAGGAAGCGACCATGAGTGATATTTTTAATGTAAAAGATACGATTGTAGTCGATGGCAAGGAACATGCCTATTACAGCTTGCCAGCGCTAACTAAAACCTATGAGAACATCAGTAAACTGCCATTCTGTATGAAAATCGTTTTAGAAAACCTATTACGTAACGAAGATGATGGTCAGTCTGTCGGTAAAAATCATATCGAAGCCGTTGCCAATTGGGATGCTGGTGCGGAAGCGTCAAAAGAAATTGCCTTTATGCCAGCGCGTGTCGTCTTGCAAGATTTTACAGGCGTGCCTTCAGTCGTCGATTTGGCCGCGATGCGTGATGCTGTCGTTGAGCTTGGTGGCAGAGCGGAGCAAATTAATCCATTTATCCCTAGTGAATTGGTCGTCGATCACTCAGTACAAGTTGACGTCTATGGCCGCGAAGATGCGCTAGATCTGAACGAAAAAATTGAATTTAAGCGTAATAACGAGCGCTATGAGTTTTTGCATTGGGGCAAAAATGCCTTTAAAAACTTCGTCGTCGTACCACCAGCGACCGGTATTGTGCATCAGGTAAACCTTGAGTATTTAGCGCGTGTTGTGATGGCCGCTGATGTCGATGGTGAGCTAACGGCTTATCCTGATACGGTATTTGGTACCGATAGTCATACCACCATGATTAATGGTATCGGAGTGCTTGGTTGGGGCGTAGGCGGTATTGAAGCCGAAGCGGCAATGCTCGGTCAACCGTCATCGATGCTGATTCCGCAAGTCGTTGGTTTTGAGCTGACGGGTAAGTTAACGGAAGGCGTCACCGCTACCGATTTAGTATTACGCGTCGTTGAGATGCTGCGTGCCCATGGCGTGGTTGGCAAGTTTGTCGAGTTTTATGGCGAAGGCTTACACAGCATGCCGCTTGCGGATCGAGCCACGATTGCTAATATGGCACCCGAGTATGGCGCAACTTGTGGTATTTTCCCTATTGACCGAATGGCGATTGATTATCTGCGCCTATCAGGTCGTGAAGAAAACCAAATCGAGCTAGTCGAAAAATATGCCAAGGCGCAAGGTTTATGGCACGATGCTGATACCCCATCTGCGACCTACTCAAGTAAGCTAGAGTTAGATTTGTCTTGTGTTCAGCCAGCGCTTGCTGGTCCTAACTTGCCACAGCAGCGCATTAACCTATCTGATATGCATAAAAAATTCGGCGAAACATTAGAGAAAATGACCAAAGAACGCAAATCAGAGATTGCTGGAAAAATACGCTTTGACCAAGAAGGCGGTGAGCAAGAGCAAGCCAAGGCCTTAGCGGCCAAACCCAAACCTTTCTGTGCTGAAGGCAGTACGTATTGTACGGTCAAAATTGAAGATGAAGAGTATAGATTGCGCGATGGTTCCGTTGTTATCGCCGCCATTACTTCTTGTACCAATACCTCAAACCCGGCAGTGATGATTGGCGCAGGCTTAGTCGCCAAAAAAGCGGCGGCAAAAGGTCTGACGGCTAAACCATGGGTCAAGACCTCTCTTGCTCCGGGTTCAAAAGTTGTCACTGATTACCTTGAAAAAGCTAAGCTGATGGATGAGCTAGAGAAAATTGGCTTTTATCTAGTCGGTTATGGTTGTACCACTTGTATCGGTAACTCAGGCCCGCTATTAGGAGCGATTGAAGGCGCTATCGAAGAAGGTGATCTGGTTGCCGCTGCTGTACTGTCAGGTAACCGCAACTTTGAAGGTCGTATTCACTCGCATGTTAAGGCAAGCTATTTAGCGTCGCCACCATTGGTCGTCGCTTATGCACTGGCAGGTACTGTCGATATTGACTTGACAACACATCCGTTAGGGCAAGATCAAGAAGGTAATGATGTCTTCTTAAAAGATATCTGGCCAACGTCGGATGAGATCAATGAGTTGATCGCCAATAATATCGATGCTGATATGTTCCGCAAAAACTACGGCGAAGTGTTTAAGGGTAGTGAAGCATGGAATGCTATTAGTTCAGCTGATAGCCAGCTATATCCATGGAGCGAGGAGTCTACTTATATTAAAAACCCACCGTTCTTTGATGGGATGACCATGGAGCCAGAAGGTATCCTCGATATCGAAGGCGCGCGTATCTTAGGTTTATTCGGTGACTCAATCACTACCGACCACATCTCACCGGCTGGTAATATCGATCCAGACTCACCTGCTGGCAAGTACTTGCAAGAGCGCGGCGTCATGCAAGCCGATTTCAACAGCTATGGCTCACGCCGTGGTAACGATGCAGTGATGACTCGCGGTACCTTTGCCAATATCCGTATCAAAAATACCATGATGGCTGGCAAAGAGGGCGGTTATACCTATTACTTCAACGGTGATAGCGCCACGCTACAAGATGGCGAAGAAATGGCCATCTATGATGCCGCAATGAAGTATAAAGAAGACAAGCGTCCGCTCGTGGTACTTGGTGGCGCAGAATATGGCTCTGGTTCAAGTCGTGACTGGGCAGCGAAGGGTACTATTTTGCTTGGCGTAAAAGCGGTATTGACCAGCTCATTTGAGCGTATTCACCGCTCAAACTTAGTTGGTATGGGTGTGTTGCCATTGACCTTTAAAAATGGCAAGAATGCAGAAACATACAAACTAGACGGTTCTGAAGTACTTAGCATTACTGGTTTAGATAACGGTGAGAGCAAAACGGCAAAAGTCACTGCGACACGCGCCGATGGCTCGACTGAGAGCTTTGATGTCAACGTCATGCTACAGACACCAAAAGAGCGTGAATACGTGCGTCATGGCGGCGTATTACACTATGTACTACGTCAATTGGCAGCTGAGAGTAAAGACGCTGCGTAATAGCTTGTTATTCATATGACAGAAAGCCTAATCCCTATTCTTTACTGGGATTGGGCTTTTTTATTAGGTGAAGAAAGGGGAAACAAGTATTTGAATTTTTATTTTCATTGGTTATCTAAAATTCTCATTCCAGCTCTCCTTAAATATTTTATTTAGGAATTGTTTTTTATCGATGCTACCGTCATTTTTCAAGCAAGTCTTATCGACAAAAAGATAATTCGTCCAGCTGATATTAGGAGATAGTTCATTGATTTCATTTACGATATCAACTTCACTAATTTCAGAAAAATCTCTGATAATAAGCCTTTCAGCCAGCTCTAAAAGGCGACTCTTTGTTTTATACTCTTGTGAATTCGGATACTCAGAAATTTTATCAAAAAATTTCTCATAATTGATACTCAAGTCTTCGTTTACATATTCCTCACTCCAGAATATATAATCACTCCAAAAAGGGTCGGGAGACAGTTTGTTTAGTTCAAGGTTTATTTCCATTTGCCTTGATTCTGAGCATGTGGCGTTAAGTAACTCTTCAAGTAATAATGTGATTTTTTTCTTAGCATCATCATCCATTATTGTTTTTCCTATTACCTAAAGTTATAAGGTTAGTATAAGACAAGTCAGCTTCAGCACAACTTACTGCTTTCGTATCTGTAATTCAATCTCAGGTTTGTTATATCCTTGGATCAATTCGCCATTAAATAGCATCAATGGTACCCCGCCACCGCCTAGACTTTCGTACTGTCTAAATCCTTCAGCAGAGCGTTCAATATCGTATTCGCAGTAGTCGACATTGTTTGAAGCTAGTAACTGTCTCGTCTGTTCGCAGTAACCACACCAGACGGCACCGTATAAAACAATATCGTTTTTTTCAGAGGCGTCACAGGCGACAGAGTCTGGAGTTACGGTACTTGCATTGATGAGGTACACACAACCAATCAATACAATAACACTGAGGACGCCTGAAAATACTTTCACAAAACTCATAGAACTACCTATTTATTTCTATTTTAAGCTGATTCATTGGCAATGAGTATAGTAGGGTTAAAACATGAAGTCTAATCGCTGCGCAAAAAGAATAGAGTGAAGTGAGTTATATACAAGCTTAGCTCAAGCAAGAAAACATTAAGCCTTGTCAGTCAGTAACTTAATACCCAAGCCAATAAACACCGCTCCGCTTATTTTATTTAAAATAACTTCCACAGTAGGGTTTTTACGCAGATTTTCACTAAATTTTGACGCCAATAATGCCAAACACAAGCACCATATAAAACCGGTTGTGGCAAAGCTTAATCCTAATAATAAAAAGGACAGCATGCTATTGGCATAACTGGAGTCGATAAACTGTGGGAAGAATGCCAAGAAAAACAAAGCAACTTTTGGATTAAAGGTATTGGTGATCACCCCTTGCTTATATATCTGCCACCTATCTAACGGTCGAGCAGTCGTCAGTTTTCCCTCATCAGGTAAATGATTGGCAAGTAAAGGCGTCTGTTTACTGGTCAGCATCTTAAAGCCTAGATAGCATAAGTAGCTTGCTCCAATATATTTTACCAGCGTAAAGGCAAGTGGTGAGCTGGCTAATAATACGGACAACCCAAATGCAGCCAATAAAGTATGGACTAAAATACCTGAAGTAATCCCTAGTACCGAATAAAATCCTGCCGTCTGTCCTTGAGATATACTACGAGTGATGATGTACATGCTATCTGTGCCTGGTGTTAGGTTTAACAAAATAGCAGCCATGACAAACCCTAGATAATTCTCAATACCGAACATAGCCAATACTTCCTTGTGATAGCAGTGAAGCTCGATATTTTATAGAGCGCCTTTATATTGCATTCTATCAATATTTCTAACGGTTTATATAGCTTTGCTAGCACTTTACAGAAACGACAGACATAAAAAAGCCCAGTCACCGTATGATGACTGGGCTTTTTTATTGTTCGCTTACTAGTCTAATCTGATGCTTAAAGCTGCTAAGCAAAAGTGCTAATAAGTGACGCCGTATAGTGGCGTCCCCAGGGGGATTCGAACCCCCGTTACCGCCGTGAAAGGGCGGTGTCCTAGGCCTCTAGACGATGGGGACGCATAGAGTGTTATAACCAAGCGGTTACAACGGTACTTCACAATATCAGAGAGCTTATCTAATAATAGAGCAAGCTGTGCCTAGGTGCTGATATCGTCCTACTAGCGAGTACTTATGTTAAAGTTTCAGTGAACTGAGCTTTGCAATAAATAGTATGGTGGAGCTAAACGGAGTCGAACCGTTGACCCCTTGCATGCCATGCAAGTGCTCTACCAACTGAGCTATAGCCCCTCGCTAAGAGTGTGCGTATTTTATGTAAGTGCAGCAGTCTTGTCAACCGCTATTTTAAAAATAATGCATAAATATGTGAAAAAGTGTGATTAAAGCTGTTTTAGTTACTTAACAAGCCCAAATTAGCGTGGGTTTTGCTTAATAGCAATCTCTTTAATGGCTTTATCGGTAAAGAATTCTTCTTCAGTACCATCTGAAAAAATAACTGCACCACATTCAGTGGGGATATATTGCCCACCTTTTTGTTGTACTGTACTGATACCTTTAAAGCCAACAATATCAGATTCCCTTAATCGATCTACATTATGATTGGTATAACTGCAATAAGAGGCGTATATCCATTTTAAATCTTCAAAGTCTTGACCGCTCGTGAGGGTTAGCTTGGCGTCGTATAGCTCTTTTACGATTGCATCATAGTATCTTTGCGCTTCTTTTAGTGTGTTAAAGACATAATCTTTGCTTTCTATCGTAACGGTTTTGGCTACCATATTTATTTCCAATTAAGATGTTAAATAAAGAATCAGTATTCGTACTCAAATAATGAGAGTAACGTAAAGAGGGGTCAGTAATAGCCTGACCCCTCTTTTTTATTCATTAATAATGTTATGAATCAACAATGTTATTAACAAACGGCTAAAAAACTATTCTGCTGCCAAAAAGTCTGGCAATTCAGCCGCTTGTTTTTCTAGTTTTTTCAGTTTCTTTTTACCCAAACCGCCCAATACATCAATCGCATGACGCAAACGTATCAGCGTCATATCAGCGCCGATAATCGCCATAGAGTTCATGACTGGCGTTGATGAGGTGCTACCAGCGATAGCGACAAAGAATGGTGCCATAAAGTCACGCATTTTAATATCAAGATGGGCAGCAAGACCTTTTAGCGTGGCGTAGATGTTTTCTTCCGACCACGTTGGTAAGGTTTCTAGCTGCCAAAGCGCCAGTTGTAGCATCTCTACAATTTGCTCAGCCGTTAGTGATTTATGCGTAAAGCTCTCAGCGTTGATATCAGGTAAATTTTGGAAATAAAAGCCACTCCAATTAACCGCATCAGACAGCAATTCGATACGAGGCTGAATAGCGGCGGCGATAGCCGTTAATTTATCGCTGTTACTTGCCCAAACAAGGATTTTGTTTTTTAGCTCTTCAGGCGTGAGCGCACGTAGCCATTCTGCATTAAGCCAGTTAAGCTTTTCGATATCGAAAATAGGGCCGCCAAGTGAGACGCGTTGAATATCAAAGCTGGCAATCATCTCATCCAAGGTAAACTTTTCAGCTTCATCAGGCATTGAGTAGCCCATACGACCAAGGTAATTTAGCAGCGCTTCAGGTAATACACCGGCATCACGATAGTAGGTGATAGACGTTGGGTTTTTACGCTTAGACAGTTTTGATTTATCTGGGTTACGCAGTAATGGCATATGGCAAAGTACGGGCATCTCCCAACCAAAATACTCATAAAGTAGCTGATGCTTAGGAGCAGAATTCAACCACTCTTCACCGCGTAATACATGGCTGATGTCCATTAAGTGATCATCGACGACGTTGGCGAGATGATAAGTAGGCATACCGTCGGTTTTTAGTAGCACTTGCATATCCACTTGCGTCCAAGGAATCTCAACCGTACCGCGTAGCATATCTTGTACCTGACAGACGCCTGTAGTTGGAACGCGCATACGAATCACATGAGGTTTCCCCTCACTGACCAATTGCGCAGTTTTTTCTGGCGCGAGGTGCGCACAGCGACCGTCATAGCGTGGTGTTTCGCCATTGGCCATTTGCTCAGCGCGCATCGTATCTAATTCTTCGCTGCTACAAAAACAACGAAACGCATGATCGCTATCTATAAGCTGCTCGGCATGTTTTTTGTAAATGCCACTACGCTCGCTCTGACGATAAGGCGCGTGCGGTCCACCGATGTCTGGACCTTCTGCCCAATCAAGACCGACCCAACGCAGCGCATCCAAAATCATTTTTTCAGATTGCTCGGTTGAGCGCGTTTGATCGGTATCTTCGATACGTAAAATAAATTCGCCGCCATGGGCTTTAGCAAAGGCTAAGTTAAATAAGGCGATATAAGCGGTGCCAACGTGCGGAAAACCGGTCGGTGAAGGCGCGATACGAGTACGAACAGGACGACTGCTGGTTGCAGCATTTTGGTTATGGCTGGAGGTTTGCATCATAGAAATCTCGGAATGTGGTTGTCAGAGGAAATGACTATTAAAATATGAATGAAAATACGACTGAAACAATAGCGGTCAAAGTAGAAAAATAGCGTAAAATATAGCGCTAGTATAACAGAGCGCGGGAATATTTTTAACGAAATGCCCCTCTAGCGCTTGACTACCCGTGTATCCTTGCGATAATAATGTCAAGTAAGTCATAACTTGTTTATTTTCATCTGATTTTTTACTATTACCGGTCAAAATGACCGTCATTTACTGAGTTGTTTGTGTCCATATCGCATAGTAAGCCAAAAAATACGCCAAATTCTAAAGAAAATCCTTCTTCAGCTACTGATAACTCTGAGTCAGCGGTTCATTTATCTGCTGTCGAAAACCATTCTGCTAATCAGCTTGCTCAAGAGTCTGTATCACCTCAAGCTACCTCTGATGAATTAAGTTTTGTCCATGATGCGGTGCTATTACAAGAAACAGTCGCTGCCGTTTTGGGCGTCAAATCGCTACCAAAGCAAACAGGCATTGATGAACAAAGCAGTGAAAGCCAAAATAGCTTAAAGATGAGTGGCATTTACGTCGATGCGACCTTTGGGCGTGGTGGTCATAGCCGCTTGCTACTTAGTCAATTAGCCGATGATGCAACTTTAATTGTCTTTGATAAAGATCCGACAGCGATTGCCGTTGCTCGCGAATTAGCAAATGCTGATAGCCGTGTAAAAGTGGTGCATGATAGCTTTGCGACATTGACGGACAGTTTAGCGGAAATGGGAATTAAGCAAGTCGACGGTTTGATGGCAGATTTGGGTATTTCATCACCGCAGATTGACGATGGCAGCCGTGGCTTTAGCTTTATGCGTGATGGCGCAGTTGATATGCGCATGGATACCAGTCGCGGACAGTCGGTCGCCCAGTGGCTTGAAACTGTTGATGATGAAACCTTAGCCAATGTACTTTATGATTTTGGCGAGGAGCGTCATAGCCGCCGTATTGCGCGTGCTATTAAGCAGATGGACAGTTACGACTCTACCTTGGCATTAGCAGAAGTAATCAAGGTTGCGCATCCAAAATGGCAAAAAGGCAAACATCCAGCGACACAAAGTTTTCAGGCCATGCGAATTTTTATCAACAACGAGCTTGGTGATGTTGATGAATTTTTAGCACAAAGTATTCCGGTTTTAAAAGCAGGCGGACAGCTAGCAGTGATTAGCTTTCATTCGTTAGAGGATCGCCGTATTAAGCAGTTTTTGCAGCGTCATAGTAAAGGGCAATATCCAGAAGATGAGAATTTGCCGATGCCGCCTAACCGCCCTCGTTACTTTAGTAAGCCGAAACGTGTCGGTCCAAGTAAAGCGGAAATAAGCCATAACCCACGCTCGCGTAGTGCATGGTTACGCATGGCAACTCGTACTGATACTGACTATGTGACAGATATTCAATCGTAAAAACCCTTATTAAATTATGTGGTTTAAATATGACTGAATGTCTTAATGATTACGCAGCTGTTAAAAAGCTGTAAACATTATCTGCTAGGCTCGGCAGTTGCTTTGGTTCTGATTTTATCGCTTGGTTTTACTTTTATTGTTTTACTTTTATTGATGGTGCTGATGAGTGCTGAGGTTTATATAACCCACAACAGAACTCATAACCAGTTATCGCTTCTTATATGTTGTAGTTCACTTTTTTGAGATGGTCATGGCAATATCTGACAAACCTGCAAGCCGCCGCGCCGCCACGCCACCCAATGCCGATGTTGGCGAGCTATTTGTGCGTAAATTTAAGTTATCAAATATTTATGTGGCCATATTAATATTGTTGGCGGCTGCTATTGTATGGAGTGGTATCAAAACGGCCGAAGGCGTCCAGCAATATCATCAGGATTATAAGACCTTGCAAGACATGAAAAAACAAGAGCGCAAGCTACAAGTTGAACATCAGCGCTTGCTTATTGAGCAGCAGACTTTTAGTGCGACGCCGCAAATTGCCAGTCGTGCGGTTGCTGAGTTGGGTATGTTTTCACCGACGCTCAAAGACAAGCTGATTATCCAGCCGGGTGCTGCAACCGCTGTTGCACTGGTTGACCCTGATGCCAGTACCTCAGATGTCGTAGCAGCCAATGATTCAGATATTATCGAAACTGATATTGCCAATGATACTGCTAATGGTGCGGCGAGTGATGCAGCCGTTGAGGTTTCTGCTACCGATTCTGAGCTAGCGGAGGCAGGACAATGAGTGATAAAAAGCCCAACGCCAATACTGCTAAAACCGCTGCAAAGAATGCCAGCAAAAAGTCAGCCAGCGGCAAGGTTACTAAGCCGTTGCGCCGAGCCAGTGCTGCAAAGTCTGGGCAAACGACCAGCAAACCTGATAATAAATCATCCGACAGTCGCAAAGCCAAGCTATTTGGTCGCTTAAAAAACAATGAAGAGCAGGGTGCTTATACCAGTGTTAAAAACCTAAAAAGTAAAAGAGCGTTTTTGGGTAAAGCGTCTGGTGCTTCCTCTCGCGGTGGCGTTGAGCAGGATAAAAACCGCTTTCGTCTGATTTGGGCAATAGCGCTTATTATTTTAGTAGCGCTCATCGGTCGTGCTTACTATATTCAAGTTCTCAACACTCAGTTTTATCAAGATAAGGGCAATGAGCTTATCACCAGTGTGCGCACGCAAAGCTCCTATCGTGGCATGATTACGGATCGCAACGATCTGCCATTGGCCGTTAGTGCGCCACTGGCGACCGTTTCTTTTAGCCCGCATGATTATGCCCGTGAATATTATGAGCTGAAGCGTATTATTATCACCAATCCTGAGAGTCCGCAGCTTATCGCACGTATGCAGAAGCGCTTGGATAATATGGATTTGACCACCCTAGCTGCTGCTGCCAATATTTCAGTTACTGAGCTAAAAAAAGTCACTGCTATCGACGATAGTATCGATGTGACTGATGAGGTAGCGGTCAAAGCGGCGCTGCCATCGGGTGCAGGCTCGCATTATTTGCCACTATTAAATAAAGTGACGCCGGAGATTGCCCAAAGTGTCAGCTCGCTTGACTTTCCTGGTGTCAATGAGAAAAACTTCTTTCAGCGTTATTATCCGCAGCCGCAACCCAATTCTCAATTGCTGGGTTTTATGGGGCAAAATGCCAACGATCCTGAAGGCGGTTACGAGGGGCGTGCTGGTATCGAACGTCAGTATGAAAAAGAGCTGGCGGGCGATGATGGTAAGGTTTTGGTACTTAAAGATGCCAAACAAAACAGTCTTAAAGAAATTAAACAGATTGAGCCAGAAGTGCCGGGCAAAGATGTGAAGTTGACCATTGATTCGCGCCTACAATATTTGCTTTATAAAGAGCTGGAAAAGGCGGGGCGTTTGCAAAAAGCGCGCTGGTCAACGGGTATGGTGGTCGATGTACAAACCGGTGAAGTACTGGCGCTATCGACATGGCCGTCATTTAACTCCAATAACCTGAATGAGATGACCGGTGAAAATCAGCGTAACCGTGCGCTTCTTGACGTCTTTGAACCCGGTTCAGTGATGAAGCCATTTACTGTGGCTGCGGCTTTAGATTCAGGGAAATATACGGCCACCACCTTGATCGATACCAATCCTGGCTCTATCCGTGTCCGTGGTTATACGATTCGTGACCATAACAATCTCGGGCGGATCACGATGGCAACGCTACTACAGAAATCGAGTAACGTCGCCTCGACCAAGATTGCTTTGTCTCTACCACCTGATGGCATTACCAATATGCAAAAGCAGTTTGGCTTTGGGACAAAAACACCGCTGCAGTTCCCAGGTGAAGGTAGTGGGCTTGTGGTCACACCAAAAGAAAAAGAAACCTCAAGACGTGCAACAGTCAGTTATGGCTATGGTATACAAGTGACGCTGGCACAGGTAGCGCAAGCTTACTCAGCGCTGGCGGCAGGTGGCGTGATGCATCCGCTAACGTTGACTAAGAATGACAAAGCGCAGCCAAGTAAACGCATTATGGCGCACGAACAGGCAATGGCCATCGTCCAGATGATGGAAAGTGTCACTGAGAATGGTGGTACTGCTAAAGGTGCGGCCATTGATGGCTATCGAGTCGCCGGTAAAACAGGTACTTCACGCCGTATCAATCCGAAGGGTGGTTATTATACCGATCAGTATCGTAACGTCTTTGCTGGTATGGCGCCAGCGTCGAATCCACGGCTAGTCGGTGTTATGTTAATCGAAGACCCACGTGGTCAGATTTATGCCGGTTTAACAGTGGCACCCGTCTTTCATAATGTCATGAAAGAGGCGCTGCGTTTATATAATGTGCCTTTGGATAAACCGTTAAAAACCGAAGCTCAGTAGTCGTAGCGGTCTTTTTTTAATGTTCAGTTTTTAACTATTTGATTTGTTTTAACCGTTTAGGATTTGCCAATGACCATGTCACCCTCATCGCCAAGCAGCGTTACTGTCACCTTGCAGCAGCTGATTGAAGCCAGCGGCAGTAATAATCGCAGCTTACAGCAAGCATTAACAGCGATGTTAAAGGCATCTATGCATAGCTCATCGAATCAAATGGCTTCGGTTGTCAACATTCCATTCCAGCAGTTTCGTTTAGACAGCCGTCAGCTAGCCAGCAATGACGTGTTTGTATTATTAAAAAGCCAAATCGCAAATTGTCAGAAAAGTCGTGATTATCTTTATCAAGCCGCTAACAATGCGGCTTTTATCCTATCAGAAATTGATCCTATCGCTTTGCTTACTAAGGCCAATGTGCCGCCTCATGCCAATATTACACTGACGACTGAGCATTCGCAGTCTTCAGCCAAGCAGCAATTAGCATCGCTATCTTGCCCCGTATTATACGTGCCCAATATTCGTGATTTTTTAGGTAGTTTGATCCAAGCACGTTTGCAGTATCAGCAACCAGTAAAACTACCGGCGGTGATAGCCGTGACAGGCACTAATGGCAAAACGACCATCAGTCAATTGGTGGCGCAACTCACCCAGCTAACCGGTATGAGCAGTGCCGTTATGGGTACGGCGGGTAATGGTAAGCTTGGCGCCTTGGTTCAGGCCAGTCATACCACGGGTGACGCATTAGCCGTACAGCAGTTTTTGTATCAAATGGGCAGCGAAAGTGCTGAGTTACTGGCATTAGAAGCCAGCTCGCATGGTTTGGATCAGCAGCGTTTACAAGGCATGCCAGTGTCGGTGGCGATTTATACCAACTTGAGCCGTGATCATTTAGATTATCATGCTGACATGGCAGAATATGCAGCGGCCAAAGCCAAACTATTTGATAAAGCACACTTTCCAGAGTTGACCCATGCCATTATCAATATTGATGACGAGTATGCGCAGATTATGCTTGATACGGCGCACGCCAGCAATTTGATTGTTTGGACATATAGCTTAGAGCCATCAAAAACGGCTACCTTTGTCGCTGCTGATATCAAGCCAAGTTTACAAGGTGTCGAGATTAGCCTGCGTACAGATTTCGATGATGGGAAAGTTAATAGTTTAGATATCGTCAGTCCATTACTCGGACGTTTTAACGTGGCGAATTTGCTGGCGGCTGTTGCCGCTTCAGTGGCACTTGGTGCTAATACGGATAACGATATTGATGTTGATAATGATAATGATATTAACGACAACATTGAGCGCATTACCGCAGTTGTCCCACAACTGCAAGGCGCTATTGGGCGTATGCAGCGCGTACCGTCTAATGATGGCTGTTTTATCGTTGATTATGCCCATACGCCTGATGCCTTATGTCAGGTATTGACCAGTCTAAAAACCCATTGTAAAGGTCAGTTATGGGCAGTGTTTGGCTGTGGCGGTGACCGTGATACAGGCAAGCGCCCATTGATGGCGCAAGCAGGGCTGGTAGGCGCGGATAAAGTCATATTGACAGCGGACAATCCACGTACTGAAGACCCCAACGCGATTTTGCAAGATATGCAAGCAGGGATGAGCACTGAGCAATATCAGCGCACCCATATTGAGCCTGCGCGGCAAACAGCGATTGAATATGCGGTCAATCAAGCAGCTGCTGATGATATCGTAGTTATCGCTGGCAAAGGTCATGAGACTTATCAAGAAATTAATAACGTCCGTTATGATTTTGATGATAGTGTGATTTTGCATAACGCTTTGGCGCAGGCTGGACGAATATAGGTCATAGCTATTGCGACCAGTTTTTAATTTCTCCAAATGATTTTAATATTTAACGATAAAAATAAGTAATCATCATATAAGGTAATCACTATGACAGCCGACAACGATAACACCATTCAGTCGCAAGGGCTGTATGTTTGGCAAGTCGAGAATTTGCTCGCGGCGACAGCGGCACTTGATGGGCGTTGGCAGCCAGATGCAGAGCAAGCAGAATTCAGTAATACTATTGCAGACACGAACAAGCAAGTGACAAGCACTCGTATCGCCACTGACACTCGCACGATAAAAACTGGTGATATCTTTTTAGCCCTGAGCGGTGATAATTTTGATGGTCACGATTATATTGAGTTGGCTGCCTCACAAGGTGCGGTAGCGGCGATCGTCTCTCGTCCCATCACTACTAATATCCCACAGCTAATCGTTAGTGATACGCGCTTAGCGTTAGGGCAATTGGCCGCTTATCGTCGTCAGCAGCATAAAGACTTAACGGTCATTGCCATCACCGGCTCGAGTGGCAAGACGACTTGCAAAGAGATGCTCGGTAGCATCTTTGGTAGATTGGCACCGACATTGATTACGCGTGGCAACCTAAATAATGACTTGGGTGTACCGATGATGCTACTTGAGCTATCGGATCATCATCGCTATGCCATCTTGGAATTGGGCGCCAATCATATTGGTGAGATTGCTTATACAGCTGAAATTGTCCAACCTGATGTGGCTTGTATCCTAAATATTGGCACCGCGCATCTGGGTGAGTTTGGTAGCCGTGACGGTATTTGTCAAACTAAAGCAGAGATTTATCATACCTTGAATGATAGCCAATTTGCGATTGTGCCTGATAAAGACGACTTTACCAATCAGCTACGCCGTATTGCGGAAACGCATACCTCACATGTGATTGGTTTTGGTAATACCGACGTCAGCGCCAGTCATTTAGATGTCGAGCCTGAACGCAGTGAGTTTAAATTACATATTGGCAGCCAAGTCCATGATATCAATCTGCCATTAGCGGGCGAGCATAACGTCAATAATGCCTTGGCGGCTGCTGCTTGTGCGCATGCGTTAAATATTGACATTAATGACATTGTCATCGGGCTTGAAAACGCCCGTCCTGCTAAAGGGCGCTTGAATAGTCAGCTGCTTGGCATGCATCGCTTGATTGATGATACCTATAATGCCAACCCACATTCGGTACGTGCGGCTGCTAAAGTATTAGCGGCGCAAACCGGCACGCAAGTGATGGTGTTAGGCGATATTGCTGAGCTAGGGGATGCTGCAGTTAGCGAACACCAAAGCTTGGGTCGGACTATCGCTACCGCGGGTATCAATGTACTGCTTTGTGTGGGTGAGTATGCACCTTATACCGTAGCAGGTGCGCAAGAAATTTCTGATATCAGTGCTCATGCGTTTACTGATAAAGACAGTTTATTACAGTATTTACAGCCATATTTACAAGCGCAACAGGCTCAGCCTTGTACTGTGTTGTTCAAAGGCTCTCGTTCCATGGAAATGGAAACACTTATCAATGCGCTAGTAGAGGAGTAGGCGGTGTTAGTTTGGTTGTTTGGCTGGCTTGGTCAGTATTATACCCCGTTTTCTGCGGTTTCTTCTTTGACGCTGCGCGCGTTGCTGGCGGTCATTACCGCCCTTGCCTTTAGTATGGTTTTTGGTGGTCGCGTCATTCGGCGCTTGAAAGCGCTAAAGTATGGTCAGGCGATTCGTAATGATGGTCCGCAATCGCATTTGCTCAAAACTGGCACCC
This sequence comes from Psychrobacter sp. DAB_AL62B, assembly GCF_028895345.1. Taxonomy (NCBI): domain Bacteria; kingdom Pseudomonadati; phylum Pseudomonadota; class Gammaproteobacteria; order Moraxellales; family Moraxellaceae; genus Psychrobacter; species Psychrobacter sp. DAB_AL62B. The sequence continues at coordinate 58,723 of NZ_SAXC01000005.1, forward strand.
CGACCATGGGTGGGGTGCTGATTTTAAGTGCGATTGGAGTGTCGACCTTACTCTGGGCACGTTTGAATAATCCTTATGTTTGGATTTTGCTCATCGTGATGATTATTTTTGGCGCGGTAGGCTGGGCGGATGATTGGCTCAAAATTAAATATAAAAACCCCAAAGGCTTAATCGCTCGCAAAAAATACTTTTGGCTATCCATGGGCGCATTATTCGTCGGTATTTCTTTATATTATATCGCGACGTTACAGCCGGATATTGTTACGACTCGCGAAATGCAAGATTTGCTAATACCTATCTTTAAAGATTGGATGATTCCATTTTCGGCCGTACCGTTTGGAATTGGTTTTATTATCTTTACTTATTTTGTGATTAATGGTGCCTCTAACGCCGTCAACTTGACCGATGGCTTGGATGGCTTGGCTATTTTACCGGTGGTCTTAGTCGCAGCAGGTTTAGGCGCGATGGCATATGTCTCTGGTGACGTACGCTTTGCTGATTACTTGCACGTGCCTTATATTGCCTATAATTCTGAGGTGATTATTGTCTGCGGGGCGATGATTGGCGCAGGGCTTGGCTTCTTATGGTTCAATGCTCATCCAGCGCAAGTATTTATGGGTGATGTGGGTGCGCTGTCACTGGGCGCGATGCTCGGTACGATTGCCGTCATGACCCGTCAAGAAATCGCTTTTGCGATTATGGGTGGACTCTTTGTTGCCGAAGCACTGTCGGTAATAGTACAAGTGGGTTCGTATAAGCTACGCAAAAAACGCGTCTTTCGTATGGCACCGCTACATCATCACTTTGAAGAGATTGGCTGGAAAGAAACCCAAGTGGTCGCAAGGTTTTGGATTATCGCCATCATCCTTGTTATCCTTGGATTGATGACGTTAAAGCTGCGTTAACACAGCATGACTCTTATTAATGATAGACAGTTCAACATAAAAAAGATGCATTTAAAATAGCGCTCTGCTGGTATAAATCTTCCTCGCTTGCTGTACGCTGAGCGTTCCAAAGGCTTCGAAAAATTCATCCCAGCAGCACTGTTTTATTTTTAAAGTGAATTGACGGTAGGTTATTAAAAAAGCCATCTCAAATTTATTGAGATGGCTTTTTTGTTTCCTATGTTATCTTCTCTTTTCTCATGCCTTTTATTACTTACTGAGCATGAACTTTGATAAAATGTCAGCCATATTGTTATGACTTTGAGATGCTTGTGTCCTTATTTATTTGTCCCCTTTGTCAGTCACCACTACAGCCCGCAATAGATACATGGCGCTGTGATGGTAGCTTGCACCCGAAGCAAACAACTCATCCATTTGATGTAGCACGTCAAGGTTATGTCAACCTACTGCCTGTCCAACAAAAAAAATCTAAAGCCCCCGGAGATAGCCAAGCGTCCATCGAGGCGCGAAAGCGATTTTTGAATGCGGCGCATTATCAGCCGTTACAGGCGCTTATTTGTCAAAAAATGATTGAATTACTGGCGCAAAATGAGTCGGTCACTAAGCCAATAGCTGAGCAGGATAAAGAGCTTGTCCATTGGTTAGATATTGGTTGCGGGGAAGGCTATTATACGCAGGCAATGGCACAAACTGGCGTGGATATCCTCCTTGCTGCAGACATTAGTAAACCTGCCGTGCTAGAGCTTGCGAAAGTGAGTAAAGCTGCAGGTAAGCTTTGGTCTCAGAAAAATCAGAATGATGGCTTTAAAATAGCTGACGGCTCTAAAACAGCAGCGATTTATCCAATGGTAACCAGCGCCGCCAATTTACCATTACGCGCGCATAGTGTGATGGGGATTAGCAGTATTTTTAGTCCTATCTTGCCAGAAGTATTTAATGAAGTGTTAAGCGATGAGGGCTATTTAATCATTGCGAAGCCAGATGTTGGGCACTTAGCGACGATGCGTGACGCTTTATTTGATGACGTCCGTGAGCATGATTCTGATAAGTTTTTGCAGGAATTAGCCCCATATTTTATGCTGCTAAACACTTGTCGTGTCAGTACTGAGATGACATTATCAGAGGATAATTTAGCTGACTTACTGACCATGACGCCTTATGCATATCGCGCACGTAGTGAAAAAAGACAAGCGCTATTAGCAAAAGTTGCGACACAATCATTCGTAACCGAAGCAAAATTTATCGTCTATATTTTGCAAAAAAAGTAGTGTCATAAGACTAATCTTACATTTGATTCACTTTTAAATGAATCCCAGTAGTGCGTTATAATATTTGTGTTTCTGTTATTTATGACTGACTACATTAAGTTGTAACTTATCAAACATGGTTTATAAAACTGGCCCCATTGTAGCAATGACGTTATTCCAAATCCTATAAGACAGCGGCCAGTTTTTGACTTCCTCACGCGTGACTTCATCTGAGTCAGCGATATACTGATATTGGCGCTGCATAATGTCAGCCGTGAGCGCGGTATCGCTAAAGACAATATTGTTTTCATAGTTCAAATCAAAGCTACGCAAATCTAAATTGGTCGAGCCAATCAAGCTGACTTCACCATCGACCGTGAGGGTCTTTGCGTGTAGTAATCCTGGCTTATACTCATAGATTTTTACGCCTGCTTCAAGCAATTGCCAATAATAACTATGACTGGTCGCGGCGACGATAAAGGAGTCGTTGTTTTGAGGAAAAATCATCGTGACATCAACCCCGCGATAGGCGGTTGCGCATAAGATGCTGACCAGGGAATAATCCGGTACAAAATAGGGCGTAGAGATAATCAGCGTGTGCTGCGCTTGACTAATCAATGTACCCAAAAACTGCGGCGTGGTGCCGTGGCGCTGGGTCGGACCATCTGAAAAAACTTGGGCGGGAAAGCCATTAAGCTTTGGCGTGCTATCGTAAAAAAAGCTATCGAGTGGGGTATCGGGGTTTTCAATCAGCCAGTCACTGGCAAACAGCATCTGATTTTGCCCAACGATGGGTCCTTCGATACGCAGCATAATATCGACCCACGGCGCATATTTTGGTTTTACGCGAAACTCAGGATCGGCACAATTACGACTACCAGAATAGCCAATTTTGCCATCAATTACGGTAATCTTGCGGTGATTACGCAAGTCAATACGACTAAAAAACAATACTTTAAAAATATTCTTAATCGGTAGTGCCACACTGACTTGTACGCCAGCGTCTATCATTTCCTGCCATATCTTTGAGCCTACCATCTTACGTGAACCCATGCCATCGACCATCGCGCGACAAGTGACGCCACGCTTTGTAGCTCGGATAAGTGCTTGAGCCGTATCAATCCCCATGCCATCGACGAGCCAAATATAATACAGCACGTGGATATGTTCGGTCGCTGCGTCAAAATCGGCAATCATGCGTCTGCGGGTCTCAGTAGCATCCGCCATTAGCTCAGCGCTATTACCTACGGTAGTCTGAAAGCCTGTGGCTTTTGCAGAGTAGGCAAAAGCCGCTTGATACTCAGGCTTCATAACCTTTGCTAATGTTATCTTGCTACCCAGAACGGCTGGGTTATGAGCATTTAACCTATCAATAATTTTTTTACGTTTTTGCGTAAAGTCACGACCTAAATGCACTTCACCGAACATCCAGTAAATCAGCACGCCAAAATAAGGCAAAACGAATAAGACGACAATCCACGCCAATCTCGCAGGCGAGGTCAAATCATGACGAGATAAGACTCGTAAAGAAATCAGTACCAGCAGGATAAAATGTAGGGTCAATAAGATATCTAATATCACAATGCCGTCCTTTATTATTATTATTTTAAAATCAAATGTGGCTTATTGGTGATGCTGGCTTATTCTGAACTAACCATTTCCATCAATAAAATATCATATCTCTGATACATGACAGAAAAAACAGGCATTCAGTATTCTCCTAAGAGCCAACCGCTGACAAAGGCAAAATACTCTCGAAACCAAGCGTTATAGCGAATAGATAGCGGAGTAGGGCTGGCGAGCATGATAGGCTGCTGATAGCCTTGGCGACGAGCAATGGCTGCTGCGCGAATGGTATGAAAATCACTGGTCACGATAGCGATGGGCGCCGTCATAGAAACGTCTTTTGCGGCTAATAGCGCTTGGCTATTGGCTAGATTCTCTGCTGTACTGGTGCTTTTGCCTTCTTGCAAAATGTGCTCGAATGCAATGTTATAAGTCTCATGCAAATAGGTTGCCATAATATTGGCTTCACTACGTGTCTGTCCAAAACCAACGCCACCACTGGTAATGACCAAGGCGTTTTTTTGTGATGTAATAAGCGGCGCGGCAGTATCTAAGCGCTTGGCAAGTGTTGGCGTGGGCTTGCCTGCGACCGTACCTGAACCCAAGACAATAATAGCCGTGACTTCAGGTGTGGGTTGCTTGCTAAGTTTCATCTGCTGCAATGAGAAAATAAATACCCCAAAGCTGAGAAACCAGATAAAAAATATGATCCATAGCGCATACCAAAGGCGTGTCAACCAACGATTTTGAATCACAAAGTGACGAATAGCGTGCCAAAATATACCATGGGTAACGAAGATGACACCTATCAAAAGCGGCACAACCGTACCAAAGTTGACCTTACCGACTGTCATCAAAGCAATACAATCAACGATTACAGCCACACCGACAACGGATAAAACGACACGTACTGCCGTGACTAAAGTCTTTAACATAAATCGCTCTAAATCTAAGTAAAAGTATAGTGATAATAAGCATCTATTCGTTGTGATGCGTGGTATCAAAACCAAGCTCAGGGCCGACAAGTACGATACCAGCCAAAGCGCCAATATGATACGTAATCGACCTAACCTTTTTTATAAAACGGTTAGAAAATACGAATAGAGTACGCTAGTTAACAGCGCCAATAGTAAACGCAATATTTTATCTTTATGCTATCAATTCTAAAATATTGTTGGTAACATTATGTAATGGACGTTAAATAACTATCACAAGGAAGTGTGTTATGAGTTTACAACAGTTGGGCATGAAAGCCTTACATGATTTTGATGACGTTCGTCAAAGTCCGTTACCACAAGAACGCCTAAAAGCGGCACGAGCAAAAGCGACCGCCTTTCGAGAGCGCTTCATGGATGAGCCATGCGTACAGTTTTATCAAAGTGCGGATATGGTCAGAGTTCCCTATCCAACGTGGTACGCTTACAGTGGTGTCTATACCCAAAGCACCTATAAATTTCCCTACCTGCACATCCTTAATCGAATTTTTATCGTTCAATACTATGACCTCTTAGGAGAGTTGAAGACATTATTGTTTTCACCTTCGGATATCGATGCGGATCGCGAAACACCGTTTTTTAAGCGTCTCACCGATAGAATGCCAAACTGGTCACCACTTGAGAATATGGTCGCACCCATTACCCGTGATGTCACGCAAGCGCTCAAAGAGGTAAATCTAAAGCCAGAAGATATCGATTACATCAGTTACGACCACCTCCATACCCAAGATGTGCGCCAATGGCTCGGTACGACTACCGACTCGACAGATAGACCGGCATATTTCCCTAATGCCAAATTACTCGTACACGAAAAAGAGTGGCAAAGCGTGCAAGGGCTGTTACCAGTACAAGCGGAATGGTACTGTCCGAACGGTATTGATGGTGTTGATCCTGATAAGGTCATCACTTTTACGAGTAGCATACAATTAGGTAAAGGTTTGGCGCTAGTACACACGCCAGGTCACACTGAAGGCAACCATTCACTAGTCGCTAGAGTACCTGATGGTATCCGCGTTACCTCAGAAAACGGCGTGGGTGTAGATGCTTATGCACCTATGAACTCAAGCGTTAAGGCGATTCGCCGCTATGCCAAAGATACCGGTATGGAAGTCATCTTAAATGGCAATACATTGGAAGACAGTACCGACCAATACATTTCTATGATCATAGAAAAAACTATTGCGGGTCCATCCAAGAATCCCGATTTCCCAAATTGTGCATCGAGTAGTGAAGCCACTCCATACTGGCTAATACCCAGTCATAAAGTAAGCTATTTGATTGGTGAGGCAACGTTCGGGTCTTTGATCAAGGACAACGCTTAAATAGTTCGCAGATGAACTAAAGATCGGTGACGCCGTCAAAACCATACTCAAAGGTGGGGAAAATCATGAGCTTTTAGTGGTGCCGGGTTTCATGGCAAAGATACTTAGACTGCAAATGCGGCCGCTAGCAGTCAGTTGGGTAAACTGGGTGGGTAATCAAACGTTCGCATAGTCTATGAAGAGGTGACATATGGATGTGTTCTCATATTGGCAAGGATTCTATAATGACCCTTGGTTTTGGCAGTTCCCGATGGCAACGCTAGCCATTAGCATGGCGGCTTTTTTGGTGGTTGCTATTCCGTGGACGGTCGTTGCTTGGCTAGATCCTAAGCCACTACGCAAATATAAGATTCAACAAAAACCGTTCGAGATGCAAAAGTTCCTGCTGCCGTCCATTGGTCGTATCGTGGTCAATAATGTGATTTTGGCATCGTTACTAGTGCTCAGTTGGCCACTATTAAAATTGACCGGTGTGCACAGCGGTGAGATGCCGGTATGGTATTTCATCATCGCACAATTGGTTTTCTTTGTGCTGCTAGATGATTTCTTGTATTACTGGATGCATAGATATATGCATGAGAATAAATGGTTATTGAAGCACATTCACAGTGTGCATCATCGCATTCATAATACTTGCGGTATCAATGGCAACTATATGCATTGGGTGGAGTATTCGCTGACTGCGACATTGACTTTGGTTGGTCCGATTCTGATTGGGGCGCATATTTATGTCGTATATATGTGGGTGATATTACGTCAGGTCGAAGGCGCTGATGGTCATATCGGTTATGACATACCTTGGAACCCGATACATTTATTGCCAGTCTATGAAGGGCCGGTCTATCACGACTTTCATCATGCCAAGTTCAAAGGCAATTACGCTGGCTTTTTGCCATATTTAGACAAGTATTTAGGTGGAACGCATATACCCGCTTATCTCAATTATCTTAAAGAGAAGAAAAGTGGTCTGACGCCATTAGAGATTGAGCAAAGCGCGCGACAAGCTAAGCAACGCAAAAAAGCTACGCTACATAGTAAAACCAGAACCTAATTTAAAGCGTCTAAGTTTATAGTGGCAATACATAGTAGAGTAGTAAATAGTAGCAATACGAAAATCCCCTTTGAACATACCTTTAGCGATGATTGCTGTTACTCTTTTACAAGTTGGTCATTTAATCTTTTTTAATAATAATAGTGGGCTGTAGTAGATAAGGATTAAATATAAGCGCAAATAAAAACAAACTGCAAATAAACAGGGTATTAATCGTTATATTTAAGTCTTTATAAAATAGATACAACTCTTATCGTAAAATAGTTTAGGCAGGTTATTCTCCACCCACCCTTGGCGTAGAAACTTTGCCTGAGCCCATTCTTTCTTGATAGGGTTTAAGTCAGGACTGTATAGTGGTAGAAATAAAAGCCTGTGACCGTGCCTAGCTGTATTTGAATGAGGAAAATTTTAAAAATGTTTATCATCAATTGTTATCAGGCTTATTTCAATAGTTAACTCTAATAGTGACGGTATCAGAGTAGGTATCGGGTTTAAAATCAGCGCTAGGCACAGTGACATAAACAGTCTTATTTTGAACTTCTCCACTACCAGTTCCCTTTACGCCATTTCCCACACTTGTAGAAGTGGCAGTATTACCCCATATGGCTCCACCAAGACCAGTAGCAGAACGTAGTTGGTATGGCACAATTGGGTTAGTATCAGATCCCTTCATAAGACCAGCACCATTTAGACTACCATTGGAAGGAGCCAAGCCGATGTTATAGGCTGTGGTATTTGTGCAGGTAATACCGATAGCGTTATTACCTGTAATATCTTTTTCACTAGCTGGATGGGGACCCAAATCAATATTAGGTTTGGCAGTGACTTTACAGCTGGGAATTACGATAGCTTGAACTGTAAAGGGAAATCGAATAGTTCCTTGAGCTTCTGGTGTTAAGCAATTAGAAAGGTTTTGGTTGACATTAGTACTAATAGTTATCGCAGTATGAGCGCCATTAAAATTATTACTATATATTCCTGGTACAGGTTGTGCATTGCTTGAGAGCAAGGAGATATTGATAGTTTCTTTACCTGAAATAGTACTCTGACCAAATAGATAAGGTCTTGCTGGAATATATATTGGGCCTGAGCTGTATTCAGTTCCAACGCCAGGATTACGTGTTCCCCAGATGCCGCCTTTTGACAATGTCATATTAAAAGCTAACTCGCGATTACTGGGTACAGTCTTCATATAACGTGGAATAACAGCACTGGGTTTATCTCCACCATCTGCTGCAAGACAAACTGAAACATAACCTGGTGTGTTACCAGTGTTAGTGCAACTATAGTTCAGCGTACCTGAAATACTGGCGCTGCCAACATCATCTGAGGTGATTGGGTCAAAATTCACGAGGCCGGTTGCGCCCGGTACAGCATTCATACCTGCTTTGCACGTCACAGATAGTGCAGCCTGCACATTACCTGTTGGTAACCATAAAGGCAGCAAGATTAAAAATGGGCTGTAACGCCATTGAAAGATTTTTATTTTCATTACTTTACCTTCTGACAAGTGAACGGACCAATGAGTGGAATGTCATCACCTTGTTTTTGATAATCAAAGCTAACAGTGCAGATATCACCAGAAGGGATGCTTACCTCTAATATATTATGCTCGTCAAGCGTATCTAAATATACTTCACCATCAAAGCCGACGATAGCCGACGGCGCATCCTTCTTAGTAGTCAAACGCACTTGACTGCCAATCTCTATCGGCTGATTTTCGCTGTCCGTTAAAATAATAGAGGCAGAGCGTACTGGAGTGAGTTTGAAGTTGACTAATGTGCCAGCGCGGTCAGTAGGTGTGGCTTCAAGCGCTACTTTGTCTATACGCAGGTCGGCAGGTAAGTCCATAGGGTCGATGCCAATCTTATTCTCTTGATAAGCATTCAGCGGTGATATCAGCAATAGACCACGACTATTAGTGGTACCGATAACATTGTTTTGTAGCAGCACTGGTACATCTGCGACGCCATCAGTTGAGACAACGGCAAAACCATCGTTAATTTGGCGTGCGGCAAATAAGCCACCGCCCATCATGACTAGCGAGCCTGTGCCACTGGCAAAGGTAGAGTAATTGCCATCGTAACTACTGAGTCCTGCTTGTACCTGACCGTAGCGACCAAGATAATTTAATTCTGCTAATCCACCACTGTTGTTATTATTATCTATGCTGCTATCAATACTGTGCCGCGCCTGCGCGCGCCACCCTAAACCGCCTGCACCCGGAGCCGATTGTGACACGTCGGCTACAAAATCATTGCGATCGTCTGTATGCTGGACACTGCTATTAAACGAGATATTACGGTCTAGTGAAAACGAGGCTCCAATGGAAGCACTATTATTCGCCGAGTCATTAATGTCATGGTTATAGCTGGCGTTTATACTGAGCCGTCGGCCAAAGGATTTACTCCAATAGGCACTGGCAAATTGCGCAGTATCTTCCTCCGCATAGTCCACCTGATTATAACTTAATCCAAAACTACCTAAAGATTGGGTGCTATAACCGGTTGAAATTTGATTGCTTTGACGTATGGGGGTTGATCCGTATTGGGTGGCGACATCACGATAATCGCCGCTGGTACCTAGGGTGTTAAGACCGATATTGAAGCGGTTGTTGTTCCATGAATAGCTGCCACTATATTGCATACCGCTTTGTCCTTGGCTCTCACTGCCTGCCAATGAGGCAAATAAGACACCGCCTGAACCGCCTAATACCCACGTTCCACCAACGCCTGCATTAGCAAGACCTTTAGTCGCTTCAGCGTGAGTCTCAGCGGTGAAGCGGTTATTTACGCCATAACGCCAAGTACCAAAGGCGGCAATATCATCGCCATAATCAAAAGATTTGGTTCCGTAATTCTCGCGTACAGTGCCGAGCTCTACAGACCAGTCGGACAGCCCTGGTCGCAGCAATCGATGAGTATCATAAAGTGAAAAGTTAACCGTAGAGCTTTGTCCTAAGGCGTCGGTTAATACGAGCTGGGCATTACCTGCACCGCTGATGCTAGGCGCAGTATTTAGCTCAAAGGGGCCAGCCGGTACCTCACCACTATATTGCTTTAGACCGTTGACATAAAGTTCTACCGCTGAAGGCAGGGTAGCTGAACCAAAAAATGATGGCAGTGGAGTAGTAGTCATATAAGGTTGCAAATCAAAATTGCTACCAAACTGTAGACCACCCAAGCGTGTAGAGCGTGTCCATGACAACGCCCCGGTGAGGATATCCCCGGCACGCACGGTCATGAGCTTATCAGGAAAAGATTGACTCCAGCTGGTATCTAACCGAACCGTACGACTGTCCCAATCCCGGTTATTATCATTGCCATTAGCATTCTTATTAGAAAATCGGTTACCTGTGGTTAATGCAGTCGAGCTTAATACGCCTTTAGCATTAAAGGCGCGGAGTTCTGTAAAAGCACTTAGGTTGGTTGAGTTATTATCCGACCTTGAGCCATAGAAGTTGTAATTTAACAATACCCCAGGCGATGCGCTGGCTTGAGTGCGTCGGCTATCACGATTATTTAATACGGTGGTGCTTAAGTTGAGTGTACTCAAAGGAGCGATGATAGTAACGGACTGCATGCGCGCGTTATAGTCCACTTTAATATTAGCGAAACTATTGAGCGGTGCAGGATCTGTAGTACCGGGAGGCACTATAAAACCCAGCTGCTGCAGTACTGCGATACTCGCCCAAAGCTGATCGTCACGATAGTTAAAATGCGTTAAGCCTGCGCTAGCGCCATTAAGGGTAACGTCTAGATATAAGTCTAAGCCACGCGTCTGACTCGTATCCTCATCGAGGTCGAGTTGGGTAGATCTGGTATCTTTCAGGTTGAAAGAAGTAGGAAGGGCAGGAGCATTATTTATTGCTGCGGCATGGCTGCTAGAAACGACCACACTTTGCAGCAAAAGTGCTTTAGCGAGTGGAACTGTCCAACGTAACGTTTTGAATCGTGTCAGTTCCATTAATCATCACCTTAACTTTACCGGCATTCTTTAATTCATTTGGTGGTATTTTGAGTGTCCATTGCATAGTGGCACCCGGTAAAACATAACCTAGTAAGCCAGGATTTATCTCCATATTCTTACCAGTAGTATCTTCTATGCTGAGTTTGGCCAACTGTGCACGTCCATTACCAGTATTGCTGACACGCATGTTCACCTGCTGACCATCTGGCTGTACAGTGTAAGTCCATTGCAGGTTTGGAGAGGTTTGTTTAATACCTACAGGTTGTATAAATACAGGTAATGAATAACTTAGTGCAAACTGTAAACCAGTCTTTTGTTCAGTAGATTTAACCGGTATTTCATCAATTGACAGTCTATAAGCGTCTTCAACAGCGCCAACGCCACTTGGCGGAGCAGATGCACGAATAATACGAATGAGCTGTTTTTCACCCGGTTGCAGTTCAATCATTGGCGGACTGACCAATAACCCTCGTGATGCGGTGAGCTGATCGCCTTTGTTATCCTGAGACCAATGGTACACACGCACTTGCGCATGTACTACATCGTTACCAGTATTACTGAGCGTCAGGCCGCTAGCATTTTGTTTGGCTTGCAAGCTTAATGAAATGGGAGAGACCTGAAGACCGCTCGCCATTGCCACTCCACTAGACAATAATAAACCAGAGAAAATACTGTGTATCGCAACACGGCGTAGCCAGAGACTTAGCATTTAGATTAGAAAGTTACTGAAACGTTTACAGTATCTTTGTAAGCACCAGGTGTAACATCTGCGGTATCAGTTACAGTTGCATAAACTGTGGTAGCAATACCAGTTGCATAGTTAGTAGCAGGAGCGGTTGTTACTGTATTAGTGCCAATAATATTACCCCAAGCAGTACCACCAGTACCGCCAGTAACAGAAGTCAATTTATAAGCAACTGTTTCAGTATTTGGACCGATCAAATTACCAAGACCAGTAGTATCTGTAGTTGAAACAGGTGTAAGTGCAATAATAGCAGCAGAGCCTACAGAACAATTTGTAGTAATTGTTGTAGAACCTGTAACACTGCCAGGTAACAGTTGTGCTTCACCCGCTGCAATATTGCCAAGATTGATATCAGTAGTAGCGCCCGTTACTATGGAACAGACTTGATCAACTGTTAGCAAAACATCGAACTGATCGGTTGTAATAGGTACTGCATTAGCAGCAGTCAAAGAACCAGCAGCAAGTAGTGCAGCAGTTAGTAGGGATTTATTAAATTTCATAGTATACCTCTAGGTGTTTAAATAGTTTTTGTTACTTAATAAACACATAGTTACATAGAGGCGTTAACAAACCGAGCATGAACAGACGAATGACGTTTTTGGTAGGATGAACGGTAAATTATTGGTTTTTCAAATACTTTAAGTCTATTAGATTATTTATTCACTATGTTTATGAATAAAAAATCCACACAATATATGGATCGTGGAGATTACTAAGAGGTAGTTTAGGAAAAAATATGAAGCCAATATGAGTTATAAGCTTTATATTTAAAGGGTTTGAAGGAGGTTTAGGGAAAAGCGGGACAAACAGAGGATAACTAAGATTGGCGGTGAAGGAGGAAGTCAAACATTAATTATAAGATATTGATTTAATTAATTATTATATTAAATAATAATGATATAGACCAGCTATTAGACCAACACCTTTAAAGTATTGGATGCAGTGCAGGTAATAGGATTTATCTAATAATAAGATGTAACTAAATATTTCTAGAGTATTATTTAATTTCAAACATATACTATCACTAAAAACCATTTCTAGTAGTTAGGATTTCGTTTCCTATCATCACTGCTCAGACTGTCTGATGCTACTCATCACTACCTTTAACAGTACAAGCGATCCTTTGACTACTACATCTGCATCATTCCCATTATGTGCACGAGAGATGGGTTTCTCACTAACATTCACTACTTAGTACTGAAGCAATTGTTTGCTAGAGCAATCTTAAGTTTTTAACAGGCTATCAACGATTAATGGGCGATTGGTATAGAGGATTAAAGGGTAGGAGTAATTAGAATAATAATTGACGTGATTTTATTTGTTTCTATTCAGATAAGTAGTCGCTTCAATAAAAAGCGACTACTTCTTATTTTAGTATTTTAAGTTAATAATTGACATTACCAGTACTGAACGTAAAGCTCTTTTTCTGCAAGTCTTTACTATCTATCATTACATCAAAGCTTACGGAGTATTTACTATTACCGTACAACCCACAGTTTTTACGAGTACCTGCTTCGCAACTATTTAGGCTGTCAGTGATTGGCATGATGAATGCTTCATTATCAGGAAGCTGATAGTCTGTATTCTTGTAAGGGTCATTATTATAGTCAATCACCGCAACTGGTACATCAATCTTACGAGCTACATCTGTGATTTTGATATTGCTAACTTTGATCGTTTTTGCCGACCACATTTTAACGTGAATCGGTTGACCGATTGGGTCGGTACGAAGATTTCTACCTGTGCCTTTTGTAGGATTGGGCGACTCATCGTACAAAGCTGTGTTTGTGTCAGTTGTAGCAGCGCAAGGATAAGTAGTAATGCCACTCAATTCAATAGCATCTGCATTATTCTTACTAGCGCCTGTAGAAGTTAAGATATGACCAAAAGTAGTTTTAGGGTCAGTTCCTGATGGCGTGTAAATGGAGACATTAGAGCCTGATTTGACGAAGCTTGGATCGACCAACGTACGCAGGTGATAAGGTGCTGAAAGCAAAGCTCTTGCCATGCTTATACCGATATCTTCAGGCGATGGTCTAACGCCATTAAAATTGCGTTCAGTACGACGTACAATATTTTCACTTGATGAAAATCTTAGTTCAGAATATTTAGCGGCCTTTACCCTATCTCCTAACGTAACACCCATAAAGAACGGATTTTTTGGGCCAGAGACATGTTCATAGCTTTGATAGGTATCTTCTTGATGCTGATTCACGCCGCCTAAGTTTACATTAGAAAATAGATAACCGAGGTAGTTGCTGTGTTTATATGATATTTCAGCAAGCTTGTCATCATAAGTGTAGCCACCAATACCACAGGCTTGACGCTGTAAGCTAAGGAAGTTATCAACTGCTAAGCCTGCCTGTAATTCTTCTGCTCTTTTTTCCATGTCAGATTTAGCAGGTGGCTCAGCAGGTTCAACTGGTAGTTTTTCAGGTTCTGTAGGCTTAACTGCTGGTGGTACTACTGGTTTAGCTGGTAGCGTTACCTCTGGCTGTGTAGATATATCAGGCTTAGCACTATTGTTATCTGAACTACCTCCGCCTCCACATGCCGTCAATAGAACGCTTGAGAATATAATACTCGTTAGTACACTGCTTAAAACTGATGACTTCATAACTTGCCCTTGAATATTTATTTGTATTTTCTTTAAGTCATCTATAGTAGAGCCTTTATAAAAGTGGTACAGTAGTTTTAAAACAATCGAAAAGTAAAAAGATTATGACTTATTCAGCAGACTTTCGTGCTCAAGTGATTAAAAGTGTTGAAGAACAAGACATGAGCATCAGACAAGCTTGTACATTCTATGACATTAGTAAGGCGACGCTACAGAACTGGCTTAAAGATCCTAGTATCAAACTAACTCGCAATAAACCACCCAGTAAAATACCTAATGAAGCGCTATTAAAAGATGTTGAACAGTATCCAGACGATTATATGTATGAGAGAGCACAGCGTTTTGGGTGTAGCAAGTCAGGCATAGAGGCCGCTTTAAAACGCCTCGGCATCAGTCAAAAAAAAGACCTTGGAGCATCCAAAAGCTTGCCCCCTAAAGAGGGTTAAGTATCTAAGCAAACTTAACGAATACATTGCTCAAGGCTTTGCTATTGTATACATGGATGAAAGCGGCTTTGAGTCTGAAACACTGCGCCCTTTTGGTTATGCACCGGTAGGTAAGCCTTGTATCGATAGCTATAACTGGCAAGGTAAAAAACGAACCAACGTCATTGGCGCTTTATATGAAAAGATACTTTTTGTATTAGATTACTTTAATAAAAACATCAATGGGAATATATTTTATAACTGGTGCAAAGACACGCTAATACCAAGCCTCAAAACAAAATGCGTCATTGTTATGGACAACGCCAGCTTTCATAAGCGGGTACAAAGGCTGCTGAATAGACACGGCCATCGGCTGTTATTTCTACCGCCGTACAGTCCCGATTTAAACCCTGTTGAGAAAAAATGGGCACAGGCGAAGTTTCTACGCCAAGGTTGGATGGAGAATAATCTACCTAAGCTGTTTCATGATATGGTTTGTACTAATTTTATTGTGGACCGACTACATGCAGTGACGAAATTAAAAAAGGATAAGAATACTGCTTTTAATTTTAAAAGTCATCTGTTCATCGATAAAACTCTTTAAGCATTGGTACATGAGTTTTAGTCTTTTCTAAGTCAATTGTGCTGACATTAAAGAAATAGAAAAATACACAGCCGCCATTATTGGACAGCACAACTACAGTCTTCTCATTTAAATCAAAAAGAAAGAATTTTTAATAGTTGTCATAAATAAAAGGTGAGCCTAAGCAAGAATATCTAATTACTTAGATGAGATAACTTTTATTGTAGGGATAGGCGCTTGAAGCAATTAAGGGCAGATTTGATACAGACGACGATTTATATCGTGATGTTTTTGATATGTATTGACTGAAATAAATACTTAGCTTACTAAGCAATAATTCATTGAACCATAGCAGCTTAAATTTATTGCGTTACTTATTAATAATAGGCTATATTTCACACTTTATATTCAACACTAATCGAGATTCTATAGCATGAATAATTTGAAACTTAGCCTCATAGTAAGCGTGTTGCTTGTCTCTATATTAGGGAGCTCTCAAGCATTTGCTGAAAACGTCAAAGTGCAAATTGGCACAATAAGTAAGGGTAAAGAGTTAATCTTTTTTGATCATTCAGCTGTGACAGTTGAAGATGCTACTTATCTTACAAATAAAACAGAGCATAGTATCGTTTGCAGTGATGATTTTTATGTACCTGCATATATAAGAGTAAATGGTAATAAAATTCAGCCCGTATGTTGGATACCAGCTAGAGGTGATGGAATGGGACACATAGTTCCTTTGGGTGAAGGTTTAGACTTTTATGAAGAAGGTATAAAATTTAGAAGTGCCACATTAGATCTTGATAAGAAGAAGATTCGCTAAAAATTAGCACAGCTATATCCAAAATCACTTTATTTGAGACTACTTATATGAATTATTTAATGAAGATTACTGCTATATGCTTACTTACTACTTTATCCATAGCCTCTTACGCTCAATCTATTAATGTAGCGATAAATAAAGAAGTTGCTAAGAATATTAAACTCTTGAATATTGATGAAAAAAAGGAAGCTCGTAAGAATGGCTATGAAGATGAGGCAATGAACTTTGTTTTCGATAGAAAAGAAGTTGTTATGAAGGACCTTAACTTTGATGGTATTCAGGATGCTATAGCGCTTATTTACTACTGCGAAGAGACTAGCTGCCATGCAACTACAAAGAGTGTAAATTTAGTTGTTTTTAAAGGGCTTGGCAAAAATCAATTTACTAAATTAGGATCAGCTTTTCTAGGGCTTAATGCTAAGATTAAAAATATTAATAAAGGAGTTATTAATGTAATCTCATATGACTATGGGGATGAAGATCCAGAATGTTGCCCTTCAAAACAAAGTTTAAAATCCTACAAAATAACGAACGGTAAACTAGTGAAAGCTAAATAGCCCAAAATCTTTCTACTATGATAAATTTTTGGATCGATTCTTGTTGATCACGGAAGGTGTGTTCATTCATCAGTAAGTTATTTGGGATTGGTAGCGTATCTCGCCTTCATCTTCTCCATTGCTTTGTTGCTTGTTAGCTTGCCTCAATAACTTGATTATGTAGCTGACCGTTTTCTGTTTCTAAGGTATCAATAGGTTTATAGTCGGAGCAAAGGTCTAGTAGTATTTTAGCAGATTGGTTTTTACAGTTTTTTCAGCATAGATCAAAGCTAATAATGTATATAATTCTCGGGCTTTCATACCAAACTATTACCACAAGCGAATATGATCTTTACCAGAATTATCAATAAACAAACCTCTTATAAGTCTAGTATCTTGATTCCAATCACGGATTGAATATGATTTTCTATCAGCTAAATTATATAAATCGCCACTGTCTAAAAATACGTAACGGCTAGTATCACCGTCCGGCCAATTAATAGTTAATGATGGTAATTTATAGTTAGCCCCATAAAATTGTTTGGTTCGGATATCTATTGATGAATTAACATTAGATTTTATAACTAAGCATTTTTTACTGGCTTTTTTACTTTTATAAGAACAGTTGAAGTAACCTCTGGCAGATTCATACTCTAAGAGATCACCAATCGATTGTGCAGCTTGAGCCTGAGTAAAACTAACAGACTAATTGCTATAACAACTTTTTTCATAATGCCTCTTCAATATTCTATAATATTTTATTTATTGACCAATGTTCATTGTAATATACTTTTCGGCGATTAAGCTTTTATTAAAGAAATAAAGTCATCAAAAGAATCGAACGTTTTAGTGAGGTTACTGATATAGTTACTATTCATAACTTAGTAAACTATAGTTTAGGAGAGTTATTTAATGCAGCTGATAATGAAACTTTTATTATTTCCTTTGGCTTTGCTCGCTGTTAATGCAAGTGCTGCCAATCCCACTTTTAATCATAAAGGTATACAAAAAGGTGCTACTTCATCATCTTGTTATCGTAATCCATGTAGCGTAGTAAAAGTAATGAATTTCAACCTTTAGTTTTATAAGCCTACCTATAGACTTATAAAACTAAAGGTTGTAGGTGGAACACAAGAATGGGATTCGAAAAAAACGATTTGGAACCATGACTTTCATGATTTGTATATTACATGCTCACTGAAGAAGCCCAGTGTTAAGATTGGAGATCAGACTACTATTATACCTATCAACAGAGCAGAAGGAGTTCCAGGTGTTTTATATTTTGACTCCACTATATACCTTCAGGCTTGCCATAACTTTGATGGTGACTCTACTGATGCAGCTAAAAAGTATGGCTATAACGTAAAAGAGTTTTAAAAATATCTGTAGGGTAGTGATTTAATTTGAATTAGCGTTAAAGCTTTACCTAGAGTTTTTTAGCTATCTCTATTTGAGATAACACACGGCAAGCAATGAGAAATTTTGCTTGCCGTGCTTATTTATTATCAAATAAAAGTTAACCTCGATTTTAGTATTACCCACTTCGCGATACTGTCTAGTTTCCTTATACAACTAATATTGTAGTGGCTGAGTATTATATCAATCCAGCGGAGATTGAAAACGCCATTAGCGTCAAATTACTGCCGATGTTGTTTCTTGACTTAGGTATAGAAAAAGCCCAACAACTCATTGAGAAAGTGCTAAAGATTACCCGTATTGGGCTTTCAGCAGAAACAAGAAGCCCTAGAGCAGCGAGAAGGTAGTCGCTAATGATTGAGAATAACGTTGTTTATTATGGTGAAGATAAAATTCACTATGAAGTGGTGCGTAAGGAATTCACTCTTAAGAACTCAGCTCGAAAGAAAGCAGTCGATAAGTTGGCAAGCGATAAACTTTTCATCGAAAAGACCAAGCCTCGCAAAGTTGTAATTAAGGTGCATACTGATCAGTGTGTGGTCGCCACAGTGCCTATCGATGCCACGGATGAAATGATCCATGATGCCATGATGAAACGTGCCCGCTGGATATGGCAAAGACTAAAAGATTTTGCCAAGCAACAAGATCATGTATTACCTAAGCGTTATGTCAGCGGTGAGCCCCAGTTTTATCTGGGTCGTCGTTATGTCTTAAAAGTGATAACCGATACAGAAACTAGCGATGTGATAAACAACACTGTGAAGCTCAGTCACGGTAAGCTGAATGTACAATTGTCTCAAAGTGATTCTGAGTTGGACACTGAAGAACGAGCTGCTCTTGTAAAGAGCCTTATTGATAAATGGTATAAAGATAAATTTAGGTTGATCTCTAGAGAGAGGCTTGAAGCCTTAATTTATAAGGC
This sequence comes from Psychrobacter sp. DAB_AL62B, assembly GCF_028895345.1. Classification (NCBI taxonomy): domain Bacteria; kingdom Pseudomonadati; phylum Pseudomonadota; class Gammaproteobacteria; order Moraxellales; family Moraxellaceae; genus Psychrobacter; species Psychrobacter sp. DAB_AL62B. Next base: position 77,845 of record NZ_SAXC01000005.1, read on the forward strand.
TTCGTGGGTTAAAGATAGTCCTTCAATAAAATTAATGACCATGAAAAAGCAGTGGGGAAGCTGCTCAACTAAAGGCAATTTAATACTTAATCCGCATTTGGTAAAAGCCCCAAAAGAATGCATTGATTACGTAATACTACATGAGCTGTGTCATATAGCCGAGCACAATCATAGCGAGCGCTTTTGGCGCTCACTAACGCAGGTGATGCCGAACTGGAAAGAGGTGAAAGCTAGGCTCGATGGGATGGCTGAGCTGTATTTGAATGAATAAGGTGGATTACTCGCATTCATTAGGGTCAAATAGTATTTAGAGACCCGAGAAACAAGTAATACTTTTTTCCTTCCTATCAAATATTAAATTTGTATAACCCATTTCCTCAACTTCGTAACCACTAGCATTATTCTTCATTACTTGCAGAGGATCGTCTGGGTAATTGTCAACTTTCGGTAGTTTAAATTGCGGACGTAGTGCGGTGAATTTAGTATCTTTAAAATAGAGCTTTAAGTGCCCCCACTCGTATCCTGCCAAATACTCAAGCTTCAACAAAGGTTGTCCAAAAGCAGTCGCATTTTTTAGAGTATAGGTAGTGATTTGTTCACCGTATCCATCAATTTCATTGGTTTTATCAACTCTAAATTTTTTGCTGGCTATAGAGGTTTTGTAACGTGCCGGTAGCTTATCGGTTGGGTTAGGAAAATTACATCCTGACATCATTGGTTTTAAGTAGGGTGTCCAATCCGTTGCGGCATTAGCGATTGCTGTATGTCCTAAAAATACCATACCCAAAACTATAGCTAATTTTTTTCATATTTTCTGCTCTTATACAATGATTGCTAATTTTAATTTGATCCGTGTTTCATATCGACTACAACAACATTTTTTCTTCAGTTAACAGCGCTTTCATTAAGTTTGTCTATATTTCCTAGAAATAGCTCCCAATCAGAACCGTCACTACCTAGGAATAGTAGTTCTCCTGTGAGGGCATCGTACTAAAGGTCCTCTAGTAGTAGGCTAGCAATATCATCCTCATCCACGGGTTAATCAATATACCCGCCATTATCGTTATTGTGTTCAGTTATATTGTAAGACGGATCTATGACTTAAACTGCTATTTCAGTTGGCTTTATTTAATTATCTATCTACAGCTCTTTTCAGCCTTGGACTTACCTAATACACCACTATCTTCTGCGTACATCTTTCCAAGATCATTATAAGCAGTGCTGTAATTATAAGTCTCATTCTAAATTGAACCTTAGTTCATTTTCCAGACACATATTTATTGCTAGAATATTGCTAATCAGTTATAGTCACGCTGTTAAAGTAACTTACAGTAAACTCAAGAGGCTGGCAATGGGTAGTTATATTGATGCAAACCTAACGTCTAATGGGTTAATTTTAGGATTTACGCAAACTTTAGAGAAGGCGACCTTAATTGCTGACAGAGATGATTATCGAGTAAGCCCTGAATTTAAAATCTAGTAAAGAAATTATAAAGGTAGCTAGAAATTTTAATTAAGAGAGTGAGTTATGAAAAAGGCTATATTGACACTTTTGTGTTTGTTGACTGTTCAAGTTAGTAATGCTGAAATTATTAAAGTGAATGGGGAAGGTGCTACACCTATTATCAAAAAAGATCTGAATGGCACACGTAATCAAGCATACAACAATGCAAAAACTGATGCTGTCATTGCTCTCATTAAGCGTATTAATGGTCCGCAGGCGATGAATGAAGCGAGTCAATATTTAAATGACATTGTAAAACAAGTTGACAGTAATTATGTGCTAAACCGAGGCAGTAGTACCAACAGCAACAATGAATTAGTCACTCAAGTTAGTCTGGAAATAGATGACCAAGAATTTCGTTCAATTCTTAATGATTTAGGATTGGCAAAGAAAAATAGTCGAACCAGTCCGATTATGATTGTGATGGATGAATACTTCGGCGTACCAAAAGATAACTCTAAGCCAGTTAAAGAATTTACTTCTTATTTTTCAGATCGTAGTTATAGCTATGATGAAGATGCAAGTTACAAAGCTAGTGAAAGTGCTAAAGCCAGTGCGTCAGATTCTTATTCTTCAAAAGGACGCTCGGCTGCCGCCTCAGGTTATGCCTATGATAATTATTATGGGGCTGGTGTAGGTGTTGCTGCTCGCTCATCAAGCCATAATAATTCAGGTAAATCAGCATCCTCAAGTAGCTACAATGCCAGTGAGTCGGCAAAATATAGCCAATCTGAAAGTCAAAAGGATATTCAAAGTTTTGTGAAATATGTGGAATATCAAACACCAAGTACTAAAGCTGAGCGTAATAATCAAACATTAAATTCAATTGCAAGTTCTGCATCTCGTTATGATTTGCGGTTGCTCGATTCTGACCGTTTCAGAAGTCAGTATTTAAATGGTCGTAGTATGACGATTCAACAACTAATGAGTGATGTAGAGCTTAATAAGCTAGTAATCGCGGCGCGTAAAGAAAAAGCGGACTGGTTTATGGCTGGTAGCTCTTATATTTATGATCGTGGTCGTTCGAGTGCCACGGGTCAATTTGTCTGCGATGGTGCTGTAAGTTTTAAAATTTATTCAGTAGATGATTCGACTTTAATGGGTGGGGAAACTCGTACAGAGTCATCGACAGGTGCGACCACAGATTCATGCCGTACCAATGTAGCAAAGAAACTAGGAGAGTTAGCAGTTAGCCAAGTTGGACCACAGATTTTAGGTTATGCAAAAAATCGCTCTATGTACGGTAAAGAAATTACCATTTTTGTGAAAAGTGTTTCTGGTAATGTTTCTTCACGTCTAGGGGATGATTTGTATATTGCCTTAGATGAAATGGATGGCGCAGAAAATATCGATATTCGCACTCAAGACGGCAAATTGGTTGAAATGACCATGACCTATAAGAGTGAAAAACCGATTAGTGCAGAATTGGCTAAAGCGCTACGTAAAGTAAGCCCAACGTTATCAAGTGCCGAGCGATTACTAGCTGGAAATACGATCACACTCTGCATCGGTGGTACACAGTGCACATAAAATTCAAAGTCTTATGTTTGGCTATGCCGATGCTTGTTTCAGCATGGGCAAATGCGAATATTCAAATCTACCCATCGAAAGGTATTTTTGGATTGGAGCAAGGTTGTCGTACCGATCCTAGCAAATATGAAGCGAATGGTTCTTCTATTGTGTGTGATTTCAGTCAAGCGATTGACAATGAAATCATTCGTAAACAAGCCGAGCAACTTTTTGTACAAGGTTTAAAACAAAATTTCGGTGAACAAGTTGTCGATACTATTTCGCAAAAAACTAAAAATCGTACTTATATAGCCTCTCTAGAAGTTTTACGCGCGAGTGAATACATTGTAAAGAAGGATTCGACAGCAGAAATTTTTCTGCCAGTCACCTTAAGTCTAAAACTCACTAACGTGTTGTCGGGCGAGGTCATTTATAGTGACAGTGCGACGTTGTCGCAACCGATTCAGGTACTTACTACTGAAATTGATTCACCTACAACAAAAACAGCAATTAAACAGAAATTTCAAAGTACTTTGTTGACATTGACTAAGCAAGTAACTGAAGAATTAAAATCCAAACTTAAAATTTCTGAAACTGAGACCCAAGTGATTGATCGGTGGAAATCTTATTTGGTTCTAGATAAAGGCTTTAAGCAAGGGATCGCAGCACAAGATGAGCTGAGTTCAATAGATGGCGATTTGATTCGTGTGGTACATGCGGACAGTGATTATGCTGTGGCAGTACCAATATTGATGCAGGGTCGTAGTAAGCGCTTTAGTAAAGTATCAACTAATACACGTCAGGCTATAAATAAGCCTAAAGCATTAGTGGTTGATGTACTGACTTATCAAGGCGAATCAAAAGATTTAATTGAGCAAATTTTTTCTGATGCAGTAGGTGAGCAAGCCTCATTTACTTTGACTCCAGTCAATCGACGTTATAGTGCTATGGCACAAAGTGTTAGTGAACAGACTGCATTAGCGCAAAGTGAAGACATTAACCAACGTGAGTTACCTGAATTTTTTATTCGGATTAATGTCATTCCTGTAATTGCTTATCAACAGCAGATTGGAAAAATAACTCAGCAACAAGTTTTCCATAGTGAAGTGTTTGCTGAAATGATTGATCGTTCTGGTCGCGTGATCTACTCAGCACATGCAACAGATGATATTAAAGACGTGATTTCAGAAGGAATGGGATTTTCTCTAGAGGCACGTAAAGAAGTTGTATTGAAAAATGCACTTTTGAAATTAGGTCAACAATTTCAAAAAGGGATTCAATTTACTCGTTCTGATTTAAAAGTCTCGAGTTCAAGTGGTCATAACATTATCATTGATGATGCGGGGGAACGCTTAAGTACCGGAATGAAAGTCCATATTTATCATTCAGATAAGGCAGCAGGACGTAATATTCTGATTCCAACATGGGAAGCGACTGTTTTGGAACGTCAAGGTGCGAAAGTTACAGCGCAATTAGATTTCCCTGTCAACAGCAGTGATCGTTTACCCGTGCGTTCTGGAGACAGGATTTTGCTTGATAGTTCTGCTCCAGTGGGTGACTCGAAGCAATCGCGTGTTTTATGTCCAAGCTTACATACCGAGCAAGTCGGTGAAGTGCCATTTTATGGTTTTGGTCCTTTGATTTACCACGCTTTTGCCAGTCAGTCGAAACGACCATTTTATGCGACAGGTTCTGGCTTTAAAGGACAGACTCTACTGAAAGATTCAGTCATTGCTATGACTGAAAATGCTGGGTTTAAAAAAGATATGAAAGCTAACTTTTATATTCCAACAGATAAATGTTTACAGCCAGTACTTAAGATTGAAGTGAAACAAGACAGTATTAAATGTAATGCAGACAAAAGTAATTGTGACGCCACATTGGTTATGGCCAGTGGTGCACGCATATTCAACCAAAAGTCTGAAAAAATAGGGGCTTATGGTTTGCAACAAGAAATCGCATTAAAGGGTATAGATCATCAGCATCGTCATGAAATGTATAACATTCAGATGTTTGAGGCTTTACCAAAAATTTTAAATCAAATCGTGCAAAAAGCCGATTCTTCACAATAGGGATAACAAGGTATGAAAAAAATTGCAATTGTTTTAGCAATAGCGGCTTCAATGGGAGCATCAAGCGTCTATGCAGGTTTTGGATCACTGAGTAAGATGGCATCGTCATTATCTGAATCTGTTACTGGCGTATCTTCTTCAAATATGGATATCAATGGTTTCTTCACGCAGGCTAAAGCAACCAATGCAATGTTTACTCAGAGTCGTACTGCTTTAGCTTCATTACTCGCAAGTAAACAAGATTCAGATGAATTAAAAGCAAAACAGAAAAGTCTGAAAACGACCTCTGATCCGAAAGAACAAGAAGCAATTCAAAAACAAATTGTAGTGTTGTCTAATGCTGTTTTAGAAGCCTCTCAAAAAGATGAAGAAGGAACAGTAGCTAAGCTGTCAGCATTGAATGTGGAGCAGAAGCAGCATTTGTTGGACTCTGCAACAAACTTTGTAATCGCAAGTTTAACCGCTCGTGAATTGGCGGTAGGCGCTAAACAAGTAGGTACGAGTTTAATAGCAAATCCGAAAAGCTTGACCAATACAGGAATGTCTTTAGTTGAGGCTAAAGGTGTGGTCGGAGATATCACTGGTATTGCTAAAAATTCAACTATGGCTTTGGTGGAATATCCAAAACTATTTAAAAAGGCTGGTATTGAATTCAAAATGCCGACAAGTTCATCAGATAAACCAAAAGTACTGAGTGATATTTAAAAATATTAATTTAGGTTAAACCTTAAATACAATCAAAATTGTCAATGATGATTAAATCATTTAAAGAAATAAGAGAGCCCTCTAGAGGGCTCTCTTATGTTTTAGTATTTTACGGAATTTAAAGCACTAAAATATGGTCAACGTCTCGGGACTTTCCCTTAAGCTGACCAATCAAGACATGGAATTATGCCAATACCATTGCTGATAAATTTTATGAGAATAATTGTGTGATGTCGCAAATTGCCAACAATACAGGTGAGCAAGCGATGCTAGATGATTTCCCTCGAGCCATTGATGATGCCATTCTAGGTAGTCATGAAGCGCATAGAATGAAGAATTTATTAGTCTATGGTGAGCTACGTACTAATAACTGTAAACCTTGCTGATCGCTATATTTATCTGGACGGGCAGGGGTACAGTTATCAGTTGGTTTGAGCTTACGAATTTTGGCATCACTTAACATGTTGGTCTATTCCTATACCTACGAGCTATATGTTTAAAGCTTTAAGACGATTATGTTGGTCTAAGGCATATAAACCGAGATAGAATGTTGGTCTAATTGAGGTGTATATGGATAATAGACCAACAGATAGACCAACACAAGCTACGGGATAGGTGGGTTATGTTCGGATAGATTGGGAAAACAGCAGACATAAAAAAAACGCTAGACGCGTTATTTATAAAGGGTTACAGAGGTATATGGGAGTGTTTGGGACAAGGTGGGAAAACTAGCATTTGATAAGATTGGCGGTGAAGGAGGGATTCGAACCCTCGATACGCTATTAACGCATACACACTTTCCAGGCGTGCGGTTTCAGCCACTCACCCACTTCACCGTTTTTGGCATTGCTCATTTGATTACCGCAGAGATTATTCATTATAAAAATACTATAATCTACCATTAGCCTGTTTCAGGCAGCTGGTCTTTAAAAGTATGCAGTTTTTTGACAAGCACTGATTTTTGAACGACTTAGTATAGCGGATACCATTTAAAATGTCACGGCTTGCGGTGTATCTTTCTTTATTGGCAGACGCCTGCTAGGATAGCGCATATGTAATAGTGGATATAAATGGTTGGAAGTTGCATGATCAGTCTTTTTAAACGTAAGTCTAATATTAAAAATAGTATAACGATGACGGTAATCACTGCCGTACTCAGCATATCATCAGCATATGCTGATGACTTTATTGAATGTAGTCAGTCATTTTATGGCGGCGTCTATCCCGAATTTGCCAATACTAAGCTCAGTAACAATACCCAAGCGCTATGTATGGATGGTTTTGCCGTCATGTATTCTGGTGTATCACGTACGCCGCTGTGGTCAGCAGAATATCTAAATCGTAAACGTCTGCAGCAAGCCAAACAAATCGATCGCGAAGACAGCTTTCATGAAGAGAGCCGCCTACCACAATCCATGCGCGCCAAATTATCTGACTACTCAGGTTCTGGTTATGACCGCGGACATTTAGCGCCTAATGGCGATATGGCCAATCGTAGCCAACAGTACGATAGTTTTAGCTTAGCCAATATAGCCCCGCAATCGCCGCGTAACAATCGCTATATTTGGCGTAATATTGAATCTGCTACTCGCTATTTGACCCAACAATATGGTGAGGTTTATACCATCACTGGAGTAGCATTTACCGATAAAAAAACCAAGCAATTGGCTGAACGTGTGCTCGTGCCCAGTCATTTTTTTAAGGCAGTTTATATCCCAGCAAGCAATCAAGCAGGTGTTTATTATGCACCAAATGACGAATCAGAGCGTATAGAAATCATTAGTATTGACGAGTTAACCGCGAAGATTGGTATCGATGTTTTACCTGTTCTTGATGCAAAAACTAAATCCCAAGCCTTTAATTTACCCCTTAAAGCGGGCGAGGCACTAGATACGCCCAAAACATCTGAAGAAGAGCCCACTTGGATGTTATTTGTCTTGGCAATCTTTGAATGGCTTATGGCACAATTACAGGCATAAGTCGTTTAAATGTAACTAAACCCCCACTGTTTTAAAAAATCAGGTAATGCGTTGTTAATGAATAGGAGAACTAAATGATTGACCCATTTGCTAATAATCACCAAAGTATGCAAATCGGTGAACTGGTGATCGAAAACCAAGAAGATAAAATTATTATTTATGGTGACATTAATCTGGTATTTGATGATGCTGGATATGAACAAGCACAGCAGTTGCATGAGCTCACCAGTAAAATTCTGCTAGCATTTGAAAATAGAAGCCCTTATAGTAATAAAGACATTAAGTCAAAAGAAAAAGATGACCAATCGGATAAAATTATAGACAATCCGTTCCTGTAACTGTTTGATATGCTTTTGATTTTCTAGAAATAATAAACTATAAAAAAATTACTAGGCAAATTCTTAAAATTGCTTATAATGAGTCAAGACATCGCTTATGTTGTTTATATTTTTTATGAAAAGCTAATCAGTAACTAAGTGCTCCTATTGGTAATTAATGTAAAATTACTCAAGAAAAGCTTAGCTTCTAATAAAAGATTGTCGGCAAAGGATAAGCATAGGACATCAGAAACATAATGTTTCTAGTAATCATTGATTGAAGGGAGTCTATTTATGAAATTATTCGCAAAAACTACATTAGCCATCGCTGGTATCAGTTTAGCAAGCATGGCATTCGCCGCTGACCCATTAGCCAATACTACTTGGCAGACCTATGATGAAGGCAAACCAAAAGGCGTGGTTAAAATCACTGAGTCAAATGGTGTGTTAACGGGTAAGCTAATCAGCACAGTTTCAGAGAAAGGTCAGAAGCACGTGGGCATGACAATCATCTCTGGTCTAAAAGCTGATGGCAATGGTAAATACAGTGGCGGTAAAATCACTGATCCTGAAAAAAACAAAACTTATAAACTTACCGCTAACTTGAGCGGCAGCAACTTGGCTCTAAAAGGTCACTTAGGACCTTTCTCACGTAGCCAAACGTGGAAAAAGAAATAAGTTGATGTTGATGTAGTATTCTCATTAAGTCTAATTTTTAGTTAAAACTAGCCTTAATAAAGCATAAAAAAGCCCGCATGACCGAAAGGTCGTGCGGGCTTTTTAGTTATGTCAGCTGCTTTGATAGTTAATAAAGCGAGAATATAAATAGCCTATCTTATAAATTCTGGATAGGCTTCCATACCACACTCTGTAATATCGGCACCTTGATATTCTTCCTCTTCGGAGATACGCAGACCAATTACTAATTTGATGAGGCTCCAAACGATTAAACTGGTCACAAACACCCAAGTAAAAATGGTAGCAGCACCAGCTATTTGACCTATTAAGGACGACGCTGGATTGGTCAATGGTACAATTAGTATGCCAAATAAGCCTACCACGCCATGAACAGAAATAGCACCCACCGGATCATCGATTTTTATTTTGTCTAATATAAGAATCGATAGGACGACGATAACGCCCGCTGTCATCCCGAACAGTGTGGCTTGCAGCGCTGAGGGGGTTAAAGGTTCTGCAGTAATAGCGACTAAACCTGCTAATGCACCATTTAAGAGCATGGTCAAATCAGCTTTACCAAAAATCAGCCGTGCGATGAGCAATGCGCCAATCGCTCCACCAGCGGCAGCAGCATTGGTATTCAAAAACACGATGGCAACGGAGTTGGCACTGGTGATATCGGCCAGTTTTAGAACCGATCCACCGTTAAAGCCGAACCAGCCCATCCATAATATCAATGTTCCAAGCGCTGCCAATGGTAAGTTAGCCCCCGGAATGGCACGGATCTCCCCTTTAGGACCATATTTACCCTGGCGGGCGCCTAATAGCAGTACTCCTGCCAATGCCGCTGTTGCCCCTGCCATATGTACGATACCTGAGCCAGCAAAATCAGAGAATCCTAAGTCGCCTAGATTAAATAAACCAAAGACATCTTTGCCGCCCCACGTCCAGCTGCCTTCTAACGGATAAATAACACCCGTCATTACCACGGCAAAAATTAAGAAAGACCACAGCTTCATGCGCTCAGCTACCGCGCCTGAGACGATGGACATACAGGTTGCGACAAATACCACTTGGAAGAAAAAGTCGGATGCTTTTGAGTAAACGGAGTCGCCCCCAAAGCCATTTTTGGCTGAGGCTGCTAAAGCGTCTGCTACTAAGGTTTCAGTACCTGCAATACCGCTCAAAAATAGATTGCCATTATACATAATGGCATATCCACATATCATATACATGGTACAGGCAGTGGCAAAGAGGGCGATATTTTTGGTTAGGATTTCGACGGTATTTTTTGAGCGAACCAGCCCTGCTTCTAACATTGTGAAGCCAGCTGCCATCCACATGATTAGCGCCCCACACATTAAGAAATAAAACGTATCTAATGCGTACTGGAGCTCGAAGATTTGATTTTGCATGTTTATTCCCCCTTGAATATATGCAATACAGTGATCGATATGACCTATAGATCGATGTTTAAAATCAACGTTTATAGGTGGGTCTTACGCTTAGATAGCGTCAGGACCTGTTTCACCCGTACGAATACGAATGACTTGCTCAAGATTGGTCACAAATATTTTGCCATCACCGATTTTTCCGGTACTAGCGATGCGAGTAATGGCTTCGATAGCCGGCTCAACCATCTCATCCATAACCGCCACTTCGACTTTTACTTTAGGTAAAAAGTCCACCACGTACTCGGCGCCGCGATAGAGCTCGGTATGACCTTTTTGACGACCGAAACCTTTTACCTCAGTGACGGTGACACCTTTAACACCGATGTCAGAAAGCGCTTCACGCACATCATCGAGCTTAAATGGTTTTAAGATCGCAGTGATTAGCTTCATAAAAAAATCCTTATATGGGTGATGTCGCAGGTTAATAGGTGCAGTTTGATGCAGCATCCTATTGTCATGCTTACCGTAAGTGATTCAAGAACTGTGCCAAAACTACTCAAGGGGGAGGTAGGATAGGGCACGTTTGCTCAAAAATAACCACGGTGATGACAAAGAATATTGTTTATACGGCAACGATAAGCTCGTCTTAAGCTGCATAAACAAGGGCAATCAACCTTTAACGTTGTGTTAACGAAAACTTTATTATAACCAACTTTTTAAGCGCTTGGGGCAGCGATGCCTTTATTTCATGTGATGATTTGATAAACGCTTATAGGATATACAATAGGTATAAAAGATAAAGACCGAATGCTCACCGCTATGAAAAATGGGATTCATAGTGGTGAGCATTCGGTCTCAGTATTGAAATAAAAGCTCGGTTTTAGGCTCTAGGAAAGAGTAGGTACGGGGTAGTAGTCGTACCAAGCAATTTTTTGGTGTCACTACCTTTAATCAGCTCAAGCAAGCGAGGTTGACCAAAAGCACCGGTCATAAGAAGACCAATATCGTTCTCACTTTGATAGTAGTTTAAAGCAGCGGCGACATCGCGGCAGTCCAGCAAGGTTTTTTTACATTTGATACCGGCTTGCTTAAGGCGCGCATAAGCTTCACGTAACGCATCACAGTTTTCAGAATTCTCTTTGCCGACCATGACAATATGAACCGTCAAGGCGCGGACGAGCGGTGTTTTACAAAGCCAATTCAGCAGTTTATGCGATGTTGGGCTATTATCAAAAGCAAATAAAGCGCTAGTAGGGGGCAAAAATGGTGCGTGAGTCACCAAAATGGGGCAGAGACTTAAACGTATGAGCTGGCTTAATGTCGATTTAGAGGTAACATGATGGCCGATCACAATTAATTGTGCTTTGTCGTCGACGTAATCAATGCTTTCATTGAGATTCTCGTGCCGATGCAGTGTATAGGTTTTAAGTTTATGATGCTGCTGCTCACAATAGGTTGTGGCTTGATGCAGGAGTAGCTTACCTTGTGCTTTTAGCTCGCAATTACTGGAGTACTCTTTTGCAGTGAATTGATCTAATAAAGTGTTCTCATCATCAATATTGAGGCAACCTGAATAATCTACGGCTGCTTTTTGCTGTAAGCTTGGTACTGAATGTAGCAGTCCAATTGGCGCTTGCAGGCGAATAGAAGCCCACATACTCGCATCCAACACCGCTTGCACGTGATCAGGACAATCTAAGCAGGCAATCACGCTATCTGGCTTCAAATTACTCATAAAGACATCACATCATTTCAATAATTAAAATGCAGGGATGACAGTTAAAGCGTTTGTCTTAACCATCAGACCTGATTTTATATACCAATATAACTGCTGATCAATAAACAAGGCGTTTATATCAGCTTGATAACAAAATGCAGCGTTTCTTAATCCAGTAGCCCAATATCGCGGCGATCATGAATAGAAAAACGGTCAATAAGGGTACGGCTGGCGCTATTGAGTCCGACTACTTTGACATCGATACCTTCGCGCTGCAAACGTATGACTAATTTGTCCAAAGTATCAACCGCACTGATATCCCAAAAGTGCGCTTGGCTGACATCGATGTGCACGCTGTCTAATGCTTCTTTGGTATCAAAGCTTTGTAAAAACTGTGTCGTTGAAGCAAAGAATACTTGTCCTTGAACGTAATAGTAACGCGTATTGCTATCGTCATCATATTCACTAAATATGGTTAAAAATTGACCGATTTTGTTGGCAAAAGCCAACGCAGATAGCAGCACACCAACACCGACGCCGTACGCTAGATTGTGGGTAAAGACCGTGGTTAATACCGTCGCCAGCATAACGATATTAAATGACACCGGATGAGTTTTAAATTCACGAATAGACTGCCAATTAAAGGTGCCGATAGAGACCATAATCATGACCGCGACCAGCGCTGCCATCGGTATTAGGCTGACCCATTCACTCAAGAATACCACCATAATCAGCAGCACCACACCGGCGATGAGCGTTGATAAACGAGTACGCCCACCAGACTTGACGTTAATCATCGATTGCCCAATCATGGCACAGCCTGCCATACCGCCAAAGAATCCTGAGACCACGTTGGCAATACCTTGGCCACGACACTCGCGGTTTTTATCGCTTGGCGTATCGGTCAATTCATCTACAATGGTCGCCGTCATCATCGATTCTAATAAACCTACAATCGCTAGTGCGATGGAATAAGGCGCGATGATGAACAAGGTATTTAAGTTAAGCGGGATATCCGGCAACAAAAACATCGGTAACGAGTCTGGCAGCTCGCCCATGCTACCCACGTTACGAATATCAAGATTCATATACATGGCTACCGCGGTCAATCCCACAATACAAATCAGTGGTGAAGGAATGACGCGACCAATTTTAGGGATCAGTGGAAATAAGTAGATAATCGCCAAACCTGCGGCAGTCATGATATAGACGGTCATACCGACACGCTCAGTCATCGGATTAAGCTCTGGTATCTGCGCGGCAAATATCAAAATCGCCAGCGCATTGACAAAACCAATGACTACGGAGCGAGAAACAAAGCGCATCAGATTACCGAGTTTTAAGATTCCCATAACTATCTGAATGCCACCGCACAATAAGGTGGCAGCAAGCAAATACTGAAGGCCATGCTCGGCGACCAAATCAACCATTACCAGTGCCATCGCTCCGGTCGCAGCCGAAATCATTCCCGGACGTCCACCGACAAAACTGATCACAACGGCGATACAAAATGAGGCATACAGACCCACTTTTGGGTCGACACCAGCGATGATAGAAAAGGCAATGGCTTCTGGAATCAAAGCCAGTGCGACCACCAAGCCTGATAATGTATCGCCACGAATATTGGAAAACCACTCTTCACGCAAACTACCAAAAAAAGATGTCATAAGTAAACTGCATAGGGTTAGAGACAAAAAAAGCAATCATTATTCAGTGATAGAATGATTGCGTTGCGATGATAAGCGCTCTCGGTTGTTTTTTAATGCTACTTGGCACAGTTATCATTGGTCGTTAAAAGCTATTTGTTATTCAAAACGAAAAAATCAGTAGTACCGATAAGTAGTAATGATAGCTAGCGACATTTATAACGGTATCGCAAATACAATCATCAATAGTAACTATGATGAAAATATCTAAAAATGATGAATACGTGTCCGCAATGATGTGCTGCGATAGAAGAAGATAAATAATCTGGCAGACAAAAGCGCAAAATTGTCTGCAAGTAGTTGTCTGTCATACCATTACCACAATATGAATCGTTGCTAAAGAGAGATGACAATAGCGTGATAAGGGTGACAACATGCTAAACTAAAATGCTAGATTGAAGGCTGATTTAAATTATCAGTCAAATTAGCGGTTATTGTTAGGCCAGCTATTATAGCATTAGCCACTCAATATAAAAACAGGCGCATAATAGCACAACGTTTTGAAAAACCAGTGTATTGAAAAACCAGTACCGAAATCTGAGCGATACCGCTATGATGCTATCCATCTGCCGCGTATCACTCAGAAGGTATAGTAGATTTATTTTAAAAACGATACAGTGCTATTGGCTATAAATTTTTGCAGCCTCTGTCACGCTTGCGAACAGCAAGCAAGAAAAATTTATAGCCAATAGCACGTTATTACAATCGTATCTTTTTTATTTTGAACTGACTATATGTAGTGCGTTTTTACATAAGGGCAGTTTATATCATGCCTGCTTAAACAGTGCTTATTTGCTTGATAGCATTTTTCTCGTCCACCAGAAGGAAAAGATATGACCGCTAACACCGTAATGGAAACCTTAATTCACAAGGGTAATGGCTTGCAAGTCGTGGTCGGTTTGGGGCAATCGGGGTTATCGGTAGCACATTATTTAGCCGAGCAAGGCTATCGAGTCGCTATTACTGATAATCAGGCTAGTCCCACTTTAGCAGACAAATTGCCTGCCGCTGTTGAAATCAGACAGTTCGGTGGTATAGATGCTGATTTATTGCAACAAGCGGCACGGATTATTATCAGTCCTGGCATCTCTCTAGATAACGAAGCCATTAGCGCGGCCAGAGAGGCGAATATTCCAGTAGTCAGCGACATTCAGCTGTTTTGTGACGCCTGTACCGTACCGATAATCGCGATTACTGGCTCTAATGCAAAAAGCACCGTGACCACATTGGTCGGTCAAATGGCGGCGGATGCTGGTGTCAATGTGGGAGTTGGCGGTAATATCGGCGTGCCAGCACTGATTCTGCTGACGAATACCGAGATGGAGCTGGCCGTTATTGAACTATCAAGTTTTCAGCTAGAGACTGTGACAAACTTAGGGGCGCAGGTCGCAACAGTTCTTAATATGTCGCCTGATCACTTAGACCGTCACGGTGATATGCTCGGCTATCATCAAGCTAAGCATCGTATCTTTCAAGATGCTAAGTCAGTGGTCATTAATCGTGAAGATGCTTTGACCCGTCCACTGGTGTCGGATAATTTACCGCGATTGAGCACGGGTATTCATGCGCCTGATAAAGGTCAGTATGGTCTTATTACTGATATTGAAGGGCAGACTTACCTCGCACGAGGTACAGAGCGCCTACTATCGGCGGATAAGCTACGAATTAAAGGTCGTCATAATTTGCTTAATGCTCAGGCGGCTTTAGCACTTGGTGAGCTCGCAGGTTTACCGCTTGAGAGCATGCTGAACACTTTGCAGCAGTTCGCAGGGCTTGAGCATCGCTGTCAATACGTCGCTACGGTCGCTGGTGTTGATTACTTTAATGATTCTAAAGGCACCAATATTGGCTCAACCATGGCGGCTGTCGAAGGGTTAGGTGCGGTCTATGCCCCAAAAGACGGTAAGCTGTTATTAATCTTAGGTGGTCAAGGTAAAGGTCAGCAATTTGGCGAATTGGCTCCTTTTATTAATCAATACGTCAGTCAATTACTCTTTATTGGTGAGGATAGTCGGCAGATTGAGCAGCATTTACGGGCAGCTGGCCTCAGTGACGATGTGACACTACATCAATGCCAGACATTAGAAGGCGCTTTTGCAACAATTGAGCAAGTGACTGCGAGTAGTTTATCGCAAGTACAAGCTGTGTTATTGTCACCCGCTTGTGCCAGTTTTGATCAATTCAGTGGATTTGTCGATCGTGGCGAGCACTTCAGTCAGCTTGTCAGACAATCAGACGCGGTTTTGTAAGATGATATAAGGTGTCATGTCATAAAAGGCTGTATGACAACATCATGTAACGCACAATTTATAATCGTAACAACGATCTGCATTTTTTTGATAAATGATTGTTTTGCTTATAAATTGCTGCTACTGTCAAACATAAGCAGTGAAGGCTGTGACAAATGCAGCCAGTGAGCTTATGAGCACTGAATAAAGTGTTATTTGTCGATACTGAACTGTTAGTTATTTAATAAAATCTATTTCATATTTTTTAAACGGTGGCGTTTCTATAGACGCCGTGTTTTTTCGTTTGCTAGTGTATATAAAATTATGGCGCTCTCTTCTATTTTTCGTTCATCTTCTCAATCTCAGCAAGCTACCGGTTCAGATGGTATTCTTTCTATGCCATCAGCGCGCGCCATTTTATTATCGAGCGTCGGCTGTATGTTGGTGCTGAGTCTATTGATGGTTGCTTCGGCTTCTATTCCTTTTGCGCTCAGTCGCGGCATGACAGAACTGCATTTCTTCAATAATCAGCTACTCTACATGAGTATTGGGCTGGCTGTCGCAGGTATTGCTTATCGTGTTGTGTCCCTAAAGAATTTATATAAAACTGAAACTCAGTTTATGCTATTGGCCATCACCGGGGCATTGCTGGTTGCCACCTTATTTAGTACGCCCATTAATGGCTCTAAGCGCTGGCTAAGCTTGGGAGGTTTTAACTTTCAGGTAGCAGAGTTGGCAAAGCTGGTGATGATTGTGTTTGTCTCAGACTTTGTGGTACGGCGCTCATTTGAGGTTCGTAATGGTTGGGATGGCTTTTTGAGGATTGCCCTAGTGGTCGGGCTGATAACTGTACTGCTGTTAGCGCAGCCAGATTTTGGCTCCTTTGTGGTTATCATTGGAATGGTTTTTGCTATCTTCTATATTGCTGGTGCACCCTACAAGCAATTTATAGCCTTGGGTGCGGTCGCCGTCGGTGGGGCGGTGTTAATGGTCGCGACCGTACAATACCGATTGGTGCGGGTGATGTCGTTTTTGGATCCTTTCGATGATGTCCAAGATACGGATTATCAGCTGGCACGTAGCTTGATTGCCTTTGGTCGTGGGCAGTTTACTGGTGTCGGTTATGGTGAAAGCGTACAAAAATTATCGCATTTACCAGAGGCGCATACGGATTTCTTATTAGCGATTACGGGTGAAGAGTTGGGCTTTGTTGGCGTTACGATGATATTAGTGCTTGAGGCGTTGATTATCGGTAGTGCAATGCGTATCAGCTATAATGCGCTAAAACGTCGGCAGATGCGCATGAGCTATACCGCCTTTGGTATCGCTGTGGTGTTTATTGCGCAGACAATTATTAATGCCGCGATGAATATGGGTGCGATTCCGACCAAAGGTCTGACGATGCCTTTCTTTAGTTACGGTGGTTCATCGATGTTGATTAGCTTAGTGATGGTGGCGGTGCTGCTAAAGATTTACAAAGAAAGCCCTGAGATCGAAAAAAGCCAGTGTCGTTATTACTAAACTATTTGAGCATTTTGATCATAAACTGATAATCAGTAAATATATTAAAGCGTCGCAGCAGCGGCGCTTTTTTTATTAAATGTCTGGCATGTTTAACGATTGTATACCCTGTAATGGTACGTTATCCCATTGTGCAATCGCTTGATTGAGCATGAGTACTGGCGTGTCATGATCGACCGCAGGCTGCTGTAATAGTTGTAAAGCATGAGCAATCAGCTTACTTGGATCACGCGTATCAATAGGCTGGGCAAGATTCTGCTTAGATAGCTTTTGACCGTCAGGATTGCATATCAACGGTAAATGATACCAATGCTCGATAGCAGGCAAGCGCGCGGCATGCATGATACTAATTTGAGCCGTGGTCATTGGTAAAATATCCAAACCGCGCATGATATGGGTTACTTGTTGTAAGCCATCATCAAGGCTGGCGGCCAAAATATAATTAATCATCCCATCTTGGCGACGAACCACCATATCCCCTAAAGTCTGCTGTGGATTATCCCACTGTACGCCTTGAATGCCATCCTTAAAGCCAATGCTATAGTCTGGTAACTGTATTCGTAGCTTATATTGTTCATGACTCAGATCAGCATTAACACAGAATCGTGGATAGCGCTGTCTATTAGGTTGTACTTGGCAGGACTTCATAGAGGGCAACTCGGTTGTTAAGAATTCCGTGTTCATAGCTGTTGCGTGCTGTTCTTCTTGCTGCGTCCAGTAGTGTTCCAAGCTCTTACGTGAACATTGGCAGCCATAAGTCAGCGGGTGCAGCACTGAAGAGAGATAATCATTATAAATATCAATGCGTTCAGATTGATAAATAACATCACCATCCCAGTTTAGCCCAAGCACCTCTAAGTCTATAAGAATCTGCTCAGTAAATTGTCTATCACAGCGTTCTGTATCGGTATCTTCCATACGTAATAACCATTTACCACCGAGGGATTTGATGTGACAAAAGCTGGCAAGCGCTGTCGTTAACGAACCAAGATGTAGCTCACCTGTGGGTGAAGGCGCAAAACGACCGATAGGCTGAAGTAATGATTTTTGAGCGTGCAACGAGATGTTTGGCATAGGGTTTTTAATCTAGAGAGGTTAGACGTTTTTGAAGTAGCCAGTTATTGAACCAAGGGATATATAGATAGAATAAAGAAAATGATGCTAAAAAGATATTTATCAAATAGCTCTATTTTGTTGGTAACTCGTCAACAAACCTAAAGTGACATTATGAAATAGCCGCATTATAAAACGCGACGAGCGACCAATATATGGTCGCTCGTGTTTGTTATGGTTTTACTAATAGCTAATGTAAGCGCGCGTTTAGGTATGACCTTGATTTTGGCGTTCTTTGATCTCAGACAAGGTTTTGCAGTCGATGCACTGAGTTGCCGTTGGGCGTGCTTCGAGACGACGCAGACCAATCTCTACACCACAGGTCTCGCAAAAACCATAATCGTCATTTTCGATTTCTGAAATAGACTTGTCGATTTTGCGAATGAGTTTGCGCTCACGATCACGCGTACGCAAAGTCAGAGCAAACTCTTCTTCTTGAGTGGCGCGATCATTAATATCTGGCATAGCGCTCGATTCATCTTGAATATAAGTCTTGGTGCGATCAGCTTCACCAATAAGCTGATGCTTCCAGTCTAATAACATAGCCTTAAAATGCGCTAACTGCTCATCAGACATATATTCTTCGTCTTTGGCAGGTGCATAAGGCGTAAACTTAACATCACTTGGATTCGTGGTCAGGGTGCTCATATGGGTATCCTACTTTTTCAAATTAATCCAATAAAACGACCTGTCGACAGACAAGACGTTATCAATTTACCAAACGCTATAAATGGTCCCTTTATAAAACGTTTTACCACTTAGTAACACAGTTGATCTAATTAAGATGGTTATCTCGATATGCCGATTTCGACATATCAATGGTCAAGTATATTGTCATAAATATTTTTATTTAAATGGTCGTACTTAAATAAAATAACAAATCACGGACTGTGAAAACTTAGATTGTGGTCAATGTAGCCATCCTAGCTATTATAATTTTGCCTAATTAAGTCTTAGACCGTACGCATTTTTATGGCATTTCATCGTTGATAGTGCTGCTTCTAAATCGCTGATGGCAAAAGCGAGAAAGCGATTGTTAAGATAGATACAGACCTGTACTGTGCCAGCCATTTCATATTGAATCAAGCAAAATCAGCTAGCGATATAAAATACAGATGCCTCATTTTCATATGCCCTATTATAGACAAAGGGTAGTCAAGCGATAGACAAATCCTAGCCAATAAAACTGGTCGTCAAGTATCTAGTCTTTCAACCCAGCTTGCAACCTTTCCATTGTTGGCTAATTGCAACCAACGATATCCTGGGCGCGCGTTTTTATCGTAAGCAAAATTATCCTCAAAAGGCTTGAATTGATAGCAGGTAGAGGGCGTACTATAAACGGTGACCCCTTGATAGTGGCGCATTTGGTCTTGGTGAGTATGTCCATGAATAACCACTTTTAAATGCTCAAACGCTGAGATATGCTGCCAAAAATTGTCTGCATTCTTAGCCATATGGCTATCAATCCACGCAGAATCTACCGGTAGCACGTGATGGTGTAGAGCAATGAGCGCTGGCTTATCACAAGAATCTAGCTGCTCAAATACCCAATCAATGTCGGTCGGCGTAACCTCACCTTCTACTTTGCCTGTAATGGAGGAGTCTAATAAAAGTAGCTGCCAATGGTCGGTTTCAATAATATGCCGACTCAGCAAACGTGAGTCAGTAGGCCTAGCAATAAGTTCTCGCTGGAAAAATGGTAAATCCTCACCAATCTCATCAGTTACGTCATGATTGCCTGCAATACAGGCAAAAGGAATACCGGTTTCCTGTAATACCTCAAAGATATGATCATAAATAGCTGGCTGCACTTTATTGACCAAGTCGCCCGTCACAAGGATCAAATCACAGCGAAGCTCTTTGCTTAATGCTTGTTTGACAATCGCTTCAAAACTGTATTGACAAACAGACACCTCACTACTGTTTTCAGCAGCAGGCATAGGCGATGATAAATGCAAATCAGTTATTTGTAAAACGTTGACCTGTCCATCTGGCGTGCTGATGGTACTGGCAGGATAGCTTAGCATTGGATTCAGTCCCTCATCGAATCAATGAACATTTTTATAAGTTAATACGATTGAACGAGTAGCGATAAATGAGCGACTATTACTTGTCTGGTATTTATGTGTCATGTTAATAAAATGAAGCTTTATACTATAAGAGCGATCATCAAAAGCGATCATCCAATCCTATATAAAGCTTGTTTATACACCGCTCGTTTGATGGTAGACGTATTTAACTATAGTGTTGATAGTATTAGGGAAAGTTTACAACATAATGCCTCTGAAAGCTTTAGCAATTTTGATGAAATAAAACTTTATAAAAGATAGAAAATATCTTTGCCGTGTCGATTAGTGCCGCTGCCATAATAGTTATAGTCTGTTCAAAATCAAAATTTATACTTAAAATACAATCAAAGCATAGTAAAATCGGAACGCTGTCAGAACGCGACTAGTCACATGCTATTGGTATAAATTTTCATCATCTACTTTGTGTTTCGCATTTGAATAAGCTTCGAAAAATCTATCCTAGCAGCACTGTGTTTTTTTAAAGTAAATCAACTGTATGACAGCAACAAACTATTCTAATCTAATTCTATGACGATACAATGACCTAACGACGTGGCGACCAAAATTTTGCCATTATTGACTTTGCTGATATGAGTTTTGAGACAATCAAGGCGGCGAAAAATAGCATGGCTAAAATCAATACGATAGAAAGTCCAGTTTGAATATCTAGCCAAATACTGCCCCAAACACCTAGCGTCACGCCAAGTTGAGCGGTGATCAGCGCTATAATCACCATTTGTTTTGGCGATGCTGAGTATAGGCGCGCAGTGAGAGCTGGCAATACCAATAGGCCGCTAATTAATAAGCTACCAACCGCTTGCAAGGCAATCGCACAAAACCCTGCTAATACGCCCATGAAAAACAATCGTTGCCGCGTTGGGTTAATGCCTTGAATACGCGCTAACGCTTCATTAGTAGCGAGCTTTATTTGCGCTGGCCATATATAAATCAGTAACCCCAACCCCACCAGTGTGCTAGCAGCAATCAATGGCAAGTCAGCCCAATCAAGCTCAAGTAGATTACCAAATAAAAAGCCTAATACATTGGCTTGCTGATCGGTAAGCTGGGTTAAAGTCAATAGCCCTAAACAAAGTAGCGATACCGCAACCACTGCCAGCACTGCATCGACTGGCAAACGCTCATCATCGATGAGTACCAACCCTAGTACCACCATAACGCTGACCAGAGCAATGCCAATGCCCATTGGCAACTGCCACCATACCGCCAGTGCGACCCCTAGCAATGTCCCATGCGCCAAAGCATCGGCAAAAAAAGCCATGCGTCGCCACAATACTAGACACCCTAAGG
Organism: Psychrobacter sp. DAB_AL62B; assembly: GCF_028895345.1. Taxonomy (NCBI): domain Bacteria; kingdom Pseudomonadati; phylum Pseudomonadota; class Gammaproteobacteria; order Moraxellales; family Moraxellaceae; genus Psychrobacter; species Psychrobacter sp. DAB_AL62B. Next base: position 99,665 of record NZ_SAXC01000005.1, read on the forward strand.
GTGCAGAGAGCAGCGCTAAAATACTGCCAGCAATCCAAGCAGGTGCAATGATGGCTAACCAAGCAGTCATAATAAGTATCCATAAAATTTTTATAAAAAGGGCCACAAGGCATTTTTTTGTCTTAATTAGCTAGGTTTTCTGTTTTCTATCATATTTCGCTTGGTGCATGATGTTCACAGGCGTGTGGCTGATGGACGTATGGCTGTTCGTAATGATGTCCAAACAGCTTTTGAAACTCAGTACTAATCGCAAGCTCGCTTGGCTGACCTTCACAGCAGATATGCTTATTCAGACAAATTACCCGTCGACTGCCTTTCATCACCCAATGCAAATCGTGCGACACCACTAGCATGGCGCACTGCAAAAATTCTGGTAATTCATCAATAAACTGATAAAGCCAAACTTCAGTATCAGGGTCAAGCCCTTGCATCGGCTCATCTAAAATCAATAAATTGGGTTTGTCTAATAATGCCCGCGCCAACAATACTCGCTGGGTCTCACCGCCCGACAGATGCAGCATCTGCCGTGAGAGCAAATGGGTTAATGACAAATTATCAAATATAAACTGACGTTGCTCAGCCGTTAAGCGCTTTTTGTCTGCTTGCGCTAATAAATCGCATACGCGTAACGGCAGTATTGGCGGTACGGCAAAGCGCTGAGGTACATAGCTAAGCTTCAATGGTTCATAAGTGCTAATTTGACCTTCCGTAGGGTCAATCAGCCCCAAAATTAGCTTCACGAGCGTTGATTTGCCAGCACCATTAGGTCCAATAATACTCACAGTTTCATTGACTGCAATATCGATATTGATATGCGATAGTAAGCGTTGTTGCCCAATATGGTAGCTGATATTATTTAAGCTCAGCAACTTGCTGGCATGATTCATCGTATGACCACTTATATTAGCAGTAGAGGATTGATTAGATGGTGAGGTAGACAGGCTCATAGGCTGACAACTGTTAGCTTGGTAATAAGTTTGGTAATAAATAATGACAAGAGGCAACTATGCAAAGCTAAGTCTCAAGTGCCAAGCAGTCATATTAATAAAACTGCTGCTGTTTTACTGACACGCTTGGCACCGACCGCTTAGCTCAATCACACTACGAGCAACGGTAAAGCCAATATCTTGCTCAGCAAAGCTCATCATCTCTTGCACGGGTAAGCTGCTACATTCTTGTACGCGCTGGCACTGTTCACAGATCAAGAACGCTGCCGTATGCTGCGCGCGCGGATGACAGCAAGGAACATAAGCATTAATAGAAGTCAGTTGATGAATCAAACCTTCGCTTAATAAAAACTCTAAACTGCGATACACCGTCGGCGGCGCAACATTCTTTGTCCCATCAGTGTCATTATCGTTGTTTAATAGACGCATTTGCTGTAATTGGGTGATTAAGTCATAAGCGCCAACTGGCTTATTGGCTTGTAATATCAGCATATAAACCTGTTGCCGCAAGGGCGTAAAGCGCACACCGCGTATGCGAGACTGCTCTTTTGCTGCCTCTAGACGCTCAGTCACATTGTGTGGCGTAAAATCTTGCACATCGTGCACATGCTCACAGGTAGATGAGGTGGTCGGCATAGCACAAGCTCCCAAAAAGCAATCTAAATTATAAAGCAGGTATTCATTCTATAAGTATTTAAAGGTGACATAGTATAACGTCAAATAATAAAGCAAATACTGAGGATTGCTAAGCATCATTATCGTATTTTTTATGCGATTGAAACCGCTTAAAACTAAATAGAATAACAAGCATTAAAAATAAAAGTGTAATTCTATATTGTTATAGTATAACATAATGAAATTAATAAGAACCATAACTTCTACTATTGTTATCTACTTTACAGGGTTGACGACGCATGATTGCCTATTATCACAATGCTACAAAGACTATAAATAAACTTTGGCGCTTAATATTACAGCCGCAACGCTTGTTGATAACTGTAGTAATGATGCTAGGCTCTTTGGCGATAAATGCGCAAGCAGCAACGGTCAGCGTGAGTAACTATCCACTATTTTTATTAAGTCAGGCAGTAACTGCAGGATCGCCACCTGCCAAGCAATTATTGCAAGCAGGGGAGGTGGGTCACCATGGCAGTATCAGTCCTGGTGATATTAAAGCGATTCAAGACAGCACCTTTGTGGTTTGGTTTGGCGAGCCATTAGAAAATAATTTGGCAGCAAGTTTAAATAGTGCGCCCAATGCTATTGCTTTATTTAAGTTTGATGCTTTTAATCGTCATCCACTGCGCGATGTAAAAGGTAAAGGCATTGCTGGTACGTTAGACACCCATATTTGGCTTGATCCTGATAATGCCAAAGCCATTACCCGTGCGCTTGCTGTCATACACAGTCATGCCAATCCACAATATAAAAAGCTCTATCATGCCAATGCGCAAAAATTTGCCCAGCGGATGGATACAGCCGTGGCGGTGACCAACCAAAATAATTCGCAGAAACCTTTACCGTATTGGGCCTATCATGATGCTTATCAATATATGGAAAGCAGTGCCAAATTACAGCTGATCGGTAGCTTAAGTACCGACCATCATCTCGCACCAAAAGCAAGCCAATTACGCTGGCTCAATGAGCAGCGCCCAGCCAAGCAAATGTGCTTGGTATCGCCAAGCCAACCTGCCAAAGGTTTGCTCGCCAAGCTACAACCCGTTCAAGCTACCGTTCAAGCTGAAGATATGAGTAACAGTAAAGACTTTATTAGCGGTTGGCAGATAATGGCGGAGCAAATCCGTCAATGCATATCATAAATAATTTTTATAAAGGGTTTTTGGCTAAACAAATTGGAAGGTTAGAATTTGAGAAATCAGGTGAAAGAGATACGCTTTGAAAATAAACCGATACTAAATCTAAATTAATCGCTTCTAGCTCTCAGCTAATAATATAAAAACGCTGATTGCTGACGTATTAGCTCTGCTTTATGGATTATGTAGAGAAATTTTCGCTACTAAACCAGCAAATACTTGATAAAAGGGATATTTTACTTGCTTAAAAGACACTCGCTCCTTATAATGAGGGCGTTTTATTTTGGTTGAAAGATAACGCCTATATGGTGAGCTACTCGCGGATAAAAGTTTCGCAAGCAAGCTACATTATTCCCATGTTGTAGGGCTATAGGAATATCAATGACCAAGCCTGCTAAACGCACACAAAAAGATAAAATTGGCATCTATCTCAAGCGCCAAGCATGGATATTATTTATCCTAATTATTATTGCTTGGATGATAGATACGATATGGCTACATAGTGAGCTTACCGTAGCGAAAAGTACCGCTATTGGTGCCTTGCTGAGTTTTGCCACCCAAGCCGTATTTGCTTTTTTTATCTTTTGGTATACCGGTTATCGCGCGCGCTTACATATTGTGAGCCAGCTTTATCGGGGTCAGATGGCTAAATGGCTGTTAACCGTGTTTGGTTTCGCACTAATTTTTATTACCGTACAACCCCTATCGGCGCCTGCGCTGTTCATCGGTTTTATGGTAATGCAAATTAGTCACAGTTGGATGTTGTGGCATATACGCTAGTGTAGATAGAGGATAGCTATTTTATAGTTGCCTCATTGAGTGCACTGAGCTCGTCACCCTGCTGTCCAACTTCTCTATGACTGGTTTTAGTAAGTTGCAGTATAATCATTACCTTAAAATAGCAGCAATAATGGTGATATAAATTTTCGATATAAAGATATACGCAGTTATTTGCGGGTAGGGGAGCGTTTATTACCCTTGATAATTAAATGCTTACAATTTAATTATCGATGCAAAGCTGTGTGGTTTAAGGCGATTCATAGCTAACTTATTCATACAGTAGATAAAAAAGTCATAATTGACTTTACACGAATACAACGCTGCATTAATATAGGCGGCTAAATATCTTGCTTACGATCGCTGTATTAAGCGTTTATCGTGACAAAACGGGCGAAGCAAACAATAGATGATATTTTACCGCATACATTAAAGGGCCATTAATGAATAATGATAAGCCCTTTTTTGATAGCTAAAATTTATCATCAGCTAGCAAATTTAGCATAAGTAACAGAACTATGGGTTGGATGTTATTGCTTACAGAGGTGCTTTAGCGTCGCTTCTTATATCGGCATTTAAGTAATGCCGATATAAGAAGCGCTAGAGAACTCATCAGATAGCAACCGTATTTTTTGGTAGTTGAGTAAATCGTTGACTAATAAGAAGCTTATATTATGGCAGGCGAGCAAACAACCACAGACTATATCTCTCATCACTTAACGAACTGGACGTACGGCTATCTGCCGGGCGAAGGTTGGAAAGTTGCCTATACTGCCGAAGAAGCAGGATTAATGGGCTTTAAAGCGATCCACCTTGATTCTATGCTTTGGTCAATTGGTCTCGGTATTGTTTTCTGCGCCATCTTTTGGATGGTCGCTAGAAAAGTCACTTCAGGCGTGCCGGGTAAGCTGCAAACTGCGGTTGAGATGATCGTTGAGTTCGTTGATAACAACGTGCGCGACTCTTATAGTGGTACCTCAAAGCTGATCGCGCCTTTGGCGTTGACTATCTTTGTGTGGATATTCTTAATGAACTTGATGGATTTATTACCCGTTGACTTCATCCCTATGCTCGCTGGACAAATCGGCGCCATGATGGGACATGATCCGCATCATGTATTCTTTAAGATTGTTCCAACCACTGATCCTAATATCACGCTTGGCATGTCATTCTCTGTCTTTGCGCTGATTCTATTTTATAGTATCAAAGAAAAAGGTTTGGGCGGCTTTGTTGGCGAGCTAACATTGCATCCGTTTAGTGCCAAAAATCCTATCGTACAAATTATTTTAATACCCATCAACTTTATCTTAGAGTTTGTTACTCTGATAGCCAAGCCTATCTCTTTAGGTTTACGACTATTCGGTAACATGTATGCTGGTGAGTTGATTTTCATACTGATTGCCCTAATGCCATTTTGGATTCAGTGGGCGTTGTCAGTACCGTGGGCTATTTTCCACATCTTAATTATTACCCTCCAAGCGTTCGTATTTATGATGCTGACGATAGTTTATATGTCACTTGCATCATCAACTGAACATTAATTAGACATTCAATAGGTAAATGAGGATACATCCATGGATCCAGTATTAGGTGGTTACACAGTTATCGCAGTAGCACTACTTATCGGTTTAGGTGCACTAGGTACAGGTATTGGTTTTGCTATTCTAGGTGGTAAATTCCTAGAAGGTGTGGCGCGTCAGCCAGAACTTGGTTCACAGTTGCAAACTCGTATGTTCATCGTAGCAGGTCTTCTTGATGCTATTCCGATGATCGGTGTTGGTATTGCTATGCTATTGTTGTTCGCTAACCCTCTAGCAGGTTAATCAGAAAGCTCAGTTGTAAATGTTTGGTAGTCAAAGTTTGTATCTTAACCATAGCCAAAGTTTGGCTATCAAATATGATCAATGAAACTGGTTTTTCATTAACAAAGAGGTGATCACGTGAATATCAATTCTACCCTCATCGGTCAAGCCATTGCTTTTGCAATCTTTGTGATGTTCTGCATGAAATTCGTGTGGCCACCACTTATCGGCGCTATTAATGACCGTCAGCGTAAAATTGCTGAAGGCTTAAATGCTGCTGAAAAAGCAAAAGCAGATTTGGCGACCGCGGAGCAAGATGTACAGCAGGAGCTTAATCTGGCTAAGACCAAAGCTGCTGCGCTAATTGAGCAAGCGAACAAAAGCGCCAATCAACTTGTTGAAGATGCAAAATCTCAAGCCCAAGCGGAAGGCGAGCGCATTCGCCAACAAGCACAAGCGGCTATCGACCAAGAAATCAATCAAGCGCGTGAGTCATTACGTGCCCAAGTTGCTGAATTGGCGGTACTTGGTGCTGAGAAGATTTTGCAAGACACAGTCGATGTGCAAAAACATGCCAGTATGTTAAATCAGCTGGCGGCGAAGCTGTAATTGTGAGGATAACATGGCTGACTTATCAACCTTAGCACGACCGTACGCTAAAGCCGCTTTTGACTATGCCAATGAAAACGGGGCAGTAAATGACTGGGAAAACTTCTTGTTTGTTGCGGCTACCGTTGTCAACGACAAGTCGTTCAGTACTTGGCTAGACAATCCAGCTGTTTCTGCTGAGCATAAGTCAGCTGCTTTGGTCGATCTTTATGATACGCAAGTAGCTAGCGCTAGTGATTCTGCTTTTAAGCAGTTATTAGGTGAGACCCAAGGGGCTCGTCATGACAGCAACGCCAGCTATCCAAAAGTATCAGTAGCATTTAGTAACTTCGTTAAACAGTTATCAGAGCAAGAGCGTCTGGCGCTGCTTCCTGAAGTTTATGAGCATTATCGCCGTCACAAGGCAATAAGCTTAAAGCAGCTTGACGCTTATGTGACCTCTGCTTATCCATTAACCGATGCACAGCGTGATACGCTGCAAGCGCGTCTTGCTACTTCGCTAAATGCGAGCGTAGTGATTCATGAATCGGTGGATCCAAGTCTCTTGGCAGGCGTTACGATCAAAGTCGGTGACAAAGTCATTGATGATTCGATGCGCGGCAAGTTACAACAGTTAAAAACACAGCTAACGGCCTAATGCCAATCGTCAACGTAGCTTATCAAGCATGCGTGATATAAGAGCATTTACGTCAGTGGCGGGTTATCATAAATTAAAGGAAACAAGGCAATGCAACAATTGAATCCAGCGGAAATCAGTAACCTGATTAAGCAGCGCATTCAAGACCTTGATGCGGGTGCAACTGCAAAGAATGAAGGCACGATTGTCAAAGTATCTGACGGTATCGTGCAGATTCATGGTCTTGAAGATGCCATGTACGGCGAAATGATTGAGTTTGAAGGTGAAGTCTACGGAATGGCGCTTAACTTAGAGCGTGATTCTGTTGGCGCAGTAGTACTGGGTGACTTCCTAAAACTACAAGAAGGTCAAAAAGCCTATTGTACTGGTCGTATCCTTGAAGTTCCGGTAGGTCCTGAGTTGCTAGGCCGTGTTGTTGATGCTTTAGGTAACCCTATTGATGGCAAAGGTCCTATTAATGCCAAAATGACCGACAAAGTCGAGAAGATCGCCCCAGGCGTTATCGATCGTCAATCAGTTGATCAGCCAGTCATGACTGGTTATAAATCTGTTGATACCATGATTCCAATCGGTCGTGGTCAGCGTGAGCTTATCATTGGTGACCGTCAGACGGGTAAAACCGCGATGGCTATCGATGCGATCATTGCACAGAAAGCCTCTGGTATTAAGTGTGTCTATGTTGCAATCGGTCAGAAACGCTCTACCATTGCCAACGTCGTACGTAAACTTGAGCAAACTGGCGCGCTTGAATATACGACTGTTGTAGTCGCTTCAGCGTCAGAGCCAGCAGCACTACAGTATATCGCACCGTACTCAGGTTGTACGATGGGTGAATACTTCCGTGACCGCGGCGAAGATGCACTGATTGTATTTGATGATTTATCAAAACAAGCCGTTGCTTATCGTCAGATTTCACTACTATTACGTCGTCCGCCAGGTCGTGAAGCGTATCCTGGTGACGTATTCTACTTACACTCACGTTTACTTGAGCGTGCATCACGCGTAAACGCAGCGTACGTAGAAAAATTCACCAATGGTGAAGTGGTTGGTAAAACTGGTTCTTTAACCGCGCTACCTATCATTGAAACCCAAGCTGGTGACGTATCTGCATTCGTACCGACTAACGTAATTTCAATTACTGATGGTCAGATTTTCTTAGAATCAAGCCTATTCAACTCAGGTATCCGTCCGGCTGTGAACGCTGGTATCTCGGTATCGCGTGTTGGTGGTGCTGCTCAGACTAAGATTATCAAAAAGCTATCGGGTGGTATCCGTACCGCACTGGCTCAGTATCGTGAGTTGGCAGCATTTGCGCAGTTTGCATCAGATCTTGATGACGCAACGCGCGAACAGCTTGATCATGGTGAGCGTGTGACTGAACTGATGAAGCAAAAGCAATATCAGCCAATGTCTATCTCTGAGCAAGCCGCTGTTATTTATGCATCAAACGAAGGCTTCTTAGCAGACGTACCTGTTGAAAAAATCGGTTCTTTTGAAGAAGCTTACTTACGTTATATGCATGATGAGCAAGCCGACTTAATGAAAGAGATTGATGACACTGCGAATTATAACGATGATATCGCAGGTCGTTTAAAGTCCTCTTTAGAGACCTTTAAACAAAATCACAGTTATTAATTTAACGGGTTAAGCCAGTTTTGTTGTGGCTTTAGTGTTAGAGCTTATGGAGTGGCGCGTTGTCTGATAAGCTTTTTATTAAGACAGCAGCGCCACTTTAGTCACAACTCATGGTATATGGTTGCGTCATGCCACAAGATATTAAAACATCAAAACAATGATAAAATGCAGCAATGCTACATTGTTAATGTTAATAAGAACACTGTTTTATATTAAAATATTGTTGCATGCGCCAATGCTTTTTTAACCCTCTTATATTGGAATCATTATGGCAAACTTAAAAGAAATACGTGCCAAAGTCACCAGTATTCAAAGCACCCAGAAAATTACTCGCGCTATGCAAATGGTAGCGGCTAGTAAAATGCGCCGTGCCCAAGAGCGCATGGAAGTGGGTCGCCCGTATGCTGATAGTATGCGCCGGGTTATTTCGCATTTGGTGCATGCCTCATCCGATTATAAACATCCGTATATGGTAAGCCGTCCAGTCGATAGAGTTGGCTATATTGTCATCACATCCGACCGTGGTCTAGCGGGTGGTTTAAATATTAATTTATTTAAAGCCTTATCTAAAAGTATCCAGCAATACCAAGACCAGTCTGTACAAGCTGAATTTGCCGTGATTGGCTCTAAAGGTGTCAGCTTCTTTAAAAGCTTTGGTGGCAAGGTCACTGCAGCAGTGACTGATTATGGTGACAAACCTACTTTTGAGCAGATAAACGCACCGGTTCAAGCGATGCTTGATGATTATACTAACGGTAAAATAGATCGCATTTATGTGGTTTATAATAAGTTCGTTAATGCGATGACGCAAAAGCCAACCATTAATCAGTTGGTACCTTTACCAGAAAGTGCATTTGGTGAAGAAGAGAGCGGCATTCAAACAGAACTGAGCTGGGATTATATCTACGAGCCTGATATCAAAACATTGATTGATGAGTTGCTTGGACGTTACATTGAATCGATCGTCTATCAAGCGGTAATGGAAAACATTGCCTCTGAGCAGTCCTCACGTATGGTTGCGATGAAAGCGGCGACAGATAATGCTGGCGACCTAATTAACGATTTACAGTTGGTTTATAACAAGCTGCGTCAAGCGGCGATTACCCGAGAAATCTCGGAAATCGTTGGCGGTGCTGCTGCTGTTTCATAATTGAAACCCTTTATGAAACCCACTATATACAGAATTTTCAGGAGAACGCAATGAGTAGCGGTCGTATTGTACAGATTATTGGCGCGGTTCTTGACGTTGAGTTTAACCGTAACGAAGTACCTAAGATTTTTGATGCTTTGCTAGTTGATGGCACCGAAACCACTTTAGAAGTACAGCAACAGCTGGGTGATGGCATCGTACGTACGATTGCTATGGGTTCTACTGAAGGACTAAAGCGTAACCTACCGGTTACTAATACTGGTGGCCCGATTTCTGTGCCAGTCGGTATTGGTACGCTAGGTCGTATCATGGATGTTCTTGGTCGTCCTATCGATGAAGAAGGTCCAGTTGCGGCAGATGAGCGCTGGTCAATTCACCGCGAAGCGCCAAGCTATGCGGAACAATCAAACAGTACTGAGCTGCTAGAGACTGGTATCAAAGTAATCGATTTACTTTGCCCGTTTGCTAAAGGTGGTAAAGTTGGTTTGTTTGGTGGTGCTGGTGTTGGTAAAACCGTCAACATGATGGAATTGATCAACAACATCGCGCTTAAGCACGAAGGTCTATCAGTATTTGCGGGTGTCGGTGAGCGTACGCGTGAAGGGAATGATTTCTATCACGAAATGCAAGAAGCTGGCGTTGTTAATACCGAAGACTTTAGTAAGTCTAAAGTGGCGATGGTATATGGTCAGATGAATGAGCCGCCGGGTAACCGTTTACGCGTTGCACTGTCTGGTTTGACCATGGCTGAATACTTCCGTGATACCAAAGATCCTGCCACTGGCAAAGGTCGTGACGTATTGCTATTCGTTGATAACATCTACCGTTATACACTAGCCGGTACTGAAGTATCAGCATTGCTAGGTCGTATGCCATCAGCCGTTGGTTATCAGCCAACACTCGCTGAAGAGATGGGTATGCTGCAAGAGCGTATTACTTCTACGCAATCAGGTTCAATTACTTCTGTACAAGCAGTATATGTACCTGCGGATGACTTGACAGATCCATCACCAGCTACAACATTTGCTCACTTAGATGCAACGGTTGTACTAAGCCGTGATATCGCCTCACAAGGTATCTATCCTGCGGTTGATCCACTAGATTCAACCTCACGTCAGCTAGATCCATTGGTTATCGGTGAAGAGCATTACAACGTTGCTCGTGGTGTTCAGGAAGTTCTACAGCGCTATAAAGAGCTAAAAGACATCATCGCAATTTTGGGTATGGATGAGTTGTCAGAAGAAGATAAACTAGTCGTTTATCGTGCTCGTAAAATCCAGCGTTTCTTATCACAGCCATTCCACGTAGCCGAAGTATTTACCGGTGCACCTGGTAAATATGTACCACTACGCGATACCATTGCAAGCTTTAAAGCAATCATCGCTGGTGAATATGATAGCTTACCAGAGCAAGCTTTCTACATGGCTGGTGGTATCGATGAAGTTGTTGCTAAAGCAGAAAAAATGAAGTCTTCTGCAGCGTAAATGATTTAAGCATTCGCTAAAGGCAAGTAGGCTATAACAGGCCTACTTGCTAATAAGTAACGCATCGCAGTTTTGATCGCGCTTTGATAGTAAGGAATTAAGTATGGCAACATTACAATGTCGCGTCGTAAGTGCTCGTGAAGAGTTGTATTCAGGCGAAATTAGCATGTTAATAGCTAGTGGTACCGAAGGCGAGATTGGTATATTGCCAGGTCACACCCCGCTTATTACTTTGCTTAAGCCTGGCGCAATGCGCGTGCAAACCCCAGATGGTGCAGAAGAAGTGATTTATGTATCAGGTGGTGTATTAGAAGTACAACCTAAGATGGTGACAGTATTGGCTGATACTGCCATGCGTGCGCATAATCTTGACGAAAGTAAAATCGTTGAAGCGCGTAAAAAAGCGGAGCAAATGCTGGTCAACCAATCTGATACCGTACAAACCAATGCAGCTTTGGCGTCATTGGCCGAGTCAGTCGCACAGCTACAAACTATTCGTAAGTACAAAAACCGTGCTTAGTATTTTTTGTTAGTAAGGTTAACTATTTATTTTAGCTTCTTCTACGATAATAAGAAACAGTCCATGATGGGCTGTTTTTTTATGCCTATCTTTTATATGTCTGTTTTTATCATTGTTTGGCTTTTTATGTTTAACTCCCACAGAGATACACTGTATTAATAGAACTCTCACCAACGAATTAAAAGTTTTTCATAAACTGCTGGAAAAGTCGCTAGCGACAATGGCAATATATGGTTATATTAGGGGTTAGAAAATAAAACTTTAAGTATCAAGTTACTAGTCCTGATTTTTATTAAGCATGTCTGTATTATTTGGCTATCTAGCTTAGTAAGTAATCGTTTGAATATGATAAAAAATTATTATTGAATAAAAGCTATTTTATTTCTTTTGTTCGCTATAAAAGGTATGATTTTTGGACGCAAACTAAAGTTTTAGCGGATGTAGTTTATAGGTTTTGTTACCAACAATACGCTATAGTATAGGAAGCTGTAGGTTTAATAGTATACTGTGCTACCAAGTTTGTAACAGCTATACCAACATCAATTGCACTGCTTGATGGTGCTATTAATTTTACCGCTCTTACTTTGACTGCTTTTAAATGAGATGTATTAGAGGATATAACAATGACAACGAATGATGATGACAATACCCCACGAATTTTGATTGTTGAGGATGATGAGCGTCTGGCCATGTTGACCCAAGATTATTTGGTCAAAAATGGTTTAGAAGTTGCGATTGAAACGGATGGTAATCGCGCCATTCGCCGTATTGTCAATGAACAACCAGATTTGGTCGTGCTTGATGTCATGCTTCCTGGTAGCGATGGGCTGACTGTATGCCGTGAGGTGCGCCCACATTACCAAAATCCTATTTTGATGCTGACCGCACGCACAGAAGATATGGATCAAGTATTGGGTCTTGAGATGGGTGCTGATGACTACGTCGCTAAGCCTGCTCAGCCGCGTGTATTATTAGCACGTATTCGTGCATTATTACGTCGCTCAGAAAATGCACCATCAGAAGATGTGCCACAGCGTTTAGAGTTTGGCGAGCTTATCATCGATAACGGTGGTCGTTCAGTCATGCTAGGCGAAGAGTTGGTTGACTTTACCAGCGCTGAATACGACCTATTATGGTTATTGGCTTCTAATGCTGGTCGTATCTTGTCGCGTGAAGATATCTTTGAGCGCCTACGTGGTATCGAATACGACGGTCAAGATCGTTCTATTGACGTACGTATTTCGCGTATTCGTCCAAAAATCGGTGATGATCCAGAGAATCCAAAACGTATCAAAACCGTCCGTAGTAAAGGGTATTTGTTCGTTAAAGAAGGCAACTAATACACTCTTTTCGACGCAAACCCTTAGCATTAATCGTTATTTAATAAAAAACCAGCATGAAGCTGGTTTTTTATGGTTTAAATTTTAAGTTTTTAAACTTAATCGCTGTGTTATGTGGTTTAATTAAGCGATAATTTAATACGCCAGTTAAGTAAATGTTAGATAAATACAATAGCAAATATTTATCATATATCCGTTATGATATATAACACGCAGTATTCAAAAAGCAGCCATTAAAAACAGCCGCTATTTGTTTTTGACTTAACCGCAGTTGCTTACATTTATCATGGTATCAATAACTCTTATTCATTAGGTTGGTTACGGCACGTATGTCATTAGTCTCTTCTCTCAAACACAGTATTTTTGTTCGTATTTATGCAGGATTATTAATAGTCTGCTTGTGTGTGGCATTATTTGCCCAGCTATTGATGGATACTATCAATAAAGAACGCGTTCAATCTTACCGTGAAAACATGGCAACAGGGGCTTTTCATATAGTAAGCGAAGGTCTTACTCACCAAGAAAATGAAGCGCAACGTGATTATTGGCTAGCTGATGCAAGCAGTTTGTTTGGCACAGAATTCAGTATTTTGTCCATCGATGAGGTGGACTTCAATGCCAGTGAATTGCGTCGCTTTGAGAAGGGAAATACTGTCGTTCGCTATGTCAGTCAGCCGATGTACGCTGATGTTTATTACCGGTTACCAGACAATAAAAGTGTTTTAACCGCCCGCATATCACAAGTCACCGAACAGCATGTACGGGCAATTGCTGTATTTCTATTAGATGATTTGTCCTATTACAGTACCTTGTCTGATAAGCGCGCACGTTTGGCGCAGTTGGAAGAAAAATTTTCGTTTCCGTTAGCATTTAAAGCCGTAAATACACTCGATTTAGATCCTGATCAGATGGCGCGCTTGCGCCGTGATGAGGTCGTCATTTTATTGCAAGATACTAATAGCAGTAAAAGCAATTCGTCTATTAAAGTTGTTGTGCCATCTGAAATAAACGATATGGCGGTCTTGATAGGACCAGTCCCTCTGTTTAATTTTTTCCCGCTTAATTTAATCGTCAGTATGATTCTGATCAGTATGTTTTTAATCAGTTTGGGCGTTTATGCGCTGATTTTCCCGCTCGAGCGCAAATTACAACTGATTCAAGTTGGGGTAAATGAAGTTAGTAAAGGCAATCTTGATAGTCAAGTACAGGTCATTGGGCAAGATGAAATAGCGCGTTTATCAGCAACCTTTAATGCGATGACTGCTCATATTAAGCGTTTGATTGAGTCGCAGCGTGAGTTGACCCGCGCGGTCTCCCATGAACTGCGTACGCCAGTTGCACGTATCCGCTTTGCCGTTGATATGCTGGCAGATACTGATGATGAAGACTCGCGGTTCAGTCAGCGTGACTTTATTGATGAAGATATTGAGGCGCTGAACGGTCTGATTGATGAGATATTAACGTATGCGAAACTTGAAGAAGGCTCACCAAAACTAGACTTGGAGCCGGTCAATCTTAGAGAGTTGCTTGAGCAGATTGAGCGTGAAACCAATGCTTTAGGCAAGCCTATCAAAATAGTGACTAAGCTGCCAAATGCTAAAGTGACCGCAGTAGCCGATAGGCGCTACTTGCATCGCGTTATTCAGAATTTGGCAGGTAATGCCTTACGCTATGCGGAGAGCACTATTATTATTAGTGCCGGAGTCAAAAAGGGCAATGCCTTTGTCAGTGTAGAAGATGACGGTCACGGTATTTCAGAAGCAGATCGTGAAAAGGTGTTCATTCCATTTTCACGCTTAGATGACAGTCGTACGCGTGCCTCAGGTGGCTATGGTTTGGGTTTATCTATCGTCTCACGTATCGCTTTTTGGTTTAATGGCAGTATGAACGTAGGTGAGAGCCGCGATTTGGGCGGTGCACGATTCGTCATGACCTGGCCGATTAAACCGCTGACCCAAGTTCTTGCTGCTGATGAGTTAACGCAAGAAAAGAGCGAACGCGATTTTGATGCTTAATCATTTATAGTCAGTGCAAAATTAAAAATAATCGACTATAGCTTGTAGAATAATATACTCGAAAATAGAGGAGAGCAAAGGATGCCATATTTATTTGGTGGTTTAGTCGTATTGAATGCCGCAACGCTAGGGTATTACTTGTTTCTGCAGCAACCAACCACGACTCAGACTTTAAAAGCGGCGCAGGAAGACATAACCCAGCCTTTAGCGTTTACCAATAGCGCTGAGTATATCCCGCCTATCATTGGTACTAGAGAGTAGTATCTACCGCATAAAATAGCTGCAAAAATTTTATCGTTTGTATTTTTAGTCAGACTTTTTGTTTTTAGCGTTATTTATTTACTGTTTAGCAGCCATAGGACTTTTATCTGTATTGGCATCTAATGGTTGTTCTCCAGCAACTTTGGAGATCAAAGGAATGTGTACGCAGACCTGTAGGCCGCCATCCGGATGATTAATGACCTCAACTGTCCCATGATGCAAGCGCGCGATACGATCGACAATCGCTAAGCCTAAACCGCTGCCTTGAGTGGTACGCGCTGACTCACCCCGCTCAAACGGCTGCATAATACGCTCTAATTGGTCTTCTGCAACGCCACCACCACAGTCGCGCACACATATTATCAATTGCTCTTTTGCTTCTTTGTTGACCGCATTTTCAGTCACCACGTCGCTATCTTCTATTACCTCTGTCTCCATAAAGGTTGGCACAACCGTTGCTGATAGATAAATAGGCGGCTTGCCATAACGTTTGGCATTGTTTACCAGATTGACAATCAGGCGCTTAATGGACATAGGTCTTACGGGGACGACCTTGTGACATTCTGACTGATAAATAAACTCCATTGGTGCAAACTGCACCATAATCTCATTAAATATGGTATCTAAATTGGTGAGGCGTACCGGTTCATCAGAGCCATCTTTCATAAAGGAGATAAACTGCTCTAAAATAGCATCCATATCTTCAATATCATAAATCAAGCCTTCACGAAAAAACTCATCAGGCAGCATCTCAGCGGTTAAACGCATCCGAGTCAGCGGTGTACGCAAATCATGTGAGATACCGGCAAGCATAATCGTGCGCTCTTTTTGCGCTTGATTGAGCGTCGTAAACAAGTGGTTAAAGGCCATATTAACTTGGCGAATCTCAGTAGGACCATGACGGGTTGGCAAAGTGGTGGCATGACCGAGGCGAATATAGTTGGTCGCTGCACGCTGTAAATAACGTAACGGGCGATTTAATTGACGCGCTAATAGAATGATGGTCAATAGCGTTAAAATCGGTAGGCCAATTAAAAATAATATTAATAAGGTCGGACTGTACTGAGAATAATAAACCACCGGTTCGCGAATCCAAAAACTACTATCACGACTGTCTTGTACCCAAAGCTGCGGGGTCGGTTTAAACTTAAAATACACCTCCACCGGTCGCCCCAACTGCGCCCCGATTTCGCGTTGTAGCACATCGGTAAAGACACCGACAAAAGCTTTATCCGCAATCTGTGGAAAGTCGTTTGGATTGTCTACGACCACTACATGAGAGTGCTGGTAAATCCATTGACGTACTTCAGGATTGTCCTTCCAATCTTGATTGACGCTATTCATTAACCGTAGCTCACTGGTCAAATAGCGTGCATGGCTTTTAAGCTCTGGTAAATACAGACTACGCCAAAAAAATAAAATCGATACCCCGACACTGATGATAACAATAAAAGCGACCATCAAGGTGGTCAGCCAACTGTTGGAGTAAGAGCGTGGCAGCCAGCTTTTATGAGGCAATTGAGTATTTGGGGTCGTCATATGAGTCCAAGATATTGGTATGCAATGGTAGATACTAGGATAGCATAATCAAATAGTGGCGCTGGTAGCTTTCATATTACAAAATGCTTGCCCACATAGGCGGAAAAATACGAGCCTATTATTCTAATAATGAGTACGGATTATGGATTTTGTTTTACAGCAACGATGATTTAAGCTATTGTTAATAAATAATTAAATAAGCACAGTTTATGTTTTCAATAAAATAAGACTGTGATATAATTATGCCCTTTTTGGTATACCTGCGAAAGAGAGAATTCACATGGTTGTTATTCGTTTAGCACGGGGCGGTGCCAAGAAACGCCCATTTTATCAAGTAGTTGTTGCTGATCAACGCCGCGCGCGTGACGGTCGCTATATTGAAAACATCGGCTTTTTTAACCCACTCGCTAAAGATTCTGAAGAAGCAGTACGCCTAAACATGGAAGCGTACAATGCGTGGATCGAAAAAGGTGCACAACCTTCAGATCGCGTTGCTTCATTAGCAAAAGCTTATAACAAAGCTGCGGCTACTACTGAAGCGACTGCTTAATTTTTAAGCAGGCGTTTTAGTGGTAAAAAATGATAACGTGATAATAGCGTTATCTCGTAGTTTTAGAACACACAGCGTAGCTGGTCTGACCAGTATGCGCGATTAACTGTTTATCGCTGTTTTAATTGACTACCGTGGTTAAACGGGCGCGATTTATTTACTGCTGTTTATATATTGTTAGGTTAGCCGTTATGTCATCTGTTCCAGACGCTAGTACCCTTATGAAAATCGGTCAACTCAAAAAGCCTTATGGCATTAAAGGTTGGCTTTGGGTGTTTAGCGACACCGATGAACATGCGGAAATATTTGACATTAAGCAGTGGTGGATGAAAACAGCTACCGGTATGAAGCCGTTAACTGTTAAAGCGTGGCGTGAGCAAGGCACAGGACTTGTTGCTCAGTTTGAACAAGTGCCTGACCGTAATATTGCTGAAACTATGAATGGTGTTACCATTTGGGTTGCTCAAGACGTATTGCCAGAACCTAATGAAGACGAATATTATTGGTCGGATTTAGTTGGTATGCGGGTTATGAATGAGCAAGACCAGTATCTTGGTGATATCACTGAAATGTTTGAGACCGGTGCCCATGACATCATGCGTGTAGCGGCAACCTCAGACAGTTTAGATGGGGAAGAGCGCTTGATACCTTGGCATAAGCAAACCGTGATACAGGTCGATATGGCCAGTAAAACGGTAACGGTAGCTTGGGAAAGCGACTATTAGTTTAGTGCCTGTTAATTCAGTGCTTATTAATTTATTGCTTATTAATGTCATGTTAATAGCACAACGTTAATATCGTAATCATCATGTCAGTCGTTATTTAAACGCTTGTATGTAGGATTCAGATGTATTTTGCCGTGATTAGTATTTTTCCTGAGATGTTTGCAACGATTCGTGATTTTGGTATCACAGCGCGTGCAGTGACTCAGGAAAAGGTCACGATTGAATGCATTAACCCGCGCGATTATACCACTGACAACTATCGCCGTATTGATGAACGTCCGTATGGTGGTGGTCCTGGTATGGTAATGATGGCTGAGCCATTGTCACTAGCTATTGAAGATGCTCGTCTGCGCGCCAGCCAACATGGTTGCCGTATGGACGCAGCGCACTGTCCGGTGATTTACATGTCACCACAAGGGCAGACGCTGAGCGAGAGTAGTGTGGTCGATATGACTGAGTATGACGGCATGATTATATTATGTGGTCGTTACGAAGGCATTGACGAGCGCTTATTGTCGCGGTATGTGGATATGGAAGTGTCGCTGGGTGACTATGTACTGACCGGTGGTGAGCTACCAGCGATGGTGCTAATGGATAGTGTGATACGTCGTCTGCCTGATATTATGGGTGATGATAAGTCAGCTGAGCAAGACTCGTTCGTCGATGGCTTGCTTGATTGTCCACATTATACTAAGCCGCATGAGTTTGCGGGTATGACAGTGCCTGAAGTGTTACTTTCAGGCCATCATGCCAATATCGCGAAGTGGCGCTTTAGCCAGCAAGTTGAGCGTACGCAAATGCGGCGTCCAGACTTATGGCAAGCGTTTACCCCAACGGTAGAGCAAGCGAAGTGGTTAAAAGCATTGGCAAAAACAGATAAAAAGTAGCGTTGATAGCTGCTATAAAGATAAACAGTTAAGTAATAAAATTTTGAGCAACAATAAAACGAGTCATAGCATAATGGCCGTTTGTCATAACCCACTTACGTTGTGTCTCATTAAAACAGATACGATTAATTATTACAAACAGGTGATATGCGTTAAGCCTCTATTATCTAATGTGAGGAGATAACTCTCATGAGCAACAAGCATCCATTGGTTCAGGTCATCGAAAATGCTCAATTGATTGAGCGCCCAAGCTTTGCACCCGGCGATACCGTTGTGGTTCAAGTAAAAGTACGTGAAGGTGAGCGTGAGCGTTTACAGGCTTTTGAAGGCGTTGTAATTGCTAAGCGTAACCGCGGTTTAAACTCAGCGTTTACCGTACGTAAAATCTCAAGCGGTGTTGGTGTTGAGCGTGCATTCCAATTGCATTCACCAATTATTGAGAGCATCGAAGTGAAACGCCGTGGCGCTGTTCGCCGTGCGAAACTATACTACTTACGTGAGCGCTCTGGTAAATCAGCACGTATCCGCGAGAAGCTTGCTCCGCGTGCACCTAAAGTTGTTAAGCCAAAAGCTGACGCTTAGATTATATCCAGTATCTGCTTTTAAGCATTGTGCTTAATATTACTTTATTGCTGAACCGTCTATTATGCGATTCGGCAATACAGAAAAATCAGATACAAGCCCTTATTCATAGGTTTATCATATAAATAAGCGGGTAGTACCAAAAAAGACAAAACCCCAATCTGTGCGTATGCCAGATTGGGGTTTTTGTTTCTGTTGCTTTAATTAACATGATTTAAATAACAAAGCTAAATAACCATTTTAAAATTAAATCACAGTTTTAAAAGTTGACTTTAACCATCAAGATTTTCGATACGGCTGTTTTGATCTTTAGATTTACTGTATTTACGCAGGCGTATGTATAGCGTCTTAGTGACGGTAGCGATGGTCTTTTGCTGATCGTCGACGATATCTACTTGGTATTCGCGAAAGACGGGTTCGCCGTCCTTTGCCAATTCTTGGATAATTGTGATTTCATTGCTAGGAATTTTCATGCGGGCGGTGACTTTGCTATTGCCTGGTGCGATAAATTCAATATGTGAGCTTTTATCCCAAACGACGTAGCTACTACCTAACTGGTGCATCAGCATCAGCATATAAAAAGGATCAATCATTGAGTATAAACTGCCACCGAACTGTGTACCCACGATATTTTTATTCAGACTATTAAGTCCCATGCTCACTACACATAAGCCCTGATCAAGGTTGATATGCTCAATTTTGATACCGGCACCGATATAGGGAGCATAAGTGTTGATACGCAGCTTAAGCAGATAAGGCGTGAGCAATGGCATAATGTTTTTTTTAGCATTACGTTTTAGAGTCTCAAGTTTGCTGGGTAGTAAACTCATAAATTTATCCTATGGCCTTTTCTTGATTTTTTAGACGGCTACTAATCAATCGTGATTGATAAAAAGGTATTCATCATAATTAAAAATAACTAAAGTCGCTAGACCTAAAGCGTAACTGAAGCAGAACTTTAATCGTTACTTTCTATTATTATTAATCACTTATCGTAATGGTGTTTATAATTGTTGGCGCAATTAGCCAAAAAAGAAAATGTGTGTTTTAGCTTAAGCTAGTCTCATATTAGTCCGTCGATATAGCGTAATTTTATATCCTTTTATTATATAAGCATCTGATTAGTTTCAGATACTCATAAATGGAAACTTTAAGTTATCAATAATAACGATGCATATAGTATCTTTTAATAGTTATAAATTCGCATTTCAAAGTCTCATAGCATACAATAGCCGCAATTTTGTCTTTGGTGACTTAACGTTTATAGCAAGTTTAGTAAATGAACGGGCAGTCACTCAAACATCGGTCGACATAAGGAAATGTGATGAGTGATACACAGCTTCCCGCTTCAGGGTCCAATCCGCAGCACCCAATCCTCTCTGATAGTGATTTGCAAGGTAGCTATGTAGATTTACATAAGCCCAATTCAAGTTTTAAAAATCGTAACGCCTATCTGAACCATGAATTACAAATCATGCAGCCCAAGCGTTGGCGTCCTAATTTGCCGTTCCGTGATTATCGTTTTGAATATGAAGATACGATTCCGGCAATGGCGGCAACCATTGGCAAAGTCGTGATGGTCGGTGCCATTGCCGCCACCTTTGCAGGACCGCTTGGTTTGGGTGATGCCTTTGTACTAGAAAACGTCCGTTATGAGCTGTTAATCGTGGCGTTCTTTGTTATTTTATTCTCAGGTTTTTTGCTACCTACAGCGAATCTTGCGGGTACCCATGGTCCACTAATTCCACTCATTCCCATCGTCGTAGCTGCTGGTGGTCACCCAATGGCTTTCGGTCTGCTTATCGGCGCTTTTGGCTTGTTATTAGCAATAAGTAAGGGCGGTAGTCTGCTGGCAAACTTAACCAGTAAAGGCGTGTGCGGTGGTTTGCTGCTGTACTTGGGCTTCATTGGTACCATCTCTCAAGTTAAAAATCTGTTTACTTGGGCAGAAGGCATCGGTATGGCACATATTGCCTTTGTGGTGATTCTACTCACAATCATACTTTATGCGGTGCTAGAGAATTTTCAAAAACGCTGGCTTGCCGTGCCGCTTAGTTGCTTGCTAGGTGGCGGGGTTGCTTTTGCTATGGGTGCGCCTTTTGCTTTTAAAACAGCACCAGGTCTACCGAATATGAGCCCTATGTATTGGTGGGGAGAAAACACCGGTTGGATGCTAGGATTACCAACGGTTGAGAGCTTTATCGTCGTACTGCCATTTGCGGTGTTGGCGGTAGCGATGTGGTCACCAGACTTTTTGGGTCATCAGGTCTTCCAAAAAATCAGCTATCCTAAACGTACCGAACGTGTGCTGATGGATATTGATGATACGATGACCAGTGCCTCGTTTCGTCAGGTGGTAGGCTCTTTGCTTGGCGGTGCAAACTTTGCCTCCTCATGGGGTACATATATTGTACCAGCAGCGATTGCGAAGCGTCCGATTCCAGCTGGCGCAATTTTGACCGGTATTTTCTGTATCATCGCTGGTGTTTGGGGTTATCCCATGGACTTGGCAATTTGGGAGCCAGTTATGTGTGTGGCGCTCATTGTCGGGGTCTTTATTCCGCTGCTTGAAGCAGGAATGGAGATGACACGTGAAGGTAAAACCACCCAGTCCGCTGCTATTGTGGTTTTTGCCTCAGCGTTGGTAAATCCAGCCTTTGGTTGGTCGATTACCTTGGTGCTTGATAATTTAGGTTTGATTGGCTCTAAAGAGCGTAGTGCCAATTTAACCAAGATGAGCCGCTGGATTATCCCTGTGATTACTTTTGTGATATTAACGGGCGTGATGGCTATCGTTGGTATGTTGCCGGGTATTCCAGCATTAATGCCAAATTTCCGTCATTAGAATTATTGTTATTTTTGCAAAAAAGTCAGCCTTGGTGCTGGCTTTTTTTATGGTTATTGCTAAGCTGATAACTGTTCTTGTAAAACGCTCACTATCGCCCCATAAATAGCTGTATATCAGTATCTTGAGAGCAATAAATTCTATGGTCAATGTCTCAGCATCGAGTCCCGTCGACGATAAAAAAGCCCGTCTGAAGCATTTAATCCAGCGCCTGCCAAATTTGCCAGGGGTCTATAAAATGCTGGGTAAAAATGGCGATATCTTATACGTCGGTAAGGCAAAATCGCTTAAAAGTCGTGTGAACAGCTACTTTGCTAAGACGATTGATCATCCGAAGACGCGTGCACTGGTAGCACGGATTCATAATATCGAAACCATTATTACTCGTAGCGAAACCGAAGCCCTGCTACTTGAGCAAAACCTGATTAAAGAGCATCGTCCGCCTTATAACGTGCTACTGCGCGATGATAAATCCTATCTTTACGTGTTTATTTCAGCAGATAAGCCCTATCCAAGATTGGCTTATGGGCGCGGCAAGGGCAATCATCAAAAAGGGCGCTTTTTTGGACCTTTCCCTTCCGCACATGCCGCAAAAGAGACGTTAGTCTTGATGCAAAAAATGTTTCAAATGCGCCAATGTACCAATACGTTTTTTAAGCAGCGTAAGCGCCCTTGTCTTGAATATCAAATTAAACGCTGCCGTGCGCCCTGTGTGGGCTTGGTATCAGCTGATGAATATGCAGAAGACGTCAGCAATACCATTCGTTTTTTAAAGGGTGATTCTAGTGATATTCATAGCGCGCTGATTGAAAAAATGGAAGCTTCTGCGGAAGAATTAGATTTTGAAAAAGCGGTGTTTTATCGCGATCAGCTGTCTATGCTGCGTGAGGTACAAGCTAAGCAAGCTGTTTATACCGTACAAGGTGAGGCGGATGTGATTGCTATTGCCAGTCAAGCAGGCATGACTTGTGTCAACGTCTTGACCGTACGTGGCGGACGTGTACTTGGCGGTAAGAATTACTTCCCCGATGTTGATAGCAGCGAGCCGCTTGCTGATAATTTATCGGCATTTATCACCTCGTTTTATTTTCAGGTAACTGATGACTTACCAGCAGAAATCATGTTGAGTCATGAACTACCGGATCAGGTTGCGGTCAGTGAAGCGCTGGCGAGCCATTTTGGTAGTAAAGTCGTCATCAAAACCAGCGTCCGTGAGCACCGTGCCGAATGGTTAGACTTAGCCAAGCTTAATACTAATAATGCCTTAAAAACCAAGCTTGGCGATTATTTAGAGTTGCATGCGCGTTTTGGCGCACTCAAAGACGTCTTGGCTGACGTCACTGATCGAACCATTGATCGGATTGAGTGCTTTGATATCTCGCACACGATGGGTGAGGCGACCATCGGTAGCTGTGTAGTCTTTGACCAAGGTGGTTCGCGTCGCCGTGATTATCGTCAGTATGCGATTCATGACATTGTCGGTGGTGATGATTATGCCGCCATGAAGCAAGTGCTGACCCGTCGTTATAAGAAGCAGCCGCTGCCTGACTTGCTGCTTATCGATGGCGGTAAAGGTCAGCTTGGAATAGCCAAAGAAGTACTGACAGAGCTGGGTATTCTTGCTGATACCTTGCTGATTAGCGTGGCAAAAGGAGAAGGGCGTAAGGCTGGGCTTGAAGTATTGCACTTTATTGATCATGAGCCGCTTGATTTACCCATGGATAGCAAAGCGCTGCATTTATTGATGCATATTCGTGATGAGGCGCATCGTTTTGCCATCACCGCGCATCGTAAAAAGCGTGATAAGCGCCGTTCATCGTCAGTGCTAGAGGTCATACCAGGATTGGGTGAAAAGCGCCGTCGTGACTTGCTCAATCATTTTGGCGGATTGCAGCAATTGCTAGGCGCATCGCAGCAAGAGTTGGCAGGCGTGCAGGGTATTGGACCAATTTTGGCGAAAACGGTCTATAAGGTTTTGCACGAGTAACTTCATTAATATAAGCTAAATCGGAGCTTCTTATAATATAAAATGAATTATAGAAATAAATTGAATCCGCCAAATAAAATTGGGGCTGTTCTAGATAACCCTAGAACAGCCCCAGTTTTTTTGGTTTTTTTAACGGTAGCACTTTATTATTCAGCAACTTTATTCTTATAAGTCACAAATCTAAAATCTAACTCACTTTTATCATCGTGCATCTGCTCAGACCCTTCTGTTATTTCAAATTCGCTTGGCAGTTCGGGGTAAAATGCTTCGCCATCAGTAATTTCAGTATCGACATGAGTCAGCTCGATACGGTCGGTATACATCAACGCATCGCTAAAAACGCGCTCGCCGCCAATTACCCAAATCGTATCAATATGCGCACCATGAGCGAGACTTGCTGCTTGGGTCAGGGCATCGTCTAAATTATGTACCACATAAGCGTTATCTTTGCCGACAAGGCCTTTTTGCTCAGCATAATCTAGCTGGGTACTAATAATAAAACTAACACGTTTTGGCAAAGGTTTACTGCCCATCGATTCAAACGTCTTGCGACCCATAATGACGATGCCTTGTATCGCGCCATCATTTGGTTTGGTTGTCATACTTTTAAAATGCTGCAAGTCGGCTGAGATATGCCACGGTAGCTCATTGTCTTTACCAATACAGCGATTGCTACTGATAGCTGCGATTTGGGCAACTTCGGTGTTGGCATAACTCATAACGTATCCTTTTTATTAGCTTCTAAAATGCAGGTTTTATTTAAAACAGTCAATAAGACCAACGCTATACAGCAACCTTTGCTTTGATAGCAGGATGCGACTCGTAACCAGCAACGTTGATATCTTCATATTTGAAAGCAAAAATATCTTTAACATCAGGATTGAGCGTCAATGTTGGCAGCGTATACAGCGAGCGCGTCAACTGTAAATCGACTTGCTCACGGTGGTTTTGATAGATATGACAATCGCCACCCGTCCAGATAAATTCGCCAACTTCTAGGCCGCAAACTTGCGCCACCATATGGGTAAGCAAAGCATAGCTAGCGATATTAAACGGCACCCCTAGGAATAAATCGGCTGAGCGCTGATAGAGCTGGCAAGAGAGTTTATTGTCCGCGACAAAAAACTGAAACATCGTATGACAAGGTGGCAAGGCGACTTGTTCTGCCTCACCTGGATTCCAGCCAGAGACGATCAAACGGCGCGAATTGGGGTTGGTCTTTATTTGCTCGATGACTTGGGTAATTTGATCGACGCCATCAAAATTGTAATGACCATCTGCGCTTTTAGTTGCCCCGTAATTACGCCATTGATGACCATAAATAGGACCTAAATCGCCAGCAGGACGATTGAAGCGTGCGGTTTGCTCGCTGGTTGCCCATTCGTTCCAAATACGCACGCCGTTTTCTTGCAAGTAATCGACGTGGGTACTGCCACTTAAAAACCATAGAAGCTCATAAGTAATGGACTTAAGATGCACTTTTTTGGTGGTTAATAAGGGGAAACCGTCTGTTAAATTAAAACGTAGCTGTGCGCCAAAGTGGCTGAGCGTACCGGTTCCAGTACGATCACCTTTTTCGGTGCCATGAGTCATGACGTGTTTTAGCAAGTCTAAATAGGCTTGCTCGTTTTTAATCTGCTCGGTTTTAATAATAACGTTGTTCATGGTCATAAAGTTACTCTTCTACGCTGTTCAAACGCATCGTTGATATCGTTCTTAAGGTAATGCTGAAGGAAGATAAAGCTTAATAAGCTGACTGCTTACCCCAATCATAGATGCCGCGTTTATAAGCATAAATCAGCATGATTAAGCCAGCGATGATCATCGGTGCGCTTAATAGTTGTCCTTTGGTCATCCAGCCTAATAAAACAAATCCTTGGTCAACGTCAGGCTGACGGAAGAATTCGATGATAAAGCGGCTGATACCGTAGCCTAGTAAGAACACAGCAGAGGCGGCCATACGTGGACGCGGCTTGGATGAATACCACCATAAGAAGATAAATAGTAGCAGACCTTCGGCAAAGGCTTCGTATAGCTGCGATGGGTGACGCGGCAGCACATACTGACCATTAACCTCAATCATCAATTCTTGCAATTGTGGATTGCTCTGTAATTGCTCCATATCAAAAGCAGCCGCTTGCGGGAAATAGGTCAGCCAGTTATAGCCACCGTCTGATACGCGCCCCCATAGCTCACCGTTAATATAGTTGCCGATGCGACCAAATAGTAAACCGGTTGGCACACAAGGAACGATAAAATCGAATACTTGGAAAGTGGTTTTTTTATATTTGCGCGCAAAGAACCACATACCTAGCATGACGCCAATAAAGCCGCCGTGGAAAGACATACCGCCTTCCCAAACCTTTAATAGGTATGCGGGGTTTTGTAGTAGCTCGCCGAATTGATAAAACAACACATAGCCAATACGACCGCCTAAAATAACGCCAAGCGCACCATAAAAGACCAAATCAGACACCATATCGGTGGTCCAATTATCGCTTTTTGTGCTGCGATACCAAGCCAGACCATAAGCTGCGGCAAATGCCAGCAAATACATTAGGCCATACCAGTGCACTTCTACTGGACCCAAGGACAGTGCTACAGGATCGTACTGAGGATGAATTATCATAAAGGTATCATAATTATTAATAATAGAATGCTGGTCATAATAGCAAAATTCAACCCTTACGAACACTACCGTCTGTTCAAAATAAAAGACGGTTAGCTATCACAGCAGCACGGTATTTTTTCTAACGCTAATCGACACTATGGTTATTGAAGCGGACTATTGCAGCGAATTATGGAACTAGATAAGTGAATGGATAGCAAAGCACTAAAAAAACCGATAAGATGAAAAAAAGCGCATCAATTTCTAAGGAATCATTATGCACACTAATTTATCACCGCGATCACCTTTGCACGATAAAAAATTAAAAACAAAGTTTGATGCGTTAATCTTAAATAGTAACTTTAAATTGAAAACACTGCCATTATCAGTGCTATACACAGTGGCATCAGGCTTAACGGTTTTTGTTCCTGTAACCGTGCAAGCGGCAAACAGTAGTATCGAACAAATTATAATTTATCAAGGTTTAGCCAGTGTGACTCGCGCCTTGCCAATCAGCGGCAGCGGTGAGCAGACACTGGTTTTTTCTTGCTTATCGCCTGCTATTGAACCAGATAGTATCAGCGTACAAGCACTGGGTAATGTCAATATTGGTGAGGTTAGTATTGAGACGCTAAGCGGTGAACAAGCAGCGCAATGTCAATATCAAGGTGATGCTAACGTACAGACTCAGCAGAATAATCTAACCAATATCAGCGCCGAATTAGAAGCAGCGCGTTTGACCAAAGCCTATTTGCAAAACCTGACTAAAGTGACGCAGATAACTACAGCTGGCACGCTTGCTAATAATGCACGCGATTTAGAGACACAAGCTGCCAGTATTAATAAAAAGATTGTAGAGCTGCAAAAGCAAGAAGCTCGTGCTAAAGACGCCTTAAATCAATTGGTCGCGGGCAGTACCACCTCGGCACAGAATAACGTGACCCAAGTAAGTGTGCGTATCGCCAGTCGTTCTGCAAGCAGCGTTAAACTGCATTATCAAGTACGCGGTGCAAGTTGGGAGCCAACCTATCAAGCACGCTTAAATACCGATAGTAAGCAGCTTAATATCACCGCCTCTGCGATCATTGCCCAACAAACAGGCGAGAATTGGAACAATGTACCCGTTATTTTAAGTACCGTTAATCCCAATCAAACGACAACCAGTCAACTGCCAAGAGTCGAGCGCTTGTCGTTATATGAAGAGCGCCAAGATAAATTGGCTCGCTATGCACAACCCATGATGGAGAGTGAATCTGCACCAGTCGTCGTTTCTGCTAGAGCTAGCTATGGCGGCGCGTCTGGAGCAGATATGCCGCCGTTACCCAGCTTTACGGTTAGCAGTCAAAATAAAAACGGCATCACCGAATATCGGCTACCGCAGCGCGTGAGTATTCCTAGTGATGGCAGGCGGGTACGTACGGTTATTGATGAGCAATCGGGTACCAGTAAGCTATGGTTACGTAGTACACCCAGTGCCGAAGCTGCCGCTTATTGGTATGCATCTGCGCCGTTTTTGACACCAGCTTGGGCTAACGGTTCGTTGCAACTGTACCGCGACGATAACTATGTTGGACAGTCGCAGTATGATTATCAGAGTTTAAAAGAGCAGGGCATTGGTTTTGGTGTTGATCCTAGTTTGCTAGTGAAACAGCTCACTGATGAAAACAAACAAGGCGATAAAGGCGTGTTTAATCGTCAACAAACCAAAACTATTACTCAGGCTTATCAATTTACCAATCAGCACAATCGCAGCGTACGCTTGCAAGTGTTAGGAGCAGAGCCGGTCAGTAGCGATGACAGTATTAAAGTAACCGCGACCCATACACCAGCCATTAGCCAAAAAGACTGGAACGATAATAAGGGCATGGTTGCTTGGGAGTTTGATTTGCCGAGTAAGCAATCTCAAGTACTGCAATCGACCTATCAAATTAGCTACCCTGCGGATAAAAAATTAAACACCAATTAAATGCTGAAAATATCAATATAAAGGAATGTTATGTGTATTGTCGCCATTGCTTGGCAGTTATTTGATGAGCTACCTTTGGTTTTATTGTCCAATCGTGATGAGTTTTTACAGCGTCCGACAGAGCCGCTGCATCAATGGATAGATCAGCCTATTTATGCGGGACGCGATAAGCAAAGTGGCGGTACTTGGCTGGGCATTCACCAACAGCAGCAGACGAATTTTCACCAACAAAATGGACGCTGGGCGGCGGTATTGAACTTTCGTGATGGTGTACAGGCAAGTAATAATGAGCGCTCGCGTGGTGAATTAGTGACTGATTTTTTAACCAGTACTTTAAGCCCGATGGACTTTGCAAGGCAAATTAATCTGCAAGACTACGCAGGATTTAACCTTATTATTGGTAATAGCAAGCAAGCGGTTGTCGTTAATAACCGCGGTCATGCACCGACACCGTTACATGCAGGCTTACACGTCTTCTCTAATGGTCAGCCAGAAGAAGGTTGGTTTAAAACTGAGCGGCTACGCGGTCGGCTACGCCAAGAGGTATTACCATTAATTAGCGAGAACAGCGCACATGAGTATTGGCAAGAGGCTGCTTTTTCTGTCATGTCGGACAATACCACCGCGCCAGTAGATAATCTCCCCGATACTGGTATCGATATAAAAATAGAACAAGCACTGTCGTCTATTTATATTGAAGGTGCAAATTTGACAGGTATTACTCCTATAGCATTGCCAAGCTATGGCACCCGTACCCAAAGTATTCTAACCTTACTTCGTCAAGAAAGCGCGTCAGATAAAAAAATCCAAGCGGAAATTATTAGTCGTGAATGCAAACATTGAGCAGAATTAACATAAAAAAATCCCCATAGTAATGATGAACAATCAATATGGGGATTTTTTATTCTAAAATTGTCGAAGCAATCAGTGACCTTATTTCACCAACAAATGGTTGTTTTGTTCTGGAATAATAAGTTCTTGTTTGAGCGGTAGTTCGGGCACCAATTCTTGCAAGGCGCGGCGATATACCCCACGTTTAAAGTGAATCACTTGTCCGAGTGGATACCAGTAGCTGACCCATTGCCAGTTGTCAAATTCTGGTTTTCCTTCATCAAAGCGGATATGTTGGGTGTTCGGCTCATCTAAGCGTAGCAAAAACCATTTTTGTTTTTGCCCAATACACAAAGGATACTGCCCATGGCGCACATAGCGCTTTGGCAAGCGGTAGCGCAACCAATCTTGCGTGACCGCCAGTAGATCCACATGACGTGGATGTAGACCGACCTCTTCCCAGAGCTCGCGATACATCGCATCCATCGGCGTCTCCCCGCAGTCGATGCCACCTTGAGGGAACTGCCAAGCGTTGTGACCAATGCGTTTTGCCCACAGAACTTGCCCTTGTGTATTTGCCAAGATGATGCCGACATTGGCACGAAAGCCGTCTGCATCTATCATGACTTAACCTTTTAAATTGTTTAAAACAGCTTATCTTGACATGACACACTGACCGCAATCATAATTATTATAGGGTGATCGTTGTCGATATCAGGTCAAAATAAGATTCATTACCGTTATTAAACCAAGAAACAAGCCAAATGTGTAACAGTATTTTGCTATAAAATGTTTCACGAGTTTAGTTATTTAAAATAAAGTAATTATATAGGGGTATATAAATAGACTTTTGTGAATTTTTTTAACAAACTATTTTGATGAATTTGTACTTCTGTTTGTTGGTTTTTACTTCGTTTATGCTGGCAGATACACCATATATGCTAACTTAATGGTACAAGACAATGCTTCATAAAATCTCGTTTTAGCTTATGTTACACTAGTCATATTCTACTTATCTCAATCAATAATAAAACACTAAGTTAATGAAGTTGGCTAATGAAATAAGCCAATAAAAAATATTCTATTCGCGATTAACTATCTACCAATTAAAACAAGGGTTCGCCAAAATGTCAGAGTCAAAAGCAAGTGTTACGTGGCAAGAAAACAAAGCCTTTATGGGTATATCACCATCAGGTCATAACGTCCAAATCGATGCCGATAAAGAAAAAGGCGCAAGCCCGATGGAGCTGATTTTATTAGGGCTTGGCGGTTGTGCCAGTTATGACGTGGTATCGATTTTACAAAAATCTCGTCAAGAAGTAACAGATGTAAGCTGTGAGCTGACAGCCCAACGTGCCGAAACTGTACCAGCTGTTTATACGGATATTCATATGCACTTTACTGTGAAGGGACAAGACATCAAAGAAAGCCAAGTAGAAAGGGCAATAAAACTGTCAGCAGAAAAATACTGCTCAGCCAGCCGAATGCTGGTACAAGGTGGGGTTAATGTGACACACGATTTTGAAGTTATCGCAGGATAAAGGCAAACATACTCATGAATTCATTTTTTGGATTGGTCTCTGATACCGCAGCGTCTGCCATTTGGGCGATGATAGTGGCAAGTCTGTTGCCATTAGCAATGGCATTAACTGCAAAAGCGCTCGGCGGCTTTAACTTGACTGACAATGCCCATCCGCGAGAGTTTTTACAAGGTACAACGGGCATGGCAGCGCGCGCTAATGCAGCACAGCAAAATAGCTATGAGACATTGCCAGTCTTTTTGGCAGCGGTATTGGTAGCGATGCTGTTTTTTGTTCCACAACCTATTATCAATGCGCTGGCGTGGCTATATGTCTTGATTCGTATTGGTTTTTGCGTGGCATATATTACCAATTTGGCAATGTTTCGTTCCATTCTTTGGGTATTATCGATTATCTGTTGCCTCATGCTCTTCTATTTAGCCATTCGGGTTAGTTTTTAACTGAATGTATTTAATTAATGGCATTATTTTATAATAAAAGCAGCCGATTATTACCGTGCGCTGGCTTGCAAAGCATGGATAATTGCTGCTTTATTTTTTTCTCGTTTGATACTGTCCCACAGTATTTGAGCCTCGCTATAGCTTTTGGTCAGCATGCCAAGCCACTGCTTATAACGACCGACTAATATCACTTCGCTTTTCGCTGCGCCTTCTAAAAACTTAATCTGATGAGCAATCAGATCTTGCCATAATAATGTTGTCGTATTTTCTGGATTTTGGCGATTGTCATTATCAACTTGTGCAATCAAGTCGGGACGGGTGACGGCGCCGCGACCTAACATTAAATGCGCTGTCCCTGCTTGCGCCATACAGTTTTGCGCGTGCTCCGCGTTCCATATCTCACCATTGGCAATTATCGGAATACTAAGCGCATTAAAATTTTGAATCTTATCCCAATAAGCAGGTGGTTTATAGCCTTGGGTTTTCGTCCGCGCATGAATGGTCAGCCAATCGGCGCCGCTCACAGCAATCGCCCCGCGAATATCATCCATGCGACTGCTATCGGTATAGCCCAAGCGAATCTTTGCTGATACGGGGACATGGGCAGGAACGGCTTGACGTACGGCACTGATAATATCGTACATGACATTAGGCTCATCAAGTAAAACTGAGCCACCGCGATGGCTATTTACGGTTTTGGCAGGACAACCAAAATTGATGTCAATTGCAGGCGCACCAAGCTCACAGGCGTAAGCAGCATTTTCTGCCATAAGCTGTGCTTCGCTTCCTAGTAGCTGGATATGAATCGGTGTACCAGATGCTGTTTTGGCGTCATGATGCAGCTCAGGAACATATTTATAAAACACATGCGCAGGCAAGACATGCTGGGTGACACGAATAAATTCGCTGACCGACCAATCATAAGGACGACCTAAATCTGTGGCAATTTGAGTCAATATCTGCCGCATTAATGGATCGGTTAAGCCCTCCATAGGAGCAAGTAGGCGGACAGGATTGGTGAATAAGTTTTGTATGGTTTTTTGGCGCTCTTGTAGTGGCTGAGATAATTGAGATAACGGTTGAGGTAAATTAGGCTGCTGATTATTCATGGCTTATTGTTCATTATCTATTGATGAGGCATTATCATTATAAGTTGGCACAATCAAAATCTATTCGATGGCATAAATCGCAAGGTTAAGAATTGCCAAAAATCACCTTCTTCCCCGTCTGCAAACCTGATATCAAGTCTTTAATATTATGGATGTCCAAATTACTTTGGGCACGCGTACAAGCGACATAGAGCAAGCGTAGCTCTTCTGGGCTGATTTTTACCGCATTGGTCGTCACATCATAATAAAAATCATCATCTAGTTGTACTTTGCCCCATTCAAGCCCTTTAGCTTTATGGGCAGTTGAGATGACGTAATCGGCATTCTCAATACTTGATAAGCTATTGACCGCTTGGCTCAACACATTGGTACCATGATCATCGACCAATTTGACCAGCGTTTTTAGGTCGCTACCTTCATTGGTTTCAGAATACTCTTGTACATCACTCCAATTATAAAAATACGCCAGCTCAGGTACGCCATATGCTGATTTACCGTTTTTTAGGTTTTCGGCTGCCTGACAGAATTTGAGCATACGGTCAGTATCAGCTTGTAGCGCCACCCGATGTCCAAGCTTCAGACCAGTCAGTAATTGAGACATAGCAGCGGCATTGGTACGACAAAGGATGGCATCCTTTTTACTATGTACCATGCCTTTTTCAGTAGAAGATTGTTTCTTAGGATTGCCTTTTAGCGGTACATCTTCTTGCAATGCCTTTAATAGCGTATTGGCAATGTCGGCAATCGGTTCACCAAAACGAAAGGACTGCGTCAACAAGGTTTGCGGCAGTGGCAGCTGTTTCATGGCATTGACTGCCCCGCGCCACTCATAAATCTGTTGGTGAGCGTCGCCCACATAAATCACTTGCCGTGGCTGCTGGGTCAGAATTCCCATCATCAATGGATCTGCATCTTGTGCTTCATCAAATAAGATAAAATCCGCAGGAATACTTGGTTTTGACAATGCCCAAAGTTTAAGATAAATATCATGACCGATACCAGCAGGGTGGCGTGCATCAATCGACTGTAGCCAGCGCTGCTCCACGGCAGGGTAGAGCATCTCACGTAGCTGCTCGGCATCTGAGGCATCAAGCCAGTTTGGAAACAAGATATGCCTTGGCGCAGGGTAGCTGGCATGCGTGCTACAAAAATTGCTTACGGCATCACTGACGAAACGCGATAACCGTGCTGGAGTCAAAGTAATATATTTATTTACCCCATCCATCTGCCGACGGATTTGTACCGGTTGCAAGCCCAAATCATCCCCAAGGCGTTTGGGTGAGAAGCGCGGCAAAGACAGTTTAGCAGTGATATCGCGGGGTACGTGGCGGTAGGCGAGTGAGTGAAAAGTACGACAGTCCACATGTGACGGAAACTTTGAGCGCGCATCATTAGCAATGGCTTTGTTAAAGGCTAAATACAAGCCGCGTCCACGCAAGCGCTCACCGATGAGCTTCAAGGTCGTCGTTTTACCGGCACCGGCATAGGCGACCACTTTAAATGACTTATGATCCATCGCCATATTAAGCGCGTTTAGCTGCTCATCAGTGGGATCGCTCATATAAGCTGGCATAGATGCGGACATAACAAAGCTACCTAAAAGACTAGAATGTGGACAAAAATAATGGGGGTAAAAAAAGCCACTGCATAGACAATGGCTGATGAGTAATAATGGACGTTATCGTAAGATACTTATGACTGTAAACGACGATGATAAAAATACGTGAAGCGACAATTCATTTAGAAAAAAAATGCACATAGAAATCAATGTAAGGTGAGTCATATTACCAGATTAAATGGTTGGCTATTTTTTTGAAAAAATTTCTAATAAGGAAATTTATTCCTTGTTCAATTCTTTATTTACTGCCGCTAAAGCAGTATTGCGATCCTCTTTAATTAAGATTTTCGCTAAAAATAAACCCAGCTCAAATAACAACCACATGGGAATAGCCAGCATTAGCATCGACACGCCATCAGGCGGAGTGACGACGGCAGCAACGGCAAAACAGCCGACAATAATGTAACGACGTTTATCTTCTAAGCCCTGAATGGAGACGATGCCGACCAATATCAACAGCAAGGTGACGACTGGAATCTCAAAAGTTAAGCCAAATACCATAAAGAGCTTGAGCGCAAAGCTCAGATAACTGTCGATGTCTGTCATTGGCAAGACGTTCTGCGGGGCGAACATGATAAAGAATTTTAGGACGCCTTTGAGTACAATAAAATAAGCAAAAGCCACCCCAGAATAAAATAAAAATATAGAGGATAGCAGTACTGGAATAGCGACTTTTTTCTCTTTTTTATATAAGCCTGGAGCTACAAACGACCAAATTTGATACAGGATATAAGGCATAGCAAAGAATGCGGCTACAAATATCGTTAAGCGTATTGGTGCCATAAAGTTTGAAGTGATATCTGTGGCAATCATCGTTGAGTTGGCAGGTAACTGGGCAACCAAGGGGTCCGATAAAAAATCATACAACTCACGTGAAAATCCAACTAACGCTAAAAATATAATCAGTACGGCAACGCATATTTTAATTAGATGTATACGTAACTCAATTAAATGCTCAGTGATAGGCATATCAGCCAATGAGCTTAATATGTCGCCCGAATCATTACTATTTTCCGACTCTGTCTCGGTTTCAATGGCTGAGTCTGTCAGCTTTTCTTGGCGGCTTTTTTGACGTTTAAATAAACCCACTATTTACTCTCCTGCTTGTTGGCAGAAGACTGTTTATTTAAATGGTTGTTTAAAGGGCTATCTAAACCACTGTTTAATAAAATATCTGCTTTATAGTTCGGTAAATAGGGCGCTGTAGGCAAGCGCCGCGCTTTATCATAAGTACCAAGGCGGAACCACATATTTTCCCACGGTTTGGTGGTGATAATTTGAGCGATTTGATCTGAATTGTCTTTGATATCATTGGAGTCAGTTTTTAAATTGTCATCAGACACTTTTGACTGGTCATTTTGCTGATAGCTGTAGTCAAATGTTTTTGGCGTGGCTGACTCATGATTGCTTTGATCACTGTTATTACTCTTTTCTTTATCATTGGCGTCTTCATTATTGGCGTCATACTCTTCATCAGTTACGGCATTATGCGTGGTTTTTAAATGCTGGTTTTGCGAAGATTCAAACTCTTGCATACTGCCGCGCATCTCGGCCATTTCGCGTCTCATCTCGGCTTCAGTTTGGCGAATTTTGGCCAGCTCTTTTTGCATTTGCTGCCGAGTCTCAGCTAAGTCGAGCTCAGCTTCTATTTCAGACTGTAGCGTAGAGACCGTACGGCGGATTTTGGCATACCATTGCCCAGCCGTACGCGCCGCTTGGGGCAGCTTTTCTGGCCCCAAGACAATTAAGGCGATGACGCCAAAAAGCAATAATTCAGAAAACCCAATATCAAACATAAGCGTTAAATATCACTATCTAGATGCAGCACGCATTACACCTTGTGGTTATCATCAGTAGTGGAGTTGATGTTAGCATCGTCCACTTTATTCGTTGTCGCATGGTTTGTTGGTCGTGCATTGCCATCATGATCAAGGACTACGTGCTTCTTAGCATGCTCGGTATTTTCGTCTTTGACCGCTTCTTTAAAGCCTTTGACGGCACCGCCCAAATCTTTGCCAGCATTTCTAAGCTTCGAGGTGCCAAATACGACCACCACTACCACCAATAAAATCAGCCAATGCGTAATAGAAAAACTACCCATAAAGGTATCCTTATGTCTTGGTTTTCAGTCTTTGTATGCCTACTTTGGGTTTATCGAATATCGTTATACTCAATAAAAATCTTCGACATACAATGCGAAGTAAAACAGAGTTATATTATAACCTGCACTTGTGACAAAAAGGTGAAAGCAACAATAATCAAACAGGGTAGTAGCTTATAACCACTGCCCACATTATTGAGATTAATAATGCTATCGAACTTATAAAGGCTATCGAGCCGCTTTTTCATCAATACCTGATAAGCCAAAACGTCGTCCTAGCTCATTTAATACCGTATTCGATTCTATATCGAACCATGCCAGTCCAACTAAGGTATGAAACCAGACGTCCGCCACTTCATAAATGAGCTCATTGCGCGCCTCGTCATATTGCGCTTTGTTAGTACTTTCATCGCAATTGGCAAAGTCTTTAGCCGCAATAATGCTTTCGGTGCTTTCTTCACCAACTTTCTCTAATATTTTATTCAGACCTTTGGCGTATAGACTTGCCACATAAGAACTATCAGCATCTGCTTGTTTGCGCTCTGCTAATACCTTATCAAGCTGCTGTAAAATAGAATGGGTCGCAACTTTAACTTGGCTGTCAGAGTTTGCAATAATATTAGGAGCTTTGTTGACGTTATCAGAATCTGTATCAATGACAGTATCTTGATGAGTAGCGCTGACGGCTGTATCAGATTTATAAATTTCTGCCGGATCTTTTAATACTTTATCGACTGTTTGCCATGCAGGCGTTTGCCCAGATAAATCTAAACGTTGATAAAAACAAGATTCGCGACCCGTATGACAAGCGATACCACCAGCCTGAGTGACGCTAAGCACAATCACATCGGCATCGCAATCTAAACGAATATCGTGCACTTGCTGAGTATGTCCTGATGACTCGCCTTTATGCCATAATTTAGCACGCGAACGCGAAAAATAAACCGCCGTTTGTGTTTGCGCAGTCAATTGTAACGCTTCGGCATTCATCCAAGCCATCATCAAAATACGTCCTGACTGCAAGTCTTGGGCAATTGCAGGAATCAAACCATCAGCATTAAAACTTACGGCAGTCAGCCAAGCAGGTAAAGTCATAATTTATCTGTCTTATTATCAGTAGAAAGTAGTAAAAGGGTGGTCAAATAACAGCAGTCAGGATTTATTATGCGCTATGTTAAAGCTTTATCAAGACGCAATATATACTTAAACATAGCTGAGACTGACATTCAATATTTTAAATCAGTAAATAAGCGCCAATTATACCTGAGCTAAATTTTGATAAATCAATAATTGTAAATTAGCCCCAAGTTATTTGTGAATATTTAAAATGTACTTCTTAGGATTTTATTTATAAAAACTTAGGGTGTAAATATGAGTTAAATGCTATTTTTTTTGCACAGAATTTTAGGTAAGAGTAGGGCGCAAAACTTTCCTTGGCAAAACAGCGACCTATCTGCTAAAATAGCGCCTCCCACCTCGAGGCAAATAGAGGTTTAGTGGTTGTTTTTACAGCGACTATACGCTTTTAACTATTTGACGACCGGGTTCTATCAAAGACAAAGAGGCAAATCATCATGAAAGTTAAGATGAAAACCAGAAGCGGTGCCGCTAAACGCTTCAAAAAAACAGCGAATGGCTTTAAGCGTAAGCAAGCATTCAAAAGCCATATCTTGACCAAGAAATCAGCTAAGCGTATTCGCCAGTTGCGTGGTCTTAAGATGGTGGACAAGTCTGACGAAGCAGCAGTTCGTCGTATGTGCCCATACATCTAATAACCTATCGTCATTTGGATTTAATCAAAAATATTTTGATTAAATATATTTGACTTTGCAATCTGAAAACGATGCTTATTATTTAATAACGTCGTTACTCGCTTAACTAAAGAAATCTTGGAGTAATTTATGGCCCGTGTAAAACGTGGTGTACAGGCAAATCGCCGTCACAAAAAAATCCTCAAACGCGCAAAAGGCTACTACGGTGCCCGTTCACGTGTTTACCGCGTAGCGGTACAAGCAGTGACCAAAGCTGGTCAATATGCTTATCGTGACCGTCGCAACAAAAAACGTACTTTCCGTCGCCTTTGGATTGCACGTATCAATGCTGGTGCACGCTTAAACGGCTTAAGCTATAGCCGCTTTATCAACGGCATGAAAAAAGCTAACATTGCAATCGATCGTCGCGTACTTGCTGACATCGCTATGCATGATGCAGCGACTTTCACAGCATTGGTTGAAAAAGCAAAAGCGGAACTAGCATAAATATTAACGATTCTATTTAGGTATGCTGCTTGTTAAGCGATTATTTATAAGTAGTTATCTACATGGATAGAGATAATATTAATTAATAGTACGATATTAATAGAAGCTACCGCTGGTCGGTGGCTTTTTTTATATTAAAGTATTTTACAGCTAACTCTATAAATACCGATCATAGATATAACCTTTGTGAAATGACACTTATAATCGTCTAAATTATCGTCGTCTAAATATTCAAGCCATTCATATAACTAGCATTATTTTAAAAAAAATGGGTAAATGGTTTGCAATATTTGGTCAAATCCCTACAATTAATAGTCCGTTTAAATCAGGAATGATGCGTCTTATGACTACCCCTGCTGCTACCAACGATTTGTCGGCGCTACCGACCTTGTCCTCAGAGATCAATGAGCTTAACGAAACGCAGCTTATTGAATTTACCAGTGCTGCTGAAGCCTTAATCTTACAAGTAAGCGATACACGTCTATTACAAGATTTGCGTGTGCAACTGACTGGTAAAAAGAGCCCATTAACCGGCTGGTCAAAGCAGATGGGTAAACTAGATGCTGACGTCAAAAAAACTTACGGTGGTTGGTTGCATCAAGTGCGTAGCCGTATTCAAGACGCATTGACAGCACAGCAGCAGCAGCTAGAAGTGGCGGCATTAAATGCCAAACTAGCAAGCGAGAGCATTGATATCACTTTGCCTGCTCGCGGTGGTCAAAAGGGTCATTTGCACCCAGTGACGATGATTACCCAGCGTATGCAGCAATATTTTGTGCAAGCTGGTTTTAATGTTGCTACTGGTCCTGAAGTTGAGAGCGACTATTATAACTTTGAAGCGCTTAATATCCCTTCACATCACCCAGCACGGGCGATGCACGATACTTTCTATTTTGATGCTCACTATCTATTACGTACTCATACCAGCCCAGTGCAAATTCGTACTATGGAAAAAAATGAGCCGCCAATTCGTATTATTTGTCCAGGTCGCGTCTACCGTAATGACTCAGACCAAACCCACTCGCCGATGTTCCATCAATTAGAAGGGCTCATGGTTACTGAGTCGAGCACCTTTGCTGAGCTAAAAGGTCTAATTAGTGAGTTCTTGGAAGCATTTTTTGCCAAAGAGCTGACTGTGCGTTTCCGCCCGTCATTTTTCCCGTTTACGGAGCCTTCTGCTGAAGTAGATATCTTGGATGACAATGGCAAATGGCTTGAAGTCATGGGCTGCGGTATGGTACATCCACAAGTGCTGACCAACTGCGGTATTGATGCCGAAAAATATACTGGTTTTGCTTTTGGTATGGGCATTGAGCGCTTTGCGATGCTGTATTACGGTATCGACGATTTACGTTTATTTTTCCAAAATGACGTGCGCTTCTTAAAGCAGTTTGGCTAGATTGTCGTTATTAATACGGCTACCTTTACTCCAAAATCTTTATTATGAAATTCTGATCCGAGATATTTATGAAAATTAGCGAACAGTGGCTACGTCAATGGGTAAACCCCAACAATAACAGTGAGCAATTGGCTGACCAATTGACCATGGCAGGCCTTGAGATTGACGATCGCTATGCGGTTGCCCGTGATTTTAGCGGTGTGGTTGTCGGTGAAGTGATCAGCGTCGAGCAACATCCAGATGCAGATAAATTACGTGTTACACAGGTCAATATTGGTGCAGCTGAACCGTTGCAAATCGTCTGCGGTGCGCCCAATGTCACTGTCGGTATGAAAGCGCCCGTTGCTACCGTTGGTGCTGTTTTACCCTCTGATGACGTCAGTGGTAAAAATGCGGGCTTTAAAATTAAAAATGGCAACCTACGCGGTGTCGACTCTAACGGTATGCTTTGCGGTGCTTCTGAAATTGATTTAACTGATAGCATAGACGGTTTGCTTGAATTGGCAGCTGATGCACCAATTGGCATGAATATCCGTGAGTATTTGGGTTTAGACAATCAAATATTGGATATCTCTATCACCCCAAATCGCGGTGACTGCTTTAGCGTACGTGGTATTGCGCGAGAGATATCAGTGATTAATGATTTGCCTATGCAAATGCCAAATATCCCTGATAACAGCCAATTTACTCATAACCAAGCTATGCAAGATATGACAGCTGTGACAGTTAGTGCTGTTGAAGCTTGCCCGCGCTATCTATTACAGTCAATTAGTAACATTGATCGTAGTATCGATACGCCAAAATGGATGCAAGATGCATTAGTACAGTCAGGACTACGTTCGCACAACTTTTTAGTTGATGTGACTAACTACGTGCTGATGGAATTAGGTCAACCGCTACATGCGTTTGACGCTGATACTATCGAGGGCGATATCGTTGTACGTTTGGCACAGCCTGAAGAAACTATTACCTTGCTTAATGAGCAAACCATTACTTTAACGGGTGATGAGTTGGTCATTGCTGACGATAAAGGTGTACTTGCGCTTGCTGGTATTATGGGTGGTCAGCGTAGTAGCGTTACTGATAGCACCACTAATATCGTATTAGAGAGTGCCTTCTTTAATCAATTGGCTATCGCTGCGCGCGCACGTCGTTTTGGTTTGCATACCGATGCTTCACAACGCTTTGAGCGTGGTGTTGATTTTGAATTACCAATGCTTGCTTTAGCGCGTGCTGTTGATTTGATTACAAGCGTTACAGGTAGCCAAGCGGGACAAATCGTAAAAGTTGAAAGTAGCGAGCACCTACCTGCTCGTGCGCCAATTACTTTACCGATTACAAAGGTTCGTGATGTTATTGGCATTGAGATTGAGCCAGCAATCATGGTGCGTATTTTGACCCAATTAGGGTTTGAAGTAGAGCAGCAAGCAGATAGCCTAATTTGTACGCCGCCATCATATCGCTTTGATATGAGCATCAAAGAAGATTTAATCGAAGAAATTGCTCGTATCTATGGCTATGACAATATTCCAAGCATCTTGCCGCACCTGCAAGTTAGCATGGATTATGACGATACTGCAGACTTGACCCATGAGATGAAGCTAGCGCTGGTCGATAATGGTTATATGGAAGCGATTAGCTTTAGCTTTAGTGATGCCAAACTAGAAGCCTTGCTTGATGATGAAGCCTTAGGAGAAGTGTTGGCACTGGCCAATCCTATTTCTAGTGATTTGGCGGTTATGCGCCGTACTTTATTGTCGAGCCTACTGCCATGCGTGCAATATAACCTGAATCGCCAGCAATCGCGCGTGCGTTTCTTTGAAACGGGTCTGAGTTTTGTCGGTCATAGTATTAGTGATTTAGTACAAACGCCAAGTATTGCTCTAGTGGCAGTTGGTGATATCTGGGATGAGCAAGCTTATCAAAATCGTGCGCTAGATTTTTATGATTTGAAGCATGATATTGAGCAATTATTACCTGCGAAAATCGATAGCGCGCGTATTCGCTATGAGCGCAGTGCGCTGAATTTCTTGCACCCTGGACAAAGCGCCAAACTATATATCGATGACCAATATGTCGGTTGGTTAGGACAATTACATCCCAATACTGCCAAACAGTTAGATCTACCCGCTACTTGGGTCGCTCAATTGTCTCTTGCGCCATTACTAACGCTTGCTCGTGAACAGCATGCCATCACCACGCCAAGCAAATTCCCGCAAGTACGCCGTGATATCGCTGTCTTAGTAGATAGCGATATCAGTTTGCAGACGTTAGAGTCGACCATACGCGCTGCGGCAGGTAATTTGTTGACTGACCTATGGTTGTTTGACGTTTATCAAGGCGACAAAATACCGACTGGTCAACGTTCATTAGCCTTTGCATTAATATGGCAAGATAAAACCCAAACATTATCTGATGAAGCCGTAAAAACGGTCACTGACAAAGTGGTACAAGCGCTAACGGATCAGCATTCAGTACAGTTGCGTGATAGCTAAAACTTAGCTGTAAAAAGATACCATGCTCTATAGGTTCTTATTAAGAGGCTATGGAGCATTGTTATTCTTAAAAACTATTATTCGCAAAAATGGTTTTTTATATAAGCTGTTTTTTATACAAATTTTTTCGAAAATGAGTTAAGTGGTTATTAATAAAGGATTTTAATGTAGTCTTTATTAAAAAGACGGTAAAAAACCTTTATAATAGCTAACATTAATCTTCATACCGCTAGACCATGATATTCGACATCACGACATAGCATAGGAGTCGTACTGTGAGCACCTTAACCAAATCTGACATGATTGAGCATTTGATGAGTCATCTAAACCTAACACGCCAAGAAGGCCGTTGTTTGGTAGAGAATTTTTTTGACGAATTGTCAGAGAGTTTGATTGATGGCAAAGAGGTCAAGCTTTCAGGCTTTGGCAACTTTGAGCTTAAAGATAAAAATAGCCGCCCAGGTCGTAACCCAAAGACAGGGGAGCCAGTTGCTGTATCGGCACGTCGTGTTGTTACAT
Source organism: Psychrobacter sp. DAB_AL62B (assembly GCF_028895345.1). Taxonomy (NCBI): domain Bacteria; kingdom Pseudomonadati; phylum Pseudomonadota; class Gammaproteobacteria; order Moraxellales; family Moraxellaceae; genus Psychrobacter; species Psychrobacter sp. DAB_AL62B. The sequence continues at coordinate 142,656 of NZ_SAXC01000005.1, forward strand.
TCAAAACAGGACAAAAATTTCGTCAACAAGTCGATGAGCGTTTATTTGATGAATAACATTAACTTTTATTTTTATAAAGTTAATAGTGTAATGAATGGGTTAAATTAACGATATATTCTCATTTCGTCGCGATAGCTCATCGCCATAAATTTATATATGACGTCAAGCATCTAGTATTTTAAATAATTGGTAAATATCATAAATAACAGCCATAAAAAAAGAGAGCATAGGCTCTCTTTTTTAATACAGTATTTTTATTTATAAAAATAAAAATTACTTAGCTGGTTCTTCAACAACTACAACTTCGTCAGCTGCGTCTACTGCTGGAGTTTCGCTAGCTACATCAACGCTAGTAGTAGTACCGTCTACAGGAACTTCAGCGTCGATTTCGTCAGTAGCAGTAGCAAGTTGTGCATCAGCGATGTCAGCTTCAGCACCAGCAATAGCAGCGTCAGCTTCAGCAGGAACAGCTTCGCCTTCAGCAGCAGCTTGATCTAATTCTTGTGAAGCGTCTTGCACTTCTTCTTGCGCGTCAGATAAATCTTCAGCAGCGTTTTCTTTGTTGCTGTCACAGGCAGTTAGGCCCATAGTTGCAGTCATGATACCAGCTAGAGCAAGTAATTTAAGTTTCATAAGGTTTTCTCCGGAATAATTGAATGAGCAGTAGCAGCAAAAAAGGTTGAATCAGAGATATCTCAGAATTCAACTAGTCTTAGTTACAGCTACTCAGCTTTCACGCATTCTATATGATTTCTTTCTGTATAGAAAGAGGTTGTACAATTAAGTTACAATAAAATTGTAAATAGGGTTTTACTTTACTTATCTAACATAATTCTTAATACAATAAATTGAATTAATCGAAGTATAATCAATAACATCAGACTGTTTGCAAGAAGGCCTCTATGGTCTAATGCTCTTACTCTTTTCTATCTGTATTCTTACGCTAGGATAAGTAACATAAGGATTGGATGAGTGAAATTATACAATCGTAGTCGAGTATAAAGATAAATACATTGTGAGTATCTTCAAGTGATTGAGTAATCTATTACACATGATATTAGAGGTTTAAAAGGTTGAATCAAAGGATTGAACTAAAAATTATATAACATAAATAATTATTGGTACGCATATAGTAGGTTCATTTTAAAAACGATACAGTGCTATTGGCTATAAATTTTTTGCAGTATCTGTCACGCCTGCGAACAGCAAGCAAGAAAAAATGATCGCAATAGCACGTTATTACAATCGTATCGCTTTCATTTTTAACTGACTATAGCAGACGCTATCATATTTTTGGGAGTAAGATTATGAAATGGGAAGGCAGACGCGGCAGTTCTAACGTACGTACCAGCAGTGGTGGCGGTAAAATGATCGGCGGTGGTATTGGCGGTATCATTATTGCTGGCATTTTATGGCTAGTATTTGGGGTAAACCCGATGACCGCATTACAGACAGGTCAAGTAGTAGCAGGTGGCGGAGGTAATACGTCCACCGAGCCAGCAACCAGCGATGATCGTGATACACGGTTTGTCAAAGTCGTATTGGCCGATACCGAAGAGGTTTGGCATCAGATATTCAATGAAGCAGGAAGCACTTATAAAGAACCGTCACTGATTTTATTTAATGGGCAGATTAGCTCAGCTTGTGGCAGTGCTAGCTCGGCGACAGGACCTTTTTATTGCCCAGGTGATCAGACTGTCTATCTAGATACGTCGTTTTTTGTAGAAATGCGGCAAAATCTTGGTATTGCGGGTGATATTCAAGGCTCAGGCGATAGCGAAAACCAAAATAAAGCGGGCGACTTTGCCCAAGCTTATGTCATTTCACATGAGGTCGGTCATCATGTACAGACCTTGCTAGGTATTACCCAGCAAGTTAGTGAAGCCAGCCATCAAGTGACAAGTGCACAGGCTAATAAATTATCGGTACTGCAAGAGCTACAAGCCGATTGCTTTGCTGGCGTTTGGGCACAGCGCAATCAAGAACGCGTACAGTTTTTAGAAGCAGGAGACATCGATGAAGCCATCAATGCGGCTGGTCAAATCGGTGATGATCGCTTAGCACGTGCAGGCGGCGGGGCGGTAGTACCTGATAACTTCACTCATGGCACTAGCCAACAGCGTATCCAATGGTTTACGCGTGGTCTAGAGAGTGGTAATGTACAATCTTGTGATACGTTTAGTGGCGCTTTATAGATCAAGTTACATAGACTAATTTTATAAGATTGCTCGTTAACTAATATAAAACTACTAGACACAAAAAAGCCTGCAATCGATTGCAGGCTTTTTTGTGTAGGCTATCTGGTTAGATAATGTTTTTAATCAAAACCTATCCGCCAATATAGCTACCTAAAACCAATTATCTGCTGTTATTAAGAATGTATGCACCAGCGCCACCAATTGCAGCACCACCAATTGCGCCACGAGCGATGTCTTTACTGTCGCCGCCACTTCTGATAAGCGCACCAGCAGCAGCACCAGCAGCAGCGCCTTTAGCGGTGTTGTTTATACCACTGTTGTATCCGTATCCGCCAGTTGAGTTACAGCCACCCATGATGAGAGCTGAGCCAGTAATGGCTGTCATTACGATCGTTTTAGCAAATTTCATAATATTACCTATTGAGTTATCAAGATTAAAATTCAGTACTGATTCCTTCCAACACTGATTAATATAAAGCACACTTATGCCATATCTAATAGTACCACTGTTAATGTATTTATGGTCGTAGTAGAAACGCTAAGCTTTGCAAATAACCTGTAAAGTATGTTGCTTCACTGTATCGTTGGTAGTGCTTTTGCTTAGGGTTATTGTATTAATACTGATAGTAAGCTAACTGTTTCTAATAAGACGACTTTTAATGGTTACAAAAGCAAAAAGACTGCCTTTGAGGCAGCCTTTATAATTGGAACATTGATTAACGGTTTATATTAACAACAATGAATGAGGGTAAATTAATTTTGTGATTTACGCTTCATTTGCTCAAAGAATTCGTCATTGGTTTTCGCTTCTTTTAAGCGATCTAATAAGAATTCAGTCGCTTGTACGCCATCCATTGGCTGTAGTAATTTACGTAAAATCCAAACCTTACGTAGCTTATCTTCATCAAGCAAGCGCTCTTCGCGGCGCGTGCCAGATTTCTTGATATTAATTGCTGGGAAGACCCGTTTTTCAGCCAAATCACGCTCAAGGGTAATCTCTTGGTTACCTGTTCCCTTAAACTCTTCAAAGATAACGCTGTCCATTTTACTGCCGGTATCGATAAGGGCACTGGCAATAATGGTCAAACTACCACCTTCTTCAATGTTACGAGCAGCACCGAAGAAACGTTTTGGACGCTCTAGAGCATTGGCATCCAGACCACCGGTCAACACTTTACCTGATGAAGGAATGACAGTGTTATAGGCGCGAGCAAGACGGGTAATAGAGTCAAGTAAAATGACCACGTCTTGTTTATGCTCGACCAAACGCTTCGCTTTTTCAATGACCATCTCTGCAACCTGCACATGACGCTGTGGCGGCTCATCAAAGGTTGAGGCAACCACTTCACCGCGTACTGTACGCACCATTTCGGTGACTTCTTCTGGACGCTCATCGATCAGTAAGACGATCAAATAGCATTCAGGATTGTTACGTGTGATGGACTGAGCGATAGTCTGTAGGAGCATCGTTTTACCGGCTTTTGGCGGGGCAACGATAATGGAGCGCTGACCTTTACCGATAGGGGCAATCAGATCAATAATTCGACCGGTCAAGTCCTCAGTCGTGCCGTTACCAAGCTCAAGCTTGAGATGCTCGGTTGGAAATAGCGGCGTTAAGTTTTCAAAAATAAGCTTATGACGCGAGCGATCTGGGGTATCAAAGTTGATTTCGCCGACTTTCAATAGCGCAAAATAACGCTCAGAGTCTTTGGGTGGACGAATCGTGCCAGCGATACTGTCGCCTGTCTTGAGACTAAAGCGGCGAATTTGGCTCGGGCTGACATAAATGTCGTCAGGACCTGCTAAGTAAGAGCCTTCTGATGAGCGCAAAAAGCCAAAACCATCTGGGAGCACTTCAAGCACACCATCACCATAGATGGCCTCACCGTTACGGGCATGGGTTTTTAAAATAGCAAAGATAATGTCTTGTTTACGGCTACGTGCCATATTATCAAGACCCATTTCTTTGGCGATAGCCAATAGCTCAGCGATTGATTTTTTCTTTAATTCAGTTAGATTCATAGATAGGTCATTAGCAGTTGGTCAGATGAGAGATGCCATTATCTGCACAAATCACGATATTGATTAAACAGTATTAGGGAGATAGAGGATGTATACACAGCGTTGAGGTTTATGTAGATTTGATTTAACGTGCCAGCTTATATGCTTGTTGTAAGAAATACAGGCAAAGTAATAAAAGTGAAGATAAAGAAGTCTACATAAGAGTCTGTGTTAAAAACTCAATATAATTCATTGTGTTTAGTCATTCGGTCAGTAGTGTTTTTTAATAATGACGATGGTGTTTTTGTTGACAAACACGGGGAGAGTAGCGACAAGATATTTATGAAAACAATTGGTTTTCTCTTGTTAGCAGACTATACGACCTTCAAGACAGCATTGTCAATAATTTTTGCCAAAAAAGTCGTATAATCCAGTTTTTTGCTCATAAAAGCAGCAAAAAAGCCATTATCTTGTACAGACAATGGCTTTTTCGAGAGTTTTTTTATACGACAAATGACTTGCATGAGAGTAACTAAATATCATTAAACCCTAGCAATCATCGGTCTTAAATAAATGGCTACTTATAGATGCTTATCTATTACTTTTGCCAATTCAGCTTTTGGCTGTAGACCCATCACTGAATCTACTTTTTCGCCATCTTTAAAGACGAATAAGGTAGGAATGTTGCGAATACCGAAACGGCTTGCTGCTTGTGGGTTGTTGTCGACGTCAACTTTAACGATTTTAACTTTACCTTGGTACTCAGTCGCTAAATCTTCTAAAATAGGAGCGATAGCTTTACAAGGACCACACCACGTTGCCCAAAAGTCTACTAAGACTGGTACGTCAGATTGCAGTACGTCTTGGTCAAAGTTAGCATCGGTAGTATTAATAATAAGGTCTGACATAATTTCTCTCTCTTGTTTTATTATATCTGTCACCACTCATCCATATAAACATAGATGTCACGATAAAATGATGAGTGGCTAAAGAATGGTTAAGAAGGGGTGAAAACCTGCCATTATATTAACATGTTTGCCTAGAGTTGACAGACGCAGGCTGGTTAAATTGTTTAACAATTACGATTAGTACAATAAATCGACACATAACGATACAGCTTATGATTTATCTGTCACTTGCTTTAATCTGTCGTCACCTTTGCGTCAAAATTTACCATCCTCTCAAACTTTACTCGCTCGCTGAGTATGGTTTATAGATTCAAGTCCATTACTATAAGTAGCCCATTTTTATGTCTTTTACTGATCAAGAGATCGACGCCCTTAATGCTCAAGAAAAAGCCTATCCGCTTGAGTTTTTTCAAACATTCGCCAAAAAAGTTACTGTCTATGAAGACGATGATATTTGGGTGGTGGACAAGCCGGTAGGACTATTAAGTGTCGATGGTAAAACGCTCAAGGTAAGTTTGCTTGCTCGGCTTGAGCGCGCCAATCCAGCGGTTAAATTGATCCATCGCCTAGATATGGACACCTCAGGGCTGCTCATTTTTGCAAAAAACGCGGCAGCGCAAACCCATATTAGTAAACAGTTTATTGACCGGCTACCACAGAAAAAATACCAAGCACGAGTATTTGGGCAATGGGAAAGTGTGGGTGCAACGGGCAAGATATCAGCACCTGTACGTTATGAGCCAGCCACCAAACCGCGCCACATCGTCGATCATAATTGGTCAAAACATGCTTTAACCTTGTATGAAGTGCTGGCGCATGAAGAATGCAATGGTCAGATAGTCACTCGAGTACTGTTAAAGCCAGTTACCGGTCGTAGCCATCAGCTGCGCGTCCATATGGTACACGTCGGGCATGTGATGATTGGCGACCCCATTTATGCTGAAGGTCGTGCATTAGATATTGCGCCAAGGCTTAATTTACATGCGCAGCAACTGCGTCTTAAGCATCCGACACTTGGCGCATGGATGGATTGGGAAAGTCCTGTACCTTTTTAAATGAATGGATTTTTAAATACATAGCTCTTTAATGCATAGCTCTTTAAAGGTAACTTTTTACAATCTTAGTTAAAGAGTCCCTGTTAAAGAGTGAGTTTGGAAAGACCAGTCAGTAATATAAGTTAACCTAGCGCTAAAATTGTTTATAGTTGATTGAGTTAAGGATGATTAAATATTAATAAAGGATAAATAAGACCATGGTCGATAACACACTATCTCAAGCGCATCATGATACTCAAAAAGGCGCTAATGAAAGCAATCGTAAGAGTATCAAACGTTTATTCAAACGCCCAAAACCACAATCGACCACCTCAGCGGATTATGAGGTGCTTATCATTGGCGCTGGTATTGCCGGTATAAGTATGGCTTGCCATCTCCAACAGCAACAAAAAGGTAGCGGGTTTTTTAAGAGTAAAAATGCTGTAAAACAAACGCGTAAAAATAAAGAAAAAAACGCTACCGAGCGCTTTTTAGTGTTAGAGAAACGAGAGGATTTGGGTGGTACATGGGATTTATTTACCTATCCTGGTATTCGCTCTGACTCTGATGCATTAACGTTTGGCTATAGCTTCCGGCCATGGCTAGATCACAAAATGCTGGCAAAAGGCGCTGACATTAAAAGCTATATCGCTGATACCGCCCGCGAGTTCAAAATCGTAGAACATATTCGCTATCAACATGAGCTACAGCAGCTATCGTGGTCAAGTAGTAGTAAACAATGGACGGCGATGATTAAAAATCATGCCACTGGTGAAATATTCACCTTAACAGCGAATTTCGTCGTTGGGGCGACTGGTTATTATGATTATGAGGCCGGTTATAGACCATATTTTAAAAGTGAAGAAAATTTTAAAGGTAAAGTTGTCCATCCGCAGCATTGGCAAGATACGCACTATGACGATAAAAAAGTGATTGTCATCGGTAGTGGCGCGACAGCAATGACACTGATACCAGCGTTGGTCGATGAAAATAATGACCAGTGTGCCCGTCATGTCACGATGTTGCAACGTTCACCGACTTATGTCGCAAGCGTACCAGGCGATGATTATGCACTTGCTTTGTTATCCGGTAAATTCTCACCTTTATCAAAGGCGCAAGCCTATACCTTGCTACGTACGCGTAATGTGATGTTTCAGCAAGGGATTTATCGAGTCGCGATTCATGCGCCAAAAGTTATGAAAGCGGTTTTAACTCATAGAGTCAAAAAAGAGCTTAAAGGTAGTGGCGTGGATGTTGCCCATTTTAAGCCTGCTTATAATCCGTGGGAAGAGCGCTTATGTGCAGTGCCTGATAGCGATTTGTTTCAAGCTTTACATAGCAAGCGTGCTGAGATAGTTACCGATACCATTAGCCACTTTACGCAGACGGGTATTGCATTGGCATCAGGCAGGCATTTGGAGGCAGATATTATTGTTACTGCTACTGGTCTCAAATTACAGATGCTCGGCGGCGCTGCTTTATATGTCGATGGACAGCCAGTCGATGTAGGCTCGCGGATGACCTATAAAGCGGTAATGCTTGAGGGCGTGCCAAACATGGCAATCATGTTCGGCTACACCAACGCTTCTTGGACGCTGAAGATTGATTTGGCCTGTCAGTATGTGCTGCGGTTACTTAATTATATGAATAAAGAAGGCTATAAAACAGTATGTGCGCAGGCTGAGACTAAGCAAGAGCAAGTGAACATGCAGCCGGATACGGTACTTGGCGCGCTATCTGCAGGTTATATCAGCCGTGCCAAAGATGAGTTGCCGAAACAAGGCGACCGCTATCCGTGGCGGGTGAATAATAATTATCTAACCGATCGCCTAATGTTGAAATACCGTAAAATCAAAGATGAGTGGCTACATTTTACTCGTTAATTTTTTACTAACGTTGGTCATTTCCTAAGCTCTCTGACTCTGTTTAATAAAGCCAGTAACTTGCTTGCTGAGCATCTGCCACAAAGTTTCTTGGGCGCTTTTACTACCCCAAGCATTATGCGGGCTAAAGATCACACGCGGATGCTCATCAAGAGCAAGTAAAGGATCGTTGGCAGCGATTGGCTCTTGCTCAAAAACATCGCTACCATATCCCAAAATTTGCTCGTTATTAATGGCATCAGCGAGCGCTGTACTATCGACGATACCACCGCGGGCAACGTTAACCAGTAACGGTTTCTTAGTCATTTTTGCCAGTGTGTCTTTATTAATCAAATGCTTGGTATCATCGTTTAAAGGACAATGTAAGCTAATCACATCAGCAGCGGCGAGCACGTCATCAAAGGCAGTATAATCGTCATTACGCGGCGTGCGACCTTGGTGCTCCGCCCACAATACCGTCATACCAAATGCACGGGCGATTTGAGTGACGCGCTTGCCAATGGTGCCGATACCAATAATACCTAGCGTTTTATCTTCTAAATCGACTAGCGGTATATCAAGCAAACAAAAATTACCATCCTCTACCCACGTGCCATCAATCACTTTATTATGATAATGTAAGCCTGCACGCATTGCATTTAGCATCAGCATAAAGGTATGTTCAGGCACACTTTTAACTGCGTAACCAGCAACGTTATACAGCGCGATACCATGTTCAGCGCAAGCATCCTGGTCGACGTTGTTCATACCGGTTGCGGTCAATTGAATGAGCTTCAGCTTGGGTAGCTTAGCAATCACATCGGCACTGATTTGCACTTTATTAGTAAAGATAATATCCGCATGTTGACAGCGCTCAATTATGAGCTCTTGCGGTGTATCGTCGTACGTAATGTAATCAGTGACGCCAGCTGGTGCTGGCAAGTCAACGTTATCAGAAAAAGTGCCTTTATCTAAAAAAACCGCTTGCATGGTGATTCCTTATCTCATTGTTATGGTAAATGGGCTTTGGTTATTATCGGCTTAATGTAGCACGTTGCTGCCTTTATTCAAAAAGTACGTCAAAAAGTACAAAGCAAAAAAACCTCTACTTCAGCTTTGAAATAGAGGTTTTATTTTATTGGACAATAATCTTTTATCGCTTATAAGGTGATAAATCCAAGCGCTGTAAAGTTATGCACTTATAAAGAGAAGCGCTTACGCAATTTACCAATCAGACTACGTACGCGACTGCTTAAATCAATACGCACATCGTTTTCAGGATCGTGTTCTACTTCATAACGTTTGACCAATTCAGGACTGGCTTTGAGTTTTGCATGATGCTGAAACGCACGGTTAACACTAATCTCAAGCAGACTGGCGCGCATCGGCTTCGGTAAGCAGCGATAGACCTGACCTTTATTAATCAAATCAATGAGCAAGCCAGCGTCTTGGAATTCAGTCTGTACCAAGACCACTAAATGCGGTGCATCTTGTTTTAAGGTAAAGATAATCGGTGCGATATTCTCGCCGCTGACATTAATATCGGTGATACAAACACCGATATCTTCGTTCGCCAAATAATCGTAAGCTTCTTCTAAGCCTTTAGCATGCAGTACTTTATAACTGTTAGAGAATTGCTTGCGTATTTGCTCAATCAGATCGTTGGTCTCATCGATCACCAATAGCGTTTGCTTATTACCTGAGCTGTCGAATTGCTCAGCGTCTTCGTCTGGATTATAAGTCAAGGCGATTTCGGTGGCGCGACCGACGACCGAGAGTAGCTCTTCAGATTTGCACGGCTTGGTCAAATAACGATAAATCTCACCGTCATTAATAGAGCCAATAATTGCATTTAGATCCGCATAACCGGTCAATAGGATGCGCATGGTAGACGGTGATACTTCTTTTACTTCCCGTAGGATATCGACGCCAACACGCTCAGGCATACGCTGGTCACTGACCGCGACATGTACATGGTTGTTTTTAATATAGTCAATATACTCAGTAGGATCCGTTGTGATAAAAACGTCATGGGTTTTACGAAACAGCAGTTTCATAGAACGTAAAATGCGTTGTTCATCGTCAATAAATGCCAGCTTCGGCTTAGCTTCAACCCCTAGTTCAGCGGTTCTGATGTCATTACTGATGTCGTTTTCTAATTCATTCATGATGAGTTCCTTATAATGAATAACAGTGCTATAACTTTATTTAACAATTAAAATAAGAACAGAACCTAGCGATTATGCTGCTAGGCTTTTTTCTGTTAAATCATTATCAATCGGTAGCGTTAAGGTAAATGTGGTGCCAACGCCTTCAGTCGATACGGCTTTAATGTCACCATTATGCTGCTCCATAATCTGCTGACTGATTGCCATCCCAAGACCAGTACCTTCGCCTGCGCCTTTGGTGGTAAAGAACGGCTCGAATATTTGGTTAAGCACTTCAGCGCTCATGCCTTTACCATTATCAATCACATCAATATAGACATTGCTGTCATCAGCACGGGTTCGCACTTCGATTTTGCCATCCGGTTTTTCTTCCATAGCTTGTGCGGCATTGTTTAACAAATTGACCAATACTTGGTTGATCTGCGACGGTGAGCATTTCACTTCAGGGGTTGGGGCAAAATCAGTGACAATCTCTTGATGTCTGATAGAGTTACCAGCGATTTTAAGTGAGGCTTCGATACATTCACGCACATCAATAGTTTTCACTTTTGACTCATCAAGACGGGCAAAGTTACGAAGATTGAGTACCATCTCAGTGATTTGCTCGACGCCGAATAACGAATCTTTAATCAGCTCTTTCAGCTCAGCTGACAGATCATCTTCTTGGATTTCATCAGAAGCACGGACAATATCAGTCAATAGCTTGTCAATCTTGCCATCAGCAGCCGCGTCAGACTTGATACCTTTTAAACCTTGTACCAATTCAATCAACTCTTCGTATTGCTCGGTCAACTGACCGATAATCTCAAGGTTATTTTGCACATAAGACAATGGCGTGTTTACTTCATGAGCAACACCTGCAACCATTTGTCCTAGCGTTGCCATTTTTTCTGAACGGATCAATTGCAGCTGTGAGTTTTTCAGCTCTTTTAGCGTCTCTTGCAGCTCAGCGGTACGTTCTTCGACTTTAATCTCAAGCTGTTGATTGATATTGGCAAGTTTACCTTCGTTAGATTGAATGCGATCTAATAGGTCATTAATAGAGCCGTTTACCAGCCCAATCTCGTTACGACCTTTCTTAAATTTAACGGAGCTCAATTTGTTGTATTGCTTATTGTTAATGATGTTTTCTGCCAAAGAAATTTTATCAGTAGTTTCTTTCAATGGTTTAAATGCCAAGAAAGTCAGCATGAAATAAATAATACCAGCCGTGAATAATAACGCTAAAGCAATCCAGTTAATCAAGTTTTCACTTAGATTATCGGCAATGGCGTTAATCTCAGCATCAGGTTGTACGACAATCAGCTTCCAATAAGTTTCAGGAATCTCAAACACATACGCTTGACTGCCGTTATAGTAACTGTCTTTTGCCAGCTCAAAGCTTTGTAACAAGCGGCTATCCATGGCATTTTGCTTATTTTCACCGTTATTTAAATAAGCAGCGTAGTTGACCAAATAGTAACCTTTTGCCGTGCCGGTTTCAGCTTTATCGAGTGTGGTTAGTACTTGCTGTACTTGCGGCGAAACACTGGCGGCGACTTGCTCGATAGTTTCTTGACGTTGAACATCTAAGAAATCAAGCACCGGTTGCCAAGCTGGATCTGAGTTAATCACTTGTTTGATATCAAGCGGCGTGCCTGTCTCTTCATCAATATAGCTTAAGCGTTCAGGGTTAGAGGAGGCGATAACCTTGTCACTATTATCTAGTAATAGAATATAGCCTGAGCCAGAGCTTTCACTGAGCTTAACGATATTTTCTTGTAACTGGTTGAGGGTAAAGTTAACCGTACTGGCACCCCAAAACTGATTGTCACGTTCAATAGCGACACCGCAGCTCATGGCAAGCTCGCCTTTGGTTTGGCTGGCGCGGACATGGTTCCAGATACAGCTGTCAGGTTTGAGCAATTTTAGAACGCTAAACCAATCTTCTTGATAATAAGGATTGGCCGGATTTGGATCGCTTAGTACCGCTTGATAATCACCATTTTGGCGTACCATCAAGAACGGATGCGTCGCGGTATTTGCTCCAAGTGCACCGTTATCAGGCCAAATGCCGCCACTACCTAATAAGTTATAATCGCGCTTATCAAAAGCATTGGCGGTACTGGCTTGTAAAATATTTTCTTGTAGTGGTAAGGTTTGCGCACTTTGCTGCAATAGCAAAGCACTACGCATCACCCGATTGATATCGGCAGAGATACTATTAACCGCCGTGTTACCGCGCTCAGCAACCAGTTTTGCTGACTCAAGGCGAATTTTTTCATAACCTTCTTTGTCAACAACATAAACAACGACCGCCAGTACGACCGCAAAAGCAATAAATAAAATAGTAGTAACTTGGGTACTAACTTGGTTGAAAAAGCCAACTTTTTTGGAGTCACTCATTATAGTGTTTGTCCTTGGGTAATAGGGATCACAAAGAAGACTGCCAATATGGTTTATTGGTCACAATCGCTTATGTGGTTATGCTTAATTAAAACGCTATATAAATAATTGGTAATAAACGTAAACGACAAAAAGTATTTACATAACTTAAAGTAATGATAAGAAATTTAAATAATAACTTAATGGACTATAATAAGAAAAACTATGCCTATAACCGCTGAGAAAGAATCGATAGTGGCTATCATGGGTGTATAGGTAATAGGTGGGTAAATATCTAGGTAATTCAGATTGATCAGATAGTCTTGCAAATAGAAAGCAATGTCCTATTGCATTTTTTAACAATACAGCAACAATTTTATAATGACAATATTTTTTCTTTACTTGCGAGTCGTAATCTTATTGTTTTGTATGACCAACTTATGCTTGGCTTTGTCAGAATCTTGCATGAATCTGCTCTTGAAAAGTTAACTTAGCGCACTCATCTAGTCGCTAACGTTATATAATGGTCTGCTTTATTGACTGACCTAGCTTACTAATGTTACTGACCCAGCAAGCATGGCTCGCATCGTAAGCTACCTACTTTCTTATCATCTGAGTACAAAAGACATCGCCCTATGACTATCTCTATCGCTTCATTGCACAGCACCGAATTCGCCGTTGGTCAACGCTATTTATCTGATACGGAGTCCGAGCTGGGCTTAGGTGTGGTCATCGATGTAGACGACCGATGTGTACATATTTTATTTCCCCAAAGTGAAGAGACGCGCGTTTATGCGAAAAACTCTGCGCCGTTGTCGCGTGTAGTATTTAAGGTTGGCGATAGCATCTCTGATCAGGCGGGTAAGAGCTATACGGTAAGCGCCGTCGAAGAAGTGATGGGCGTGCTCAAATACAGCGTTGATGGGCATGAGAAAGCAATCATGGAAACCCGTCTTGCCGCCAATATCACCTTAGCAAAGCCACTTGAGCGTCTGCTGGCTGGTCGTATTGAACGTAGTGATTGGTACGATTTGCGTCAAGATATTTTGCGTATGCAATCGGCAATTGCTGGTCATCCATTAAAAGGTCTAATGGGCGCGCGCGTCGATATCATTGAGCATCAGCTCTATATCGCCCATGAAGTTGGCAAACGTATCGCACCACGTGTGTTGCTTGCCGATGAAGTTGGTTTGGGTAAAACTATTGAAGCGGGTTTGATTATTCATCAGCAGTTGCTGACTGGCAAAGCTGAGCGCGTGCTCATTCTCGTGCCGGACAGTCTGCAATACCAGTGGATGATCGAGCTACGTCGTCGTTTTAATCTAAACTTTGCCCTGTTTGATTTGGTACGTACCGCGGCGATTAAAGAACATGACCCTGAGCAAAACGTCTTTAACACTGAGCAATGTATCATCGCTGGTATGGATCTATTGCTCGACCATCCTGATTTGTATGATCAAGCGATGGACGCAGGGTTTGATTTACTGGTCGTCGATGAGGCGCATCACTTGCATTGGGATGAGACGCAAGGCGGTAATGATAAGTATGACCTCATTGCAGACTTCGCCGAAGAAACGGCAGGGGTCATGTTACTGACAGCGACGCCTGAGCAGCTTGGGGCACAAAGTCACTTTGCGCGTTTGCGTTTATTAGATCCCGCTCGCTTTGACGATTTAGATGAATTTATCGATGGACAAGAAGCCTTTGCGGAAACTGCGTCAGTCGCAAGCGTATTAATAGAAGATAAGCCGTTAAGTGAAGGGCAAATCGCAGCGTTAAGCAGCCTGCTTACGATTAGTATTGATGAATTAGCAACGATTAATGAAGACGAAAAACTACGCACTTATGCGCTCAATGAGCTGCTAGATCGCCATGGTACCGGGCGTATCTTATTCCGCAATACCCGTGAGAGTGTTAAAGGCTTCTACGGACGTAGTAGCCAGCCATATCCACTGCCATTACCTGAAGCATGGATCGATAGCTACCAAACTAACGGCAAATTGCGTGAGCAGCTATGGGGCGAAGAAAATCAGCCTGATGGCGGCTGGTTAGAAGATGACCCGCGTGTTCCTTGGTTAATTAATATCTTAAAGGGTGAGCTTAAGCACAAAAAAGTGCTATTGATTGCTCGTAGTGGCGCGACGGTTGAGAGTTTAGAAGCAGTATTGCGTCTACATGCTGGTATTAAGACGGCCATCTTTACCGAGCAGATGACCTTACTTGAGCGCGACCAAGCGGCGGCATTTTTTGCGGATAGTGAAGGTGCGCAGATATTATTATGTTCTGAGATTGGTTCTGAAGGTCGCAACTTCCAGTTTGCCAGCCAGCTGATATTGTGGGACTTACCAGCCAACCCAGATACACTAGAGCAGCGTATCGGTCGTCTAGATCGTATCGGGCAAACGCAGCAAATTATGTTGCATGTGCCTTATGTGCAGGGCACAGCGCAAGAACGCCTCTATCACTGGTACAGCAGCGCGCTAAATATGTTTAATCAGATTTCACCGACGGCGCAAAGCGTACAAGAGCAGTATATCCAAGAGCTGAAACCAATGCTTGAGGGTGCAGATACTGACGAGAATCGTACAACGCTTAAAAATGTTGTCGCAGAAGCATTACAGACGCGATTGGGACTTGAGGAACAGCTGCAAGCGGGTCGCGACCGTTTACTAGAATACAACTCGTGCCGTCCACGTGTTGCTGGACGTATCGCTGATGCCATGCGTGACTTCGACGGTCACAATCTATTGCCGCAGTTTATTGAGCGATTTTTTGCTTCAGCCAATATCGAGCATAACATCCAACGTGATGGCTCATGGGTGATTGCACCGATTGATAGCACTGAAATTAGTGATTATATCGACGGTCTGCCACTTGGTGATGAAGATGGCATGACGTTGACTTTTGAGCGTGAGCAAGCGCTGCAGCGTGAGGATATCGAATTCATCACTCATGAGCATCCGCTAATGCGCGCGATTTATGAGCTGGCGAGTACCAGCACCTTTGGTAATACCACGGTTGCGATGCTAAAAAGTGCCGCCGTGCCACAAGGCATGGTACTGCTAGAAGTAAACTTCCGCGTAGAAGCCATCGCACCAAAATTGCTTAATTTGCCAGCGACCTTGAGCACGCAAAATATCCGTGTCTTTATTAGTGAGCAGGGTAGTGATTTATCAGCACGTATCAGCGCCGATATGATTATGCCGCACATTGAGCGCTTAGATAAAAACCGCGCGCGCCAAGTGATTAAAGTACGTGGCGATGTGATTGAGCAGCGTTATTATGAAGCCGAAGACATTGCCCGTCAGCAGTTGGCTGAAATTGGTGAGCAAGCAAGCGCACGCTTTAGCCAGCAGTGGTCGCGTGAGATTAAACGTCTTAAGCATCTACAGACTATCAATCCTAACGTGCGTCCGGAAGAGATTGAACGCTTAGAGCAGTTACAAGCACAAGGCGAGCAGGCGCTAGGAAGCTTATCACTCGTACCAGATTCTATTCGTGTGCTGGTGGCAGTGAAGCCATAAATGTAAGACAATAGTAAAAACGAGGTGATATAAAACATCTCGTTTTTACGCCTTTCGTTTTATAATGAGTTATGAGTAATCGTTTTATTGTCTGTTATTATTATGAATCATACTAAGTTATTGCTCATCCTAAAATTTCTCTTGTATATTACTTCAAGTGATTTCACATTATTTTAAATTAAAACGCCATATCGGCTTGAGCCATATCATATTGATATCGTTTGGCGCTTATATCTAGATGCTTGGCGTTATTGACAAAAATAAGGAAAATACCGTCATGTCTGATTATTCGCAACTGATCGATGAGTTACTTGCCACAGTGGCGCTCATTGAAGTCAGCCCTGATGTGTTTGAAGGTAAAAGCCATGACTATGTTGGTGCCCGTATTTTCGGTGGGCAAGTGCTCGCGCAAGCGATCATGGCAGCAGCGCATACGCTTGATAAAGACAAGCCTTGTCATTCATTGCATGGGTATTTTTTACGCGGTGGTGATATCAATCAACCGGTAATTTATCAAGTGCGCCGCTTACGTGACGGTCGCAGTCTGTCTGCGCGTGAAGTAACCGCTATTCAATATAAGCAAGTACGCGGTAAGCCGCCGGTTGAGCAAGTGATATTTTCGATGATTGCGTCTTTTTCACCGATGGAAGAAGGCTTAGAATATCAAGAGGATATGCCGGTTTATCCGCCGCCTGAAGATTTATTGGCTGAGCAGGATTTAAAAGAAGAGTATGTCGGTAAAGTCCCAGAGGCGTTAAAAGCGCGCTTTATGCGCCG
The DNA here is from genome assembly GCF_028895345.1 of Psychrobacter sp. DAB_AL62B. Classification (NCBI taxonomy): domain Bacteria; kingdom Pseudomonadati; phylum Pseudomonadota; class Gammaproteobacteria; order Moraxellales; family Moraxellaceae; genus Psychrobacter; species Psychrobacter sp. DAB_AL62B. The sequence goes on from NZ_SAXC01000005.1 coordinate 159,492, forward strand.
CCGTCATATCGAGATCAAACCCGTTAAGCCGCGTGATCCGATTCATCCAGAACCGATGAAACCGAAGCAAGCGAACTGGCTACGCATTCGTGAATTGGGTAATCAGCCGCTCGCCATCCAGCAAGCATTATTGGCATTTTCATCTGATTTTTATCTGGTTGGCACCGGTCTGATGTCACACGGTATTAGCTTTATGACCAGCGGTCTGCAGGCTGCTAGTATCGACCATTCGATGCATTTTCATCGTCACTTTGACTTAAACGAATGGCTGTTATACGACATGTGGAGTGATACGACATCCAATGCGATGGGATTAAATCACGGTCAGTTTTGGCAAGATGGTAAGCTGGTGGCGACGGTACAGCAAGAAGGCTTAATGCGTTTGCGTGTGCCGAAGTCTTAGTTTTCTATAGATTTATTATGCTTATTTAAGTAAAAGCAATAAAGTAAAAGCGACTCATAATTAATTATGAGTCGCTTTTTTTATGGTGTATGTAGTACTTTTTTAAGCATTTAGTTTAGATGAATAATGCAAATTATTACTCTAAAATTTTAACCATCGCTCTTGGTAATCCTAGCGTTGCTTGTGCATCATCAGCATTCAACCAATTGATATTAATGTCACCAGCTTGTAATGCTTCGGTTATATCGGTAGTTTGTTTAGCATTTAAAGTGACTGATTGCGGCGTCAAATACCAATGAAAATGGGTCAATGAATGTTTAATCGGCGCGTCATCTAATAAACTTTTAGTCACTGATTTTGCTATTAATTGATTTTTTGCCAACCACTCATTAATAATCTGTTCAGCAGTGGTAAATTCTGTTTCGTATACTTTCTCATTACTAGCAACTTCTAATGTTTGATTACCAGTCGCGGCGCTTAGTTTGTTATCTGTATTGTTGTCAGTATTTTTAATAGTGTCTTTAATAACAGCTTTAACAGCAACTTTTCCGCTAATCTTTTCTACAAACTCTAGTGGTAAACTCCACAGCCCACCCCAAATGCCATTATCAGGGCGTTGTAGCCAGAGTATCTCACCAGCTGTATTTTTAATAAGTAGCGCATTACTGAATTTACTGGGTTTTGGCTGCTTTTTTGCCTTGACCGGATAGTCCGTCTCGCGCCCTTGTGCATGTGCTAAGCAATCATCTTGTAGCGGACATAATAGACAAGCGGGCTTGCTACGCGTACATAACGTTGCGCCCATATCCATCATCGCTTGCGCAAACAATCCTGATTGCTCTCTAGGCGTTAAACGCTCTGCCAACGCCCATAATTCTTTAGTCGTCGCCGACTTAGTGATATCACCATCAATTGCCGCCCAGCGTGTGAGTACACGTTTGACATTACCATCACAGATGACGCCATAACGATGCAAGCCCATCGCCATAATCGCGCCAGCGGTCGAAGGACCAACGCCAGATATTGCTTCCCAACCTGCTAGGGTCGTTGGATATTCGCCAGTCTCAGCGATAACTTCGACCAACTGTTTAGCGCCTTTATGCAAATTACGCGCGCGTGCATAGTAACCAAGCCCCGCCCAATGCTCTGCGACGGTATCCCATTCTGCTGCTGCCAAATCTTGCACGGTCGGAAACGACGCCATAAAGCGGGCGAAGTACGGTAGCACCGTTGTTACTTGCGTTTGCTGAAGCATGACTTCAGATAGCCAAACAATATAAGGGTTGGGCGTGTCGGTTTGGTGTTGTTGCCATGGCAGGTCATGGCGACCGTTTATTTCAAACCAAGCGAGTAGGCGCGGGGCGAATGAGTGGAGGTCTCTGATGCTATGTTTGAACGAATTTTGCAATGATTTTCCTAAACTATCCAGTAGTGTGCGTTTCATGCAGCTGTTGAGAGAGTTGTTATGATATTTGACGCGTGGAACGAAGATTATTTGACCAAATCTTTTTTACTATTATCATCTTTAGTTTCTTGTTCATCTTCACCAGAATTCAAGTTACTTTCTAGTTCAATTCTTTTAGATTTTTTTATTAATTCTTTACCTAAAATAGTTAAAGTCCAATACTTTTCCTTATCACTTACAGTATGCTTCTTTTTTGAGGGCTCAATAACTTCAAGTGCTACAAAGTCAGTAATTAAGCCTGAAATCATATTAGTTGGGATTGGAGTTTCTTGGGAATACTTGTTTCCGTGTAAATTAAAAGCAATATCTATTGCAATGCTAGAATTACTACTTTCGTTAATTAGATTGGGCGCTATATATCTAAAGATACTGAATAAAGTATTTATATACTCATGAGAGTCTTCCCAAGGAGTTGCTGTTGACTCTCTTACTCTTAAACTTCTTTTATTACCGAACATAATGCGCGCAACTTCTTTGACTTTATTTTCTTGACTATTCTTAGCTTTTTTTAATTTTTCAATATCTCGTCTTAGGTGAGCATTCTCTGCGCTTAATCTAGATATTTCTTTAGTGACTTCTGGACCTATAGCCTCATCAGAACGAGTCCATCCAACCCTTGGATTGGCATTCATAGTTTTAATTAAAGAAATTGAAACTTTTCCATGTAAATCCTCTTTGTTAGACCAAAAATGAATTGGTTTTGACTTTACTTTGGCTTTAAATACATCCAACTTACCTTTCTTAACAGAGTCATTATCAGTTTTATCATGAGGCCAAGGTGCTTTGTTATCTATAACGAATCCTAATGTAGGTACACCGCATTCCTTAGCGTAATCGTATTCTTTTTCTGTATAGCTAATACCTTCATCAGTTTCAGAACCATAGCGATGACCAACAATTACTACATAATAATCAGTAGCTTCAATTTGTCTGGCAATAATTTGCCACTGTTCTTCGTCACCAGCACTAAACATCTCCATTCCTACAGGAATATGACCCATTTCCAATACAGCTTTAATTGCTTGGTCGCGTTCCTCTTTGAGGTCTTCATATGTGGAACTAATAAAAACCTGATATTTTTTATTCATGTTTATGTTTAACCATTTATTCTAAGAAGATGATCTGTAATTATAGGTATAGCTCAAATTGAGAGTTAGCTACTTCCGATTCTTACGTGTCTTTAAACGACGCAGGCGCTTTTCTTCTTCTTTAGCTATTCTTTTTTCTTCTGCTGCTAAGCGTTGCTGAGCGACGACGACTTCTTCAGCCTCAGTCATAGCTGGCGTCTCCAAAGTAATACGCCCAATCTTACCGCTACGCAGCTCATTCACCAAAATCTCAGACATCCGGTAAGTATCGACTTTATTGCCCGCGCGCACACAGCCGCGATTACGTCCAGCTATTTCAAAAAACTCCCAATCCGTCTTGGGCAATTCTTCGATTTTATAGCGGGCTTTTAATAGCTCAGGATAGGCTTCAAGCAAATATTCAGCGGTATAGCCTGCGACGTCAGCAAAATCAAATGCTGTATCACGAATGCCGCCGGTCGCTGCCAAACGATAACCAGAGTTTTCGTTTTCAACCTTTGGCCACAGCATGCCAGGGGTATCATAGAGCATGATGTCATCGTCAAGCTTAATTAGCTGCTGCGACTTAGTCACCGCTGGTTCGTCACCTGTTCTAGCAACCGCACGTCCTGCTAGGGTATTAATCAAAGTCGATTTACCGACGTTTGGAACCCCCATAATCATGGCTTTGATCTGGCGACCCGTGCCGACTTTATTGGGGACAAGTTTTTTACAAAGGGCGATGATGCGCTTTACGTCATCGGCTTTATTATCGTCACAAGCAATGGCTTTGACCCCATCTTGTTGCTCAAGATAATCCATCCACGCTTGGGTCAATTCGGGATCAGCAAGATCGGCTTTGTTTAAGATTTTAATGACCGGTTTTTCGCCGCGCAATGCCGCGACCATTGGGTTTTCACTACTATAAGGGATACGCGCATCAATCACTTCGATGACCACGTCCATTTGTGGCATGTTTTCTTTGATTTCATTGCGGGCTTTGTTCATATGCCCAGGGAACCACTGAATACTTACTCTCTTATCCATTTGCTTTTATAACCTTTTATAAAAAATGCTAAAAGTAAGACAATCGTCATTTACTTTTTAATGGTGTTCAGTTTACTACAGAACCAGCGTTATCACGTTACAATTTCTTGACGTCATCAGTGGCAGTTATCACGGTCGCTATCCTTGAGGATCATCTACGACCTCATCATGAGCAGGTGGCAGGGGTGCCAAATAACCAATCACCAATATCAAACTACCTGCGCCAAGGAAAGAAATGACTCGCCAAATTGCCTCAGTTTGTGATAAATCAACCAAGACCAGTTTCAGCACGACGATGCCTAATAAGCCAATACCCATAAACCACAGCGCCCGCTGTAGGTAGCGACTGGCAATAATAGTTGCAGCCAATGCCAGTAACGTCCATAAAATGGTCAATCCTGTCTGCACTTGCTCGCTGTACCATGCGCCGCCGATACTTTCGTAGAAATCAACAATCCATAGTGGTGTATTAATAAAAGCGTGCAGCGTTCTGACTAACATACTAGAGAATATCCAAAATGCTATCAGCGCCAATATAATGAGTAGCGTATTATTTTTAGGAATGGCATCTAAGATGTTTTGCGATTGCTTGCCCTGTGATTGATCGAGTAAATAAACGCCCAACCCATAAAATACGATTAGCCATAACGTCACATCATATAAATTAAACAAAGGGAAATAGGGTAGTCCCCAAATCACGCCATCATAGGAGAAGTTGGTAAAAATAACCCAGCCTAATGTAATGGGCACAAAAATTTTGGCACTACCTAATAGCGCCTGTTGCCAGTCAAACCAGTACAGCGAAAGCGCTGAAGATGTGTTTTTTTCTGGCGAATGATGGGATTGAATTAAGTTATGACGGTGCGTCCACCAGAGTCCAGCTAGCATAAGCGCAACCGGTACAAGGATAGTCATCACCCCTTGTGAATCGGGCAATCTATAATGTACCAATTCTGCCAAAACTATAATTCCAGTGCCAAGCCAGCTAGCGCTATCGTAGCCTTTTAATTCTGCATTGTTATGATTGTCTTTATTGATATCAGTATTGTCATGCCACGTTTTTAACCAAAGTTGCCCAACGACTAACCAGCCGATTAAGAGCGTCATAAATATCGGCCAATGAAATGTCGTCCATTGATAATCAAATTCATATTTTTGTGGCAGCTGTAGTACGATCATGGCATAAAATAACAGCAGCAAACCATGGCTAAACTGTCTGATCTCTGACCATGAACGATACTGATTCATTAGCCAATAAATGATTAAGCTGGTTAAAGCTGCCATTGCTATCAGTGCTGTTGTTGCCAATTGCCAACTGGTAAGCCATTGATCAAAATCGATACTTAACACATATAGTAGCCAACCCATCGCGGTGAGCGTTAGCAGACGTATCAAAACTGGACTTTGCCAAATAACTTTAAATGCTATGCTTTGGCTATTGATACTGGCAAGCCATTGCTGAGCTGCCGTTTCACTGATACCTAATGCTTTGGCATATTCTGACAGCGTATGATTGGCGTTAAGCTCGTTTTCAGAATAATGAGTAGCTTGTGCTGAATCTTGAATCTCTGCGATAGGAGATAGGATAGGCGAGTTGCTGGCACGTAGGATAAAAACGCTGGCGAGCGCACTGATGGCAGAAATGGTTAATGCCAACGTGGGATAATGCGTAACAGTGATAACAAGGTTATTTAACAGCATAGCAATACTAATCAGCTGTAACGATAAACCGAATAATACCGACCATGCGCGTAATGAGCGCCTGCCAAACCAGACCAATGCCAAACCTTGCACCGACCAACCAAAGGCAATCCACTCAGCGTTTAACGCCAGTGGAATCACCAAGGCTAAAAAGCCAAATCCTAATGCCAGCATGCCTTCAGTAATCAGCGTATAGCGCTGACTACGCTGAATAAAGGTCCAGCCAAGCCCCAAATAAATCGCTGCTAAAATAGCGCTAGCAAAGGTTAATGCGTGATTGATATCGCTCAATAACGCTGAAAATAAGCCAAATGCCAATATCGGCACTGAAAATAGCAGCCCGATATCTATAGGAAATAAATACTGATGGTCAGTAATATTAGCGGTCTGAATGTCAACAGCCGCCTTAATATCAGCAGTTTGATTTTTACTATTAGCATCCAACTCATGGCTATTGTTATAAGCAATGATTTGCTGAGCATAGCGAATGACGACGAATAGATAGAGCAGGACATGTAGTGCTACGAGCAGGACCAATGCCCAGCGCTGATTATCAATAATTGCTATTAAATTCTCAGTGAGCCCCCAATAGTATGCCAGCCCAAACGTCACGCCCACACCCAATAAGTTAAGTACCTTCCACGGGCGATAATGGGCGATAGCAGCAATAGTCACATTTAATAATAAGTAATAGCTAAATAATACCGTTAAGCTGCCGGTATCTTGACTGGTCAAAATTGGCGCAAAAAAGCCACCCGATAATGCCAATAATGCTAAAGGAAATGCATTTTGGCGCACCGCTAAAGCAACCGTTAGCGCCGATAATATACCGAGTGCCATAAAGCTTGGTAAGCCACTAATGACGTGATACACGCTATAGGCAAAAAAGGTACTTAAATAAGCGATGGCTAAACCGGCTCCTTGCAAGGTAATGCCGTAAGCAAAACGATTTTTTGCCAGTTTTAATCCCAATCCTGCTAGCCCTAAACCAATGATGCCTATCGCAATAAGCTTAACGGTAATTGGTATCTCGATATAATCGCTTAGTAAGCGTAGCAATAAAACCACGCCGACCAGCAATACTAAGACTCCGACACGTACCACCAAATTACCGCCAAAGAACCAGTTTTTAATCGAGCTGATAATGGAAGTAACTATTGGCAAAGAGCGTTCGTCCGGCTCTATGTCAGTGGTTGAATTTTGTGGTTTCGACTTTAAGCGCAGGTTTTTAATAGAGTCAAAAATAGGTAAAGTAGATGACGCAGAAGTAACTTTTTCTTCTTCTGAAGATAACGATGATGAAGAAGTAAGCGTTGGTGGCCAAGGACTTGAAGCGCTATCAGGTGCTGCTACAGATTCTGATTCAAAACTACTATCTTTAATAAAGCTTATATCAGCAGAATGGGCAGGTTTTACTGCTACTATGCTATCTTTATGCAGCTCAAGCTCAGCTTGTAGTTGTGCCATATCGCGGCGTAAATGCCTGAGCTGCTGATTTATCTTGGCGTATAACGCCACAACCACAATTAACAAAGCAATAAAAGCCAGCCAACCAAGCTGGTTTATAAATAGATATAGCATCCTCGTCACTCAATCCATCTGATAATAGAGTGATAATGACGTTATTTGACGATAAGCACAAGACTGATGGTTTTACTTATAAAACAAGGGCAGCTTAATATTTAAGCTGCCCTTGTTTTTGCTGCGTTATTTATAACAAGATTTTATAAAGCTTTATGCCAAGTTGCTTTTCATAAACTCCAACATATTTTCCCAGCTTTGTTTGGCAGCGGCTTCGTTATAGCCCAAATCTACGCCATTTTTGGCAGCGCGCTCATCGGCTTGTGGGTTAGTGAAACCATGCTTAGCGTTGTCATAAACATCAATAGTGTAATCGACATCAGCGGCATCTAGCTCTGATTTGAGACCTTCTATGGCTTCCATCGATACCATCGAATCATCGCGACCGTGGGCGACCAATACTTTAGCTTTGAAGTTTTTATCGGCTGGCTGCTTCGGTGAAGGGTTGCCATGGAAAGTTGCAACTGCTTTTAACGGCATGCCTTCACGTGCCATATCGAGGACGACTTTGCCACCGAAGCAAAAGCCAATGGCGGCTAGATTATCGCCATTAACAGCCATCTGGTCACTAAAGTCATTGAGAATTAAACGACAGCGTGCCATAAGCATATCTTGATCAGCAAGTACTTGCTCCATCCACATATTGGCTTGAGCCGCATCAGTGGTGAGTTTTCCTTCACCATAGACGTCCATCGCGACGGCGGCGTAGCCTGCTTCTGCTAAGCGTTCAACGATTGATTTTGGATGTTCGACGACGCCCCACCATTCTGGTGCGACTAAAATGCCGGCTACTGGATTGTCATCTGAGGCGTTTTCTGGCAGTGCGACATAGCTAATTAGCTGAATGCCATTTTCGGTAGTACTGATTAATTCAAAAGTCTTAATTGACATATTGTTGTCCTTTTTTTTATGTTATGAATGTTAGGTCATGATTTTTGGGTTAGGAATGTGATGTAGGAGTATTTTTAACTGATCATTTTCCTTACCTTTACTACCTTAACGCCCAACCTAGTCAAAAACAGCTATAATACTGTAACGCTCTTTGTCAAAATGATACGGCAACTTTATGACGCTAAATTTGTTAAATAAATATGAAGCCAGCTTAAATGCAGCTACTGATGTTGATTCGGATGCTCAGGAAAAATCAGGGTCACAATCAGCTATGAATCAGCTGTTGGATGATGCAGCAACTGAAACATTACGTCCGCAGTTTTGGTCGCGCTTTACACTAGCAGAATTAAACCATAGCGAGTGGGAAGCCTTGTGTGATGGCTGCGGCAGCTGCTGCTTGATTAAGTATATTGACGAAGACGAGGACGGCGATGTTGACGAAGAAATGGTCGAATATACCGATGTGACTTGCCAGCTGATGGACTGTGCGACCGGTTACTGTCAGCATTACGACACGCGCCAAGCGCATGTGCCAGATTGTATTCAACTGAACATTGAGAACTTGCCAAAAATGATGTGGCTACCGTCGCACTGTGCCTATAAGCGCTTGTATAAAGGTCAAAGCTTACCCAGTTGGCATTTGCTATTGACCCAAGATGCAGTAGTCACGCAACAACAAATGCGCGCTGCCAATGTCGGCGTGGCTGGTCGCTGTGTGACTGAAATTGGTATGGATGATGAAGAGATGGAAACGCGCGTGGTGAATTGGGTTAAGCCTTAATGGTATTAGGCGTTAGTTGCGTTAACCTTTTCTCTTGAAAATCTCAACCCTTAAAAGCTGTGATATTAAGAAGAAGCAATCGTCATCAGTATTCGTTAGAAGCCTGAGCCGCAGATTTAGCGCCTACCTTGGCATCAGTTCGCGAGTCAGCAAGTGGCGGAATGGGAATAGCTTGGCGAATTTGCTGAGAAAATTCGCTGCCATGAATGTCGTTGTTATTATGAAAGCCTTTGACCTTCGGATTGATATGCGTGCGCTCATACCAGGTATCCATCGACCAAGGTTGTCCTGTTTTTTCAGGATTGGTATCTAACATACCGACATCGTGTAGATAGTTTGGCAGCCAACCCGAGACCCAAATTCGATAATCCCATGGCAGACGATCATCACTGACGATACGAGCCATATAAAAAATAATATTGGTACAGTTACTAATTAAGGTGTTATACCAAGTGGGTTCTTCATTTAGCTCATCGGCGGCGATCAAATAAGATTCAAATAATGCTTTGACCTCATGCTGCTGCAAATGACTGATCGGAAATAGATAAACCTGCTCACCACGCGCATTACTACGAGTATAAATAATATCGCGCTCTTCTGCGGCGACTAAGCTGAGCTCAAAACGTCTAAAAAATCCAGCGAGTGCAGAAAACGACTCCCCATTTTCTTTACGAATCTCAAATGAAAAGGCAAGTGGTCGATCATCTTCAAAGCGAAAGCTCACTAACGTATGCGCAATCAGCGGTCCCATCCAGTAAGAGTTGGTCACATCAACGCCAGACAATTTCGACATATCAATCGTGCGCGTCTCCCAGCGTTCAGTGGCAGCGTCAGCATTATGCCAATCAAAGTTGCGTACATTGGTTAGGGTAATTAAATCAGGGTTGGTCGCATCACGCGTGTAAGTAACTCTTTCACTGACTTCAGGCATCCAGTCGCGTTGTTGCTTGGGTTCGATAGTCATAAACCAACCAAAGCCAATAACCCAAATAGCAGCGTACAATCCCACTAACCATCTGGTTGCTGTCTTTTTAGTTGTGGTTTTCTTATTGTTTGTTTTTTTAACGTTGGATTTTTTATTACTGATGCGTCGCTCGCTAGTGAGCCTATCCATTAATTTTTCAGCAGTTTTTGACCAAGCATTTATACCCAGTAAAGTTGCCAGCACTCCGACAATAAGGGTTATCGTTAGCCACGTTATGACCGATTGCCCACCAAATTGGTACCAAATCGCCAGCAATAACCAAACGGCGGACAATATAAGGGTGAGCGCAATTAAAAATTGCAGCAGATAATGTCGCCATTTAGACTTTGGCGGATTGCTATTCGGTGCGCTAGCCTTTATGTCATTATTTAAATTATCAGCTTCTAAGCCATGACTGTCTGAGCCGTTATCTGAGCGATGGCTATTTGAATGAGACGAAAGCAGGCGAGAAACAAAGGCACGTAGCGACATAGGGTTGATTTTGAGGAATGAAGGCTTTGACCATAGCAAAGTTTGCAACACACTGACAATACAATTTGAGTGAATTTATCGTTGAATGTCAGTAAGCCTTGCGATAAAGTGAAACTCATTAAGCTGGTCCATTTATTTTTAATAATAAGTAATCGGTTTTATTTATTGTTTTAATCTCCATATATCACTTTACATATTTTCTATGTATTATTTTAATTACCATTAACTAAAGAGGTTAACTCACACCATCATGTCTGAAGATGCTCCCAGCCCGAGTAGTTGGTCGATGCGCGGCTTAAAACGCTGGCTATCGACTGCCCCCGAAACCCGTGATGAATTGATTAGTTTAGTGCAACAGTCACGCCAATTCTTAGAGCCAGATACGGTGGACATGTTAGAAGGCGTGCTCGATCTGCCGGCGACACAAGTTCGTGAAATTATGACTCCACGTCCGCAAGTGATTGGCTTGCATGAAAGCACCAGTCTGGCTGAAGTGATGGATATCATTCTTGAGACGACCCATTCGCGCTATCCAGTATTTGATAGCCAAGATGATGATGCGGTCATCGGTATCCTATTGGCAAAAGATTTAATTCCTCTTTTGGTGCATATGGTGCGCGACCAAGAAGACAAGATTGATAGTAAACGCTTAAGAGATTTGGTACGTCAGCCACTATATATCAGTGAGAGCGCACGCTCTGATACCTTGCTACGCTCGTTGCAGCGTACCCAAGTCCATATGGCGGTTGTCGTCGATGAGTTTGGCAACTTTGGTGGTGTGGTGACGATGGAGGATTTACTCGAGGAGATCGTCGGTGACATCGTCGATGAGCATGATGATTTCGATGAAGACAGTGATATTAATAATATTGTCGCCGATCCTGAAAAGCCAAATACGTGGCGCATCCAAGCGTCTACGGCGATTGAAGACTGTAATGATGAGATTGGCTCTGATTTTGATGATACCGATGTCGATACCATGGGTGGTTTGGTCATGCAGGCGCTAGGCTACGTCGGTGATCTAGAAGGTGAGAGCGTCGTCATAGATGATTGGCAAATCATCATTACCGATGTTGAGGGACGTTTTATCCAAAATCTTGAGGTGACTAAAATAAACGATGACCCGCAAGTGTTAATAGGCAGTCATTAGTTTATTAGCCACCAGTTTTTCAGTCATTAATTTATCGAAAAGTTTTATCAGCCAGATTTATCATTCACATTATTATTAAATCTATGAATGATTAATCCCAAAAAACACGATTGCGGTCGTGTTTTTTTTGCTTTCAAAACCGGTATTTTACAACGCAAATTTACCTATTGAGTGGCGGAGGCTGCTATCATAGGCGGGTTTAATTTTTAGACGCTGTATTTATCATAATAGTGTCGGCTTTAAATTGAACATTGACTGCATCATTGAGTTTTAAAATTATTGAATAATAAGGTTTTGGATAACTGCTATGCGTCTGTCTACTGTTGATTTGCAAAAACGTCTGAACCCCGATAAGCCAAAGGGCTTACCTTTGGTGCTGACTCTATTGATTGCGTTGCTGGCAGGGGCAGTGTTTATCTTTGCGCTCGCGCCTTACGATATCTGGCCGCTAGCATTGGTATCGCCGGCTATTTTATACGCGTTATTGGTGCCAGAGATGAGTGGTAAGCGTGCGTTTGCTATTGGACAGGCTTATGGTACCGGGCTTTGGTGTGTTGGGGCGTTTTGGCTATATACCTCTATTCACGTCTATGGTGATACGCCAGCGTGGCTTGCGCTGATTATGATTGCGCTGATGGGTTTGGGCATGGGATTGTTCCATGGCTTTTTGGCGCTGATTTTTAATCGAGTGGTCGGTAAGCAGCCGTTGTCTTTTGCCGCGCTTTGGATATTACAAGAATGGATGAAAACTTGGCTATTTACCGGTTTTCCGTGGTTGTTTGTCGGTTATGCTTTTACTGAGCAGTATTGGTTATCGTCATTAGCACCAGTTGCTGGCGTGTTTGCCGTCTCTTTTGTGGCGGTGTTATTGGCAGCCAGTTTAGTTGAGCTACTGCGTCGCCGTGGCGGCTATATGATTCCATCTTTAGCCTTGTTAATTATTAGCAGCGCATTATGGTTGATGAATCCACAATGGACGAAGCCGAAAGGCACGCCTGATTTATCGGTATCCTTAATTCAAGGCAATATTCCGCAAGATTTAAAATGGCTCACTGAGTATCAAGTAGAAACCCTAAAAATCTATGCAACGTTGACGAGTACAGAGTGGGGGCGTGATATCGTCCTGTGGCCTGAGTCGTCGATTCCGATGTTTCAGACCGATGCGGTTGGCTTTATCAGTGAAATGGTAAAAATGGCCAAAGAAACGAATACCACATGGGTAACTGGCATTCCTTATAAGGATGAAGCGGCGTTTGATGAAGCCAATGATAAGTATCCGCCATTTTATAATAGTGTCATTGCCTTAGGTGCTGAAGCAGAAGGGCTTTATAAAAAGCAGCGCTTAGTACCTTTTGGTGAATACATTCCTTTTGAAGGACTGCTGGATATTTTGCCCAATTTAGCAGGCAGTCAAGAAATCTTGAGCTATAGTCGTGGTAGTGACAACCAATCACCGCTGCGTGTGCGTGGTCATAATTTAGGCGCAGCGGTTTGCTATGAAGTTGCTTATCCTGATACCACCCGCAAAAACGCTATTAACACTGACTTTTTATTGACCATCTCCAATGATGCTTGGTTTGGCACGTCAGCCGGTCCGCTACAACATCTGCAAATGGTACAAATGCGCGCGCTTGAAAACGGTCGTTGGTTTATGCGTGCGACCAATACTGGTGTCACGGCTATCATTGACCACAAAGGTCGTATTGTGAAGCGTGCGCCGCAATTTGAGCGGACGGTATTACGCGGTGATATTCAGGCGCGAGTCGGTAATACACCTTTTATGCGCTTTGGTAATTACCCCATCTTAATCGTGATTGCGCTTCTGCTATTATTAAGCTATCTTGGCAAGCGTGCGACCCCTCGAACGCGTGTGGTCAAGTAGTCGAAAGTGCTGATATAGATCGGATTTAAAGTTTTTCGACAATAAAACCTTTAAATAGTTAAGGGTTTTAACAAATAGACATAAATTGCGATATAATAGACCAATATTTTAAATATTTTGTGCAAGGTGGATCAGGTATGTCAGAACATATTGTCGAAAACAACCCTAAGAAAGAGTTCCTGTATGCCTTAGGTGGCGTTGGCTTATTCTTGGCTATCGTCTTACTTATCGGCATCTCAGGATTTCTGCGCCCAGCGGGTGAGCATATTACTGCTGAGACTACAGAAGCGCCAGCAGCAGAGGCAACTGCAACTGAAGAAGCTGCGCCAGCTGAAACAGCCGCCGCGCCAGTAGCAGATACGGCTACAGCAGCGACTACCGATACGCCAGCTGATGCGACAGTGACACCAGCTCCAGTTACAGATACTGCCGATGCTAATAGTGCTGTCGTTACTGCAGAAGCGGGCACCGCCACTGCCTCTGGTACAGTCAGTCAGGCAGCAGTTGCTGATGCTGACTTGACAGCAGAGCAAGCCGATGGCGACTTAGATGCTGGTACTACTGAAAAAGCAGCGCCTGCACAGTAAGCGGGCTATTCCAGTATGATACTGACCATACTCAGACTCTAAAACCTAAAGGTCTCATTGTTGCTGTAGAGAGGTCAGATGAGCCTCTTATTTCAATAGTGTCATCAGCAATACTTAACGAAAAGCCCGTTCTCAACGATTGAGAGCGGGTTTTTTTGTGGGTATTTCTGTAATTATTAGATAACTTTTTCTTTACTTGATTATAACCAAGTGAAACAATGACCCGCGTTTATGACCGCCTATCAGAATAATTAGCGGCTTGGTCGTTATAATAATAGTACTTAAAGGAATAAAGGTATGAGCACGGAATCACAAACAGAGGTAAGTGCTGCCGAATTGGCCTCACTAGAAGATGGTTTTATGGGACATCCGAAGCCGCTACGCCCATTGTTCTTTACCGAAATGTGGGAGCGGTTTTCTTATTATAGTATCCGTCCATTGCTTGTGCTGTTTATGGTCGCGTCCGTTGGTAGTGGTGGCTTTGGTTTTGATGAAGTAACAGCTTCTGCTATCTATGGTATTTTTGCCGGTTCATTATATTTAGCGGCAGTACCAGGTGGCTGGTTGGCTGACAATTGGCTCGGTCAAGAGCGCGCGCTATGGTGGGGCAGTATTATTATTGCTCTAGGTCATCTGTGCATAGCACTCTCTGCTATATTTGGTATGACGCTATTTTTCGTCGGTTTAATGTGTATTGTGCTGGGTTCAGGCTTATTTAAAACTTGTATCTCAGTCATGGTCGGTGCCTTGTACCCTAAAAGCGATGCACGCCGTGATGGCGGCTTTACCCTGTTTTATATGGGTATCAATATTGGTGCATTATTGGCGGCGCTGATCGTTGGGGTGTTTAAAGAAAAAGGCATGTGGCACGTAGGTTTTGGTGTTGGCGGACTTGGCATGCTAGCGTCACTGCTGATTTACCGCTTTTCTGCTAAAAAGACTTTAAATCGTTATGCCAGTGCCAAAAACATCGCCCCTGAATGGGAGCAAACGTCTGGGCTTTACAAAAACGTTGGTCGTTGGGTTGCAGGGTTTCTTGTACTACTTGCTGCCATTACTGTTTTAGTGGCGACTGGTATCATGCCATTTAACCCTGAAATGGTCGCACAGTATATGACATACCTCATTGCGGCAGTGGTGATAGGGTATTTTGCTATCATGTTTATTTCGCCACGATTAGATAAGACGGATAAGCTGCGTTTGCTGATCTGCTTTATATTGATTATTGGCTCAACGCTATTTTGGTCAAGTTTTGAGCAGCAACCAACCTCATTTAACTTGTTTGCCGATCGTTATACAGACCTTAATGTCTTAGGTTTCGAGATACCCAGTATTTGGTTTCAATCATTGAATCCTTTGTTTATTTTAATATTAGCACCCATTGCTAGTATTGTATGGGTCAAGCTTGCCAATCGAGGACTTGAGCCAAATAGTATGGTGAAGTTTGCGCTTGGTATGTTGCTTACCGCGGCAGGCTTTGCGCTGATGATATTTGCCTCAAAAAGTATCTTGACCAATGCTGGTGGACTGGCGTCACCTTTATGGTTGGTTGGTAGCTTGTTACTATTGACGCTTGGTGAATTGGCACTCAGTCCTGTTGGCTTGTCTGCTATGACTAAGCTTGCGCCAAAAGGGATGCAAGGCCAGATGATGGGGCTATTCTTTGCTTCTGTCGCATTAGGTAACTTGGTTGCGGCCTTCTTTGGTGGTCACGTCACCGCCGATAAGATTGAAGGGTTACCAGGTTTGTTTACCACGATGACGGTCTTTTTGATAATCACAGCAGTAATATTATTATTATTATCAAAACCTATTAATAATATGCTAATAAAGAGTGAACAGGAAGATAAGTTAAACTCGAAAGTCTAAGTTTCGTTATTTACGTTAAGCGCTATTGGCTAATAGAACCAGTATCAATGTTGAATAAGCTGAATAATAAGATGAACAATAAAACGTGTTACCATTAGTGGTAGCACGTTTTATTGTTTAACTTAGTGAGTGTTTTGCCACAAGCTATTGAAAGCCAGCTTTCTGCCCAAACATCTAGTGATGTTCCGCTTTATTAAGAGCTGCATAAACGGTCTTATCTACATTTAGTATTATATAAATCTGGTTTTCAATATGTTGAGCGGTTTGATTTATATGCTGACTGCTCAATAATGACTACACACTCAAAGCAATTTTTCTCGTCCAAATAAGACGGCTATCCATAGTCGCCTCACGCCATTTTTTAAAAGCTGATTTCTCCAAAATAAATAAGGAAACATTCAATGAACAAACAAGCCATTCATGATCGTATCGATAATTTACGTCAGAGCTTAGCCGCTCAAGATCTTACGGCAATTATCGTGCCATCAGCGGATCCGCATTTATCTGAATATCTACCAGAATACTGGCAAACCCGTCAGTGGTTATCAGGCTTTACAGGTTCGGTTGGTACGCTGGTTGTGACGGCTGATTTTGCTGGTCTGTGGACGGACAGCCGCTATTGGGTACATGCAGCAGACCAATTAGATGGTACGGGTATCAGCTTGGAAAAACTTGCGCCTGGTCAACCAAACCATATCGATTGGTTAGCCGAGCATTTGGCGGAGGGCGATAGTGTGGCAGTCGATGGCAATGTGCTGTCTATCGCTGAGCAAGACCGATTGTTAGATGGGTTTGATGCCAATGACATTACCTTAATCACTGAGCGTGATTTATTAACGGAAGTATGGACTGATCGACCAGCGCTGCCATCAGCCAGTTTATATGCACATGATGAGCAGTTTATCGCGCAGTCTGCTAGCGAAAAACTTGCGGCCGTCCGTGCTGGTATGGCAGAAGCAGGGGCGACACATCATTTGCTTTCGAGCTTAGATGACATTGCTTGGTTGACCAATCTACGCGGTGCTGATGTCGATTATAACCCTGTATTTTTGGCGCATATGCTCATCGATGCTGAAAAAGCGATATTGTTTATTGATAATAATAAAGTCAGTGCTGATATTGCGCAAAGCTTGAAAGATAGCGGTATCACGCTTGCTGACTATGAGTCTGTACAGAATGCATTGGGTACGCTGACACCAGCAGACTTGTTATTATTAGATCCTAGTAAAGTCGCAGTCGGTACGCTATCACAAATGGCAGACGGTGTGGGTTTCATTGAGCGAATGGCACCAAGCACTTTATTAAAATCAATTAAATCTGATTCAGATATCGATCATGTTCGTGAAGCGATGCGTCAAGATGGCGCGGCATTATGTGAGTTTTTTGCCGCATTTGAGCAGCGTCTAAAGGCAGGTGAGCGTTTAAGCGAGCTTGATGTTGATAGTATGTTGATTGACGTGCGTAGTCGTCAGCCGCATTATGTGTCACCAAGTTTTCCAACCATCGCAGGCTTTAATGAGAATGGTGCGCTACCGCATTATCGTGCAACGCCAGAGAAATTTAGCTACCTTGATGTAAATGCAGGTGAAGGTGGTTTATTATTGATCGACTCAGGCGCTCAATATCAAAACGGCACGACTGATATCACTCGCGTGGTTGGTATTGGACAAGTAAACAGCGAGCACAAGCGTGACTTTACGACGGTGCTAAAAGCTCATATTGCGCTAGCACGTGCTCACTTCCCTGATGGTATCGCGTCACCGTTAATTGATGCGATTTGCCGTGCGCCTTTATGGCAAGCACAGATGGATTATGGTCATGGTACGGGTCATGGCGTTGGTTATTTCCTCAACGTTCATGAAGGTCCACAGGTCATCGCTTATAGCGCCAGTACTCCGAAAGAGCGCGCCATGAAAGAAGGCATGATATCCAGTAATGAGCCGGGTCTATACCGCGAAGGTAAGTGGGGCATCCGTATCGAAAACTTGGTGGTCAATATGCCAGTTGGCAATCCTACTGAGACGGAATTTGGTCAGTTTTTAAACTTTGAAACCATCACTTACTGCCCAATTGATACGCGCTTGATTGAACCTTCATTATTGGATCAAGTAGAAATAGATTGGCTCAATAACTATCACAGTCAAGTTTATGCCGAGCTAAAAGACCGCATTGATGGCCTAGCACTTGAATGGCTGACCGAACGTACACAAGCGATTTAAAGTAAAAAAACTCATTTCTAATCGTGAAATAAAAAGCCCCGTGAATCATTCACGGGGCTTTTTGCTGTATAGACGCTGTGTTTAATTTTTTTGTAGATTATCATCAGTAACCGGTTTATCTTGCTCGGTTAAATGTTGAGTCACTTCGGCACGTAGCCAAGATTTTAAATTCTCAGACATTTGCATCATTTGCTCACTTAGATAGTCATCTACATGCATCTCAAGCTCACGGATTAACTCTGGATGAGTGACGGCCAATTTAGTATTTTTTAAAGATAAGTGAATCGCTGCGTCTGAAACGGCTTTATCGATGACCGTCTTGATATTGCTATCAATGGCGTTAATAGCGGCATTGCTTTGTTTGTGAACCGCGTCATTCTCAGTGCTGTTCTCAGTGTTATTATTGCCAGTAACCATTTCTGCAGTAGCGTTTTTACCAGTAGCGATGTCTTCAGTAACTATATGTTCATTACTACTGGCAACGTCGCTATTAGCAATATTATTATCAGCACTTATCTTGTCTGTATCGTTGGCATCAATAGCTGCAACGGTTTTATCAAGACTGTTTTTATCGGCTATTAACTGCGCATTTTTTTCTTGGTCTTTTTGAGCGGCTTCTGATTCTTCACAAATTTTGGCTGCTTCTTTTAATTTAGTCTCTTCTTTCAGCTTAGCGTCTGCTTGTTTTTCTTCTTCTAGACGTTGTTTTTCAGCAACAGTGCGCTCTTCGGCTTGTTTATCGGCAATTGCTTTGGCGATCGCTTGTTCTGCCTCATGATTTTCATAAAGATCATCAAGATGCGCGTCTAAGTCATGCGTGCTAAATACAAAGGTTTCAAATGGTGTATCGGCTTGTAATAGGGTAGTGATATCCGTCAGCTCTTGGATGATTGACGCGCGTATAGGTTCTGGCGCGCACGTCCAGCGCTGATAAAACTGATGGGAAAATGAGTAGCTTGACATGGTATCGTCCATAAATGTTGCAAAAATTACCCCTTATCATACGCAAGTATGATAAGGGGCTGCAAGTGGACAAACGTAGCAAATCTGACACCAAGGTTACAACGGCAAATATTGTGACCTTTTATATATGCATTATGGCTTAACAGGCCAGCGTGCAAATATTAGCGAGCCATTAGTACCGCCAAAGCCGAAACTATTGGATACAGCGTACTGAAGATTATTCACTTTACGTGATTGGTTGGCGACATAATCAAGATTACAGTTGTCTTCAACATTATCCAAATTAATCGTTGGTGGTACATGCTGATGCTGCAAGGCAAGGACGGTAAATATCGCTTCGATACCACCAGCGGCACCAAGCAAGTGACCAGTCATAGATTTGGTTGAGCTGACTAAGATGCTATCTTTTACCGGCGCAAAAACGGTTTCAATAGCAATCGATTCAGCGACATCACCGGCAGGCGTGCTCGTACCATGTGCATTAACGTAACCAACAGCGGATGCTTCAATACCGGCATCATTAAGCGCATTTTGCATTGCCCGTGCTGCTCCGCTGCCATCTTCTGGAGGCGCAGTAATATGGCTAGCGTCATCGCTCATACCAAAACCGACTAGCTCAGCTAATATTGTCGCACCACGTGCTTTGGCATGACTTAAGCTTTCCAGTACGACCACACCAGCGCCATCACCGAGCACAAAACCATCACGATCTTTGTCAAAAGGACGCGAGGCTTTAGTCGGCTCATTATTACGAGTTGACAAGGCATGCATCGCTGCAAAGCCCGACATGCCAAGAGGGCTTGAGCCTTTTTCGCTACCACCGGCAATCATGACATCGGCATCGCCATAAGCAATCAAGCGTGCTGCTAGACCAATAGCATGGGTGGCAGTCGTACAAGCAGTTGACGTCGCAAGGTTTGGCCCTTTTAACGTGTGTTTAATCGCCACGAGTCCGGCTGCCATATTAACGATAGAGCCTGGAATGATAAATGGTGAAACTTTTTTAGGGCCTTTATCATTTAACATAGCACAGCTGTCTTCAATGGTTTGAATACCACCAATACCTGACCCTAAGATGACACCAAAGCGCTCTTGGTCAACGTTTTGTACAGGGCTATCATTGGCGTTAATTTCATCAATAAAACCAGCATTTTCTAACGCCATTGAGGTTGCCGCTACTGCATATTGCATAAAATCATCATAGCGGCGCGCGTCTTTAGCATTCATGTATTGCTTGGCATCGAAGTCTTTGACCACGCCTGCAATCTGCGCGCGATAGTCAGTTGCATCGAAATGAGTAATCGTGGCAATACCGCTCTCACCATTGAGCAGTCTTTTCCAAGTACTCTCGACATCTAGCCCTAATGGTGTGACAGCACCCATACCGGTGACTACTACGCGTGCGTCGTCAGAGCGTTCATAATGTGGCGGTTTTTGACGCCGTTTTGCATCAGTAGTAGCGATTTGCGATTTTGATGGGCTGCTGTGCTGGCTCATATTATATATCCTGTCCTTACGGGTCTGAAGAGGAGGGTATTTCGTAAGCCATTATAAAACACATAAGTGCACGTGTGTAAACTAAAATTTAATCAATCAGGCAAAACATACTTGACCCAATACCACGCCTTTATTTGCGCCCGTCACAGCTGGCAAGTTACCGGTTTCGCCCATTAGGGTTTGTCTTGCTAGCCAGGAAAAGGCGACTGCTTCTACCCACGTTGGATCGAGTCCTAAACTGGCAGTGGTCTCTACTTTGCAACGCGGTAAATGCGCTTGTAATCGCGTAAGTAAATAATCGTTAAGTGCACCGCCACCGCATACGTATACCGTGCTATTTTCATCAGCGTTGATAAACATATTGATTTGCGCACTAGCACTGATGGCTGTTAGCTCGGTTAAGGTTGCTTGCACATCCGCAGATGAGTAACGAATATGAGCAGATACTTGATCGAATTTTTGTAGCTCATCCTGTATCCACTCTAAATTAAAATCTTCACGCCCAGTAGTCTTCGGATAATCTCTAGCAAAAAACGAATGCTCTAAGAGTTGATTGAGTAGTGGCTCAACGACTTGCCCAGATTGTGCCCACGCACCGCCAGCATCATAACCCTTGTCAGTATGCAGTGCCGTCCACGCATCTAATAATAAATTCGCGGGACCTGTATCATAGCCAACGACTTGTTTTTTTTCATTATGGCTTTCTTCATTACTATTTTCTTTACTAGCAGTGATTGCTGGCAGGACCGTTATATTAGCAATACCGCCCAAATTTAATAATACGCGAGTGCTGTCAGGCGCGGCAAATAATGCTTGATGGAACGCAGGAACTAATGGAGCTCCTTGACCACCGACCGCCATATCGCGGCGACGAAAATCACTGACCACGCTAATACCAGTATGCTCAGCGATAATATTGGCATCGACTAATTGCAAACTAAAGCCCATTTGCGGGCGATGACGCACCGTTTGCCCATGACAGCCAATCGCCAGTACAGACTCACTATCAGTATTTGATTGCTGCAATAACGTATTAACCACGTCGCTGGCAAACTCCGCATATTCTTTACTTGCCCAACCGAACCAGTCTAATTCGCTATTTGGTTCACCCGCCGTTGGTATTAATTGATTAACGCCATTAGGCTGACATAATGCTAACAACACTTCACGTAAACGTGGTGGAAAATCTTGGCTAACAGTCGCTAACAAGCGCATTGGTTGTTGGGTATCTTGTTCCGTATTTCTATCAGTACTAAATTGACAAAGAACCGCATCCATACCATCCAAACTGGTACCAGACATCATGCCAATATATAAGCCATCATCGAAGTTCTCAAACACAGTTTGCTCGAGTGCTTCGGTCAGAGTCGCATAGTTTAAATCGTCCATATTATCTAGACTTTTATCTAAAGGGCTATCGAAGTCATCATTTAAACTCATATCTTGAACATTATTATGCTGACTATCAGCAATCGATGCGGGCTTGGTCATGGCAATTTACCTTAAAAAACGCTAGTATATCTGCCAAATTCTAACATTTTTTGATGGCTACGAAATTCTAAATAGCCCAAACGCTTCAACCCTTTGATAAAGACAATAAAGAGATCATCATGACCAATCAAATCTACACGCTAGAAGAACAGCTTGCCCTTATCCAGCGCGGCACCCAAGAAATCCTATCAGAAGAGGATTTAGTTAAAAAGCTTAAACTAAATCGTCCGCTACGTATCAAAGCGGGTTTTGATCCTACCGCCCCTGATCTACATTTAGGTCATACGGTTCTGATTAATAAACTTAAGCATTTTCAGGATTTGGGTCATGAGATCTATTTTTTAATCGGTGATTATACCGCCAAGATTGGTGATCCTTCTGGTAAGAACAGCACGCGTCCGCCATTAACAGACGAGCAAATCAAAGCTAACGCAAAGACTTATGCTGAGCAAGTTTTTAAAATTTTGGATAAAGAAAAAACTCGTGTCGTTTTTAATTCCGAGTGGTTTAATGACATGACAGCGGCGGATATGATTCAGCTTGCCAGCCAGCAAACCGTCTCGCGTATGCTTGAGCGTGACGATTTTTCCAAGCGCTACGCGGCGCAAACGCCTATCTCTATCCATGAATTCCTCTATCCATTGGTACAAGGTTATGATTCTATCGCCCTAAAAGCCGATGTCGAGCTTGGTGGTACTGACCAAACCTTTAACTTATTAATGGGTCGTACTTTGCAAGGTCGTTACGGTCAAGAGCAACAAGTCTGTATCACCGTACCGATTCTAGAAGGCTTAGACGGCGTTAATAAAATGTCCAAATCACTGGGCAACTATGTCGCCATTTATGATGCACCGGGTACCATGTATCAAAAAATCCTCTCGATGCCAGATACTTTAATCCGTCGTTATTTTGAATTTTTAAGCTTTAAGCCGATGGAAGAAGTGGAAACTTTAATGGCGGAGATGGAAAACGGTCGCAATCCACAAGAGATTAAACGTATCCTTGCCGAAGAATTGATTGAACGTTTCCATGATGCCGATGCTGCTGCCAATGCGCATAAATCAGCCGGTAACGTTTTAGCCGATGGTGAATTACCCGTTGATTTGCCAGAAGTAACACTAGACTTGGAAGGTCAAGACGCACTATTTATTGCCCAAATACTTAACCAAGCGGGACTGGCCAAAAATAGCTCATCTGCTAAAGATATGATTAAACGTGGCGCGGTAAAAGTAGATGGTGAAGTGGTTGATGGTGGTTTTAGCTTAACGTCTGGGCAAACGGTCGTTATCCAAGCCGGTAAGAAAGCGTATGCGAAAGTGACGGTTGGTTAAAAGCGCTAGGTTAAATAAACAATTAAGTGAATAAAGATAAGGTCGGCATTTAAGTCGACCTTATTTATTTGTATTAATCGCTAATATTTATTAAAAATTAGGATTCTACTATGACTCAAAAAATTCAAACCATCCCCCAAGGCATTTATCGCCATTATAAAGGCAGTCTTTATCAGGTTTTACATACGGCAAAGCATTCTGAAACCGAAGAAATGCTAGTTGTTTATCGTTGTCTTTACGGTGAATACGGTGTTTGGGTTCGACCAATAGCAATGTTTAATGAAACAGTCACGATAGATGGTAAAGAATTGCCAAGGTTTGAGTTGATTAAAACACTAGCTGATTAAACTGTAAGTTTTTCATAGGCGATTTTTCGCTCAATAAAGAAAGCGACCTTTATAGGTCGCTTTCTTATACATTTTAAATATTAAGCTTATAAGGTTTTTTTAGCAGCTTATAAAACTATGATATACATCTCTACGAATCTTGCTTAGCAATCGTCAGACCATTATAAGTTTGCGCAACAGGCATGACCTCTAAACGATTGACATTAATATGAGCAGGCGACTCAATTAACCATAACAAGATATCGCCGATATCATCACCAGTCATGGTTTTGAAGCCATCATAAACTTTAGCGGCTTTATCATCATCACCGTGATAACGGACGTTTGAAAACTCAGTACCGGCAACATTGCCCGGCTCAAGATTGGTGACACGAACTTGTGTACCGATTAAATCGGCGCGCAAGTTTAGGCTAAACTGCTTCACAAACGCTTTCGTTGCGCCATAAACGTTGCCACCATAGTATGGCCAGCTGCCAGCGATAGAGCCAACATTGATAATATAACCACTATCGCGCGCGACCATGACTGGCAAGACAGCATGAGTTAGCGCCATCAGACCTTTGATATTGGTATCGACCATACGCATCCAGTTATCAAGATTGGCGTTTTGCGCAGGCTCTGTACCCAATGCCAGTCCAGCATTATTAACCAAGACGTCGATTTGCTTAAAGTCCTCTGGCAGATCAGCAATAATTTGTGGAATAGAAGCAGTGTCACTAACGTCCATTACTACTGGTAAGAAAAAATCACCAAGCTCTTGCGCCATTGCATTAAGCTTATCGAGTCGTCTCGCACAACCAATCACCCGATGACCTTTTGCAATCAAACGCCTCGTAAGCGCTTCACCAAAACCCGCACTTGCACCCGTAATTAATACGTTCATCATTCATCCTTGTTATTAATAATCTATTATTAACGACTGCTATTAATAATAAATTGTTAATGGCAGTCGTAATGGTAGCCATCAATGCTTAATCATACTTTCCAACCGCTATTTCTAACTGTCAGTTATATTAAATTTGCTTAGTACCAAAAATCTTATCGCCTGCATCACCGAGACCAGGGATGATATAGCCGTGTTCATCCAAATGGCTGTCTAATGCCGCTGTATAAAGGGTCACGTCAGGATGCGCTTCATTAACTAAGCGCACACCTTCAGGCGCTGCGACCAATACCAATGCTTTAATGTTTTTACAGCCGTGTTTCTTTAGCATCTCAATAGTAGCAATCATTGAGCCACCAGTTGCGAGCATCGGGTCAATGATAATCGCAGGACGTTTGTCCATATGACTAACGAATTTTTCAAAGAACGGTACGGGCTCCAAGGTCTCTTCATCACGCTGTAAGCCGACAACAGATATTTTAGCCGTTGGGATTAAATCGAGAACGCCATCCAACATGCCAATACCGGCGCGCAGAATCGGCACAATCGTCGCCGTCTTCCCAGTGATTTGCTCACCAGTAATATCACCACACCAGCCTTCCATTGGAAAAGTTTCAATCTCAAAGTCGCGGCTTGCTTCATAAGCCATCAAGCGTGCCAGCTCTTTGGTGAGCGTACGGAACTTATAAGTACTACAGTCTTTTTCACGCATGAGGCTGAGTTTATGGCGTACTAACGGATGATCAATTACGGTAATTTTTAAGTCACTCATGAGTAGTCTCTTAGTTTTGGTCTGATTCTTGGGCGTTATTTAATCTAATAAAATAAAAAATATAGGCATTTAGATAGACAATCGGCAAATAAATACATTGCGGCGCAGCGCTTTTAAATAAATTGTTTCATGATTATGTTCGACTTTATAACTATATAGCTATCTATAAAACCATCCATATCACTAACAAATCGTGCCTTGACTCTATCGGCTGAGCTTTTATAGTAATAAGAGACAAATTAACCAATCAATAATTATAAATAGTGGTTCATAGCAAGTCATATAACCATAAAATATAGCTATATTAAAGCCATTGCACTTTGAGCAATGTTTACGCTTGCTATGATACCAAAAAAACCACTTTTCTGATGAAGAATATCATGACCAAATCCCCATCGAATACTCACACAACGCTATCAAAACCTGCTAACGACTTTGTATGGCCACAAACTTTAGATACAGAAACAGCAAATATCGAAACGCATCCTTTCGGTCCCGTCTTACCACCTGATGCGACGGTCATGATGATGGGTAGTTTTCCACCCACCGCTGATAAATGGGCGATGAGGTTTCACTATCCTAACTTTCAGAATGACATGTGGCGCATATATGGCTGCGTATTCTTTGACGACGCAGATTATTTTAGAGTAGGGGATGAAAAGCGCTTTGATCCTGAGCGTATCTGCGCCTTTATGTTTGAGCGCGGTATTGCTTCTTGTCCTACAGTAGTACAAGCAATTCGCGAGACTGGCAATGCGTCTGATAAAAACCTAACGGTTGTGACGACTGTTGATTTAGATAGCATTTTGCCGCAAGTACCAAAGGTAAAATCATTATTCACCACAGGAGGCAAGGCAACAGAGGTGCTGCTCAACTTGCTTAATACCCCACCAACTAAGTCCAAGTATCCTAAGACCAATCAAAGTATCGACTATCCTTACCAGTGGCATGACACTGAACAAAGTCATATTGCAGAGCAAGTTAACGACTTAACACTATATCGTCTACCCTCAACCTCGCGAGCGTACCCATTAGGCTTAGATAAAAAAGTCGAAGCCTACAAGGAGTTCTTTAAAAAGATGGGTAAGTTGTAAGTAGAGTATGAAATGTCGAGTAGCTACCGATTAACTCTATTGAGTAACCATATAAAAGAAGAAGACAATTGATTAATAGGCTAAATTTAGTTAATCATAAGTAGGTGGTAATTCCAAGCTATTGATAACTATAACAGTATTAAAGTAGTGATTAACATTGATTGAAAAATTTCCGAAACCCCTTGACCCCCTCCTGAAACTGCGTATAATACGCCCCTATCGGAACGAAGCTAAACTTATTAGGGCAAGTGATTGATCACTTAGTACTGAAGTTTAGCGAGATTGGCATTAGAGTTTACATTTACTTTAACACCAATTAAAAATAAGTTCTTGACACCAGATTAAAAGCGTCTATAATACGCACCTCAGCAAAGGAAGCTGGCAAATAAGTTAACAAACTTATAACCCAGATAACCAGTTGAAACGAATTAGAATAAAGGGTTGACAGACTATTTA